>URVC01000010.1 GCA_900551245.1 uncultured bacterium | reverse complement strand
GAAGATAATATAGCACAAGGAGCTATTAAAATCAATTTATTAGTTGATAAGCTCTTAAAACTTGACTGCGGCGATACCACGGTCTGGTTTTCTCCGCAAAACGGCTCCATCACCCGGATCAGCAACCGGAATGAAACTCTGTCATTGAAATCCAATGCATTGTTCAGCGCACAAGCCAACCAGAAGGAGATCTATCCGAACGGCGCCGCCTGCAACGTCACCCGGGAAGGCGAAAAAATCGTCGCAACCTACCGGAAGGCTGGAGCTCTCATCCAGGTCACGGCGATCCCCGGCAAAGGATATCTCGATCTGCAGGCAGAGGTAAAAAACGGCAATCGTTCCGTCATCAAGGATTTTCATCTTCCTGCCAGAATCTATTTCAATACCGGCGACCTCGATCGTTTCATCATGCCGGGCAACGGCATGTTCAGCGTCGGATTTGCGCTGGAACCGAAATTTTTCCAACAGGCCCCGTTGACCGCTCCGATCGGTTACCGGCAGGTCATCCGGGGAGAAGCGGGGTTCCGGAAGACACTTGGCGGAAAATTGAAGAAAATGGACTTTCAAAAGACCTCTCCCGCTCAACAGAAGGTCACCGAAGCCGGGAAAAAGCTCTTTTCTCCGGAACTGACGGCAAAGATCAACGCTTCCCGCCGCAGAGTCCACCGGCCGACCGCTCCAGATTTTTCACAAACCGTATTGGTTGATTCCGCCGACGGCCCGTTTCTCTCCGGCAACAGTCTCGGCGGGGAAGGCAATTTCTGGCAGTTTGGAAGCTGGCAGGAGACCAATGACCGGCTTACCAACGAACGGTTGCGCGTCATCGACACCGAAGGGAAAAACATCTTTATCCAGTCGGTACTCGCCGTCATCGCTGATCAGGCGAAACAAAACCCCGCCCGCCGCAATATCGTGCTCTATTCTTTGTTCAATGGTCCGCTGGTCGGCAACTGGGGCAGAATTCCCGTCAACATCTGGGAAAATGCCATGAAGAAGTTTGCAAAGGAACAGGGATTAAACCTCATCCTGGCCACATCGGCGACACAGGCGATGCAGTTGCTTTCCGATTCAAAGGTTCTGGCTTTCGTCAATCCGTACTGCGAATCACTCCCCGTTCCACCGGAAGGCGGCAAAGTCTTCATCTCAGCCATCAGGAAGTTCGTCCGGAACGGTGGCAACTGGTTTGAATGCGGCGGCTATCCCTTTTATGCGGAACTCCTCCCCCTGACCGGACGCACCTATTCCGTACCGTATCCTGCGGCAACCGCAGATTTCCAGCAGTTCGACGGAAAAAACATCCGCTTTGGACTCTATTCGATCCAGCCGCTCTCTCCGGAGCCGTGGGATCCGAACTCCATTCTGGAAAGCTCCACACTCAGCTGCGGCGGGGGAAGTCGTGGCTGGTTCGACCGTTCCTTCATGGTGTGGATTGAGAAAAACGGTTCCTGGAAATCCCCCGTCGTCCGGATGCGCTTCGATACACCGGAGGCCAATCTTCAGGCCTACTGCACCGATAATGCGATCAACCGGAAACTGGAGGAGAAAATGCCGAAAGAGATGGTTCAGCCCTTCAAGGATGCCCTCCACCTCCATGCGGGCGGCGGCGATTTCCGTTACAGCAAGAAGATGATGGATGATCTGCCGGTTCCGACTCTGATCCACTCCCTGAGCTATCTGCGCAACGGATTCGACGCCAGCTATCCGGACCACTTCCCATTCGCCAAACAGCATGAACGTCACGGAGAAATCACCCGTGAACTGCAGAAGCGCGGTCATCTCGTGATGCCCTACTCCAACTCCAGCTGGTGGTGCGAAACCACCCCGCGCTCGCCGACTTTCGCCCGCGAGGGAGAAGCTCCACTGCTCAAACAGCAGAACGGCAAACCCAATCAGGAGCAGTATGGATACGGAAACAATCCGAAGTTCGGCTATACCACGACGATGTGGCATCCGGCGGTCCGCCGGGCGAACGACAAAACGATCACGGAATTTCAGACGATCTTCCCGGTATCGCTTCTCTTCCAGGATCAGGTGGGAGTCCGGATCAATCTCTACGACTTCAATCCGGCCTCTCCCAGCCGCACCGCCTACATTACCGGCCTGATCAACCAGGCGAGAACCGATTCCGCCCGCATTCCGCTCACCACCGAAGGCGGCTATGCCCATCTGGTCAACTACGAGTGTGCCTTCTTCGGCATGGGATTCGGACTGATTCCGAATGAATTCCGCGGCTCCGGCAATGTGGACTACCATGCGATGTGGGCGCCGGACCTGTGGAAAATCTACCCGATGGCACAGCGGATCATGCACGACAAGTTGAAGATGCATACCCACAATCTCAACGCCTTCTCGGAGAGCCTCGCGGTGCTCTCCTGGCAGCTCGGGCTCGGTTTCAATCCGACCTTTGAACCCACCAAGGAGAAATACTGGGTCGGAATCGACGCGATCTCCCGCCCGAAGGATAAAGGCCGCCTCGACTTTCTCTCCGTTGTGCAGAAGGAGGTCACCTCTCCGTGGGTGGGAGAACCGGTGGTCCGCTTCGAACACCGGAGGCCCGGTGGAACCGATACCGGTATCATCGATGCCTGTTACGGCAATACGGAGATTCTGGCCAACCTGAACAAAGAGCCGCTCAAACACGGGAAACTGACCATCGCGGCGAACGGCTATCACGCTTCACGGCCGGGAATGCGCTCCGGCGCGCTCAGTCAGGCCGGAGGGCGCACGTTCAAAAATCCCGCGGTGTACGTCGCCTCGCAGAAAGAGAGCAAAGTGTTCGCTTCGGTATTCGCGAAACAGGGAGATGCCTGTGCGGTGGAACTGCCGACGGCAGGCTCGTTCCGCTCCTTCAAATTGAATGACGGCACTCTGATTCCCTGCACGACCGAAGACGGGTTTGTCTTCTTCCAGGCTCCGAAAAAAACGGGCATTCCGGCAGACTGCATGATTGCGTTGTCCGGCGTGCTGGAATAACATTCCGAATCCGGGAGGCGTGTTGATATGCACGCCTCTTTTTTTCAAAAAAAAATTCGATCATGGGGCAGATCAAGTCCCGGTCCCGTTTCCCCGTGACCGGATTTTTTTCTGCACCGCTTGCTTTTTATTCCATTCGAGTTTATATTTAGTAAACTTTAAAGTAAACAACCCCCGAATCCGGGGAACGGAAAGGCAACTCGATGGAATATGATGTCGCAATCATCGGCGCCGGCGTGTCCGGAGCCTCCACCGCGTGGCAGCTGTCGCGTTACCACGTGAAAACGGCGCTGGTCGAGCGGTGGGCGGACGTCGGCTTCGGCGTCTCCAAGGCGAATTCCGGAATCATCCACGGCGGCTTCCACCACCCGGTGACCAGTCTCAAGGCAAAGCTGGAGATCCTCGGCAACCTCGAATTCGAAAAACTCCAGTACGAGCTGGGCTTCCCCTTCGAACGCAACGGCATCGTCGTGGTCGCCTTCAGCGAAGAGGAGATGGCCGTCGTGCGCAAACTCTACGCGCAGGGCGTCGCCAACGGCGTCCGCAACCTCGAAATGTGCGGCCGCGACCGCCTGCTCGAACTCGAACCCAAACTCAATCCCGAAGTGGTCGGCGGATTCTTCTGCCCCAACGGCGGCACCATCGAGCCCTACCGCTACGTCTTCAGCCTGGTCGAAGGAGCCCGCCGCAACGGGGTCGAACTCTGCACCGGCTTCGAAGTCACCGCCGCCGAAAACGACGGCGACTGCTGGCGCATCACCGCCGCCGACGGCCGCACCATCCGCGCCCGCTACGCGGTCAACGCCGCCGGACTCTTCGCCGACCGGGTCTCCGCCCTCTTCGGCGGGGAATCCTTCACCATCCACCCGCGCAAGGGTGAGGAGTATCTGCTCGACCGGAACAGCCCCGCCCGCCCCCGCCGGGTGATCTTCCCGGTGCCGACTGCCCATTCGAAAGGGGTGCTGGTGATTCCGACTGCGGAGGGAACCACGATGATCGGTCCGACCGCCGATCCCTGCGAAAACAAACTCGACACCTCCACCAGCGCCGACAACATGCAGCGGATCCTCTCGCTGGTGCGCCACATGGTCAACGGGATTTCGCCGCGCGACCTCATCACCTCGTTCGCCGGACTGCGTCCGGTGCTCCACTCCGAGGACTTCTACATCGCCCGCTCGGAAAAGGCTCCCCGTTTCATTCAAGTCGCCGGAATCCAGTCACCGGGACTCACCGCCTCCCCCGCCATCGGCGTCTACGTCAAGGATCTGCTCAAGCAGGCCGGGCTGACGCTGGTCGAGAAGGAACAGATTCAGTACGAACTCGCCCCCCGTCACGAGGCGCGCCACGAGACGCCCGAGGCGCTCGACCGCCTCCACAAGACCGATCCAGCCTGGACCCACATCGTCTGCCGCTGCGAAAAGGTTTCCGAAGCGGAGATCGTCGAGGCGATCCGCAAGGGCCACACCACGCTCGACGGCATCAAGTTCTACACCCGCGCCGGAATGGGCCGCTGTCAGGGCGGCTTCTGTTCGGCGAAGATCATGAAGATTCTCAGCCGGGAGACCGGCATCCCGATGGAGGAGCTGACCAAAAAGGGCGGCAACAGCCGCCTGCTCGGCGGACGGCTCGGCACCCTCCCGGTCGAATCGCAGAAGGAGGAAACCTTATGATTCAGCACAGAACCTGCGACGTCGCCGTCATCGGCGCCGGTGCGGCCGGACTCGCCGCCGCCGCCGAATGTGCCCGTTCGGGCCTTGCCGCGCTCGCCATCGACCGCGAGGAATCCGCTGGGGGAATCCTCCGGCAATGCATCCACAACGGCTTCGGCCTGCGCTACTTCAAGGAGGAGCTGACCGGTCCGGAATACGCGCACCGGGTGGAACTTCTGGCGAAGGAGGCCGGAGCGGAATTCGCCCTCGGCCATACCGTAAGCTCGATCGAACGCCGGGAGGACGGCACCTTCACGCTGACGACGCTCTCCGCCGCCGACGGCGTCACCCGGATCGACGCGCGCGCCGTCATTCTGGCGATGGGCTGTCGCGAACGCAACCGCGGCAATCTGGCGATTCCGGGCACCCGTCCGGCCGGCATCTTCACCGCCGGTTCCGCGCAGAAACTGCTCAACATGGAGGGCATGCTGCCGGGGCACAGTGCGGTGATCGTCGGCTCCGGCGACATCGGACTCATCATGGCGCGGCGGCTCCGCTGGAGCGGCGTCGAAGTCAAGGCGGTCGTTGAAATCATGCCCACCCCCTCCGGATTGCCCCGTAACGTCGCCCAGTGTCTGGAGGATTTCCACATTCCGCTCTATCTCGAACACTCGGTCGTCGGCATCCACGGCCGCGAACGGGTCGAATCGGTCGATGTCGCCCCGCTCCGGGACGGTGTTCCGCTTCTGGAACAACAGTTCCGCATCGACTGCGACACGCTGCTCTTCTCGGTCGGATTGCTGCCGGAGAACGAACTTGCCGTTCCGCTCGGCGTCGCCATCAATCCGGCGACCGGCGGCGCGATCGTCGACGCCGATTTCCAGACCAGCGTGCCGGGGGTGTTCGCCGGAGGAAACGTCCTGCACGTCCACGATCTGGTCGACTTCGTCTCGCTCGAAGCGACGGCGGCGGCCCGCGCGGCGGTGCGCTACCTCGCCGGAGACCGCCCCGCCGAACGCGGCACGGTCACGGCGGGAGCCAACCTCAAGTACGCCATCCCCAACTACTTCACGCCGCGGCGGGACACCCGTTTCTTCTTCCGTCCGCTGCTCTGCTGCGAAGAGGCCGAACTCGAAGCCACACTCGACGGTGAAGTGATCTGGAAACGGTGTTATCGTTCAATCCGTCCCGCCGAAATGATGACCGCCGACATTCCCGGAACCCTTCTCTCCGCGCCCGGCGCCCTGCGGTTCCGTTTGACCTGCAAGGAGGAGCAATCATGCTGAAAAAACAGTTTCTCTGCATCTGCTGCCCGACCGGCTGCCGGCTGACCGCCGAACGGGAAAAGGAAAACGCATCCTGGAAGATCTCCGGCAACCGCTGTCCGCGCGGCGCGGCCTACGCCCAGGAAGAACTCACCGATCCACGCCGTATGGTCACCGCCACGGTCGCGTCGGATTCGCCGTCGATGCCGCGCATTCCGGTACGCACCAGCCGCGGACTGCCGCGCCGCCACATCGACGCGCTGCTCAACCGTCTCTACCGCCTGCAGGTGAAAGTGCCGGTCCACTGCGGCGAGATTCTGCTCGAAAATGTGGAAAACACCGGAGTCGATGTTATATTTACTTCGGATTGTGAGAAGTGACGCTGAAACGGAGGAATACGATCATGGCGGTTCAATTTGTCGCACACCGGGGAGAATCCGAAGCGGCCCCGGAAAATACGCTGGAATCCTTCACCCTGGCCTGGGCGCGCGGCGCCCGCGTGATCGAGGGGGACTTCCATCTGACGCGCGACGGGGACGTGGTCTGCATGCACGACAGCAACGCCGGCCGCACCTGCGGCGTCAAACGCGAACTTGCGGAACTCACGCTCGCCGAAATCAAGGCGCTCGACGCCGGCGCGTGGAAAGGGCCGCAGTGGCGTTTCACCCGGGTGCCGACGCTTGCGGAAGTGCTCCGCACCATGCCGGATTACGGGGAGATCTACATCGAACTCAAGAGCGTCGGCCCGATCGTCGACCGGCTCCGGGAGATCTTCGCCGCCTCCGGATGCCGTCCGGAACAGCTGACCTTCATCGCCTTCGACGAAACGACCATTTCGGCGGTGAAACGGCTCTTCCCGGCCCACCGTGCCTACTGGCTCACCTGCAACGAGCGCGAGGACCGCGGATTCCTCTACACGCCCGACGAACTGGCGGCCAAACTCCGTTCGCTCGGCGTCGACGGGATCGACCTGCTGGAAAGCAAAGCGACGCCGGAGTACGTCGAAACCCTTCACAAAGCCGGTTTCACCTTCCACGTCTGGACGGTGGATCAGCCGGAGCGGGCGAAGACCCTGATCGACCTGGGCGTCGACTCGATCACCAGCAACCGCGCCTACGCCCTCCGGCAGGAGCTGAACGCCTGACCGGGAAACCGCATTCCGCCCCGGTGAAACGCAGGGTCCCCTCTATGGAAAGGGGGGACCATTCTGCGTTGAGAAGAGAAATCCATCCCCCAGTTCCATCCGGGCGGCGCTGTCAGACAAGTGCCGCAATCCCCCAGAGGAAACCGGCAGACAGGAGTGTATTCCGAAAATCCTCTCAGCCGCGGGGAAATGGCGACTAGCAGTCAGGATCAGCGAACGGAACATCATCGAAATTCCGATGTTGCGATTCTGCGCCGACATGATCACGTCTTTCCCCGCGGGAGAAAATTACTTCTCCGGAATCAGGTGGAACAACACTGTTTCCGGACCGTCAAACACATAACAGAACTCTGCGGTGTGTTCCGCGACGGTTTTTCCGGAAAAGAGTTCGATGACGGCCGCCGCCTTGCATTTCAGGCGGAAGGTGCGTTTCCCCGACTCCGCGGAATGGCACGAAAGAAGATCCTCCGTCGCCCAGAGCGGCAGATTGCACTCGCCGTAGAGATGAACCCCGGCCGCCGCCGCCTCTTTCCGCAGCAGTTCCGGCGTGAGTTGCGTATACTCCGGCAGATGAAGTCCCGGCAGAGGCTGCTGTTCCCAGCGGGAACCGTCACTCAGGCCACAGGGGCCCAGCCAGACCAGGCGCGTTCCCGGAAGACAGCGTTCAAGCTCCTGTCGCCGCACGTCATCCAGCTCTACCCACAAGGGGAGAATCGCAAGTTTCGGCACCCGGCGAAGCAACGGAAGCGATGCCCGATCATAGAGGACGTACGGCGCACCGAAACGGTTGCAGACCTTCTGGGCCTCATGAAAAATATGACACAGCGGATTTCCCTTCCGGAGATCGTTGCAGTAGAGAACACTCTCCGGATCGGCGATCAGCGCGACTTCGGCGTCAGGCAGCCGGTCGGCATCGGCGAGAAACTCCCACAGCTTCCGCATTTCGCCGATGCTCCGGAGCACCTCGGGGTCCGAATAGTAGCCGCCCCACATATCGAACCACCAGAGCGAAGCGCCGTGCAGCAGGGTGCGGCAGAACTCCCGACGGAGTCCGGCGATGTCCGCCTTTGCATTCGGCCAGGGGCGACACCAGGAGACCCGGATGTGCGGCGTCAGCTGCAGATTGGCGGTGTGGGTGTGATGGTCCAGTTCGTGCAGAAACTGTTTGCCGTTCAACCGGAGCGCACCGTGGAGGCTCTGGAAGCCGCCTCCGCCACCGATGGCGCGGTCACAGTAGTCGCCGGGCGCGATGAAGAAGTCCACCTCCTTCGAACGGACCACCCGCTCGTACGCGAGATGACCGCAGCTGACCATGCTCTTCTCGCCCAGTTCCATCAGATACCCGAAGAAGACTCCGATCTCCTGCTCCGAACGCAGATGCTTCCGGGCAACCTCGGCGAAGCGGCAGATGCCGTCGGCAATGAGTTCGCTGTGGAATTTCCAGTAGGTCAGCGCCTCCCGGTCCGCTTCCGGATCGCGAAGCATTCCGTCGCAGTGTTCCGCATGGTAGCGACGGGCGAAATCGGGGATCGATTTCTGTTCCGGCAGGTTGTTCTCGTGGAGCCAGGCGAGAAACCGCCGCCGCTTGTCGTCGGATTCGGCTCCGAGCGAGTAATCCATCCACTCATCAGTAGCCCCGCAGGCGAGGATGACGCAGCGGATGTGGTCAGCATATTTCTCCTGCGCATGTTCCAGCAGTGTTTCAAGACAGTGCATGGTCGTATCCAGCCACAATTCGCTGCACAGCACTTCGGAAACTTCGCAGAAGCTGTCGCCGGGCTGCCGGAGGCACTGCAGTTGCCGCACCAGCCACGGGGGCGAATTAAGATCCACCATCAGCAGAAATTCCGCCTCCGGGCAGAAGGCGAGAATGTCGTCGAACTGCCGGTCGAACGCCTCGAAATCGTAACAGCGGTCGCCGAGCCAGACCGGCGGATACTCCGAATAGGGCTGCCCGAGCGCGTTAACCGTGTTGGCCGGGAAGATGCAGAACTGACGGATTCCAAGGTCGGCAAACTGCTTTCTGGTCGGCAGTTCTTTTCGGAACGAACGATAGGCGAAAAACGGTTTTCTCTTCATGGCCGGCCTCCCTGGTCCGCCGGATAGATGATCCAGTCCCGGAACTCCGGCAGATAATCGAGCAGAAGTTCACGACTCATCGCATTGTTCCGGATAATCTCCCGATAGAAATACGCAGTCGGTTTCGGCGTGCGACGGAAAGTTTTGAAATCGACCCCGACCATGCCGAACCGGGGAACGAAACTGCCCCATTCGTAGTTGTCGAACAGCGACCAGTAGAGATAGCCGCGCACATCGCAGGAGCGTTCGATCGCCTCCGCAAGCGCCTGCAGATGGCGCGCCAGATAGAGGATGCGCAGCCGGTCGTCGTCGCAGCAGAATCCGTTCTCGGTGATATAGATCGGCAGATCGCGAAGTTTGCACAGCCCATCGACGAGCCCCTGCGGGTAAAACTCCTCCAGATAGAACTCCCGGTTGATCGGGCGGATTCGATGGCATTCGTAACGGGGAGCATTGCCGTCGGCGGTCCGTGCGGTGACGAAGTGGCGGGTGTAGTAGTTGATCGACCAGAAGTCGCAGGAGTGTTTCAACCCGTCGATCACCTCGCCGTCGCGGTAGGGAAAGAGAATCTCTCCAGTCCGGATCGCGTGATAGAAGAAGTCGTTGATGACCCAGTTCCGAATCCGTGTCCGCGTCACATCGAACTCATCTTCCGGATCACGAGGCTGATAGGGGCACATCGCATGAGCTGTGCTGATGGGAGCCTTCGACCAGCTCCGGATCAGAGCCGCTGCCCGGGCGTGCGCGACGAGGCAGTTGGCCTTCCGGTCATACAGCTCCAGCGAATCCCCGTTGTTGAACTCGTTGAAGATGTTCCACAGATCGACATACGGAGCGATCTTCGGCACCAGATACTCCAGATGGCGGAGAAAATACCCGATGTTGTCGCGCCGGCAGAACTCCCCTTTCTCCTCAAACCACTGTGGATGGGAGAAGTGATGCAACGTGAGGCAGAGCCGGCAGCCGCGCCGCTTCAGCTCCTCGAACATTGCGAGGTACCGCTTCAGCGCCTCCTCGTCATGCCGCCTCTCCTCCGGTTCGATTCGCGACCATTCGATCGACATGCGGAACATCTGGTGTTCCAGTTCGCCGAGAAGAGCGAAATCCTCTCTCCAGAGGTTCCAGAAGTTGCACGCTTTACCGGAAGGTTCCGGGTAGTGCTCCGCCTGTTCCCGGTGCCAGTTGGAGCTGTGGATGTTGTCGCCTTCGATCTGGTGACCGGCGGTCGCCGAGCCCCAGACGAAATTCTCCGGAAACCGGATCTCATCTTTCATGGAAAAAATACCGAGCATACTGAATCTCCATTTTGAATTTTTGAAAAGAATCCGCCGGAATCATCTCGAGGAATGTTTTCGGCGGAAACAGATGAACCAGTGAAAATGTACCTCTTGTCCTCCTCCTTTCTTACCAGTTGTGAAACGCGTCGACGTCGTAGAAGTCGAGCTTGTCAATGTAGGGCGACCAGGAATCGGCGTCATTCGCCTCTTCGGCGATCACGGTGAGCGGACCGGTGACGCCGCCTTCGCCCCAGCGGTCAAAAACACGGATGACAAGCGCATTCTCCGCACCGAACTTCACGAGCGTTCCCGGGATTGTGTAATCCCGTTTCGTCTGATAACATTTCGGGTTGGTCTGAAAGGTGGTCTCACCGATTTTCGTCCCGTTCCAATAGGTCCAGTCGCAGTCGTCGATCGGGCCGCCGACGAGACGCAGGGTGCATCCCTTCCACGAGGCGGGAATCTTCACCGTGCAGCGGTACCACGCATAACCGTCGTAGGGACGCTTCAGATTCTTCGCCATTCCCGCCGGATAGGTGCAGTGCGGATTCGGCTGCTGATGTCCCTGAGCTTCCCAGGAGAGACCGAGCTTGATCGGGACGAAGCCCTCCGTGTCGGAGACCTTCCCCTCGTTCTTCGGATCAAACCGGAGTCCGCACCTTTCCGGCACAGCTTTGCCCCGGCTGAAACGGAGCGTGTTATGACGACTCTTTGCGGCGGTGAAGAGTTTCAGATCTTTGCCGAGGCCGATGTTCATGTTGGTGAAGATGGCCGACCAGACGCGCGCAACCTTTTCCGGATTCCACAGTCCGTCAATTTCGTCCGGGGAAAGATTCAATACCACGGTCGCCGTGATGATCTGATCAAGTTTGGCAAAGAGTGCCGGTTGCGTGGCGATCGTCCAGTCCGGGGCGGACACCAGCACCGGCAATTTTTTCGCTTCGCGGAAATAGAGGTCCGCCTCCGGAATTCCGGCAAACACCGGATCATGTTTCGGAACGGAGGCGCGAAAGAGCTCTCTGGTTCCGCGTTTCAGCTTGCCGGGCAGGAGCTCCAGCGGCGCGCCGGGGAGAGCGACGACCGTCTTCCCCCGGGAAAGCTGTTTTCTCAACTCGTCGCGCCGGTTCTCCGGAACCGGGTCCGCACCGAGGATCAGCACCTGCTGCCCGCCGATCTCCCAGAGATTCTCCGGCTTCAGTTTCCGATACTGCATGCCCATGCGCTTGAGGATCGCCTCGTTCTTCGCGTCACCGAGATACCCGACGCGCTGGGGACCGATCGGAACAAACCGTTTCCCCATTTCAACGAGCAGATTGTCCACGAGTTTTGTTGCGACGGGGTCCTTGCCGTAACGGTTGGTCACGTCGAGCTGGCAGAAAAGCACCAGACCGTGCTCTTTCCGGAGCTCCAGCAGAGACGCGAACATCAGGTTGAAGCCGCAGTCGACGATCGTCCGGAAGTTGCCGTAGCTCGGCTTGCGGATCACATTTCCGCTGACGATTCCGCCGTTGCCGCACTTCCACTTGGAGCGCGGATAGTGGGGGCTGTTCTCCGCCGACAACACAAATGCCGGGACGGAGTCCGCCGAGCCTCGCCAGTTGCTGAAGTCCTCCTCCTTCAGCCCGGCGACATACGGGCTTTCCGGACGCCGCAGAAAGGCGTTGCGGGCGCTCGGCGATTCAAATACCAGGTTGGCCAGATTGCACGCCTTCTGTTCAAAGATCAGCACTTTCAAGCCACGTTCGATCAGCCGGGCATTCTCCACCTGCTTCAGGAGTTCCGGATTGGATTCCTTCAGCGCATTTTTGCCGAGAATCAGCAGGCGGCACTGCTTCACGTCGTCGAGCGTCCGGACCTTGCGGAACGGGAAGCCCGCCTGTTCAAGCATTGCCGTCGTAGCCCCATCCGGATCGTAAAGCCCGGCGGAGATGTCATGAAACTCCGGCGGGACCCGTTTCGGAAAGAATTGCAGCCGGAACGAATCCTCCAGAATGAGCGCATCGTCCTTCAACGCAGTCAGCCGCAGTTCCGCATCAGTGCGCTTGTAGACCTTCGGAGCGGTGAGCGGAATCGGCAGCTTGAGAATGGCGCCGGGAGCGGCGGTTGCCGTTTTTTCGCCCTGCCGGACGCTCTTCCCTTCCATCGTAAGCTCCCAGCGACAGGTTACGGTCTGAGATGTAGTATGATCATTGACCACGACCACGCTCTTGCGGAATTTTTCACCGGAGAAAAACGCGTGATCCTTGTTCGTGAAATCTTCCGGCATGCCGCCGAGAAAGATCAACAGCGGTGCAAAGGAGGCGCGGATGATCTTGTCAAGCCCCTCCGGCTGGGAATAGTCGGTCAGGAGATGTTTCTGCGTCTCGCTCCAGCCGACGGGAACATCCGGCTTGAGCCCGGCGGTTTTTACGTTGTCGTCCACCTCGTAGACGACCGTGTGATCGCTGTAGGTGCGGGCGGTGCGGTTCAGGTCACGGCCGCCGGGGAAGTCTCCGAGCCCCGACATGTCGTAGGCCCGCCACGCTTTGACCACGTTGCGGTAGAACAGCGCGTGGAGATCAAACATGTTGCGGTTCCAGCTCGCATACGGCGAATTGAGCCAGGTACTCGCATGGGGGACCGGTCGAGCCTCCCGGCCGAACACCGCGTCACCGAAGTAGCGGGCGGCATGTTCCGCACCGAGTTCAAATCCGGTCCTGCCGGCGCCGCCCGTCTCGAAATGCCAGAACTGGGCAGGGAACGGGAACGCCGATTCCACCACCATCAGCGGCTGGGTGTGTCTTGCCGACCACTGCTTCGGCCAGTCCTCCTGTTCCTGAAGCGGCGTGCCGAGCGACTGATAGTTCATCGAGGTGAAGATCTTCCCGGAATTGCCGCCCGCATGCTGAAACAGTTCCCGGCTCGGATCCAGAGAACGCATCACCTTTTCCGCAGTCTGAGCCCGTTTGCGTGCCGGCAGAGTGGCCAGGGGGATATAATCCGTGTCGTTCAGTTTGGCCGGATCCTGGCCCCAGGCATAACTGCAGGTGTTGAAATCGGTGTACCACATCAAAATGGTCGGATGATTGCCGTAATGTTCGAGAAAACGGGCCACCTCCTTCGTATAGCCTACCAGCTCCTCATCCTCGTAGGGCGGCATCGGGAAAAGGTTGTAAAGTCCCTGCCGGTTGGATTCGTTGAGATAGTCCTTCCAGGCGACCTGCGAGGTCTTGCGGAACGGGTCGAAACGGACGGTGTCGTAATTCATCTCTTTGACATGCGCCACATACTGGCCGACCGCCCGTGGATTTCCGTAATAGTAACGCAGCCGGTTCAATCCCGGACTCGTCCACATCCGCAGTCGCATCTTGTTGCCGTTCAAACGGAATTCACCGTTCTCCACCCACATCTCACGGAAACCGAAATCCTGCATGGGGAAGGTATCGACCTCCTGTTCCTCCCGAATCAACGCGACACTCATCCGGTAGAGATTCGGTTGTTCCGCATTCCAGAGGACCGGATCGCGCCAGGTGCCCGTAAACAAAATCAGCTGCTCCGGCGAACCATCCAGCGTAAATTTGCGAAGGAAAGATTTCTGCGTCTTTCCATCACGCCGGAAATCGAATCGAACAGCGCAGGGGCCTCTTTCGCCTGTCGGATTCTGAATCCGGGCGCGCAGCGAAACGTTCTTCTTCCGGAAAGAGGGGAAGGCGACCGCGCTTTTCAGAGCGATTTTCGCCGGCGCGTTTTCCAGCCACACGTCGTCCAGCGCGATTTCACCGTGGTCGCCGATGCTCGGCACCCCCTGCCACAGATCGACGAAATGACGGTCGAGAAACAGCGTCAATACATTTTTTCCCTCTTTCGCCAGCAGATCGGAGACGTCGATCCGGCGGGCGTTCGGCACTGCGGTGAAGGTTTTGAAGTCCTGCCGGAAACTGTCGACCAGCTTTCCGTTCAGATAGACACGGCCGGCATCGGCGTTGAGATTGGTGAAGTTCAGATAGATGCGCCCCCCTTTCCGCAGGTCGGCCGGAAGCTCAAATACCCGCTGATACCAGCCGGCACGGTGCTGAATCAGCTTCCGATTGTTCCACTGCCAGTTTGCGGATACCAGTTTCCCGTTCCTGTCGCGGTAGATCTGAAAAAGCGGCGAACGGAAACTTCCGGGGACGCGCATGTATCCCCACTCTCCCGGCGGAGGCGCCCAGGAGAAATCGTTGACAGGTATGACACGCCAGTACCCGTTCAGACAGACGCCACGCCTGACGCCGTCGGCAGTTCTCTGCGCATCGGCGAGATCCCACAGCGGCTGTTCCACGGGGCGGACCGTTGTATCGGCGAGGCGCTTCGTCTCGTCCGCGGCCGGAACGGTTTCCGGCGGAAGGAGCGAAATTCCTTCCGCCCCCTCCGCCGAGACGATGTCTCCGAAGGGCTCCGCCATTGCAAAACGGCCCTGCAAGGCATCGTCCAGCAGGAACGTCAGCGTCCGGTCCGCCTGTTCGAGCGTGAGCTTATGCGGAACGTTGAGCGAAAGCGTGTAGCAGGACTCCACGGTTTGCGTCGTTCCGCCGTTTTCCACAATCAGCGCAACTCTTCCGGAGCCCCCCATTGCGGAAAGAGTAATTTTTTTTTTTGCGTCCGCCCCATTCAAAACGAGGAGCCGTTTCGGTCCGGCAGGGCGCGCTTCAGGAGAACGGAACGCAAATGAAAGCCGCTCTCCATTGCGCCACGCCGGCTCCAGAGAAAGAGAGATCGTCTTCTCTTTCTTCCCGCCGGAAGCGATCATGAAGATTTCCGACGCGTCCAGCGTTCGATCGAAATATTTGATTTCATCATACACTCCGTTTCCGACAGTGGCTTTGAAACGGTCGGTGTTCTCTGTTCCGCAGAAGAAGTTGAGTTTCTGAAGTGGCAGTTTCCGGTACGCATCCGGCCGGGTCTGGTGGCCGACCTCCTTGCCGTTGATGTAGAGTCTGACTTCATTTTCGGCCCGGTTCCAGGTGAAGGCGATGTGAGCCCACTCCTCCTGCTTGAACAGATTCTTCTTGATGATCTGGACCTGCCCCGGCACGCAGACTGAAAGTTCGATCTGTCCATTTTTCAACTTCAGCAGATAGAAGCGAAACTTCCAGGCATCGTCGCGCCCGGTGATGATCGGATACTGTTCCGGATCGGTCTCCTTCCAGTGCGGTTTGAACCAGAAGGCGATCGTACCGTCACCGGTATCGCATTCCGGCAGACGGGTGAAAGTGGCTGTCGTGACCTGATCGTAAGCCTGGCGCCTTACATCCAGCGCCTGACCGATCACGCCCGGCTGATAGTCTGCCGTACCGCGGACGATACCGGCGGCCACCTTGCTGCCCCCTTTGCCGAGGATGTCCGCGGAACCATCCATCGGCACATAGAACACCGGCTCTGCGGCGCTCAGAAAAAGCGGAAGAGCCGCGGACAGGATGGAGAGTTTTGAAATCTGCATGGTGAAGAATCTCCTTTCTTTGTTTACAGATATGGTCTCCAGAGAAAAAAATTCGGGTGCGAGGAGGAATAGTTCGTCCCGTCAACGTTGGCATGCGACCTCATTTCCAGATGGCCGTCGAAGAAGATGCAATTGGTCTGCACGCCGCCGTGGCGGTAGGCGATGACTCCATCGCGGCCTTCTTCCTGAGTCTGCGGGGCTGCCAGCCAGTGATTCAAGGAACTGCTGTAGTTGTATACACGCCCGCCGCAGCAGCCTTCCAGAAAGCCGAACCGCTTCGACGGAGTTCGGATTTTATTGAGCCGGAAGAGGGAGTACTCCATCCCGCTCCCCCCGGGATAGAAGTCGCAACCGTTCCCACTGTAAGGGATTCCATAGACATTTTCCAGTTTTGCGTAACGCGGGTCAATCCAGCTGTCCACCTGTTCTGCGAACGGCTCCGGGCAGAGGGCACTGCGGAGCACAAACTGCGGGGATTCCATATTTCGCGGAAAATTGGCATACCGGTGAAATGTCTCATTCGCGAACCATTTCCTGATGCCGGGATAGTTGTACGGCACCCAGTAATCGTCGAAATCCGCCGCATACTGCGTCGCGGCGAGTCCAAGTGTCTTCATCGCGTTGCCGCAGCTGAGCCCCCGCGCCTTCGACCGCGCCCGCTCCAGGGCGGGAAGCAGAATCGATGCGAGAATTGCAATGATTGCAATTACAATAAGTAATTCAATCAATGTAAATTTTTTCTCCGTTGGACCGCCGTGTTCAGGAATCTTGTCTCGCCGTCTCATAGATACACTCCATCCTTGACCTCTTGTTCCACAATGGGGATTCCGATTCCGGTTTGTTCCTGAGGGATGCCGCCGCACTCCAGAGCAAGGAGGCGGCAGATTTCGTCCGCCATCTTCTGGAATGGAGTGCGGAAGATCCAGCCGGAAAACGATTCCGCCGGCTGCCCATCCTCCTCCACGATAAAGCGCACCCTCGAGTGGACTTGGGGAGAGAGGCTGTGGTAGAACGGCAGAAAGACGCTCGTCGGGCAGACCGCGCTGAACACTGCATCAACTTTGCCGGAAGCGTTCAGCAGTTTTTCCAGTTTCGGCCACAGTTGAATCATATCGGGGAAAAAGAGACGGGAATCCAGCGTGATCCCCGCCTCCTGGTAGGCCTTCTGCAACCCGATCAGGGGCCGGGACCAGGCAGGAGTGTTGAGCAAGTAGGCGATGTTCCGCCGCCCTTCCGCAAGGAGTTTTTTCCCGATCCGATATCCGAAGGCTTCGTAATCGAAGTACAGATTTCCCTCCTTGCAGTCCGGGGTATTTGCCAGAACAACAAGCCGTTTTCCTCTCTCCCGCAACTGCCGGATTACCGGGGAAAGCTCCTCCGGCGGAGAGATCCAGAGCAGGATGTCACAGGGAGTTGCCGCAATCTCCTCCGCTGCGGCCTCCTGTTGATGAGAGGGCAGTTGGATGAAGTTGGCCTTGAAATTCTGCCGGGCGATTCCGATTCCGATTCGCCCGAGGAGCTCCAGGTAGTACGGCTCGAAATGAACCATCATGCCGTCGCCGACAATCAGAGCGACATTTTTATATTTCGTCACCTGAAGGCGGTTGATTTTCGCTGGATTGGTAAAGGCGCCGAGACCGGGGCGCCCGATAATGTAACCGTCATCGGTCAGCATCTTCATCGCCTTGCTGACCGTCGGGCGACTGACTCCGAATTTCCGCGACAGCTCCAGAATGGTCGGTGCCTGTACGGATTTTTCTCCCGCCTGCTCGACAAAATTGAGCATATAGCGGCGGATCTTCATGTATTCCGCAACGGGCGACTTCTCTTTTTTCATGTTTGAAAACCGACCTGTCGTTAGCATTTGTTAGCATTACAATTTAATTATACCACGCCGGAGATAAAATGTCAATGTCGCTTCTCTTTTTTTTTGAAAAAAATTTAAGGTAAAGCGTATGAATAGTACATTCAAATCACTTTCCGATGAAATGCCGTTGCGCATTTGCAGTCGCAGAATTCATCCCCCTTTGCCCCCTTGACACATTACGCTTCCTGTTGAGCTGGGGGGGAATCGCCGGCGGCGGTCCGGCTCTACGACAAGGCGGTCTATTCGTCTCAAACGTCTTACGGCTTCGGATGGGGGGCTCCAGGAATACATCTGGGCCGATATGATCGACTGGCAGGACAAGTCTCAAACGCCTTTCGGCTTCCGTGGCGGGGGGGATCGTCATGGGCGGTTGCATGGTTGCGGCCGCCGTCCTGTTGTCTCAAACGCCTTTCGGCTTCCGTGGCGAGAGGATAAGAAGGGATGCTGTTCCGTGCTTCCGATGGTAAGCTGTATGAGTCTCAAACGCCTTTCGGCTTTCGTGGCGGGTTGGATAGCAAGGAAATTTTTTTTCATGTATCACGATCCAGTTATTAAAGTCTCAAACGCCTTTCGGCTTTGGGGGCGGGTTGGATCAGTGGCCGAAAGTGCGCGAGTTGGCAAGTGAGATTTTGTCTCAAACGCCTTTCGGCTTTGGGGGCGGGTTGGATAACTTATCAACATCACCAAGACCACGATCAACGACGAAGAGTCTCAAACGCCTTTCGGCTTTGGGGGCGGGTTGGATTCAATCGTTGAGCAAGACAATTGCAAAGACAAATGGCAGCTTGGCATGTCTCAAACGCCTTTCGGCTTTGGGGGCGGGTTGGATGAAAGAGTTCCTTTGATCGTCATAGAATCAATCACCAAAAGGTCTCAAACGCCTTTCGGCTTTGGGGGCGGGTTGGATAGTAATGGTAATTGGGATACCTTGGAAATCGGATACTGTCTCAAACGCCTTTCGGCTTTGGGGGCGGGTTGGATCATATGATGTAATGAATGAAATCGAGACCGCAACACGCGGGTCTCAAACGCCTTTCGGCTTTGGGGGCGGGTTGGATAAAAATATCTGTGAGGTGAAGTGTGAAAATCAAACAGGACAGTCTCAAACGCCTTTCGGCTTTGGGGGCGGGTTGGATCAAAAAATATTCGAAGACATTGTTTATATTGAAGAAGTGTGTCTCAAACGCCTTTCGGCTTTGGGGGCGGGTTGGATATACTGTAAACAAAAAGGGGACGGCAATCCCCGGTAACAGTCTCAAACGCCTTTCGGCTTTGGGGGCGGGTTGGATCACCTTGCCGGAAACAAGGGAGATTGTTTTGCAATCGTCATGGTCTCAAACGCCTTTCGGCTTTGGGGGCGGGTTGGATCTTCCGGAGCGTGTCGCCAAGAAACACATAAACTTCTATAGGGTCTCAAACGCCTTTCGGCTTTGGGGGCGGGTTGGATACCGGCATTCAATATAGCTTCTTCTACAGGAATTTGCAAGCTCATTTCGGCAGGAGAACCATTTTATACTTATCATCACAAAAAATATAAGGAAATTCTTCCGGGAAAATTGCTCCTTAGTTCATGACAGGATGTACTTTCCTGATTTCGGCATGAGCCCCCCTTTTTATCCCGGTTTTGTCTCATGCCGAAAATTCCCTTCTTTTCAGATAATGTACAACAAGACCTTCCTCGGACGCTCCACAACTCCCGCACTGCGGATATCCGCCACACACCCCGCACAAATCCGATAGGATATCAGGCGGTCCTCTTCCGGATCAATCAACTCCAGCAATCGACTCCAGAACGTTTGAAACACCTGCTCTTCCAGATCACACTCGAATACGCTGTATTCTATGCGAAGTCCATAATCTTTACAGACTTCCGACACTTTGCGCAAACGCCGCGCATTCGCCACATCGTAAGCGACCAGACGAAGCATATTGCGGAACACCTCCTTTGCCGGATCATAGCGAATCGGTTCCCCGATCCCATATTCCCCCCAATCAGGGCATGTGGAAAAATTCAACATCGTCTTCTCCTTCCAGAATCCGGATGACCGCCCTTACCTGATGCTCGATAATCCGCCGGAAATCCGTATGCTCGCCCCCGGGTTTTAATGAAAATTTCCGCGCCATCGTCTGTTCGTATGCAGTGAAAAACAACTTTTTCCCATCATCCGTCAGATAGGTCCCGCCATCCTCCGCCTCAAATCGGAAATGTTCCGACCGCAAAATCCGGTGGTTAAGCAGATGCAATGAAAGCATATCACACAACGGCGCCCGCAGCGGCTCAAGCAGATCCAGCGCCAGCGAAGGCATGCTGTATTCTACCGTATGCAGAAAACCGATCCCCGGCTCCAAACCGTGCAGCCGCAGGCAGGTTTCAATTTCTCCCAGTACAATGGTATAACTCCAGGAGAGAATCGAATTCGCCGCATTCAACGGCGGCTGCCGGGAACGTTCTTTGAATGGCAGTTCCGGAGGGAAAAAATCACTGAGACGACGAAAATAACAGGCCGCCGCCATCCCCTCCATCCCCCGAAGAACATCCAATGCCGGATGCTTTCGGCGGATTTCCATACAGGAGCGGCGCAGAAACATCGCCGCCTCACGCTGCTGCGGCAAATCCGACTCACGACGGGCCGCCGAAAGCCGCTGCAGCACACGGCGCGAATTCCGGATTTTTGCAAAGATCAAGCGAGCTGACACGGCTGCCCGCCCCCCCTCTTCCGCGAAAAGCCGATACTGCCGGATGCGGCGGGCGGCATTGAGCCGGTTCCCCGAATCAATCGCCCCCAGCCACCGACCGCGCGCAGAAAGAAATGTCACCGGAATCCGTAAAGACATCAACCGATGAAGCACCGGCAACGTCACAATCGGACGCCCGCAGATCACCACTCGTTCCACATCATGAAGCGGCACAGAAAAACGGTCAAGGCTTTCCATGCCGGCCTCTGCGTGGCGAATCAACTCAAGGCGGTCCGACTGCAATCGCACCGAAACCGTATCCCGGGTGATGACCAGCGACGGCATCGATTCAACGCCCCTTCGGAGAGATCATCTTTTCCAGACAGGTGGCCAGCCCGAGCAGACTGCTCATCTCCACCACCTGAATCCCCAAATCCGCCGCACGCCGTTTCCCGTAGGGATCCAGCGGCTGATAGCTCGCCAGAATCATCTCGGTGAACATTCCCGGCCGCAGATGCAGACTGTCAAGTTTATAGAGCGGAGGCGCACTCTTCGCGTCTTTCCCCAGATCGGCCGCTTTGCACTCGATCAGATAGAGCCGGTTTTTGTACAAGAACGCCGCATCGATCTCATTTTCGGTGTCGGTTCCACTTTTGATCTTGATGGAAGAGGCGTAATCCTGCAGTTTCACCCGCCGATTCAGCTCCCTGAGCTCGTTGCCCACCCACTCTTCCAGCCAGATGCCCTGGCAGAAACGGCGGCTCTCCTCATCGGGGAACTCGATTCTGTTGTTGTCATAGTAGCGGATCGCCCCATGATCCTGAAAAAACTTGAGCAATTCCCAGTATTTTTCCGGAATGCTTTTCCGAACGACAAGCGTCCCCTTCGCTTCCCCGGCCAGATAATTGAGCTCTTTGAGCGAATCCACGTACCGGGAGTACTCTCCGAGCAGAGTCCGGCAGAGCAATCGGGTCTTCTCCGTCATCTCCTTTCGCGCCGGAGTGTCTACCTGATAGCCATGAATGGCGAAAAAGTCGCTGATCTTCAACTGACCGGCAATCGGATACTCGGGAGCGCCCTCCTCCGAAATAGAGAGAATGGAGTTCCGTTCCGGATTGATGTAGAAACAGGGGAAATCCTGCCAGAACACCTGTTGCGCCGCAATGGTCATCAGCTTGGTACCACCGGTCAGATTGACGCCGGTTTCCGGCTCGCGGCCGGAGAAATCCGCGGCCAGATCCAGAAATTTCTCCTGAAGTGCGGCGAAATCGTAGGCGCTGCCGAGTTCATAGATCCGGGCGGAAATCTGATGAAGGGTGAAATAGGCAGCCAGAATTTCGGCATTTCGACGCATGTCGTCCGTCGCACAGAGGACGACCTTATCCGGCCGGATCGATTTATCCATGACCGCGAGCACATTCGGCGTCGCCTGCCCGGAAACCATGAGGATGTGTGTTCGAAAACGCTTCATATCATTCCTTCGTTTTTTACAGCCAGACGAGATGCAGACACTGCCAGCTGCATATTTCGTCGGGCTTGAGTTCGTCACCGACCGCGGGGCGGAAGCTCCGGCGGAAATCCGGCGAGAGGATCCAGCACTCGCGGAACACTTCATCGCCGAGGGCGGGCAGAGCCTCCGGAGAGAGCGTCAGCACAGGCCGCTCCTCCGCCGGAGAGAGATCGAACCCGACCGCCGCCGAAGCGGCATGCAGCGTATTGGCGTGTCCCCAGAAGGAGACGATGCGCCTCCCTGCCGCCATCCGCCGGAATTCCTCCAGCGGAACAACATCGACCGTCAACCGCCGCCGCACCAGTGTCAGCGGAAACGTATTTCCGATCAACATCGCCTCAATCACAGCGGCCTCCCGTCTGAAATTCTCGTGAACTTGATTTTCCCCAGCGGCTTACCTGCGTTGTCCAACTGTTCCAACGCCCTGGAAACGATTTCCTCGGAAGTCGCATACAACACCAGATGAAACCCGTCAGCGAGGCGGATGTACTTCATTTTCAAAGGAGAAGTCAATCGATTTCTACCCTTGACATAACCGAAATATTTTTCGTTATCGCCACCGCTCAAAGTATCCGTGCAGATTGCCAAATCAATCTTCGGAACTGTTTTTGCAGAAATCATTATCGCTAATTTTTCCGCCGCAATTCTTACCTCCTTGCAGAAGTCGGCCTCATCCGGTTTGGCCCCCTGCGGCCAAACCGAACCGAACGCCCGGCTGCTCCTCATTCCGACACACCCCAGATAAAGCCAACTCGTGATGACCCGATCCACCCGTTCCCGCACTTGCTCTGACGTCATCGGACGAAAGGCAACCAGCAGCCGATAACGGGTTCCTCTCTTCAATGCAGAACAGGTAAATGCTTTGGGACCAACCTTCACATGTGGAAGCACTTGTTGCGGCATCTGCGATTCCGGGGCATTGTTTACAGGCAGCAGACGCAGGATCACCCGACTGCTGATGACTTTCCCGCTCGCCGTTCCCCAGGTCAGCTTCATATCCTCGCTGCCGAAGAGAATCGTATGCCAGCGACGGAGATGCCCCCGGATCGACGGAATGCGCATTTCCGCCGTCGTTTTGGATGCGCCATGACAGAGGCATGGCGTCAGCAATTCAAAATCATAATAGTCCTTCATTTGTAAGTGAGCTCCAGATTAAGTTTCCCGGCAATCTCAGTAACTTTCTGTAAACGGGGATTTCCTTTCTTCTCCCATCTGCGTAGCAAAGACGCCTTTTCCCGCATCAGTCGAAGGAGATATAACCGTTGAAAAAGCTCATCACGGGAAGCCAGTGCATCCACCGTATCCTCCAGTCCGTTAACAGGAAGATTGTCGACCTCCTGCTGGTAAATCACTTCCAATTCCTCCGGCGAACAGGAAGAACGGTCAGCAATCTTTTCTTCCGAATCCGGAATAAACCAGCCGTATCCCGCAGCAGTCTTGGCTCCGACGCCACAGGTGGTCAGACCGTTTTTCAGCATTTTCACCGCAAAATTCAACGTTTCCGGAGTGCTTCGCCCGGCGATGGGAACGACGGTGAACCGGAATTTCGTCCCGCTTTCCACTGCGGGGAAGAAAACCGGGATCGGATTTTTTTCACCGTTGTCCTGACGCGGGTTACGCACATTTGAAACGCCGTCACCGTGGGAATTGAGAACATCCACCACCAGCTTCCACTCCTTGTCACCCGGCACTGCCGGCAGAAACGAAACCGCTCCCGCCCACGCCGTTCTGCGACCATCCTTTCCATAATCATCCGGAAATTCACTGGCAAGAAACGCATCGAGATAATGATCCGATTCGCGGGTCCGGGCGGCGGCATTTGCCGGCAGCGGGTCACCGGTAGGATAACCGAACGTTGCTGCGATCAATCCGGCAAGGGATTTCGCCTCCTCCGTTTTTCCCGCTTCAAGCGCTTCGATCCATCTGCACCAGGCGGAATGGCGGGCAATTCCTTTCAATGCGGATCCGGGAATCATCGGATAACCCAGATTCCGGTGCAGACAGAGATTGGCATTTTCCAACACGCCCCCGGCCTGATCGACCATCATCCGCCCTCCCAGTTGCATCGTAAATGCAACCATCCCGGGAACTGAATACGTCGGTGCCGGAATTTTTTCCAGACATTTTCTGTTCCTTTCCGCCACAGAGCAGACTTTTTTGAGCTCATTGTCGGAAACCCGCTGACCGACGAGAACCATTTTCCGCAAGCGCAACGAGACGGATTCCAGTTTGGGGAGATCAGGTCCTCCTAGAACATCGACCACGCCCTGCTGAACCGAAAGAATTTCCTTATTCTCTGGAACCATGTTTCTCATCCTCCTTTTTGCGGGCAAAGCGACGCAGATAATTCAGATACTCCATGCTCTCTGTCGTGATATTCCGCAGTACTGCGGAATCACCTCCCACCAGGAACCGAATAAAATCCTCCAAAGGCATCGCGCGTTCCAATAAATTCACACCATTAGAGGCTAAATGTTCGATAATGCAATCAAACACTTTTTTATGTCCGGGATTTTTGTAATTTCCGTTGCCTTTGGGTTCTGCGGCAAAAGCAGCAGCCGCGAGCATTCCATTGTCCCGAATCATTGTCGGAACCTTTTTCACTACTTCGCCGCCCTCCGCACCAGGAAAAACTGTATTCTGATGACGGATCGCATTCGCGGCGCGGATCTGATCGAGATTCTTCATGATGCTGTTCCTCCTCTCAGTTGAGCGTTACCGTGCAATAGCCGAGGCCGATCGTCTCGTCACCGCCAATCTGCAGAACATTTCCGACGGATTCGAGTTTTTCCCGCACCTCATCCAAAGCATCAACGGCCGAATGCTCTCTCTGCTTTTCCGCCCCGAGCACCGCGTAGAACATCGTCTCCGACGGAACCTGCTCCTGATTGAACAGCGCACCGGAAGCAACCGTGCCGGTCTCATCCTCCACCCGAATCCGCGTCACCACCTCGCAGGCCTGCTCGACAAAATAGCTGAACATCTCGTCGTTCACCACCACCAGACGGTTCTCAACCTCCTGCCAGACCGGATCCGCCCCGAGTGTTACCAGCGCCTCAGCCAGCGCGGAAATCTCCTTTTTCAAACAGGCAAACTGATACTCCTCCAGTACAACCCGGCCGCCACCGAAAACCACCTCATCGGCAGCCGCGACACACTGATCCTCTTTCAAGCCGTCGAGCGAATTCACATTCAGCTCCAGACCGGCATCCCGTTCCAGCCGCCGCAGTGCCAGCGGACAGGTGATCCAGGCGAACGAACCTTTCGCAGAACGTACCGGGAACGCCAACACCCGCGCCTCTCCGACCAGCAGCTGGCCGGCTTTCGCCTTCGACGCGCCCTGTTCATCCTCGCCGAACAACGTTTTCCCGTCACTGCTCCGCTTACAATTTTCATCGTTCCAAAGATCGGCCAGCACCCCTTTCAGACTGCTGCCGGGAATGATCGGGATCCGGGTGTGCCGCTCGCGCATCACCGGAGAATCAATCGCTCCGACCGAGTTTCCAGCTCCGACGTGAAGAGGGGTACGGGTGAAAATTGCAAAAATCCGCTTTTCCATCTTTTTCAATCCTTTCTGTTTCTCTATTTTTTTCATTGCGAAGATGTTACAGTTGAATAAAATCCCACCGGCCGCAGACACCGAGTCCCAGTCCCTGTTCTCCCAGCGCATCCGGTTTGGTTCTGCCATGCAGAATTCGCGAGAGGCGCTGTGCATCCTCCGGCGTTCCGCACTCAAAATAGTAGACCGCCCCCGCCGGTACCAGCAGCCGGGTCGCCTTCGGCGCTCCCGCAGCCGGATTCCAGCCGGAAACCGCCTGAGGCTTCGGAATGCACGCGGCAACCAGCCTGGCATCAACAGCGTCACTCTTGTTCTCCCGAAGCATCACCGCGCCACTCTTCTGATCCACCCACCCCGGAAGCCAGCCGCGGCAGAAAAATCCCGGCGAGAGCAGAACCCACTTCACCCGGTTCCCCGGAAACGATTCCGGCGGGTCCTCCACCAGCGCGGCCCGACTGCGGCCGCACTCGAGCCGGGCCGTGCCACGTTGTCCGCCAAAAATCAGATCGCAACGGTTCGCCTCCCGGAAAAGCTCCGCAAGCATATCGGTCTCCGCTCCGCTGTACTTCTTCGCCGCACACGAAGCGAATGCCGCCATCGAAACCCCTTTTGCCAATCGCAGATATTCCGCGCTGTAAAATCGCCCCTCCTCCACGGAGCGCCGTTCTGCATCAATCCCGATTCCCGGACGAGCTTCCGCCAGATACAGCTCTCCGGCAGAAACCGTCCGCAGATTCTTCGTCTCCCCCGCCAGATAGTGCGCCAGTTCCGACAGAAGCAGCCACTCTCCCGGTTTCTCCTTCGTCGCGCCGGCCAAACTCCCGACCGGATATTGCAAGGGTTCCGGCAAATTCGCACGCCCCGCTCTGGAAAATTGCATCGGAGATGCCACGCCTCCCTGTACAAGCAGATCCGCGGGCGTCGAAACCCAGATTCCCTCGTCGTTCTTCGGGAACGGGCCCCAACTTTTCAGACCGCCCAGATGGAAGCGGACTCGGCCCCGCTCCTGTTTTCTCTGTTCGGAAACCGTCAGGCGGTGATGTTCACTCTCCCACTCTCCGAGCCGGTCGGCAAACCGGCGCTGCAGAGCCGCCAGCAATGCCGAATGAAACAAGGCCGGATGCGGCCACAGGGAACCGATTCCGTCGGAACTCCCCCCCAGCGGCCGCCCGTCCCGGAAATAAAGCACATCCCGCGGATGCAGTTCAAGTTCGTAATTCATGCCTCTTTCCCTCCTTTACCTTCACCGGAACGGTCGCGCCAGATGAACGCCTCCGTCAGAAACAGTTTATCAAAGTCCCCCCAGCGCTTCTTTGCATCAAGAGCGTCCAGATAGGTCAGACAGAGCCTCCGCAACTCATCCCGACGGCGCAAATCATCCGGCGTTCTAATTTTCATCTGATTGGTCAGAACCTGCTCCAGTTCACAGGCGATAACTTCGCGCGGATGAAATTCCGGAGCGAAACTCCCCTCTCCCGCCTCCAGCCGATACGGTGCGAGCAGTCCTGCCAGCATATAGGGGAAACGCCCGGAAGCCAGGTCATCCTCCCGCATCGCCCGGAAAGACCGGAAAAGCGGAAGTGCTTCATCGTCCCAGTTCGCCCCCCAGTGAATGGTTTCGCCGCCCCGTTTGATCAGCGATACGGCAAAGGCGCTCCGGCCGTACTCATGCTTCGCCCGACTCTCCGCCCGGCGCGCCTCCGCCACAACCTGCTGCAAGGGATCGTGTGCATGGGCAATCGCGATTCCGCAGGAGAGCTCGGCCCGGCAGCCCGGAACCAGAATTCCATTCTGCCAGCCGTTCTCGCCGTGAAAGGCGTTTCGCAACGCCTCGGCGCAATCGAGTGCGTTCTTTGCCGGAAGAGCTGCCAGCACATCGTCACCACCGGCATAGATCAAACAGCCATTGTGTTCTTCGACAATCCAGCCGGCCAGTTTCGACGCGAAATTCGCAAGCGCTTCGCTGAACTGCAGATGATAGCCCGGTGTGACCTGCCGCCGCAGTTCCGGCGTAACCCCGAGACGCTCGAAGTACTCCCTCGTATTTCCCCGGAGCTGTTCCAGAAAGCCGGGGGTTTTCTCCCCGCTGATCCACTTGCCCATTTCGTCGCCATCCATCGCTAGAATCGCAAAATAGCCGTCATTCCCCGCCAGCTCCGGCGTCGAATTGAAACGCAGAAACGACTGGAACCGGCTTTCCGACACGCCCAGCGCTTTGACCAGATAACCGCAATGCGGGTCACACCAGAGACGTTTGATGATGTTCAACGCTCCGTAAGGTCCTTCGTTGTCCTTGAAAACATCGGACTTCTGCTTCCAGAATGCCTCGTCGCCGATCAACTCCTCCTTGCCGGTCAGCATATCTTTCGGAGCGCCATCCTGATGGTCATCGGTGACGAACGCGGCAAAGTCGCGCGTGTTGCGGCGGGCCGCAAGACGCAGGCTCACCTCCGCGAAGTTCGCCCCCCAGGCAAATTCCGGGCGATTGAGTTTCCAACGTTTATCCGGATGGGTACAGCGGTCCGGATATTCGCCGCAGCGGGAACAGCACCGATAGTAACGGCCGTCACGCTCCTTCTCCGGAATGATCGCTTCCGCCAGAACCCGGGCTTCCCGCATCCGCGCCGCCTGACCGGGATCCATCTTTTCCAACGCGGCAAGCGCCGCATCGAGATCTTCGTAAAACGGCAGCGTCTGCCATGTGATCTGCGGCATGAGCTCCAGCTGCTTCTCCCAACGGGGACGCCAGGCGGAGATGTCTCGATTCGCCAGCGTCCCCAGCTGCCGGAAGCAGTGATCGCCAATCCGCTTCAATTCCTCATGCACCGCCTGTTCCGCCCGGCGTGCAAGCTCCTCCGCCCGCGAGGCGGGAACAAGCGCCAGAAAACGGTTCGGAATGGTCGGGTAAAACAGCGATTTCGCCGGATCTTTCTCGCCTTCAGCCGTTCCGTACAGCCGCTGCCACAAGGTGTCGAGCCGACCATGTTTCCCCTGATACTTGACCTTCTCAAAGAATTCCCGATTGACTGCATCGAAAATTCCCAAACCGCGCAGCGCGGGGAATATTACCGAAGCGGGGCCGACCTCATCAGTAACGGCTTTGATCGCACAACCGGTCAACCAGGAGATCAGGTAGGAGCCGCTCCACAGATCGCGGGTGGAACGGGCCGCGGCGATGAACTCCTGAACCGGGCCCAGCTGGAAGAGAAGAAACGCCGGCTCCAGCCGGGCGCCGCCGCTCTCCCGGCACGCCTCAAATGCCGCAGTCAAATCCATATGCAGCCATATGGAATGATCCGGAATGCGCGAATCCGCCGGCAGAACTCCCAGGGCCGGGTCAATCGCCACACTCTCCTCCCGCCAGCGACGCCAGAGCAGAAAGAAGAATTCACGCCACGATGCCGCTTTGATCCCGCCGAAACTGCCCTGCAACTCCTCTTCGGCTCGGGCTGCGGTAGCCGGGCATTCGATCACTCGCTCCCCTGCCCCCAGCGGATGTTTTACGATTCCCTTATGGTTGCCGGGCGCCGCAAAACAACCGCCTGCCCCGGCGAACCGGTTTGGAAAAATCACCCGGTCCGCCGCCGCGGCGGCATGATCCGGCGTAGTTTCCCATGGATAGAGATTTCCGCTCTCCTTTTCTCTTTCGAGCCGCAAATCTTCACTCCCCTCCGGTCCATCGATCCAGACAGCCCGGATGAAAGATCTTGCAAACTCCTCATGTTCTGCAAGGTCCAATACTTTATGCGGCGGATCGTGAAGATACGCCAGAACCATCCGTTTGAATTGTTTCTCCTGTTTATCCATCTTTTCTCCTCTGATAAGTTGATTGTCGACTACGACAGTTTCAAACACGACACCCGGCGGTAAAGGTTTCACAATACCGGCAGGAATGTATCTTCTGTTTGCACTTTTATTATATCCCGGCAGAATCGCCGGAACAACTTTCCGGACTTCCGGCGGACATCCGGATGCAAATCCGGTCCGGAGAAAGACCGATTCCGTAAATTCCGCGCCCCCGGGTCGGAAGAAACAGTTCAGGCGCGCAGTGTTTTTTCAGCACTGCGGCCAGGTCGGAAATTCTCTTGTTCAAGGTCTCCTCTCGAATCCGGTCCGCCTCCAGCAATCCCGAACAGGAATACCAGTACCGCTGCGGGAGCCTCTCCCGGGCAAATTCTGCAAAAGAGGCAAATTCTTCGCAGAGATCCTTGCGGTGATAGAGGTGCTCCCGGCCATCCCGCCGCCGCTCCGCCAGCATCCAGTAGAGCAGAAACAACTGGAACTGCAGAGAAAACTCCTCTTTCCCGATCCGGACAGTCAACCGGTCCGGCAGAAGCTCAAGCGCCACCGACGCCTCGAACTCTTCCGCCGCCTGATCCGCCAGCGCCACCATCCGGGTGTACTCGCCGGGAAGACGCTTCAACTCCCGGCCGATCAGATAACGGCAATGAACAAACGGCAGATCCGACAACACCAGACGGGCACTTGCTGAATCATGAGAAATTCCCTCCCGATCCACATGATTCTGCCCGGGGACAGGGAAAAAGAATCCGGGCTTCAGCGCCGGATCGTCGAACGGAGGATTCACGAGAATGTGGCACAGACGGTCTCCGCGTCTGCCGAGCAGACTCATGCAAAGGGCACCGAGCGCACTCATGGATTTGCGTCCTCCGGCTATCGAAAACGTGACCCGGGTATCGGGATTTTCCGTATACTGCCGCAGCACATCCAGAATAAACGACCCGGCACGTTCCGCCGAGAGGGTGTCCGCCACATCACGGGCGTCGCCGTCGTCACCGCCATCCGGCAGCAGGCGGATATGTTCCTGGTTGAGGGAAAAGGAGATATCGCAATTGAGCGTCTGTCGAAGCAGTTTCCAGACACCGGATTCAAAGAGCTTCGATCGAAGGCAGGCCTCGCCGGCAAGGGTCGTGATGACCACCACCTTCCGGGGCGGATCTCCGGACAGGGCCAGAGAAAATATGGTCTCCGTAATAACCGCTGGAGAAGTGCCGCAAAGGGAAATCAGAACATGGATTGGCGAGTCTGTTTTCTGTTCCATCGGAAAACCTCCCTTTTTTCAATGTCGATATTCTGCTGTTCCGCGGAGGAGTTTTATTTCCTCCGGAAGCATTGATTTTTCTCCTCTTCTCTTAAGGTAACACATAGCAGAAAGATTTCAACGTGATTCTGAACTCTCTGCATACTTTCCGATCTCATGCAGGCACAACCGTTTTCCAGCGCCCCCTTTTTCAACCTTCCTATCGAAAAAACCGGTTGGTAGAAATGGTTCGACTTGCATTTCCGAAATTGTGGAATCCTCCGGATACTTCGCCATCCGGCATGAATCTCCTGAAGATTTGATACAGCAGATGGAGTTTCTATTAACAAAATTCTTTACTCAATTATTGCAGTCGCCGTCACGTCACTCGACAAACTTGGAAAGGAGTGAAAAAACAGAAAACCCGACTTGTCCGTAACAACAATTGCAGAGCCGGAAAAAAGGAGGCTCCGCAATAAAAGTCCAATCCGCAAGTCGGAGGCTTGAGAGGAGGGCATGAATTTCAAAGAATAACGCAGGGACGTGAAACGGGCGAAACGTCTGATTGACAAAAGTGTCGCCCCGCTGTCGCGTCTGCGCGTTGCAGCAGAAGCGAAGTCATTGAGAGATAATCTGCCTGTGAACCGGTGTCACTCCCGGCCGGAGCGGGCGCGCAATCCGAAGCGCTCCAGCACGGCGGCGGCCCGATGCAACGTCGCTTCGTCCGGGGACTCCGCCTGCGGCATGGTGTCCAGCATGCCGAGCGACGCGTATTTGGTGCGCGCCAGTGCATGGTAAGGCAGAAGTTTCACGCAGAGGATTCCGCGCAACGGACCGAGGATTCTGCCGGCGGCCTCCAGATTCTCCACCGAATCGTTGCAACCCGGTACGAAAGGAATCCGGATTTCAATCTGGGCGCCGTTCTCCGAGAGAAAACGCAGATTCTCCAGAATCCGTTCGTTCGACTGCCCGGTGAGCTTCCGGTGAACTTCCGGATCGGCGTGCTTGAAGTCGACGAGAAAGAGGTCGACAAGCGGCAGCGCCTCCTTCAACACCTCCCGCGAACCGAAACAGCTGGTGTCGAAGGCGGTGTGGATCTTCTCGCGCTTCAGCGCCGCAAGAAAGGCGAGCGAGAACTCCGGCTGCAGCAGCGGTTCCCCGCCGGAGAGGGTCACCCCGCCGTTCGACTCCCGGTAGTAGACGAGATCCAGCCGGGCGGTCTCCATCGCCTCCTCCACCGAAACCCGCTTCCCGTAGAGCTTCATCGCTCCGCTGAGGCAGGCGGCTTCACACGCACCGCACACCCGGCAGCGCAATGGATCGAATTCATGCGTCTCCCCCCGGAACGCATGCGCCTTCTCCGGACAGCTGACCACGCATTCGCCACAGCCGATGCACTTGTGCGCATAGTACGCCATCTGCGGGCGCGGCGAAATGCTCTCCGGATTGTGGCACCAGATGCACTTGAGCGGGCACCCCTTGAGGAAGAAGGTGGTCCGCACCCCCGGTCCGTCGTGGACCGCGAACCGTTTGGGATCGAGCAGAACTCCGGTGACGCTCATGGGATGGCTCCTTCCTGTGTTACTCCGCAATGCGGCGGGCCCGTTCGATGTAGGCGTTCTGTTCCTTCTCGGCGAGATCGTTGAAGCGGACGTTCCAGCCGCAGACCCGCACCTGCAGCCCGGTGTATTTCTCCGGATGCTTCTGGGCATCCTCCAGCACCGCGGCGTCGAAGATGTTGAAGTGAATCGCCATGCCGTATTTCGCCAGATAGGCGTAGAGCAGTGTCCGCATCGACGCCAGCCCCTCCTCCCCCTGCACGGTGGCCGGGTGCATCATCACGTCGAGCGGAAAGTCCCCGGGCAGATCGGCGCAGTCGATGGCGGTGGCCGAATCGATCAGTGCGGTCACGCCGTTGACGTCGGCCCCCATCGTCGGAGAGATGTTCTTGGACATCTCCTCCCCGGCCCGGCGGCCGTCCGGCGTCGCCCCGGTCCGCTCCCCCATGATGATGAAGGTGCGGGCCGAGTGTCCGGAGGCCTGATACCAGCCGCCGCGGGAGTTTGGGCGCAGGTTCAGCTTGCCGCCGAAGTAGTGGGCGAGCGCGGCGGCGTAGCAGTCCACCCCGGGGATGCCGTTGCCGTACTTGTTCCGGGAGCGCAGGATGCGCAGCCGGAGCTTCTCCGCCCCCTCCCAGTTGTTCCGCAGAATGTCGCGGAACTCCGCGAGCGTCAGCTCCCCGCGGTCGAAGACGAACTCCTTCACCGCCATCAGCGCATCGACCGCAGTGCCGAGTCCGGCGCAGAGAAGCGAGGTGATGTTGTAGACGCTCCCGTCGGCGAAGGCGTCCTTCGCCGTCTCCAGACTGTGGGCGATCGTGATCGAATAGAGCTGCGCCGGATTGATGTACTGCAGGTATTTTTCGAACTCGTACGAGCAGATGTACGTGGTTTCGATGATGTTGTCGAGGTACTTCATGTAGGCGGCGTAAAACTCCCGGAACGAATGGATGTCCGCCAGTTTCGCCGCACCGCAGTCGCAGAAGTACCCGGTCTTGGGGTCGACTCCGTCGTTGAACACCAGCTCGACCGGCTTGAGCATGTTGACATGCCCGGCGCCGGTGATGTTGCCGAGCGCGCGCGGCGCGGGTTCGTAACAGCCGCGGATGTCGCAGGTGCGGGCGATCTCCTCCGGATACCCCTCGCCCATCATCATGCGGCGGATGGCATCCTCGCAGACGAACACCACGCTGTTGTTGCCCCGCCGGATCATATCCAGCGCCTTGTTCAGAAATTCGACCGGCGTGTTGCGGGCGAGTTTGATCTGAATCTTCGGCGTCGGAATCGAAAGCTGATCGAATACGTCGAGAATGAGGTAGGAGAGCGCATTGATTTCACTGCCGCCGTCCGCCCTGGTTCCGCCGAGGTAGAAGGGGTGCCCCCAGTAGTTGTTGATCGACGCCCACTGCATCAGGAAACAGGCGAAGAACTCCCGGATCTGCGCCTCGGTGAAGCGCCCTTCGCGCAGGTCGCGCTCGTAGTACGGCCCGAGCATGCGGTCGAGATTGCCGAGCGAACGCACCTGCAGACGGTCGATGTGCTCGCTGAACATGAAGTCCAGATAGAGAATCTGGAGCGCCTCATAGGTGTTGCGCGGCGCGCCGGTGCGGAGCTGCTCCAGACATGCGATCTCCGCCTCGATGCGGGGATTGCCGGCGTGATGGCTCCGGGCGTAGTCGATGAAGCGGCCGAGACACTCCAGCACGGCGTTGATCGTGATCTCCAGCCCGTCGAAATAGGCGGCCGCCGCTGCGTCGAGGGTGCCGTTTTTCTCCCGTTCGGCCCGGTAACGGCGGGCGCGGTCGCGCAGACCGGGGAAGCCGAGCGTGAAAACCGCGTCCCAGTCGGGCACCGAATGGTCGAAGTCGATCCACATCAGATGGAGTCCCGCCGCGTTGCGCTCCTCCATCAGGCGGTTGAGTTCCGGGAAAAAGCGCTCCTTCGCCTCGTGCGCCCAGCGGAAGTTCAGCGGCGAAAGCGGCCGGTCGTCGCGGTTGTAACAGCCGAATGCGGGGAACCAGTCGTGCGGATTCACGTCGATCAGCATGTTCCGGCAGACATATTCAAAACAGCGTCCTTTCACCACCGGGTGAGGCAGATCCTTGAGCTCCTCCGCCATCGCGCGGATTCGTTCTTTTAAAATGGAATTCTCCACGCCGGTGGCGGGGTCGAAGACCGGATGACGGAATTTCTCCGTCAGATAGGTTCTGTCCTGTTCGAAAGCGGCATACGGCATCGTGCACCTCCTGTGTGATTTCTTCTTTTTCCATAGTATACCATCTTTCTCCGGAAAACTGAATGCATAAAAAAATCAAAGAATTATACTTTTGTGATGGAAAAGAGAAAAAACAGAACTATATTTCTCTTCATGGAAAAGAATACCGCCATCGTCAACCGCAACCGGGTCATGTACGCCGCCAACCGGATGCAGCTCCAGATCCGGCACTTCGCCCGCGGCGTTTTCCCGCGGGCACGGGGGGAAATCACCGCCCTTCCCTTCAACCGGTTCTTTCTCCCGATCGCCAATCCGGACGGGGCGTCCTGCTACATTCGTGACGGGGCGAAGGAGTACGAACTGCGGCCCGGTTTCGCCTACTTCATCCCGATCTACCATCCGGCGGGGGTCCGGCTGAGCGAGGATCTCCGTTTCCTCTCGATTCAGTTCACCATCGAAGTCGTCGAGGGGGTGGATCTCTTTTCGCGGTCACACACCGTGCGCGAAATCGAAGACCCGGGGTGGCTCGCGCAGGCGGAACAGGCGTTCGACACCCCGAGCCTCTATGTGGCCGCGTCGCGCCTCCGCTGCGTCACGCAGGAGTTCATCACCTGCCTGCTCGGCGACGGCAGCGGGCCGGAGCTGGAATTCGTCACCCGTTTCGCGGAGTTCCAGCCGGAGCTGGACTACATCCAGAACCACTGCACCGCCGCCACCACGGTGGAGGAGCTGGCCGCCCTGCGGAAAACCCGCCGCGAAACCTTCACGCGGAAGTTCACCGCCGCCACCGGCATCACCCCCAAGGAGCTTCTGACCCAGGCGGTGCTCAACCGCGCCAGCAACCTGCTGCTGCGCGGCAACTACCGGGTGCGCGAAGTCGCCTTCGAGCTGGGATTCTCCAACGAGTTCTACTTTTCGCGCTTCTTCAAGAAGCACACGGGGATGCCGCCGCACCGGTTCAAGGAGCTCTACGCCCATCCGGAAATCTGACGGCCCGCTGCCGGAGAAAATGCATGAGCTACCCTCTGCCGTTGGTGGCTTCCGCCGGGTCCTCCGCCGCCCCGTAGCCGGAACGCTCCATCGGCGGCGGGGAACTGGCACGGTATTCGCTCGGCGTCATCTTCGTCTTGCGTTTGAAGAGCCGCGCAAAATAGCAGGGATTCTCCCAGCCGAGCTGCAGCGCGATCTCTTTGACCGGGCGCGACGTGCTGCGGAGCAGGTACTTCGCCTCCTTGATCCTGCGGTCGAGAAATGACGCGTACGGCGTCGTGCCGAACTCCTTTTTGAACACCCGGATGGTCTGCGACACGGAGCGCCCCGATTTCCAGAGCAGTTTCTTCGGGTCCAGCCCCTCCCCGGGCGGCAGTGCGGCAAGATAGCGGTGCACCTCTGCCGCCGGCGACGCGGCGGCCCGGCTCTCCCGGACAAACCGCCCCAATGCGGCAAACAGCGGCACCACGATACGGGCGGAAAGTTCATCCGGATCCTCTCCCGCCGCTTCCCGGAGCTCCCGCAACCCGGCCTCAAACCGCTCCTCGAACGGGCACGCCTTCAACAGCACCGCATCGGTCAGTCCGTAGGCCGCCAGCAGATCCGGCAACAGTGCACCATCCACGTTGAACCAGAGCTTCCGCCACGGCTCCTCCCGGTCAGAGGCGTAGTAGTGACTGGAGTTCGGCGGAACAATGTAGACGTCGCCCGCTTCCGGATAGTAACGCTCTCCGTCGATTACCAGAATGCCGCGGCCGCCGGTCACACACTCCAGCACCATCTGCGACGTGCCGCGCCGGGCAATGTAGTAACTCCCGTCGCACCAGGAGATCCCGGCACTGGTGATGCGAATCGGCGTTTTGCCGTCGTACTCGCACGTGTAGATGATCTCTTCCTTCATCGATCCGCCTCCTCCAAAGTTCCGGAACAATATAACGCCGCTTTCGCCGCATTTCATCCCCCCGATTCAGGAAATGCGCAAAAAGTGTATTTTAATGCGCATTTTATCTCTTTGCAAACGGAGCTTCTCCGAGTATAATAGATAGAAAACACAAGGAGAACTTCATGGCACACTTCGACCTGGCACAACTGCATTGTCCGATCCTTCTGCGGGGAGACGCCCGGACCGCCTACCGCGATCCGGCGGTCTTGTATCGCGACGGCTGGTTTCATCTCTTTTTCACGCTGGTGGAAACCGCGGACGACGGCCTCCCCTACCTCTATCTTGCAACCACCCGGAGCCGCGACCTGATCCACTTCACCCCCATTCGAAAACTCACCGAAGCCGACCGGGCGAAGAACTACTCCAGCCCCGGCTGTGTGATCGAATTCAACGGCGAATACCACCTCTGTCTGCAGAGCTACTGCCGCGAAAACGGCGAAAAGTACGGCAACGCCAACAGCCGGCTCTACCGGATGCGTTCCCGCGACCTCGTCACCTGGAGTGAGCCGGAGCTCCTCCGCGTCAAGGGCGATGCGATCCCCGACGCGCAGGCTGGACGCATGATCGACCCGTTTCTGCTGCGTTGCGACGACGATAACGGCCCCCTCTTCTACTGTTTCTTCAAGCAGAACGGCATCTCCCGCTCGGTGAGTCGCGACCTCATCCACTGGGAATTTCTCGGCTCCTGCGACGGCGGCGAAAATGTGTGCATCATTCCGGACGGCGACGAATTTCTGATGGTTCACTCCCCCGCGAACGGCATCGCCTTCCGGCGGAGTTCCGACCTCGTCACCTGGCGCGACTGCGGCTGCACCTTTCTCGGCAGCGCCGGCTGGGAGTGGGCGCGCGGCCGGATCACTGCCGGATTTCTCCTCGATCTCCGCTCCGAACCGGAAATCGGCAAGGTTCTGCTCTTCTACCACGCCACCGGTCCGGAGGATGAGACGATCATTTTCGACACCCACGCCTGCATCGGCGTCGCCTGGAGCGACGACTTGCGCCGCTGGGAGTATCCGCAGGAACCGCAGGCGCCGGAACAACAGTTCGTTTTCTCCACAGAAAAAGATCTGCATCTCCAGAAAAATACAACGTCAAACCCCATAACCTCAGGGAGGCTCTCATGAACGGAACACCCCACAGAAAATCCGGCGGAAAACGCCGGGGACTTTCTTTCACTCTTATTGAACTCCTGGTTGTGATTGCAATCATTGCAATCCTGGCCGCCATGCTGCTCCCGGCGCTGAACAAAGCGCGGACAACCGCCCGGGCAATCTCCTGCATCAACAACTTCAAGCAGTGCGGGATGGTGCTCCGGTTCTACGCCGACGCCCATGGCGAACTGATTCCGCAGCAGGTCAAACTGCGCGACAAGACCCCCGGCTGGGCCGCCGCGCTGGCCTTCGCCAACCTCCTGCCCCGCACCTACTACAAGGGGAACTGGATCAATACGGCGAAATTCACCCAGTGCCCGGATGCGATCTACCCCACGCTCCCGATCACCGACACCAACTGCAATGAGTTTCTCAACCGCACCTACGGAATCTTCATGCTGGTCTGCGCCGACAGCAGTTTCGAAGAGGAGATCGGTCCGGTCTGGGAGCGGCCGAACGGTGACTGGACCAGTTTTCTCAGCACCAAAAAAATCCGCAAACCCGCCAACACGATGCTTCTGGGCGACACCTGCAACTCCACCGCCGACTTCGTCACCGGCGACAACTTCAACAAGAACGGCTGGGGGTGGAGCATGAACGGCACCGGTCTGGGCTACGTCAAGACCTGGCACTCCCCGCGGAACGTCAACGTTCTGTTCGCCGACGGGCACGCCGTCGCGCTCGATGTGAAAAAACTGTATCAAACCGCCAACAAATGCCGCTACTACTACAACCGGAACGGGCAGAAATGCTCCACCCGATAACCCGGATGAGGAAACCTTTCATGAAATTTCTTCTTTTGGCTCTCCTGTTCGCAACGGGCGTCTCCGCCGCCACACCGCAGACGATCGACAACTCCGCGCTTCTTCCTCCCATTCGCCCCGACAGCGAGGTGAAGCTGGAATACTCTCCGGGCAAGGCGATCGGCCACCCCGACTGGCTCAAAAGCCTGATTCTGGTGGAGCTCAATATCGAGACCGCCTCCTCCAATCGAAAATTCAGCGGCATGGCGAAAACCCTCGACCATCTGGCGGAAACCGGCGTGAACGGCGTCTGGATCACCCCGCTCCACGCAGGCGGGCACTACGGCAACCACGGGATCCACACCATCAACAAGCGTCTGACCGGGCCGGGCAGCGACGAGGAGTGCTGGAACCGGGTCAGACAGTTCGTCGATGAGTGCCACAAACGAAACATCCGGGTGTTTCTGGACGTCATCTCGTGGGGAGTCCGCGAAGATGCTCCGTTGCGGCGGGAGAAACCGGAGTGGTTCACCGGCGAATTCAAGAAGGAGTGGGACGGCTGGCTCTTCGACTGGAGCAATCCGGAGCTGAACGAATGGTTCATCCGCAATCTGGTGCAGTGCATTCTCCGCACCGGCGCCGACGGGTTCCGCTGCGACTGCGGCCCCAATTTCTGCAAATACGAGCCCTACCGCGAAGCCCGGACTCGACTGCTGAAACTGGGGCGGAAAGTGATCTTCTTTTCGGAACACGCCAGCTGCCGCCGCGACACGTTCGACTTTGATCAGAATGCATTCATTCCGGGGCCGGCCCGCAACCGGACGAAGATGATGGATTGCGACAGTCTGCTGGTCAACAACATCGTCGATCTGGTCCGGAGCGGCGCGCAGCTCGGCGCGGTGGACGATTACAGCAAACCGGGCGGCACGGAACGCTTCTACGCAATGATGCTCTCCAACCACGACAGCAAGGGATACTCGTCGCAGGGGGACATCATCGCCTTCGCCTATCAGGCCATTCTCTCCCCGTTTCTGCCCATCTGGTTTCTCGGGGAGGAGTGGAACAACCCCTACCCCTACCGGCGGGTGCCGCGGCGGTGGCTCTACGACCGGAAGATCGACACCGGCGCCCGGCGGGAAAATCGGGAATTTTTTGAAACCGTCAAGCGGATGATCCGCATCCGGCGGCTCTATCCGGAGATTTTCGAATACTTCCCGGACGATCACCGGAAATCGAACATCGCCAAAGTGAAAGTGCTTCCCCCCTGGTTCCGCAACCGGCCGGAGCAGCTCTGTCAGCCCTACGCCCGGTACCGGGGGGATTCCGCGGTGCTGGTCATTCCGAACAACAGCCCGATTGACGGGAACTACACGGTCACGATTCCGTATGAACTGCTGAAGTTCTCTCCCGGCGAGCGATTTGCCGTCACCGACCTGCTGACCGGGAACGTGCTTGCCACCGGCACGGCGGAGGAGTTGAACAAGTTCGATCTCTTCGTACGGGAAGGCCGTCTGGGCGTCTGTCTCGTCGCCCCGGCCGCCCGGCCGCTCCGCCGCTGAAGCCGGCTCCGTCAGCAGAAGACCACCTGCGGGAACTTCTCCGGCGCGCCGTCGGTCCCGGCCTAGTACAAGTTCGATTCGCCATCCGGCGGCCCGGTCCCCCGGATGATGGCATTCATGGGAACCACGACGCTGCGCAGCAGCTCGCGGCAGAACAATTTCCCAGAACAATGTTCCCGAAGAAAAATCGCACAGGAGGAATCAATCGGAATTCCTCCACTTTTTCAAAAAAAATCATATCGCGCTCTTGACATAGCCAGAGATTTGTGGCATAATATAGCAGAGTTCAATCAAGCAGTACAGGTGCGACGGGATATGAAGGACAAGCTCTCACAGGTGCGGGAGTTTCTGCTGGACGGGATCGAATCCGGCCGGTTTCCGACCGGGTCGAAGCTTCCCGGCGCGCGGGACATTGCCGCGGAGGTGGGGGCGTCGTTTCTGCTGGTGCAGCACGCGGTCTCCTCGCTGGAGCAGGATGGAATCGTCGAATGCGTTTCCCGCCGCGGCACCTATGTCCGGACCGGCTGGGAGTACCGGAGAATCCGCAACCACATGCTGCTGCTCCGGCCGGGGATCCTGATGCCGTGGCAGGAGGAGTTCCGCAATCTGCTCGCGGAAGAGCTCCCGGAGATCCGGCTCGCCCGCAACTTCGACGAGGGGATGTTCGAACTGCGGGTCACTCTCTATCTGCAGGAACACCGCGATGAGTACCTCGACCTCTCCCCCTACCTCCCGGAGGAGATTTACGATGAGAACCGCTTCTTTCAGTTTCCGTTCCGCGGCTTCCGGGAGCCGGACGGGCGGGTCTTCGGCATCCCCTTCATCTTCTCGCCCCGGGTGGTCTTCTACAACCGGGAAATGCTCGCGCAGTGCAACCTGCCCGAACCGGAGCACGACTGGTCCTGGGAGAGTTTTCTCAACGCCCTCCGGCAGCTCCGCGGCCGCTTCAACATGGATCAGGTGTTGAACTTCAACGAATACCCCTATTTCTGGATGAATTTCCTCTTCCGTGCCGGCGGGAAACTGCTCAGCCGGCAGCCCGACGGCTCCTGCAAAGTGTGCATCGACTCTCCGGAGACCATCCGCGGCATCACATTGCTGCAGGAGCTCCGGCGGATTCTGCAGTCCACCGGCGAGGAGAAGCCGGGCGTTCCCCCCGCCTCTTTCTGGCGGGGCACCCGCGCCTTTCAGATCGCCGACCGGGAGTTTTACAGCCAGGGGCGCAACCGTGACTTCGACAACTGGGGCGCGGTGCCGCTGCCGCTGATTCCGGGGGGAACCCGTCTGACGGCGCAGGCGACCGACCTCATCTGCGTCCGCAAGGAGTGCGTCGACGAAGCCTTGATCCGCAAATACCTTCACTGCCTGCTCGGCGAACGGGTTCAAAACTTCATCGGGCGCCAGCGTTACGGTATTCCGATCCGGATCTCTTCGGCCATGGCCGGCATCGACCGGAACGATCCCCGCGACCGGGTATTCCTGGAGGAGATGAAAACGGTATCGGCAGAATACAACGTCGATTCGCCCATCATCTCCACCGTGCTCCACAACGGGATCTGCCGCATCATCGCCTCCGACGATCCGCCGGAAGCTGCGGCAAAACGGCTGGCGGCAGCCATCCGCATCGTCATGGAGACACTGCGGCCGGACTGCGGTCAGAGAGCAGAACATCATTTGCCCTTTTCCAACAATCAACTTTTTTACAGGAGGTGGATATGAACAACATACTCGGCATCGGAAACCATCGGAGAAAGTATTTTACGCTTATTGAATTGCTTGTCGTAATTGCGATCATCGCAATTCTGGCCTCCATGCTGCTTCCGGCGCTCAACCAGGCGCGCGGGCGGGCGCAGAGCACGCAGTGCCTCAGCAATCTCAAACAGCACGGCACCTGGATCAATCTCTACGTGAATGATTTCACAGGATACATCCCCGCCTGCGAATTTCCCAACTCCACACCGGGCACCGGGTTTCCGCACCTTCATCCGTGGGAAAAATTCTTCCGGGCCGGTTACATTAACCGCAGGGTCTACTATGAACGCTCCAGAAACAAGGTGACATTCTGCCCGGCCTACGACAGCTTCAAAATGGCCCCGCCCTCCAACGTCGGAGAGATCAGCCTGCCGGATTCCAGTGATACTTCCACTCCGCTCACACTGGCCTCTTATGGCCTCGCCGCCCGTGTTCTGGGGTATTCCTCGGTGAAAACCAACAACAATCAGCTGCCGAAAATAAACCGTTACCGGAGTCCCGCCGCCAAGCCAGGTTTTCTGGATGCCTTTCTCGACGAAAATCAGGTGCTGGGCAACACCAGCAGTCTCTCTTTCTGGGGACGCAGTGACTGGGTCGGCAAGGCTTCGCTCTACATCAACAACTGTCACGGCGACGGCAGAGCCAACACGGTGTTTCTCGATGGCCATGCCAGCAATTTCAGCATCTACGATACGGATGAAAAACTGCTCACCATGTTCCCGACCACGATCGACAACATGTTTCTGTAAAGGGTAAACGATGAAGAACGTTTTTGTACTCTCTTTGTGTTCTCTGCTTGCGGGCAGTGCCTTGTCCGCGGGGGAACTGAAGTTTCAAAGCGGTTTTGAAGACGGCCTCCAGAACTGGGAACTTCCACCGGGGCGGGCGCAAGTCTCCGTCTCCGACATCGCCGCTTCCGGGAAAAAAGCGGCAGAGGTCCGTTTCGACCCCGCCGGAAAACCGGAAAAACAGCACCGCGGCGTCCTCTGGTCGAAAAAGATCCCCCTCTCCCGGGGAATCTATCGCGTGACCGGCAAAATCCAGCTCGCCGAAGGCTATGGCGCCACCGTCGGCATCGAATTCTACAACGCCCGCAACCGGAAGATCGGCAACAACGGCTTCCATTACGGAAGCGCTCCGGCGTCGAAGGATGCGTGGATCAAGGTCGATTTCAAGGGGGCCGCCTACTCCGGCGACACCAGTTACGCCCGGGTGAAACTCTACATTCCGCACTCCATCAAGCAGGTAATCCGCCTGGATGACATCCGGCTCGAAGCCCTGCCCGTCACAGCGGCCCCGCCGCCGTGGCAGCCGCAGTACAAGATCCGCCCGGAGGAAAAGGCGAAACTGACCGCGGCGGATTTCCCCGGGCCGGACGGCATCGTCTACCCGGATTTCACCTACGCCGGCGCCCGGAAGGACGTGCTGAATCAGGCGGGGGAAACCGTGATCCAGCTGATGGTGAAATCCGGTGACGACCTGTACGAGCCGTTGCGGAAAGCGATCGATTCACTGCCCGCCGACGGTGGAACCGTGAAGATTCCGGCCGGCGAGTTCAAGATGGCGAAGATGCTGACCATCACGAAAGATTTCGTGACGCTGGAGGGAGCCGGCGTCGACAGGACAAAGATCGATTTCACCTACGACACCGGCAATGACCGGGTGGATCTGTACGGCATCGAAAACGGCAGCCGGATTGCTCCGAAACAGCCGATCCATCTCTACGCGAGACCGGCGGGACTGCGGGCGCTGAAGCTGGAGGTGGACGGCAAGGAGTTCGGGCGCTTCACCCGCGGCCTGCACTCCGGCAACGCCTCCTTTTACGTGAAGAATCTCCCCGCTTCCGTCAAGCCGGGGAAACACAAACTGCGCGGCATCGCCGAATACCAGAGCGGCGAAACGTTCACCACCGAAGCGGAAGTCACGGTGGACAAAACCTGCCGCCCCACCCTGCCGCCGCAGGCGCCGCGAGGCTTCATCGCCTTTCAGGGGAAAGGATTCCGCTACAAAGACTACCGGATTGCGAAAGACGGCGTGCGCGGGGCATTCTCCGTGGAAGTCCAGGCGAAGGATCATCCGTTCCGGGCGGGGGACATCGTCGTTCTGCGGGCGCTGGAGACGCCGGCCCGCCGCGCCGTGACCGGCAACGCCTGCAACTGGGGCAACTTCCGCAGTACCCACCTCTTTGTGGAAAAAGTGGAGGGCAGGAAACTGACGTTCAACCAGCCGCTGCGGCTGGACTACCCGGTAGCGGACCTCTCCTTCGTGCGGAAATTCGACATCATCCGCGGCGGCCGGATTGCCGGAATGACCCTCGAGACCAAATTCGATTACTGGGTGAGCAGCGTCACTTTCGAGTATGCGGCGGACTGCGTGGCGGAAAATCTGAAGGTAATCCGCTGCGGCCGCAATCCGGTCTACGGCACGCACGCGAAATTCTGTTCAATTCTGAGCTGCGAATTCGACGGCAGCTGGTTCAACGGCGGCGGCGGAACCGCCTACGTCGGCTGGGACACCTGCTCGGACTCCCTGATCGACGGCATCGTCACCCGCCGGATGCGTCATGCGCCGGTCGTCCAGTGGGGCGCCTCCGGCAATGTGATCCGCAACGGAACCTTCTACCACTGCGACGCGCAGTGGCACGCCGGCTGGAGCACGGAGAATCTGTTTGAAAACTGCACCGTCATCAGCGACACCCGGGAGTACGGCGGCTACGGCAACATCTTCTGGGCCTCGGCGCCGGAGGACGGCGCCCACGGGCCGAACGGCCCCCGCAACGTGGTCTACAACTGCGACGGCAGTTCCATCTCCGACGCGGTCTATCTCGGCGGAATGAATGAGAACTGGATCTTCGCCTGGAACCGTTTCCGGGCGAAGAACGGGGTGGGCTTCTTCCTGAAGACCTCCAGCTTCGATCACATCCTGAAGGGGAACACGGTGATTCTGGAAGACAAAACGTCTCCCTTCCTCCTCTTCGCCACCCCGGACTGCGGCGGCGTGGAGCTGATCGACAACCTCTTCTCCGGCGGCAACGGGAAACTCTACGACGGGCTGCACAAGCCGTTCCTGGAGAAGGGAAACCGGATCATTCCGCTGGACACCTCCCTGCCGCGCCCCCGGCCGGCCGTCCCCTCCCTCTACGAGTGGCAGCTCAAGCACAAGCGCTGACCGCACCACGAAGATTCCGACGGCCGGAGAAACTCCGGTCGTCGGAATGCAGAACAATCCGTCATCGTCTGCCGACGAGGGCGGATATTTCTTTTTCTCAAGCCGCCACCGATCCACCGGGCGGAATATGAGGGTTTTCTCCTTCCATTGGGATTGCATTTGTTGATTTGTGCTATTTTTTTGCGAATTTCTCTCTGCAATTGCTCTTGTTTTCAACAGGATGACCGGGTATACTGTAAATATAGAATAACACCGGATTGATTCCGAAAGAAACACGGGGGAAAATCAGCGTTTACCGTTTGCAAAACAATGCAATGCCAAGGGAAGTTGATCCAGCCGCACAAAAAGGGGATTCCACATGAAGCCATTCTCCAATTTCAACCACCTGTCTCACTCCGTCGTGCCCGTCGAAATCGGCAGTTCCAAAAGAGAATTCCATCCAGCCAGCCGACCGCCACAGCAGAGCCAACGATTTACCCTTATTGAACTTCTCGTTGTGATAGCGATCATCGCGATTCTGGCGGCGATGCTGCTTCCGGCGCTGAACAAGGCGCGGGCAACCGCCCAGCGGACCACCTGTCTTTCCAATCTCAAACAGCTCGGGCTGGCCTGCAGTGCCTATGCCGACGACAACAACGGTTCACTGGCCATGTACTACCAGGCTTCCGGCACGCTCTTCAAATATGTCTACGGGCCTGCCCACTCCTCCTGGGCAGGCAACACGCTGGTCCGATACATCGGCGGAACCATCGACGACAGCGTGACCAACGGCGGCGATCTGGGGGACAAATTCCGGACTCCCAAAATCGCGGTCTGCCCGGCAGGGCGCCATTACGGCAAGGATGAAGAGATCGTACCCAAGAGCATTCGCGGCAGTGAACACCTCAACGCGAGCTACTTCTTCAACGTCTACCTCGTTTCAACAGCAGAGGTATCGGGGAAAAGCGATGCCAGATGGCATGTCTTCCGCAAAGTGAAACGTCCTTCGGTCCGCATGGTGGCGGCCGACAACGCCCGGGAAAACTACGACGGCTCCATCACCAACTCCTTTTACACCATCTTCCAGCAGAAGGAGATCAGCCGCCGCCACAACGACTCCGCAAATCTTCTGTATGCCGACCTTCACGCGGGTTCCAAACGTCACGCAGAACTGCTCGGACTCGGCAGCGGTTCCGATCACAGTGACGTCAACAATTACTTCTGGCATGATGATTTCAAATAGAGCTGTGCGAATCTCATGAAAACTTCCCTTTTCCTCTCCATTCTGGCGGCGCTGCCCCTCGCCGCTGTCGAGCTTGTCAATGCCGACTTCACCCGTTGGAACGCCGGAGCTCCCGCCGGATGGCGCGAAAATACCGGGGCGGTCGAACTCAAGGCAGCGCCGCCAGCGGGAATCACGCTGAAAATCCACCGCGCCAACGCGCTGGATTCCTCGCTGGAACAACTTGTAAAAAATCCGCCGAAGGGGGTGACATTGCGTTTCGCCGCCACGGTTGAGACCGATCAGCCGAAGATGGCCTACCTCTCGGTCAAGCTCTTCCGGGGCGGCAAAGAGATCCAACGGGTCAATTCCCCGCTCAACACCTCAAATAAGCAGCAGCTGGCGGTGAATTTCAACCCGGCAGAGGCCGATGCCTTCAGCGTCCATTGCCGCACGAAACTCTCTGCCGCGCTCACCGGGAAATCCGCCACCTTCCGGGAACTGCGCCTCACGCCGGTCGCCGTCACTCTGACCGACGGCTGGATCAACCTCAATCCGGCGGAATGCCCGGCGGAATCGATTCCCGGCGGAATCCGGGCCCGGATTGCAGTCAAAGACAACTTCTACGGAGCGATCGTCAAACCCGTTCGGGGATTGCCGGCGGCTGAGCCGCAACTCTTCAGCGCCACGGTCAGGAGTTCCCGCGGCGGCGTCGCCTGCCTCACCGTCAAGCTCTTCAAGGGCAACAGGGAGCTCCGCCGGTTCGACTCCCGCCGGAACATCGCTCCGGAATCCCGGCTGGAGGTGAAATTCACGCCCGGAGAAGCGGACCGGGTGGAACTGCTCTGCCGCCCGATTCTCTCTGAGGAGAACGTCGGCACCGTCATGGAGTTTCTCAACCTCTCGTTACAGACACAGAAAGAGGCGGCGCTCTCCTCCCGCCGCCCCCGAGAGGAGTTGGTGCCCGGCTTTGAGGTGTGCAGCGTCTACCTCAACAACTGCATCGCTCCGGATGAGGAACATTTTTCTGCCAAACTCCATTTCCGCCGCGCCGGGGAAGCCGTCTGGCAGCCGGCGCTTGATCTCGTGTACCTTCCGGAGGAGCACGTCGCCCGCGGCAGTCTGCTCAAACTCACTGAAGCGAGCGATTATGAACTGCGCCTGACCGTCAACGACAACGGGAAACGGGAAACCATCGAGCGGAAATTCCGCACCCGTTCCCCGGAAATTCCGATCGCCCGCACCGTCGAACTCGGTCCGGAAACTCCGCTGCCGCTGGTGATCCGGGAGTCCGGCACTCCCACCGGCTATATCCGCTACACCGCAAAGCCCGGCACCGTCCTCGACGGCGGCGACCGGAGCCGGGATGTCATTCTGGTGGACGGCGCCTCCTGTCTGGTGTTCGAAAACCTCACCATCCGCGGCGGCAGGGTCAACGGCATCCACCTTTCGCAAAGTTCTCACATCGCCGTGCAGAACTGCGACATCGCCGGTTTCGGCCGGGTCGGCACCATGCGTGTGGAGCGCGACGGCAAGTTTTACGACGAAGAAAACCGGGCCATCAACAACGACGCGGGAATCCGCATTCTCGGCGGACGCGACATCCGGGTGGAGCGCTGCTACATCCACGATCCGCGCGGCACGGCGAACAGTTGGTTTCACAGCCATCCGGCCGGCCCCAACGGCATCTTCGTCGGAGACGCGGAACAGGTGACGCTCCGCTACAACGACTTCATCGGCAGTGACGCCCGGCGGTGGAACGACGCGGTCGAGGGGTGGGCAAACGGCTCGCTCTACGGCAGCGTCTGCCGCGACGCGGAGATCGTCGGCAACTACTTCGCCTTCGGCAACGACGACGGCATGGAACTCGACGGCGGACAGATGAACTGCCGCTTTCTCTACAACAAGACCGAAGGAATGCTCTGCGGCGTCAGCACCGCCCCCTGCCTCGCCGGTCCCTCCTATCTGGTCGGCAATCTTTTCTGCGAACCGGGAGATGTCTACGGGCTCACCAACTGCGGCCTCAAGAACGGGTATTCCGTCGCAGGAACCGGACGGCTCTTCTTCTTCCATAACACGGTGACCGGAGACTGGAACGCCGCCTCCGATTACGGCGGCAGCACTGCGGAGTGGAAGACCCGGAGCCATCTTCTCAAAGGAGTCGGCCGCAACAATCTCTTCGACGTGACCGGCAACCTGCTGGAAAACATCTTTTCCAAAGGGAGAAGCGATTTCGACGGCGACCTCCTCTACAGCAGCCGCCCCGAGTTCCGCCCGCTGGCACAGTACCGCAACGAACGCAGTCAGGAGAAGCACGGCATCGATGCGAAACCGGAGTTCGTCGACGCCGCAGGAGGCAACTTCATGCTCCGACACGGCACGCCCGGAAGCGGCAGCGGCGTGGAGATTCCCGGTCTGACCGGGAAAAATCCCTCCGTCGGCGCATTTCAGCCGGAGACGCTCACCGACCTGCCGTTCCGGCCGGTTCCCATCCGTACCGACGTCGCCCGGCTCTCGTTCGTCTCGGCCTCCCGCTCGGGATGGCCGCGGAAAACCGTGACGCTGACCGCGACAAACCCCGGCTTCCGCTCCACCTTCCGGATCTGCCGCAATGCGGAGAGCCGTTACTTCCGGGTCGAACCGGAACAGGGAACGATCGAATACGGAACGCCGGTCACGCTGACCGTCTCCATCGATCCGGCAGAGATCGACACGGCGCGGCTTCACTCCGGCGCCTTTCTGGTGCGGCTTCCGAACGGGTTCTCCCGACCGGTGTCGGTCTATGCCGATTCCACCCGGAACCCGGAGCTGCTCGCCCGCACCCGCAGCGGCGTCATCTACGGCGAGGCGTCGCCTCAAGTGAACGGCGAAACCACCCTGACCATCGATGTGCCGGAGTCAGGGGAGTATTATATGTTCCTCAAAATGCAGGAACCACCGTGGCTGATCTCCGCCAGCCTCGACGGAGCAGGCTTCCGGGATTACGGACTGCTCCGCTCCCGGGGAAACGGCCCGCGCTGGATCAGTTTCGGCGGCTGCACCTACATCGGGCAGCCGAACCGGCCGACCCCGTTCGCCGCAGGACGCCACGTCATCCGGCTCCGCCAGTTGCGGAAACTGCGCTATCAGGCGTTCGGATTCGCCCTCGCCCGGAATCCGGAGGCGCTGCTTTTCGCTCCGGAAGCCCGAGACGACGCGAGATAGCGCCGCGCTGTCCCGCGGCTCAGGGAATCCGTTTTTCAAACGGAGCCGCGGGCACTCCCGCGCGGTTGACCAGATTCGGATTGGCCAGTTTATCCCAGCCGAACCGGATCTGCTCCGGCTCCGGCACCTCCGGCGAACGGACGATCAGCCGGTCACTCCGGATTTCGCCTGTCGCCGGATGAAATTTGCCGTCCGCACCGGCCAGCATCAGGTGAGAAACCCCTTTCCCGTCACGGGTTTTCAGCCCGTTCGCATGATCGAACTCAACCTCCACCGCGCCGTTGACCCGGCGCGCCTGCCGGAAGACCGGCGCCAGCACGGAGTCATCCCCCAGGCCATACTCCTTGAACAGCACCAGATTGGCCAGGCGGGCCGCCAGCGGCGCCTTGTCCTTCGGGTGGATGTCCGCCGGGTCACCGCAGTCGGTGGCGACGATGAATCCCGCATTCCGGTCATGTTCCGCAAAGTACTGCTGCGCCTCCCAGAACTTCGGAATGCGCACCGGATCCTCGTTGCCATACTGCCACGGCGGCAGCTGGACGATGAAGATCGGCAGATCCTCCTTGCAGAAAGCCTGACGCCAGGCGTATGCGAGCGCCTTGAGCTTTTCCGCATAACGCATGCTTTCGGAATGGTTGTCTTCGCCCTGATACCAGAGCATGCCGCGCACCGCCATCGGCGTCAGCGGGTGAACCATCGCATTGTAAAGCACTCCGGGCAGACGCTGTTTATCCTTGCGCAAATCCGGGTCCGCCGTCTTGTCCAGTTTGACAAACTCCTGCTCCGCCGCCGCCGCGACCTCGTCGTTGACGGAGGCCTTCCGGAACGCCTGGCGCGTGGTCATGGCCTCGATGCGGCAGCCGCCCCACGAAATGTCGATGACACCGATCGGAACGTTCAGCCGCGCCGCCAGATCGCGGGCCACCAGATAGGCGACCGCCGAAAATCTCCCGACGGTTTTCGGCGAGCAGACCGCCCAGGCCGCCTTGACGTTCCGCTGCGGCGTCCGGCTCCAGACCCGGGGGATCTGCAGCAGCCGGATTTCCGGCTGATTCGCCTTCGCGACGAACTCCGCGCCACCGGTGACGCGGCGCAGTTCGAACTGCATGTTCGACTGCCCGGCACAGAGCCAGACGTCGCCGACGAGAACATTGGAGAACGTCAGAGTATTTTTCCCGGCGACTTTCAAAACCCCCGGTTTCCGGTCCGCCGGCATCGGTTTCAATAGGACCGACCAGTTTCCGGAGTCGTCGACCAACGCAGAAAGCTTCTGATTCTGAAACTCAACTTGCACCACCTCTCCGGGAGTTCCAGTTCCCCAGAGCGGCACCTGCGCCTCCCGCTGCAGCACCATGTTGTCGGAGAAAAACGCAGGCATCTCCACGGCGGACACACTGGAGGCGGCGAGGAGCACCGCCAATCCGGCTGAAAACAACTTCATCCAAGTACCCTTTCCTGTTCCTGACAGACTGTTCTTTACGGTAACATCTGTGTTTCTTGCCATGCAGCAGGCCGACGTCAATCCGTTACGCATTCCCGCCGTCGCCGGAGATGCGCCGGATCAGGTACGGGAGCTCCTTTTCAAACTCCACGCCGTAAAAGACATGGTCCGGCGAACGCAGGGTGCGGTCGATGCATTCGACCGTGTAATCCGCCGCCAGCGCCAGCGCCTTCTCCAGAGAAAAGCCGCGCATCAACGCCCCTACCGCGGTGCTCGAGAAGATATCCCCGGTTCCGTGGAACGAAACATCAATCCGCCGGTGGAAGTAATGGAAAAACTCCTCTTTTCCGCCGTCGTACCCCATCACTCCGATCTCGTTTTCGGAAAAACGGACCCCGGTCAGCACTGCGCTCTTCGCACCGAGACCGACGAGACGTTTCAAAAGGTCGCGGATGTACGCTTCATCGTATCCATCGGTACGACAGGGGCGGTCGAGCAAAAAGGCCGCTTCCGTGAGATTGGGCACGATCACATCGGCTTTCGAGCAGAGTTCCGCCATCGCCCGGGCGTATTCCGGACCGAAGCCGGGGTAGAATTTCCCGTTATCCGCCATCACCGGGTCGATGAAGACCAGGTTGTCGGCAGTGCGGAAGTCATCGATGAATCCGCCGACCAACCGGAGCAGTTCAAACGACCCGAGATACCCGGTGTAGATCGCGTCGAACCGGAACTTCTCCCGCTTCCAGTGCGCCGCAATCGGCGCGAACTCCCCGGAGAGATCGCGAAAGGTAAACTCCTTGAACATCGTATGGGTGGAGAGCACCGCGGTGGGCAGAATGGCGCACTCCACGCCGAATGCGGAAATGATCGGCAGTGCCACGGTGAGCGAACACTTGCCGACGCACGAAATATCCTGAATGGTGACAATCCGTTTCATTTTTCTCCTGTACGGAAACGATCCCGGACCGTCGCACAATCCGGCGTCCGGGAGTTCATTGCATCTGTCGGTGTGTAGTATACTCTGCCGGAGCCGTCAATGCAAACGTCCGGAGAAAAATTCCGGCGCAATCTTCGCGGCGTCAGAGCCCGAAACAGCGTTTCAACAGCTTCAGCGCCGGTTCCGCCCGGCAGGAGTGGTCCGGGCTCCATGACATGATTTCGTGTAATATTCCACACTTGGAGAGACCGGAGAGCGGCACCGGGCCATGCATGGTCCGGGTCGCCGGCCCCGCGTAAACCGGCGGACAATAGATCGGGTAGAGAATGCATCCTCCTGCATCAGACCTTTTCGATCGATCTGGTGCGGTAACCGGAGGAGAGTCTTCAGCAATCCGTCAATCGCATTCCCCACATTACCATTCGCAATGAAGTTCCGCGCTCTCCGCAGCAGATACAATACTCGCCGCCATGGAGTCTCCACGCGGTTTCCCTCCCCCCGCCGACACGTTTTCGAGTTTCTTTGGAAAAAATCGTAAACATTGCCGCAATCGTTTAACATTTTTTGTCGTCCAGAAGAAATTTTTCGTTTACAAGCACAATGAACAATATTTACATACTATTACAACCCAACATATTATAAAGAAACAAAACAAAGTTGGCACGGAATCTGCTTTCTTTCCAGTATCGTGGCGTTTCAGACGTCACACGGCAATAACCGCGGTGGAAGATTTCACCGGCAACTCAGGAGGGAAACATGATGACTCGTTCCAGAATCTGGAAGACACTGGCCCTGTTCTGCACCGTTCCCGCACTGCTCGCTGCGGACGATGACAAACAGCGGACCATCGTATTCAACGAAGACCGCAACCAGCACTATATGACCACCAAGGTCTATGAACTCAAACACGTGCGGGCGCATGACCTCATGCCCTTCGTGCGCGGCGCGGTCAAACGGTTCGACAGCCAGTCCCGCGTGCAGAGCGTCGACTACTCCCGCGGAGGAAAGCAGTTTCTTGTCGTCTCCACCGGCAGTCTGTTCATGCCCTGGGTCGATAAAATGGTGGAAACTCTGGACTATCCTTCCGCCAAAGTCGATGCGTCCGGCGCCAGAATCGAAGGCGACGGCATCTCCCGCTGGGTCTACTGCCCCGTGCACCGCGGCAGTGACAACATGCAGAAGGCGCTGGAACAGGTCTTCACCTCCGCCGGCGGTGAAGGAGCCTCGTTCTACCATGCCGGAAGCAATACGTTCTATTTCAAGAGTTCAAAGTCACAGGGCGAAGCGTATCTTTCTTTGTTGAAGATGCTCGATCGTCCAGTGCCGCAGCTTGAGGTGAAGTTCAACGTCTACGTCGTTGCCGACAACGACTTCCGTGAACTCGGACTCGACTACCTCGCCTGGAAAAACGGTCCCGGCGCTCAGCTGCTCTCCACCGGATTCAATTTCGGAGATATGAGTATGGATTTCGACTCTCTCAGAGCGGATGCGTTTGAGAAGATCCTCGGCTTCATGCCGACGGCGACAAACGGCGTAGGCGGCATCCTCGTCGCGCCGAACATCGATGCGACGTTCCTGCGGATGCTCGCACAGAAGGGACGGGCATGGACCGCCTCCTCCGGCTCGCTGACGCTGATCAACAGCTTTGATCCGGCGGCGAACGATACCGGTGAAGGGGTGTTCCTGCTGAAGTTCTCGCCGCAGTTCCAGAACCTGGTCAAGGACGCCGATCAGACCGTCGTCATCGGCGCGCTGGCGGAATCGACCTTCGAGTTCGAACTCTTCGCCCCGTCGATCAACTTCACCGCCGATCCGTCGGAAGGGAAACTCACGCTCATGAGCAACTGGAGTTTGACCATCAACTCCCTCGCTGAAGTGGACAACGCCGGCAATGCCTCGATGGAGAGCAACAGCTTCTCCGGCGGCCTGACCCTCGACACCGGCGTGGAGCGGTTGATCGGAGCATTCGACAAACATGTGAAGGTCGAACAGTACATCGGCATGCCGTTCCTGGGTGACATTCCGATTCTGAAGTACCTCTTCGGTTCGGAAAGCACGGTGGACAGCAAGCTCAAGGTCTTCGTCACCATGACGGCGATTCCGGCTGGAATCGAACATGTTCCAACCCCCGCGGCGGGCAAGGTAATCGATACACTGACCGCCATGCACAGTGCAAAATAAGGAGAATTTGAAATGTCCGCAAATCACAGAACAGTGCTGCCTGGAATCGCCGCCGCACTCTTCCTCGCGGGGAAGCTCAGCGGCGGAACCATCGACGTTCCGACCCCGGTACCGCTGCCGACACAGGTGCAGCCTCAGCTGAACGTGGCGATCGATAAGTCGACGGAGGAGATCACCTTCATCAACACGAACAACGATCCCTACGTTTACACCCGGGTCTACAAGCTCAAACATGCGGATCCTTACGAGATCCGGCCGTACCTCATGGCGGCCATCCGCTCCCGGCGGATCGACACCAATGAGACGAAGGTCGAAGCGATCAAATACGCCGACGGCACCGGAATGGTGATCGTCTCCGCCGAACAGTACCGCTTCGAAAAGCTCGACAACGGCATGACGATCGACCAGGTCGTGGAGATGCTCGACCGGCCCGATCTCTCGGCGCAGGCCGGACGGCGCTTCTTCGTGTACTATGCGAAGTATTTCGACGCGACCACGCTGGCGAAGCTGATCGAACAGGTCGGCATCATGCACGCCGACGATTCCCTCGAGCTCGACGGCGTCGACACGGTCCGGGCGGACAACGGCATGAATGCGCTGGTCTTCTTCTGCACGCCGATTTCGCAGAAGCATATCGAAGCGGTTCTTGCGCAGTACGACTGCCCGGCGGGTGAGGCGCTGTTCCACTACACGATCTACGAGATCGACAGTGAGAACGACGGCAATCTCGGCGTGGACTTCCAGGCGTGGAAGAACGGCCCCGGCCTTGACCTCTTCGCCGCGGGAGCGACCTATCTGAACGGCTGGGATCCCTTGATCGGCACGATCGGCAATGCGACGGAAATGGTGAAGGACGCCCATGTGAACTACATCAACTTCAATCCCAAATGGAATTCGAAGTATCTGGACTTCCTGGTCAGCAAGAGCAAGGCGAAAGTGCTGACCAGCGGAACGCTGGATGTGTGGAACAAGGCGGTCGGCACCATCGAGAGCGTCACCCGCTTCCCGATCATCGGCGACGGCGAGGAGGAGATCGCCGAGACGGCCACGGAGAGGTCGGAGATCTCCATCGCCATTCCCGGTCAGGCGGAACCCGTGGTGGTGACGACGAACAAACCGGGGGAAACCACCGTCACAACGGTGAAGAACAGCAAGCTGCGCAAGAGCAGCAACGCGGAGTTCGGGTTCCGGATGTCGCTGCTGCCGGAGGTATACGGCAAGTCAACGATCGTCCGGGTGTCGATGGAGAACACCAACCTGCTCGGGTTCCACAGCGACGGTACGCCGCGCACGAGCAAGACCGAGCTGGAAACCACGCTGCAGGTGAGCAACGAAGGGGGCGTCTTCTACATCGGCGGGCTGGAGAAGTCCGACCTGGTGCGGAGCGTGAGCAAGGTGCCGTTTCTCGGCGACCTGCCCGGCCTGGGGTGGATCTTCTCCGGCGAGAGCGAGATCGTCAAGAAGAGCCGGATTGTGGCGGTCCTGACGATTCAGCCGGTGATCCCGACCACCCGCGTCACCGGGGAGCAGACGAAGTTCATGGAGGAAACCCGGGAGCGCATCGACAACTTCGGTGTGAAATCGCTCGACGAGAACGAATACGGGTTCGACCAGCTCCTGCTCGATCCCGAGCGCCGCTGAACCGGCGCATCCCGGGAATTCGCCGGTCCGCAGAAGTGCGGGCCGGCGTTTTTTTTGTGTGAACGCGATGAAATGATTTCCGCGCCAGCCTCTTCCCCTGCCGTTGCGGGAGCGGCAGAACGACCGGCTTTCATTTCCGCACTTGCAATCGGCAAACAAGACGGTATAGTAATTTAGAACAGTTTACCTCCAACGTACCTGCCCGGGATCACCGGCCTCGTGCAAATGCACGTTGCGGAGCGCGCGCCGCACGGAATCCGGACAAATGCAGCATCGTTGCGGCAGAAACGAAGTTCGCCGGCAGGCGGCGCCTTCAAGCCGGAGCGGAACCGGAAGAGAGATGAATCTTTACATTTTCAAACTGAATGCATTGCTGGAAGCAGTTGCGGAGTTGACAGGAACCGGGTGCGTCTGGAAAATTTCACGGAACGGAAGACCGGAAATCCGCCTGCCCTGGCCGGTCCGTATCCACGATGCGCCGTTCTGCCGGATGATCAAGAGCCGTTGCGGAGCGCTCTCCCGCTGCAAGCTGAACGACGCCAAGGAACTTTCGCTTCTCGCGGAGAAGTTTCCCGCGGAATTCGGGCACTGCTGTCACGCGGGAGCATTTGAATTTGCGATTCCCATACGCAACCGTTTCGGCTGGATTCTGGGGATGGTGCTCTGCGGACCATTTCGTCCGCCCGCCTCGACCGATGCACGTTTCGACGGACTCCCGGAGTGGCGTCCCGAACAGGGGAAACCCCTTGCCACCCTGGTGGAACACGCGTTTCGGCCGGTCGTCGAACAGTTATACGATACGACAGGCGACGCGGTCCGGGATCTTCGCATCACACGCGCCATCGAGTACGTGAGGAATCACCTTGACCGGCCGATTCCCATCCGGGAAGTCGCCGCCCTCTGTTTTCTGAGCTCTTCGCGTTTCTCGCACGTTTTCCGCCGGGAGTGCGGAATCGATTTCACGGCATTCGTATTGAAGCTGCGCCTGGAGCTTGCCTGCAATCTGCTCGCCAACACAGACCTGAGCATCGGAGAAATCGCGTCTTCAAGCGGGTTCTGCAACCAGAGCCATTTCGGGGCCATCTTCCGGCGGGAAAAGGGCTTGTCTCCTGCGGCATATCGCCGCGCCAACGCGATCGACGATATTTGAACCGAGAAAGAACCGGCCTCTCCACCGGAATCGACGCCGCCTCGCGGGATTTCGCCGTGCAAAATTGCAGGAGGGCTCCCGCCGGCATTGAAACAACGGAGAACTCTCTCTTTTCCTGCCAATTCGGGAATACGACAGCATTACGACAAAAACCGGCAGAATTACAAGAGTTTTTTTGTCGGAACAAGGTATAATATTTTTCAGAAGCGATGGAAAACAGCATGGTATCATCAGCAGGAGAGAAAAAGTGTCGGTCATTACAGAAAAGCAGCTGACGTTCGATGTCGCAGTCGTAGGCGGCGGAATCGCCGGACTTTGCGCGGCAGTGGCGGCGGCACGTCACGGAGCAAAATGCGCAATCGTACAGGACCGCCCCATGTTCGGCGGCAACGCTTCCAGCGAAATCCGGATGTGGATCTACGGCGCACGCGGGCCGAACCGCAAGGAAACCGGTCTGCTGGAAGAACTTCAGCTGGACAATATCTATTTCAATCCGGAGATGAAATACCCCCTCTGGGACGGAGTCATGTACTCCTTCGCCAAAACGGAATCCAACCTCACCCTGCTCTTGAACACCACGGTGGAAACATGCCGGGTGGAAAATGATTCGATCGTGGAGATCTCCGGCTGGAATTTGTCGTCCTATACCTGGTACCGCATCAAGGCAGGGATTTTCATCGACTGCTCCGGAGATGCGATCCTGCGCCTCTCCGGGGCGGCGGCGCGCCATGGCCGGGAAGGATGTGAGGAATTCAAAGAGTCTCATGCCCCGGCAGTTCCCGACGCCTGCACTCTCAGCAGCTCGATCGTGATGCAGCTGCGCCGAACCGACGCTCCGCACCGCCCGTTTCATCCGCCGACGTGGGCCTACACGTTCAACGATCAGAACATCCCGCCCCGCAACTGGTATCCGGAAGGAAACAACTTCTGGTGGCTCTCCTTCGGCGGGGTCAAAGACACCATCAAAGATGCCGATGAAATCCGGGATGAACTCTATCGTATTGCCTACGGCGCATGGGCATACATCAAAAACCATCCGGATGGCCGGGGAAAGGGCTGGACGCTGGACTGGATCGGCAGCCTCCCCGGCAAACGGGAGAGCTGGCGTTTCGAAGGAGACCATATTCTCACCCAGAACGATATTGAAGCGGGGGGAGTCTTTCCCGATACGGTGGCCTTCGGCGGCTGGAATATGGATGAGCACATGCCCGAAGCGTTTTACTTCCCGGGGAAACCCTCCATTCTGCACCCCACCCCCTCCCCGTTCGGAATTCCCTACCGGAGCCTCTACTCACGCAACATCAACAATCTGCTGTTTGCCGGCCGCCAGATTTCCGTCACCCACGCCGCACAGAGTTCAATCCGGGTCATGGGGACCTGCGCCGTCACCGGTCAGGCTGTGGGGACAGCCGCCGCACTGGCCATCCGACACGGCATCACGCCGCGCGAAATCGGCAACTCACACCTGACAGAACTGCGTGAAAAACTGCTCGAAGACGATCAGTTCATTCCGGGCCTCCGGCGCACTCCGTCTGCACTTTCGCGCCTCGGCACGCCGTCCCATGCCCTGCTGCGCGACGGCATGGATCGGGACTGGGATGACGGGGTCCACGGAATCGCGCTCTCCCCCGGGGAAAGCTGCGGATACACCTTTCAGACCCCGGTGAAAATTTCCGGCATCCGCCTGGTGTTTGACAGTGATCTTGCCGATAACAAACGGCTCTTCTTTGAGGAAGGACGACCGGCGCGGGAGATGCCGGCGATTCTCTGCCGCAAATTCGAAGTGTCACTGCAACATCCATCCGGCAAGTGGAAAACAATCGCGGTGGAAGAAGAAAATCGCCATCGGCTGGTCCGTTTGAGCTGGCCGGAGGAAACGGCAACGGCAATCCGTCTGACCGCGCGCGCCTCCTGGGGCGGCGGCGCCTGCCGTCTCTTCTCCCTGGATGTGTTGTGATGAGCCGGAACAATCCACCCCATAGGTTTGAAATGAAAATCAACCCCGCAGAGAACAGAAAAAGAAAGGAGATTTGCCCATGAAGATCCACCGTCAATTTACGCTTATCGAATTGCTCGTAGTGATAGCGATCATCGCAATTCTCGCCGGCATGTTGCTGCCCGCGTTGAATCAGGCCCGCCAGAGAGCCCGGGACATCAGCTGCATCAACAACCAGAAACAGCTTGGAACCGCCTACATTCTCTATGTGGATGGAAACAGCGGCTTCATGCCGGTTTCCGGCTGTGCCACGAATACCTATGAGGAACCGCTGACCGCGGCGATTACCATTCCCAGGCTGTTGAGTCAGTACCTGGGCGGCAGAGGCGTCACGCCGGACGAATCGTTGCAGCGGAACCGGATTTTCGAATGTGCGCTCCATGGTACACCGGTCAACTACAATTCCAGCGATTTTCTGATGGGCCGATGGTTAAATGGCAATGTCCACTTCGGTCCGGGCGGAATCAACACCGGTTTTTCACTCGGGCAGACGGTGAAGCCATCCGAGAAAGTGATTCTAATGTGTGCCCTCGGAGGCAATCTCAGCGACAGAACCTTTTTTCGACCGACCTGTGATCCGCCCCGGGGGACCTTCAGTGCCAGCGGCAGTTTTGTGAGCGGCGGAGTGGTCCGCCCCGGTCCGCATCCGGGGGGAAGCTGCGGATTTCTGTTTGTGGACGGACACGCGGGAACGAAACCGATCTCCTTCTGGTGGAATGGTTCGGAACTTCGGGAATACCCTTTCAATCCGAAGAAGAAGGAGCTGGACTGATCCCCCCGGCGCCGTTCAGCGGCTCCGGACGAAAAGGAAATATATACTGCAAACAGGAAGATGAGGGAGGTACCGATGAGGTTGCATCGAAACGCAGTTTTTGCACTGCTTCTGCTCTGGGGTGCGGCTCTTGCCGCAGGAAAACCGGTGAATCTATGTCTGCAACCCGGAGTAAAACTGACGGCGGATTGTCACCATCAATCCTTTACGCCGGCAAAAGCGGCGGACGGGAATCAGAAGTTGATGGCAAGCCGCTGGCTGAGCCGGGATGAAACAGGGGACCACTGGCTGGAGGCGGCGTTTCCGAATCCGCAGGAAGTCAACAGCGTCACGCTCTCCTTCTGGAAAGCCACCCATCTTTCGGTCGATTTCGATATCCAGATCCGGAGGGATGGAAAGTGGAAGACGGTGCGCGAGATCCGCGGCAACACGCAGCAGATCTCTTCCCATGCCTTCCCGACGGAGAAGTGTTCCGCGGTACGGGTATTGTTTCATCGGCAGATTCCGGACGGGATGGTGCGTCTCTATGAATTCGGCGTCTTCCGTCAGCCGCACCCGCTGGAAGCGACCCTCTGCGACGCTCTGCGCAACGGCCTGCTGACGGAGCAACCTGCACCGCAGCTGCAACTTCGAAACGGCGAACCGGGCAGCATCGCCCGGATTCCTCTGAAAGTGGAATTGACGGACAAGCGGGGGAAGTTGCTCCGGACCCTCGAACAGACCATCTCCTTCACCGACAGCGCCACGGTGAATCTGCCGCTGCCGGAGTCGTATGGAAGTTATGAGTACCGGTTCAACGTTCTGGATGCACCGGTCCCGGCGGTCTATTTTCCCGCCGCTCCGGGGAAATACCGGACCGCCTCTCCGTTCGGGGTACATTACCATGACAGCATTGACGCCATTGTGCATCACGCCGGGATCTACTGGTGGCGCAATCATGACATCTACGGACGCTGGAACGACAACTATGACGCCGATGGCAAAGAGGATTGGACGGACTATGAAAAACGGCTCGAATTCGTCCGGCGAAACCAGATTCGCGAGTGCTCGGTTTTTCTGGGGGCGCCGCCGGCATATTCGACCATTCTGCCGGGAGAACCGGTGAAGAACCGAAATCACTGGACCTATTCCTCCTACCATTCCTTTTATCCACCGTCCAATCTGGAAAAATGGGTGAGCGACTACCTGATTCCGGTGGCAGAACGGACAAAGAAAGTCTCTCCGTTCCGCGCGTATGAGCTGTGGAACGAGGCTTGGAGCTATTACCGTCTGCGGGGATCGCGCGGAACGGTCGGCGAAGCCGTTGAAATGTTCCATGTCTCTTACGACGCACTGAAGAGGATTGATCCGGAGTCGCTGGTCTTCGCAACCGACGTCAAACCGGAAGCGGAAGACAACCCCTATGGATACAAAAGTTTCGGCAGGGACATGTTCGAACTCGGCTTTCTCCGTTACACGGATTTGCTCTGCTGTCACAGCTATGGAACCACAACCTATCCCCGGCTGGAGAAAATGCGGCGAAACATGTGGAATTTCGGCCGGGACTTCGAACTCTGGTCCACCGAAACCGCCGTGCCGGGGGAACCGGCCTGGCACCTGATGGAATCGCTTGCGGCACACCGGGCCGCGGGAACCGGAAAAACGTTCCTGTATACCGGGAACCGCTGGGCGCCTTTGATGCTGGACGGGAAACCGACGCTCTATCTGGTGGCGCAGGCCGCGCTCTGCCGTACGCTCGGCGATGCGCTTCCGCTCGGCTTTTATGAGAAGAATGGAGTGCGGCTCTTTCTCTTTGCCAACGGCGGCACATCGGTTGCCGCGCTCTTCACCAGCAGCCGGCAACCGATAAAGGTGGAGCTTCCGCTCGGTCCGGCGACGAAACTGGAAGATATGTTCGGGCGTCCGCTCCACCGATCGGAGGCGGTGCTGTCACAGGAGACCCCGGTGTTTGCAATCGCTCTGCCCGACCGGCTGGTTCGGCAGGCAATTGCAGAACGGATCCGGTTTCATGTGACCGAACCCGGAGGGAAAGGGCTGGGAAAGCTGGCCGACCGGCTCGAGAAAACTTCCGATACCGAATTCGCCGACGTACTGGATCTTGAGATCGCAACACTTCAAAAGGAACGGCGGACCGCCGAAGATGAGCGGCTCTACTCCACAGGCAAGGTGCTCGATTTTCTGCTCAATGCGAAAATTCTTCTGGCACGCCGGGAGGGGAAAGCGGCGAAGACGGCGATGACTCCAGCCGCGATGCGCGAGGCGGTAGCCGGAGAGTGGAAGCGGATTTATCACCGGACCGGCAACAACGGAGTCCTGCTCAACACGGAGCGTCTGACCTCCCGTGCACAAAGACAGATGCAGCAGGCCGCGATGTATGACAGCGACGGCGACGCCATTGCGCGCGATCTTCTGCTGGATGCCGCAGAGGAGGATCTCGCCAATGCCAGATGCCGGACCATGCAGGAAAGAATGGTCCAATTATACCGGCCGAAAAGTTACTTTCGAAGCAACAAGCGCCTGATCCGTTCGGAGCTCTACTGCTTTCCGGCCGGGCGCGCTCAGGAGGCGGTGATCACGCTGGCGAATCCGTTCGGCCGGACATTGTCGGGAACCCTGGAAATCACTCCTCCGGCGGGCTGGAAGGTGAATGCGGCCACGCTCAACTACAAGGTGCCGGCTCAATCCCGTTCGTTGCTCTCGATCGAGGTGACAGCGCCAAAGGAGTTCCGCAAAGGCGAGGTGGTCAGACTTCGGGTGCGGGACCGGAACGGAAACTTTCCTCCGCTTGAAGCGACCTGTGAAGTTCTGAAAACGATCCCGGCCTTTCCTGTGCTCGACGGCCGGATCAGCACCGGAAAATTTACCGGGAATTGACTTTTAAGATTCCTGCAAAAATGCCGGCCCGCACTTCTGCGAACCGGCGTTTTTTTTTCATTGCTGCGGCGCAACCGCACTCCCGGAAGAGTCGTTTTCCGCATTCACGCCTCCGGTCCCCGCCGAGAGCGAGAGCGGGGAATTCGACGCCCGGACGATCTCCGCGGCGGCCAGTCCGGTCGCCCGGTCATGCACACTGGTGTACCATACCTTCCGGCGGCCGAACCAGCACTCGACCCCCGGCACCGGGCAGTCGGCCGTCGCGGTCTTCGCCTCCACGCCGCCGCCCCAGGTGTCGCTGCCCGCGGCAATGCTCTTCTCCCGGGTCGAAGCGGTGACCGCGTCCACCGCGGCACAGCCGCCTTCAAAAAGCGTCAGCAGCAACGCCATCGCAACCGGAACGGCGACGACCCGGAAACTTTTCCGGTCGTGAAACTCCTCCCTCTTCCCTTTGTTCCAGTTCGCCACCGGCCGGAAATACCCGCACACCCGGCTGTAGACCTCGCATTTTGCTCCGCATTTCTCTCCCATTACTCTGCGATTCCTTTCTTTTTTCTCATCTCTAGACAGAGGAAACCTCTCTTGAAATACTCTTTTTGTCAACCTTGAGAAAGCAGAATGAAATATGTGATCTTTTTCCAGAGTTTCACTCTCATTGTAAATTTATCATAACAATGAAAAAAATTATATTTTACCACTTGCAATCGTTTTTTTGATATACTATTTTAAATTGACAAGATTTATATAAGACGAATATCTATTTATACAACATTGAAAACCTAATATTTTTATGGAATTTTAAAACAACGAACTTGTTCAAACTCCATCAAGCAGACTGGATGCCATGACATCATATATAAAAACCTGTTATAAAATATCTGATTTTATTTTCGGAAGATTTTCAGAAAAGTTGAAAATTATTGTCAATGTCATGATCCATGAATGGCAGATGGCGCCTCTGGCCCCCTGTTTTGGTGATGAGTTTCATGGGGTATCCGAGGAGGAGGTGAATTCCACCTTTCATGACCTGGACAGCGAGTCTGTATCGCAGATAAAAAAATATCTGAAGGGAGTCTGCTTCCTTCCGGCCGGAAGCCATGATTTTTTCTTTTACAACACGCGGAAATTTTTCACTTCGGAAGAATTGAAACAACGGAATATGATACGAAAAGAGCTCTTCCGAGAACAAAAGAAATACCATTTTCCCCGGACATGTTCCGGAATGGAAAGCTTTCTGACACATCACGGCCTGCGGCTTCTCGATTTTCCCGTCCGGGATTATCTTCGCGATGGTAACTTCATCGATGCCGGCTGCTGTTTCGGAGATTCCGCGCTCGTCTTTCTCAAACACTACGCCCCCGGGAAAGTGTACTCCTTTGAACCATCGGAAAGCAATCGCAACGTGTGCAAAAAATATCTGAAACGCAACAAGATCAATCCCGAAAAAATAGAGCTCGTTCCCCTGGGACTGGGAGCAGAAAACGAAACGATCTTTTTTCATGAGACTCCAGGGGAAAGCAATTCTCTCCTGACACATGCGGAAAACGGCATACCGATCACAGTCAAGACGCTGGACACATTCTGTACAGAACGCAACCTCTCCCGGGTAAAGTTGATCAAAGCTGACATCGAGGGCATGGGTATGGATATGCTCCACGGAGCGGAAAAAGTAATCAGAGAAAACCGGCCGGTCATGAGCCTGAGCATCTATCACAATAAAAAGGAACTCTTCGGGATCTATCAAACTTTGCAGAAATGGAATCTCAACTATCACTATATGGTACGAATGCTGGCATGGCCCCTTCCCGGCTTTGCGGAATTGTCACTGCTCGCCTGGCCGGCGGAGCTGGAAAGCAAATGAAAACAATCCCCTTACAGCAAAACAACTATTGACTTTTTTCTCATGGGAACTATATTGTTTTCAGGAGGATGAAATCATGTGGAAAATTCTTGCAGCAGTTCTTCTGACCGGGTGTGTGGCGATGGGAGGTGGCAACACTACCTACCGCGACGCCTCCGGCAAGTACTCCGGCAGTGCGACGACCAGCGGGAACCGCACCACCTACCGCAACGCTTCCGGCAGCTACTCCGGCAGTGCGACGACCAGCGGGAACCGCACCACCTACCGCGACGCCTCCGGCAGATACTCCGGCAGCGCGACGACCAGCGGGAACCGCACCGTCTTTCGCGATGCCTCCGGCAAATATGTCGGCAGTGCGACAACCAGTGGGAACCGCACCACCTACCGCGACGCTTCCGGGAAATACTCCGGCAGCGCGACAACCAGCGGGAACCGCACCACCTACCGCGACGCTTCCGGCAAATACTCCGGCTCCTCTTCCAGATAGTTCCGGCCTGGAACCGGACTACCGCAGGAACACCGCCAGCACCGCCGCGACCGCAATCAGCGTCGTCACCAGCCACTGCCAGTCGATTTTCCGCTGGCGGTGTTCGGCGTGATGCTGTTCGACGCTCTGGGCGAGCACCCGGACCTCGGCCAGCAGTCCCGGTTTGCCGTTGCCGTAGATCGCCTCGTGAATGCGCCAGAGGGTTTTGTTGTTCTCCGTCGTCAGCGACTCCAGCGCCGTCATGCGCTCATTGATGCTCGGCATCTGCCACCTCCCTCTCCTTCCAGGCCGCCGTTCCGAAGGTGCGAAGCAAGAGATAGAAACACTTCGCCCGCACCATCGCCAGGTAGCGCAGCGGATGGTACCAGTCGTAGCTCCGCTTCGCCGTGCGGACGATGTTCTCCCGGAACCGCCGGTCGGCCGCCTCGCGCTCCAACGCGCCGCCCCCCTCGAAATACTCCACATCGTGAATCATCGCCGCCGCCTCCGCAAACGGCGAAAGCGCGGTCAACAGTTCCCGCATGATTTCCGGCATCCAGTCCGCGCCGATGCCGTTGCAGATCTCCTGCAGTTCCGCAGGCGTGTAGGAATCCAGTTTCGAACGGCCGCACAGCTGCAATTGTTCCGCCTCGCGCCGGAGGGCGACAATCTCTCCGACGGTGTAGGCGGATGAATTTTCCTCACTCTTTTCTCCCATGAAATCGTTCCTTTCCGGTCCTTACGGAATCCGGCCGACGCGGCGCCCGCCGCATCGCCTTCCGTTTCAGTAGGGAATTTTGTCAATTCCCGGCCGGAAAATTTCCGCGGAACAGCAGAAAAAAGAGCAAAAAAAATCCGCTCCCGACAGCCGCGCCGGAAGAACGGCGCAGACCGGGAAGCGGCCCGGCGGAAAACCGGGTTACAGTTTCAAATCATCCAGTGCGTCCCAGCAGGAGGGGCCGGCCGCAGGCGGTTCGCAGCCGCAGACGGTGCGGTTGCGGTTGGCGCCGCAGACCGGACACAGCCCCCGGCAGTCGTCGGAGCAGAGCAGCGTCATCGGCAGAGCGAGCAGCATTTCCGACCGGATGTCCTCGGAAATATCCATCTCCTCCTCGTCGCCGATTTCGAGAAAGAGACAGATGTTGTCGGCGCTGACCTCCTCCTCAACCGGCTCGAGACAGCGGCCGCAGAGACCGGAAAGCCGGGTCGCAACCTTCCCTTCTACCAGCGCACCGCCGGAAACCGATTTGACCACGAGATCGTAGGAGACCGGCGCACACACCGTCAGCAGATCAGAGGGCTCGACTTCCAGAAATTCCGCCGGCTCGCTGCCGACCAGTTCGATCGGCTCCTTCTCGAGCCGGGCAACGGAGAAACGGATCATTTTCTCCCCTCCTTCGCGGCAAGTTTCGCCTCGATGGCGTCGGCGACGACGGCGGGGACGTAGTGGCGGAAATCCCCGTGCAGAGCGGCAACCTCCTTCACCAGCCGCGAAGCGACAAACGAGTTGTTGAGCGTCGGCATCATGAAGATGGTTTCGCACTGCGGGCGGAGACTGCGGTTCATCAACGCCATCTGCAGTTCGTATTCGAAGTCGGAGAAGGCGCGGAGTCCGCGGAGCACCGCCTGCGCCTGATATTCCACGATCGCATCGACCAGCAGGCCGCGGAATGCAACCACCCGCACATGGGGCAGATCAGCACAGCTCTTCTCGATGAGCTCCTTGCGCTCCTCCAGCGTGAACATCGGCGTCTTTTCGGAATTTACGGCCACCGCGACGATCACCTGATCGAAAAGCAGCCCGGCACGGACCACCAGATCCAGATGGCCGTTGGTGAACGGATCGAACGATCCGGGATAGAGTACGGTTTTCATCGCGTTTCCCTGTTGACGGAAGATTGATTTCAGTGTATCTTAATATAGTGACCAAATGGAGTAATTTCAATACCGGAGCATTCGGGAGTTGAACGATATCTTAAATTTCAGCATGGCCGGGAGCTCACCGGCTCTGCAGGGGGAACGGCGCCGGCTGGTGCTGGGTATCGGCGTATTCGACGGCGTCCACCTCGGCCACCGCAGAATCATCGAAGAGGTGGTCAAGCTGGCAGAACGCAGCGGCGCGGTGCCGACCGCCCTCACCTTCGACCCGCATCCGCGGGCGGTGCTCCGCCCGGAGGAGCCGCCGGCGCTGCTGGTGCCGCTCACCGAACGGGTCCGGCTGCTGCGGGAGGCGGGGGCCGCCCAGGTGTGGGTCATCCGCTTCTCCCCCGAATTCGCCGCGCTGGAACCGGAGGATTTTCTCGCCCGCATGCTGGAGTGCCCCGAATTCGAACTCTGCGGCATCTGCGTCGGCGAGAGCTGGCACTTCGGCCGCGGCGGCCGGGGCAACCGGGAGCTGCTCGACGACTATGCGCGGCGGCGGAAAATCGACTTCATCGCCTGCCCGGAGGTCCGGCTGAACGGCGAAGTGATCAGTTCGAGCGCAATCCGGCGCGCAATCGCCTCCGGGCGGCTCGACGCGGCCGAAGCGATGCTCGGCCGCCCCTACCGGCTGGTCGGCAAGGTGGAGTACGGCTACGGCGCGGCGACCAGCCGGCTGGACTGCCCGACGGCGAACGTCTCCTTTTCGGCGGGCGTCCTGCCGCCGGACGGGGTCTACGCGGCGGCGGCGATCCGCGACGGCAAAGCGTATCCGGCGGCGGTCAACATCGGATTTGCGCCGACGTTCGGCTGGAAGCAGGCGGTGCGGCGGCTGGAGGTTCACCTGCTCGACTTCTCCGGCAATCTTTACGGTTCGGAGCTGGGGGTGGAATTTCTCAGCCATCTGCGGGAAGAGCGCAGTTTCTCCTCCCCCGAGGAGCTCAAACATCAAATCGGCCGGGACATCGCCCGCATCCGCGATTTCTTCGCCCGGCGTTACCATCAACCGGAGGAATGACACGATGACGACGGAAAACCGGCGCTTTCTCGCGAGCGACCTTTCGCAGGAACTCGGGTTGCCGCGCAGCACCATCAATGACTGGCTGACGCGCTATGCGGAATATCTCGAATCCGAAAACCGGGGCAAACGCCGGTTCTATTCGGAAAAATCCCTCCAGATCCTGCGCGAAATCGCCGAGTTGCGCAACGCCGGCAACAGCTCGTTCGAAATCGAACAGCAGCTCGCCGCCCGTTACGGCATCCGTCCGGAGGTGGCTCATCCGGAGGAAGCGGAAGCCGCCGCACAGGAGGAGTCCGCCTCTCCGGCCGCGTCCCCGGCGGAGAATCCGGCCGCCGCGGACGGCGAGGGCGAGACACTGCCGATGCTCCGCCCGGCCTTCGACGAAATGAGTTCGCAGTTCACCCGGGAGTTCACCGCGCTGGCCGCGAAATTCGAGGAGCTGGAGCGCGAACGGCGCCGGATGCTGCGCCGGATGTGGGGCGCCGGGCTGGCGATCATGGCCGCCGCCCTGCTCCTGCTTCTGCTGCTCGGCGCGGCGCTGTGGACCCTGCACGGGAAGTTCGAGCGGAGCAAGGCGGAAAACGCCGCCGCAGTGGCAAGCCTGACCCGGGGCGGCGAGAAGCTCTCCGGCCAGATGGAGACCATGCGGGCCGAACAACGGCGGGAGACGGAGAAGCTCGGCGTCATGCTGGATCAATCCCGCGCCGACTTCCAGCGGAACGCCGAACGGCTCGGCAGTGAGCTGGCCGAACAGCGCAAAGGCTTCGAGCGCCGCATTGCGGAACTCTCGGCGGATGCCGAAAAGAAACTTCAGGCGGAGACGCTCCGGCTCAAGGAGGAGTTCGCCCGGAAACAGCAGCAGGAGCTGCGTGAACAGGCCGCCGCCTACGAGAAAAAGATCAACGAGGCGAAAGCCGGCATCTCCGCGGCGAAGGATGACGCCGACCGTGCCCGCAAAGAGAGCGGCGAACTCCGCCGCCGTCTGGAGGAGCTGGAGAAATCCCGGCCGGTTGAGGAGAAAAACTCCGGAGTGCAGAAATGATTGCGGGAATCGGCACCGACATCGTCGAAATCCAGCGGGTGAATGCGTCACTGCAGCGCTTCGGCAGCGCCTTCCGGAACCGGGTTTTCACCCCCGCGGAACAGGAGGAGGCGCGCCGCCGCAACGAAGCGCCCTCCTTTTACGCCGGCCGCTGGGCGGCCAAAGAGGCTGCGGCGAAAGCGCTCGGCTGCGGCATCGGTGAACAGTGCGCCTTCACCGAAATCGAAGTGCTCTCCGGCGACCACGGCGCGCCGCAACTCACCTTCACCGGACACGCCGCGGAAACCGCCGCCCGGCTCGGAGTGAAACGGTGTCACATCTCCATCAGCCACGAACGGGCTTACGCGGTGGCGTTCGTGACGCTGGAGTGATGTACCCGGACAGCACGATGCGCATTTTACACATCGAATCGTCAACTTTCTCCATTTCAGAAATCCATTTTTGCGCCTATATTACAACCAGGACACCCAAAAGAGGGAGGGACAAAAATGAATTCGACGCCACTTGCGCCGCTGCGTGCGCCGGCCGTGCCGCTGATTGTGCACGATCCTTATTTCAGCATCTGGAGCTTTCAAGACGAGTTGACCCGGGAGTGGCCGCACCACTGGACCGGTTCCAGCTACGGAATCAGCGGTCTCCTGCGCATCGACGGCAAGTGCCGGAACTTCTGCGGGCGTAACGCCTTCGCTCCGGCGATGGAACAGCGCTCCGTGGAGATCCTCCCCACCCGGACCATCTACCGCTTCGAGGCGGAGGGGGTGGAGCTGGAGCTCACCTTCCTCACCCCGGCTCTGCCGCACCGGCTCGACGTGCTGTCGCGGCCGCTCACCTATGTGATCTTCCGCCTCGCCTCAACCGACGGGAAACCGCACAAGGCGGAACTCTGCTTCGACTGCGGCGCGGAACTCTGCGTCAATCTGCCGACGGAAAAGATCGTCTGGGGCAGAGCGCACTCCTCCCGGTTCGAACTGCTCTATGCGGCCTCCACCAATCAGCGGCCGCTGACCATTGCGGGCGACGATCTGCGGATCAACTGGGGGAAGAGCTGTCTTGTCATTCCGGCCCCTGCGGAGGAGACTGCGATCGCGCCGAGCTGGCCGTTGCGCACGACCTTTGCGAAAACAGGAGAACTCCCGGAGGCCGACGATATCGAATTCCCGATTGAGGCCCGACTGAAATATCAGACGCTGGCGGCGAAACTGACCTTCGACGTTCCGGCAGAGGGAGCGGTGGAACGGTTCGTGGCGGTCGCCTATGACGACCCCTCCCCCATCGAATATCTCGGGCAGAAACTCCGCCCGTACTGGCGGGAATCGTTCGCCGGATTCCGCGAGATGGTGGAAGCGGCGCTGGAAGAGTTCGCCACACTTCGCGAGGAGTGCATCCGCTACGACCGGATGCTGATGGAGGACGCCCGGAAGTGCGGCGGCGAAAAGTACGCCCGGCTCTGCGCGCTCGCCTTCCGTCAGGCGATCGCGGCCCACAAACTTGCGGCCGACTTCGACGGCAGTGCGCTCTTCTTCTCGAAGGAAAACTACTCCAACGGCTGCATTGCGACGGTGGATGTGACCTATCCTTCGGCGCCGCTCTTTCTGCTGACTGCGCCGGAGCTGGTCAAAGGGATGCTCCGGCCGATTCTGCGCTATGCGGAGAGCCGCCGCTGGAAGTTCCCCTTCGCCCCGCACGACCTCGGAACCTACCCGCTCGCCAACGGCCAGGTCTACGGCGGCGGCGAAGAGACCGAGGAGAACCAGATGCCGGTGGAGGAGAGCGGCAACATGCTGCTGCTCGCCGGTGCGCTGGTGGAATTCACCGGGGAGACCGCCTTCGCCGCGGCGCACGAAGCGACGCTTCGCAAGTGGGCGGAGTATCTGCTCGACAAGGGATATGATCCGGAAAATCAGCTCTGCACCGACGACTTCGCCGGTCATCTTGCGCACAACACCAACCTTTCGCTGAAGGCGATTCTCGCCCTCGGCGCCTACAGCCGGATCGCCGCGGCGCTCGGCCATGCGGAAGAGGCGGAAAAATTCCGCAGCTCCGCCGCGGCCGCCGCCCGGAAATGGGTGGTCGATGCCGCAGATTCGGATCACTACCGGCTCGCCTTCGACCAGCCCGGAAGCTGGAGCCAGAAGTACAATCTGGTCTGGGACCGGCTCCTCAACCTGAATCTGTTCCCGAAGGAGGTGGCGGAAAAAGAGCTCGCCTTCTACCGCACCCGCCAGAACCGCTACGGACTGCCGCTGGACAACCGCCGCACCTACACCAAGCTCGACTGGATTCTGTGGAGTGCGACGCTGACCGGAAAAGCGGAGGATTTCGCCGCGCTGCTCGACCCGGTCTACCTCTGGCTCAATGAAACGCCGACCCGGGTGCCGCTCACCGACTGGTACGAAACCACCGACGGCAAGAAGGTCGGCTTCCAGGCCCGGTCGGTGGTAGGAGGGGTGTTCCTGCGGATGATGTCCGAACCGGAACTCCGGAAAAAGTATCTCACCCTGTAAGCGACGGAACTTCAGCGTGCCCCGCAGATGTTGCGGGGCACGTTTTTTTTCGCCTTCCCCCCGCGACAGTTCCGCACACTCGGCAGCCGATAGCGAAAAATTGTCGCCTCCGACAGAAATTTTCTGGCAAAAGTGCCGGTCATGTGATATAGTATGACGATTTTTTCTGTCGGATTACAAAAAACGGGGCGGCCGGCGAACCGGCCCATGTTCAATCAGCATAAGGTGCGACACGAGAAATGATTTCCGCGAGCGACATTTCGATGCGTTTCGGGCAGCAGACGCTGTTCGAAAACGTCTCCGTCAAATTCAACCTGGGCTGCCGCTACGGCCTGATCGGAGCCAACGGCTCCGGCAAGTCCACATTCATGAAGATCCTCACCGGCCAGCAGCAGCCGACCACCGGCTCCGTCGCGGTCGACAAGGAGTGCCGGATCGGCTTCCTCAAGCAGAACCACTACGATTATGAGGAGATTCCGATTCTCGACGTGGTCTGCATGGGCAACGAAAAACTCTGGAGCATCCACCGCGAACGGGAGTACCTCTACAGCAAGGCGGACCTCTCCCCCGAAGAGGAGGAGCGCGCCAACGACATCGAAGGGCTCTTCGCCGACGCCGGCGGCTACACCATGGAGTCCGACGCCGCCAAACTGCTCGCCGGGCTCGGCATCGCCGAGGAGTTCCACACCCAGCCGCTCTCGACCCTCACCGGCGGCTTCAAGCTGCGGGTTCTGCTGGCCCAGGTGCTCTTCGACAATCCGGACATCCTGCTGCTCGACGAACCGACCAACCACCTCGACATGAGCAGCATCGACTGGCTCTGCAACATGCTGCGCAGCCATGAGGGCACCGTGGTGGTGATCTCCCACAACCGCTACTTCCTCAACGAGGTGTGCACCCACATCGCCGACCTCGACTATCAGGAAATCCGCCTCTTCACCGGCAACTACGACGCCTTCATGACCGCCAACGCGATCGCGCTCGAGAACATCCGCCGCGAAAACCAGAAGAAGGAGAACCGGATCAGCGAACTCAAGGAGTTCATCAACCGCTTCGGCGCCAACGCCTCCAAGGCGCGGCAGGCGACCAGCCGCCAGAAGGAGCTGGAGAAGATTCAGCTCGAAGAGATCAAACCCTCCAGCCGGGTTTCCCCCTTCATCCGCTTCCGTTCCGAAGTCCGGCTCGGCGAGCGGGTCATCGAAGGAACTGATCTGGCCAAAGTCTACGACCGGCCGCTCTTCGAACACCTCAACCTCACCATCGGCAACGAGGAGAAGGTCGCCATCATCGGCACCAACGGCGCCGGCAAGACCACGCTGCTCAAAACTCTGCTCAAACGGATCGAGCCGTGCAGCGGCGACGTCGTCCACGGCGAGACGGTCAAGCTGAGCTATTTCCCGCAGGATGCCGCCGAAGTGCTCAATATGGAGGAGCGGGCGATCGACTGGCTCGCCCGGTTCGCCCCCGAACGCGGCCTCACCGAAATGGAACTTCGCTCCTACCTCGGCAAAATGCTCTTCAGCGGCGATGAAGTCTACAAGCCGGTGCAGGTGCTCTCCGGAGGAGAAAAGGCGCGGCTGATCCTGGCGAAGATGATGCTCGAAGCGGGCAATGTCCTCGCGCTGGACGAGCCGACCAACCACCTCGACCTCGAATCGATCGAAGCGTTGAACTACGCGCTGACCCTCTACCCGAACACGGTGATCTTCGTCAGCCACGACCGGGAGTTCGTCGGCAGTCTGGCCACGCGGATCATCGAGATCAGCGACGGTGTCGTCACCGACTATCCGGGAACCCTCGCGGAATACGAGGAGTTCAAACGGCGGCGCGCCCGGAAGAAATGAGGCGTCCCCCGGCAGGAGAACGGAGAAAATCGGCTTTTCCTCCGTTCTCCGCCTTGCTTTTTTTCCTCCGGGAACTATACTAATAGGCTGAAACAGTTTCTTCTAACCAGATCAGGAAGATTGGAAATGGATTACCTTGTCAGTGAAAAGAGCGGCGCCGCCATCCAGCAGGCGATTGAACGCGCCGCACAGGCCGGCGGCGGCCGGGTAGTGCTTGAGCCGGGTGTCTACCTTTCCGGCACGCTCTATCTGCGCAGCAACATCGAACTGCACATTCCGGCGGGAGCGAAGATTCTCGGGGAATCGACGCCGGAGCGTTACGACGACTTCTGCCACCCCGGCTTCGACGCCGTCGCGCCGGAAGGAAGCCGCAAGTGTCTCATCGCCGCCGCGGAGTGCGAAAACATCTCCATCACCGGCGGCGGAGAGATCGACGGGAACGGCCCGCTGTTCTACGACCGCAACGTGCCGCCGGGGAAGTTCTTTGCCAAGCCGCCGCACCCGCGTCCGCGGATGGTGCAGCTCTACCGCTGCCGGAATGTATTCATCGACGGCGTATCGTTCCTCGACTCGCCGGGGTGGAGCTTCTGGCTGATCGCCTGTGAAGATGTCCACATCAGCCGGATCCGGATCGTCGGCTGTCAGCAGATGATCAACAACGACGGCATCGACATCGACAGCTGCCGCCGGGTGACGGTGAGCGACAGCTTTTTCCGCACCGGCGACGACTGCCTGATTCTGCGGGCAATCCGCCGCTCGCCGGAGGAGCCTTCGATCTGCGAGGAGGTCACGGTGACCAACTGCGTGCTCGACAGCGCCTGCCAGGGAATCCGGATCGGCTGCCCGAGCGACGATACCATCCGTCACTGCACCTTCAGCAACATCGTCTTCCGCGGGAAAGGGAACGGAATCGTCAGCGTCCATCCCTACCGCTATCTGCGCAAGGAGTGCTGCGGCTATCTGCAGGTGAGCGATCTATGCTTTGAAAATTTCGACATCGTCTCCGGAGGAGCCCCTGTCGTAATCCTCTGCGAGGGGGCAATCCGGCTGCGGGGGCTGGAGCGGCTCACCTTCCGCAACTTCCGCGTCCGTGCCAGACGCCCCTTCCAGCTGGAAGGGAATGCAGCCACGACGCTCAGCGACCTGCGCTTCTCCGGCATCTCCGGAACGATCGAAGGGGATGTGCCGTTCATCGCCCGGCATGTGTCGCGGTTGAATCTGAACGAAATCGAACTTTCCGGCAATACGGGGGAACTCCCCCCGTTCGAACGCCCGGAGAGCGACTCCTGGGAGTCGAAATTCTGAAAAAAGCCCCCCGGAACAGCGCGGTACGGAACATCTCCGTACCGCGTTTTTTCTTGCTGTCGCAGGAACGGCAAAGCCCGGGAAAATTTTTTGTACAGCAAAATTGCGAATAAACCCGCGCCGTCTGTATACAAAATTACAACAATCTGTATACATCGCCTATAATGAAAAGAGTAATCAAAGGAGCTCGTCATGCTGTTGAAGGAGTGCTCAAACGTCGCGACAGCAGCGGTTTCTACCTCAAAACGGCCTTCCATGCATGTTTCGTCACCGATTTTTACATCGACAGGCCGAGCGGTCATTTCCCGGCCTTGTCCGCCTTCTCTTTGAATTGTCCTCGCGCGCCGGCCAGCTCCCGGAGAAATTCCCCATTCCGGGCAGAAAATCAGATTTGCCGGGAAGCCGCTGGCCGGATACGACTCGATTCAACCGAAGTTCACGGATGAAATCCGGCGGGAGAGTTTCCCCGTTTTCTCTTGCAAAATCAGCGCCCGCTATGTATATTATAATTCATACTTGAACCGGCCGAAGCCTGTCCAGAGGTCAGTGTCCCGCTCCGCTTCGACTCAAACCATTCATGAGGAATACAATGCTTTATCTGCTCGATACCGCAAACGTCAAAGAAATCGAAAAGGCGGCGGAGGTGTTTCCGCTTGCCGGAGTCACCACCAACCCCTCCATCATCGCTCAGGAAAAACGCAACTTCTTCTCCATCCTGAAAGAGATCCGCGCCATCATCGGCGACCGGATGCTGCACGCTCAGGTGCTGGGCGAAAGCTGCGACGAGATCATCCGCGATGCGGAAACCCTGCAGGAGAAGATCGGCGGCAACCTTTACATCAAGGTCCCCGTCTCCATCGAAGGGTACAAGGCGATGCCGAAACTCAAACAACTGGGGATGAAAGTGACCGCCACCGCGATCTACACGCCGGGCCAGGCGCTGCTCGCGGCACAGGCCGGCGTCGACTTCACCGCGCCCTATCTGAACCGCATCGACAACATCAGCGGCATGGGCGTCACCGTGGTGCAGATGATCACCACCCTCTTCCGGGTTCACAACATGTCGGCCCGGGTACTGGCCGCCTCCTTCAAAAACGTGCAGCAGGTCAACGACGTCTCGCTCGCCGGCTGTCAGGCCATCACCATCAGTCCGGATATCCTCTGGCACCTGGCCGAACACCCGCTGACCGATATGAGCATCGAGCAGTTCAACCGCGACTGGACCGGCGTCTACGGCGCACAGAAGTGCATCTACAACCTGGATTGACGCCGCAGAAATTTCTCCTCGGCAACGAGAGTCGAAAGAGGAGCTGTTGCCCCCCTTGTAAGGGATGCGACAGCCCTTTTTTTTTGCACTCCGCAACGCCTTCAGCGGCGGCAGAGCAATGTTTCTCCGGGGAGCATCGTCTGCTCCAGACTGGTTCCGGCGGCACACTCCTTCTCTCCGCAACGCCAGCGACGGGAGCCGCCCGGCAGACGGAGCTTCAGGCATCCGCCGCGGAGAGCCTCCACCCGGATCTCCTCCCGGCCGGCACGGCGCGACAGCGAAAGCCGGAAACCGCCCGGCGCATAGAGATTTTCCGCGGAGAACTCCCGCCACGTCTCCGGCACACCGTGCATCGGGTGAAGTTCGCCGCCGCGCTCGAAGAGGAAGAGCTCCTCAATCGCCGCCACCACGCCCATATAGGCATCCATCTGCATGACCGTCTTGTCATTGCAGAGGCCGACGGCAAATCCATCCACCACCGGATCGTGGAAGGAGTGGTTGAAGGCGTTCCGGTAGATCCGGCTCCAGAGTTCGATGTCCAGCACCGCCATTCCGGCGTTGCCGAACCGGTTGTGAAGCATCGAAGCCCACGGCATGCTCCAGCCGGCCCACGCGCCCATGCCGGTCCGGACCCAGTGATTGACACTGCGGTGAATGATTTCGCTCCAGCGCGGGTCCTCCGGCGCCACCGTCGCAAACGGCGCAATCGCCGCCAGGTGGGAGTGATGCCGATGGCTCTCCTCGAGCGGCGTCCCCTTCCAGAGGGCGATCTGTTCCCCTTCCGGTCCGTCGATCAGCGTGAACTGCGGCAGACGTTCCTGAATCGCCAGCCAGACCGGCTTCGGCTCGATGCCGAGAATGCCGGATGCTTCGATCAAATCCGCCGCCAGACGGTGAATCGCCGCCAGCTGGAAGCTCGGATCCTCGCCCCAGGCGTTCAGCTCCGCCCCGCGGTACTCGGGGGAGACGCCGACCGGCAGATGGAACACGCCGTCGCGCTCCTCCAGCAGCGCTTCGAACACCCGCATCGTGCCGCGCATGAATTCGAACCCGATCTCCCGCAGAAATTCGAGGTCACCGGTGAACTTGTAGTAATCGAACATCATCTGCGCCATCCACGCGGCACAGGCGTGATCGATCGCGCCGGTCCAGAACGCCCCCATGCAGACACAGCGGTCGTCGACGGCGTGCGGCATCATGTAACCATCTTCGACGCCGATGAAACAGCGGGCAATCTCGCGCATGGTGTCGCGCCACGACCAGATCATCTCGAAGAGGGGGCGGCAGTTCTCCGCCAGTCCGGCCCGGAACGCGGGCCAGTAGCACATCTGAACGTTGATGTTGAAGTGATAATCGCCCGACCACGGCGGCAGGCGGTGATCCTCGATCCAGGCGCCCTGCAGGCCGGCGGGAACCCCGTCCGGCGCGGTCATCGACTGAAACTGGAAGATGCCCGAGCGGAAGAGCTCCTCAATGAGCGGGCTCTCACAATGGATGACCGGCACACGCTTCCAGAACTCCCCCCAGTAACGGGCGAGTTCCGCCGTCACCTCCTCCCAGCCTGCGGCCGGAACCCGGGGCGGAGTCTCCTTGTCGCCGCGCTGGAAGAAACAGCGCACCAGCTCCCCTGCCCGCTCAAAGGTGAGGCTGTACCCCGGATCCGCCGGCATCGGCTGTTGAAAACCGCACTCCCAGCGGAGCGGTTCCGGGAAGGAGATTTCGCGCAGTTCCGGGTTGAGATCCCGCGAAGGCACCGCGCGGATTTCCGCCGGGACCGAGAGCTGCAGCAGAAACAGTCCCTTCTCCTTCTGCGCAAGAGCAATCCGGAGCGTGCCGGAGTCGCCGCCGCGGCGGAAGGAGATCTCGATCAACCCGACGTCGGCGCGGAGTTTCGCCTCCTCCAGAACACACCCCTTCGGGAGCGTCACCTCCAGCCGCCCCGCTGCCAGCAGTGATGGGCGGTGCGGCGTGCCGGCCGGATAGGGCTTCTCCGGAGCAAAAATCCGGTGGATCTCCTCCAGATCCTGCCGCTCGAGAGCGAGCCGGATGTCGCGGAAGTTCTGGCGGGGCGACCAATGGACGCCGCCGCGGTGATCCCAGAGCGATGCGACGCCGACCGTGATGTTGAGGCGGTTTCCGCCGCCCCAGACGCTGAGGCCGAGCAGACCGTTGCCGAGCGTGGTGCCGCAGTGGACGTGCGGCATGGGGTAAGAGTACGAGAAGACCAGACGATCATCCATGGTTTTTCCTCTGAACGTTATCGGTTTCGATGGATTCCGGCGCTTACCGGTTCTGTTTTGTCAAAGGAGCAAAGGTGCAGCCGACGAGTTCGGCGAGAGCGGCGGGAGCCAGCTCCACCTGAGCCCCAATTTTCCCGGCACTGAAAATGATCGTGTCAAACGCCTCGGCGGAAGCGTCGACCACGGTGCGGAAATGTTTCTTCATCCCGATCGGGGAACAGCCGCCGCGGATGTAACCGGTCACGCCGCAGAGTTCGGCGACGTGGATCATCTCCACCGACTTCTCCCCCACCGCGGCGGCGGCGGCCTTGAGATCGAGCTCCTCCGCCACCGGAATCACAAAGACGAAGAAGTTCCGGCTCGCGCCGCGGGTCACCAGCGTCTTGAACACCTGCCCGACCGGGCGGCCGATCCGCTGCGCCACCGTGACGCCGTCGACCGCTTCGTTGCCGTTATGCTCGTAACTGTAATGCGAATAAGGAATTCCAGCCCGGTCCAGAACCCGCATCACATTGGTTTTTTCCTGCTTTGCCACCGCGAACCTCCCGTTCAAAAAAAGAGCGGCGGCTCCGTCCTGGAACCGCCGCATTCTCAACGATTACTGAATGATGCCGCAACGCTTCAAGGTCGCGGCCAGCTTTTCGCGGTGCTCGGCGCTGAGTTCACAGAGCGGCAGCCGGTACTCTTCGCGGATCAGCCCCGCCATCGCCATCGCCGCCTTGATCGGAATCGGATTGGTTTCGATGAACTGATCGCGGAACAGACAGTAGTATTTGCGGTGCAGCTCCAGCGCCCGGGCGAAGTTCCCGGCCGCGGCCGCCTCGACCATCTCGGTCATCTCCGCCGGAATCAAATTGGAGGAAACGCTGATCACACCGGTGGCGCCGACCGCCATCATCGGCAGAGCCAGCGAGTCGTCGCCGCTCAACACGGTGATGTCGCACAGTTCATGGATCATCGACACGCGGTCCACACTGCCGGCGGCCTCCTTGACCGCGGCAATCACCGGATTCTTCGCCAGACGCGCCACGGTCGTCTCCGCAATCGGCACGCCGCTGCGCCCCGGCACATTGTAGAGCACCACCGGCAGACCGACTTTGTCGGCCACCGTCGAAAAGTGGCGGTACAGCCCCTCCTGAGTCGGCTTGTTGTAGTAGGGGGTCACCTGAAGCGTCGCATCGGCGCCGACCTCCTTGGCTTCGCGGGTGAGATGAACCGCCTCTTCGGTGGAGTTCGCACCGGTTCCGGCGATGATGGCGCAACGCCCGGCCGCAGTTTCCACGACCGCTTCAATCACCTTGAGGTGCTCTTCGCAGCTGAGCGTGGGGGATTCTCCGGTTGTTCCGACCGGAACGATCCCGGCGACCCGGCCCTTCACCTGCATCTCGACCAGTTCGCGCAACGCCTTCCAGTCCACGCCGCCGTTCACAAACGGAGTGACCAACGCCGTGTACACGCCCTTGAATTCCATCATTTTCAACGCTCCTTCGCTATTCCGGCATGGAACCGCCCGCGGCGGTTTCCGCTGATCTCCTGCACGGACCCTTCCGCGGATCCGCAATTCTTTTTCATAAGATACTTCAATCCGGAGCTAAAATCAACATGTTTTCGCGGTTTTGATTTGAAAAAAACCGCCAACCCGGCTAATTTAACAGTCGTACATCAACAGGAGATACTTTCAGGAGCAAGAACGATGAAGATGGTACCGGCACTGGCGGCGCTGGCGGTGATGCTGTGCGGCTGCGTTTCGTTTGAATACGACGGGGTTCGGGAAGCGGAACCCTCCGCTTCGGTCAAGATGTTCACCGACAAGGCGAAAATCAAGCAGTCCTACCAGGTGATGGGCAAGGCGGTCGTCTCCGGCGATTACATGGATGTCAGCCGCGACCGGCTGGAGGAAAAACTCCTTTCGGAAGCCGAATCGGTCGGCGCCGACGCGGTTCTCATCACCTCGCAGGAGGTGGTGCGCAGCTCCTCCGGGAAAAACACCAATCCTCTGTACATGAGCGCATTCGATTACGATGACTCCTCGCCGAGCTGGCGCGCCATCTACCGCGACGTCGATCTTACATACGGCAACGTCCGCGGCACGCCGAGCGACACGGGGCCGATCTTCCGCTACCGCCGGGTTCTCAAGGCGGAGTTTCTGAAATACCGCCCCGACACCATCCCCGCCGAAACGGCCAAGGAGGCAAAGACGGAAGAGAAAGCGGCGAGTGAGAAGACCCTGGAGCCGGAAAAGCCGGCCGCCGCGGAAACCGGCAGCGGGGAGAAAAAATAACGCATTCTTTCGTCTGATTCCCAGTACGGGCGGAACTCTGAACCGAGTTCCGCCCGTTTGTTTTCCCTCCAGGATCCGACAGAGAATCCGGGGAAACAAAACGCCGCCGCACCCCGGAGAAACGGAGGATGCGGCGGCGATTCCGGCCGGCGGGCGGTTATTTGCGGCGGGCGGTTTCCGCCGCCGCGGCTTCCGCGCTGCAGAGATCCCCGGCGATATGGACCGCCTCGTTGAGAACCGGGTCGAACTTGGCGGCATCGGATTTCCCGGAGATTCCGGCCTGCTCCTCGTAGAGCCGCTCGGAGGCATCCTGAATCTCCTTCTCCTCGCGGTACTCCTTCCACCGCTTCGCCTCGTTGAGCGAGACCTCCTTGCGGTCCTTGTAGCGCTTGAAAAGATCGATCCGCCGCAGGAGCGTCTGATATTCGGGGTCCGCCGCAATCCGCTTTTCGGACGCGGCCTTCAACGCGGGCAGATAAGCGGAAAGTCCGGGGTTGACAATCTCGCGCCGGACCGGCTTGATCGAATCCCACGGCAGGTGATTGTCCATGAACATTTCGCCGACCTCCATATGCTCCGTGAGCGACGGCAGCTGAATGTCCGGCTCGATGCCGAGCTGCTGGACGGAGCCGCCCGCGGTCCGGTAGAACATCGCGGTCTCGTAGGTGGCGGAACCGGCGGGGAAATCCCGGCCGACGAATTTCAGATACCGCTCCAGCGGAACCACGTCGAGCACCGTCCCCTTGCCGAAGGTGCGGCTGTCGCCGACCACCAGCGCCCGGCCGCAGTCGCGCAGCGCCGCAGTGAAGATCTCCGCCGCGGAGGCGGAAAGTTTGCTGGTCAGAATCACCAGCGGCCCGGCGTAGGCGATCTCCGGATCGTTGTCGGACTTCACCTGAATCCGGCGGTCGCCGGTGCGGATCTGCACCACCGGGCCGGTCTTGATGAAAAGCCCGCTCAACGTGATCGCTTCGGGGAGACTGCCGCCGCCGTTGCGGCGCATATCCATGACGACCGCATCGACCTTTTCCTTGTTGAACTTCTCCAGAATCCGCTTCACATCGCGGGTGCAGCTCTTGTAGTTCGGGTCGCCACGGTAGGCGGCGTCGAAGTCCATGTAGAAACTCGGCAGGGTGATCACGCCGACCTTGAGCTCGCCCTTGCCGTCCGGGCGCTTGATCGAACGCACTTCGCCCTTGGCCTCGCTCTCGACCAGCTTGACGGTGTCGCGGGTGATGGTGATGTTCTCCGGAACGGCATTCCGGCCCTTTTCGCCGGAGAGGACGGTCAGCGTCACCTTGCTGTCCTTGGGGCCGCGGATGTACTTGACCGCCTTGTCGACCGGCATGTCGATCACATCGACGGTGTCGCCGTTCTCCTGGGTGACGGCGATGATGCGGTCCTCGACCTTGAGCCGCCCGTCGAGCGCGGCGGGGCCGCCCGGCACGATCGCGACGATCTTGATGTAGCCGTCGTCACTGGTCAGCGTGGCGCCGATGCCGGTGAGCGAGAGCTTCATGCCGATCTCAAAATCCTCGTCCAGCTTGGGGGAGAGGTAGTTCGAATGGGGGCCGTAAACCTGCGCCAGCGCGTTGAGGTAGAGCCCGAGGATGTCGATCCGGTCGGAGTTTTCCAGCGAATTGGTGATGTCGCGGAGCCGCTTAAGCACCTTTTCGGCGGGGGTTTTGCCGGCCCACTTCTTCGCGACCTCGCGGCGGGCCGCATCCTCGCTCGCCTTCTTGTCGTCAGCGGAAGCGTTCTTTGCCTTCTTCGCCTTCTCCTCCTTTTCCGCCTCTTCGATCGCGCGATCGAAAAGCCGGTAGTAGAGGATGTCGTTCTTGAGCCGCTGTTCCCAGAGCTTCTCCAGCGCGGCATGGTCCACGGGGCGCGCCAGTTTGCGCCGGTCGGTGACATAGGCCTCGTCGACTGTGAAATCGAACGGCTCCTTCAACCGTTTTTCAGCGAACGAGCGAAATTCCCGGTTCCGTTCCCGGTACAGGTCATAGACCTGAAAGGCGAACGAGGTGTCGCCGCGCCGGAGCGCCGCGGCCAGGGAACGGCGGAACGGCGCGAACTTTTCGACATCTTTCTGAGTAAAAAACATCCGGTTGGGGTCGAGCGAGTCGAAATACTCGTCGAACAGCCGTTCGGAAAGATTCTCGTCGAGCGGCTGTTTCCGGTAGTGGCTGGCCGCGAAAAGCTGTGCCGTCATCTGCGCAATCAGCCGAAGTTCCTCTTCGCGGTTTCCATCGGAGTTCCGGCGGGCGGGGGTGACGCGGACCTCCGCGGCGGAAAGCTCCGCCGGCCGCAGAAGAAGGGCGGAGACCGCACCTGCGATCCCGATGGCGAATAACAGGATTCCTGTGGTGAGTTTTCTATACATAATCGTGATGATCCTTATCTTGAGACATGAGTTCCGGCGGCGGACGCCGCCCTTATAATATAATTCAATTTGTATTTTTTTAAAGTGAAAACCGGAACTATTACTTTATTTTTTCCTCCGGAACGCTATATTATGACGCAAAACAGGAGCCACGATTCAGAGAGCAGGAATCCACCATGCGTCAGAGCATCATACCCGCCCGGAACATCTTTTACGCCGGAGAAACCGTCACCTTCCACCTGGAGGGCGTCGCACCGGAACGGAAAGGGAAAGCGGTCGTCCGCACCAACCTCGGCCGCGCCCACATCCGCCGCAGTGAAATTGTGGAATTTGCCGAACACGGCCGCCCGCCCGCGGGGCTGGACTGGCACGACGTCGAACTGCAGGAAAATCCGGACGGCAGCCGCTCGCTGGAACTGCCGCTGACCCAGATGGGGATTTTCGAGGCGAAATGCTGCTTCATCCCCGACGACGGCGCCCCGATCGAGTGGGCGGAAGGGGAGAACTTCCGGCTCAAGGTGGAGAGCGCCGCGGCACTGACCGCCAACACCGTCTACTGCGCCTTCGTCCGGCAGTTCGGGGCGAACCTCGAACGGGAATACTCCCTCCCCCAGCCCGCCGCCGTGGCGGAACTGGATCAGGCCGGATACACGGTCCTGCCGCCCTCCGGCACCTTCCGGGGGCTGATCAAACAGCTCGACCACATCTTCGGCGCGCTCGGCTGCCGGATTCTTCAGCTGCTGCCGATCCACCCGGTCCCGACCACCTACGGGAGAATGGGATTGTACGGGAGCCCCTTCGCCGCACTGGACTACTTCAACGTCGACCCGGCGCTGGCGGAGTTCGACCGCAAGGCGACGCCGCTGGATCAGTTCGGCGAACTGGTCGACGCCGTCCACGCCCGGGACGGACGGATTTTCATGGACATCCCGGTCAACCACACCGGCTGGGCCTCGAAACTGCAGGGGGAACACCCGGAGTACTTCGTCCGCTCCTCCGACGGCACCTTCGAAAGCCCCGGCGCCTGGGGCGTGGTCTGGGCGGACCTCTGCAAGCTCGACTACCGCGACCCGAAGGTGCGGCAGCTGATGGCGAAGGTGTTCCTCTTCTGGTGCCGCCGCGGAGTGGACGGCTTCCGCTGCGACGCCGGATACATGCTGCCGGAGGCGGCGTGGGACTACATCGTCGCCCGGGTCCACGAGGAGTATCCCGACACGGTGTTCCTGCTCGAAGGGCTGGGCGGACCGCTCAAACTGCAGGAGCGGCTGCTCGGCAGCTCCGGGCTGAACTGGGGGTATTCGGAGCTGTTTCAGAACTATACCCGCGACCAGATCACCGGCTATTTCCCGGTCATGGACCGCTGCAGCCGGCTGTTCGGCACCCTGATCAATTTTGCGGAGACGCACGACAACAACCGGCTGGCCGCCACGTCGCAGACCTACGCGAAACTGCGCTTCGCCGTCGCGGCACTGCTGGCGGAGAACGGCGCCTTCGGCTTCGCCAACGGCGCGGAATTTTTCGCGAAGGAGAAGATCGACGTCCACGGCAGCGGCGGCCTCAACTGGGGCGCGACGCCCAATCTGGTCGACACCATCCGGCGCTACAACACCCTGCTCGCCGACCACCCCGCCTTCCAGCCGGGCTCCCGGATCGAACTCATTCAGACCGGTCCGGGCAACGTGCTGGCCGCCTGCCGCCGTGCGGAGAGCGGCGAGACACTGCTGGTGCTGCTCAACCTCGACTGCGACCACCCGTCGGAGGTGCACTGGCCGTCGGAGCGCTGTCCGGACGGCGCCGGCCGCGATCTTCTTTCCGACCGCAGGGTGAATTTCCGCCACGAATTCGGCGAACTCTCCCTGCCGCTGGAGCCGGGCGAAGCGCTCTGCATCGCCTTCGACGACTACCGGATTCCCGCCCCGGCCGTCAACCGGGAACCGGAACGGGTCCGGCGTCAGCGTGCCGACGCGATGGCCCGGCGGATTCTGGTCAAACTCGGCGGCCTCACCGCCGGCGCCATCCCCGCCCCCGGCGAAGCGATGCTGGCCGATCCGGAGAAATTCACCGCCACCGCCACCGGGATGGAGCCGCCGCCGCTCACCCACTGGCGCGAAGCGTTCGATCCGCGCCGCCGGGTCATGCTCCCGCCGGGGGATATTCTGCTGGCGGAGAGCCGCGGCCGCTTCCGGCTGGAAATCCATTTTGAAAACCGCACCATCGCCTTCGGCACCAGCCTCAAGGCGGCGGACGGGCGGGAGATCGTCCTGCTGCCGCTGCCGGAGAACAGCGCGGAAAAAGCGCGGCTGCTGAAACTTCACATGACCTGTTTCGACGCCGACGGTACAATCCGCCGCACCGGCGGAGAGCTTCTCCAGCTTCCGGACCCCCGCAAGGTCCGCATCCACCTCGGCGGCGAACGGGTCGAGCATGAGCTCGGCAACCGGTACGCGTTCGGGGCGAACTCCCGCGGCGGCGTCAGTCTCTTCTCCGCCGCCTGGGGCCGGCTCGAGAGCAAGTACGAAGCGATCCTCGCGGCCAACATCAACCCCTCCTACCCGGTCGACCGGCATGTGATGTTCACCCGCTGCCGGGCGTGGCTGGCGATCAATGGCTATTCGCAGGCGATCGATCTCGATTCGCTGGCCGCCTTCCAGGCCGGCCCGGACAACCGGGCGCGCTGGCACTTCCGTCTCCCCGCAGGTCAGGGGTGCCGGGCCGATCTGGAGATCGAGTTCGCCATGGCGCTCGACCGCGATGCGGTGGAGTTCCGGTTCCGCCGGTCCAACTCCGGCGGACGGCCGGGGGAACTTGACGACGCGACCCCGGTGACGATCATCCTGCGCCCCGACCTCGAGGACCGGATCAACCATCAGGTCACCAAGGCGTTCACCGGCCCGGAACACCGCTTCCCGGCGGCGGTCCGGCCGCTGGAGAACGGCTTCGACTTCACCCCGGCGGAACGCTCCCTGCGGCTCCGTGCGGAAGGGGGCGTCTTCCACTCCCAGCCGGAGTGGTACTACCTCGTCGATCTGCCGGCGGAGCGCTATTACGGGCTGGAGAACAAGACCGACCTCTTCAGCCCCGGCTACTTCGAAATTCCGCTGTGCGGCGGCGAAAGCGCCCGTCTCTTCGCCGAAGCGGTTCCCGCCGGAACTCCGGAGGGAGAACCCTGCACCTGGCCGGAGGAAGGCCGGTGGCCGGAAGCGGTTCCGCCCCGCCAGCTCTTCGAGCCGGCCATGCGCCGGTTCGTGGTCAAACGCGATGAATTCAGCACGGTGATCGCGGGCTACCCGTGGTTCCTCGACTGGGGGCGCGACACGCTGATCGCGCTGCGCGGCCTCGTCGCCGGGGGATTCCGCACCGAATGCGAAGCGATCATCCGTCAGTTCGCCTGTTTCGAACGGAACGGAACGATTCCGAACATGATCCGCGGGCTGGACGACGCCAACCGCGACACCAGCGACGCGCCGCTCTATCTTGTCGTCGCCGCGCGGGATTTCGTCGACGCCGCCGGTTCCGCCGCGCTGCTCGACGCCGACTGCGGCGGGCGGACGCTCCGGGAGGTGCTCCGCTCGATCGCCCGTCACTACCAGAACGGCACGCCGAACGGCATCCGGATGGACCGGGAGAGCGGCCTCATCTTCAGCCCGTCGCACTTCACCTGGATGGATACGAACTTCCCCGCCGGAACTCCGCGCGAAGGGTATCCGATTGAAATTCAGGCGCTCTGGTACGCCGCGCTGGAGTTCCTCGGGCGGGAGGAGCCGGAGTTCCGCCGCCTCGCCGAACAGGTCCGCCGGAGCATCGAGACGCTCTTCTTCCGCACCGAAAACGGCAACTGTTCGGACTGCCTCCATGCGCGGCCGGGGGTCCCCGCCGCCGAAGCGGTTCCCGACGACCACATCCGCCCCAATCAGCTTCTCGCGGTCACGCTCGGCGCGGTCTCCGACCGGGCCAGACAGCGGCGCATCCTCGCCGCCTGCGAAGAACTGCTGGTGCCCGGCGGCATCCGCAGTCTCGCCGACCGGCCGGTGCACTACCTGCTGCCGATTGAGCGGGACGGGCGGCTGCTCAACGACCCGGCCCATCCCTACCGCGGGCGCTACTGCGGCCCGGAGGACACCGAACGGAAGGTGGCCTACCACAACGGCACGGTCTGGTGCTGGCCCTTCCCGGCCTACTGCGAAGCGCTCGCGCTGACCGGCGGGCGGCGGGCCCGGAAACGGGCGCTGGCGCTGCTGCTCTCCGCGGCAGAATATTTTGAATGCGGCGTCCCCGGGGAACTGCCCGAGGTCGCCGACGGCGACGCGCCCCACCGCGAGGGCGGTTGTCCGGCTCAGGCGTGGAGCGGGTCGGAGTTCTTCCGTGTCTATGAACTGCTCAAGTAAACTCTTCCGCAACCTCTGGCTGGCGGACGGCACCGGCGCACCGTTGCGGCGCGCGGCGGTGCTGGTCCGGGAGGGGCTTGTCCAGGCGGTCGAGCCGGAGATTCTCGGTTCCGCGGCGGCGGAGGAGCATCACGATCTCGGCGGCCGGATTCTCGCGCCGGGATTTCTCGACGCGCACGGCCACTCCGACCTCTCGATCCTCGCCTCGCCGGAGGGATTCGGGCGGATTTCGCAGGGGGTGACCGGCGAAATCGTCGGCAACTGCGGCCTCTCCGCCTTTCCGCTCACCGGCGAAAACCGCGACCACCTGACCGAACTCTACCGCAACTACGGCGTCGAACTGGACTGGGAGGATTTCGCTGGCTGGCAGAAGGCGCTGAACGCGCGGAATGTGCGGCTCCGGATGCACGCCCTCTGCGGCCACAACACCTTGCGCGCCGCCGTCGCCGGATACGAGAAGAAGACGCTTTCCGGAACCGAATTCGATCGCATGGGGGAATTGCTCGAAACCGCGCTGCAGCAGGGCGCCTCCGGCCTTTCCACCGGACTGCTCTACGTGCCGGGCAAGTTCGCCGACCGCGACGAACTGCTGTTTCTGATGAAGCTCCTCGCCCGCGCGGGAAGTCTCTACGCCACCCATCTGCGCAGTGAGGGGCGCGAACTTCTGGAATCGCTGGAGGAGACCATCGAGCTAGCCCGGAGCGCCGGCCTGCGGCGGGTGCACATCAGCCACTTCAAGACCGCCGGGCGGGCGAACTGGCACAAGCTCGACCGCGCCATCGCACTGCTCGAAGAGGCGCGCGCCGGCGGGATGGAGCTCACCGTCGACCGCTACCCCTACACCGAATCGATGACCCAGCTCAGCACCATCCTGCCGGGCGAATGGGAGGATCTCGACGATGAGACGATCGAACGCCGCCTCGCCGACCCGGCCACCGCCGAAACGCTGGAACACGAACTTGCCGAGGCGCGCCCCGCCGATTCGTGGCCGACAGTCCGTCTGGTGGGGACCTCCGCGCCCGGCATGGCGGAGTTCTGCGGCGAAACCTTCGACCGGATTGCGGCACGCTGCAAACTGCCTCCGGCGGCCGTCGCCGTCCGTCTGCTCGCCGCCGACGCGGCGGGCACCACCGCCGGATTCCGCGGCATGTCCGAAGAGAATCTCCGGCGGATCATCGCGCTCGACTACTGCGCCTGCGGCAGCGACGAGAACGCCCGCCCGGCGGATGGTTCGCTCGGGAGCTGCCATCCGCGCGCCTTCGGTTCGCTGCCGCACTTCCTGCGGCTCCGGCTCGACGCGTCCAGTTCGATCGAAGCGGCGGTGCGGCAGGTGACCGGCCTGCCGGCCGGAATCTTCCGCCTCGCCGACGCGGGGGTGGTTGCGCCGGGGAAACCGGCTGATCTTTCCGCATTCGGTCCGGAGACGATCGACGGGCAAGCGGACTTCCTCCACCCGTACGCGCCCGCCTCCGGAATTCTCTTCACCCTGATCGGCGGCGAATTCGTCTACCGCGGCGGCTCGGGATGCTGAGCTTTTTCCGGAGGGAAATGTTTTTGGTTATCGATTTTTTCAAAACCATAACAATAAAAACGGACTTTTTTGGACTTTTTTCCCGAACCATGTTGTATCCGGAGGAAAACCGGGTATAATTAGTTGCCGAAAGGAGATGGTATGATAAATAGCTGACGTTCGCGGTTTCTGCTTGCGGCGTGT
>URVC01000009.1 GCA_900551245.1 uncultured bacterium | reverse complement strand
TTGCCGCAACGGTTATAATTTATCGAAAACTTGCTGTTATTTAGGGATAGGTTCTTACTCTCTTTCACGGCCTTTTGCAATAAACAATAAGAACGATCGGCCTTTCTGCTCAAGACACGCTCCGCTTGGTCAAGAACCGTCGCAGAATCATACATCTGCTCAAAAATGTGCTTTTTTTCTGTTTTTGAGCAGAAAACAGCTTGCATTTTCCCGAAGATGCTGTATTATATAAAACGTGCTGAAAATGGTGGTTGTAGCTCAGTTGGTTAGAGCGCCTGGTTGTGGCCCAGGAGGTCGCGGGTTCGAGTCCCGTTTACCACCCCATTTTTTCTGCTTCCAAAGTATGTTTATACTTTCTCTCGTTCTGCAGAATTAGTCACCCCTAGCTTACAGAGGCAATAGAAATTAAAAATATGTGCCAACAGAAGATGCAGGAAACTTGCAAACTTACCAAGACAGATATACAGTAAGATGTTTTATCATGCTCCGTAGAAATCAGTTCATAATTGTAGCATGAGACGATGAGCAATCGGAAAACAATGAATCAGAAAATCAATCGTAGAATACTGCTCGTAGATCCTCCCGGCTGGCAAGGTGCAGTTAATGGTAATCCAGCATTCCCTAATATTGGCCTTGCATACCTAATTCCGGTGTTGCAAAAAGCCCACTGGGAGGTTTCTCTGTTTGACCTGAATAACGAACTGTTTGATCCGCAGAATTTTTTTTCTCGGATTGATTCGTTTTCTCCACATATAATTGGTTTTTCTTGTAAAACTGCAACATTTGCAGCAGCTGAAGAACTAGCCGCGGAAATTCGAAAACGTTATGGAAAAGAAATTAAACTCTGTTTCGGTGGGCCGCATATTACATTGAATTATCAATCTCTGGCTGAGCAGAAAAATTCTATGGCGGATCTTCTTTTTGTTGGCGAGGGAGAAATAGATCTTCCAGTTGCATTAGAAGCTTTATTTCAAAATAAAATATTCTGTAATTTAAAAAATGGCCATATTATGGACCTGGGAATTCCTGTCTATCTGCCTGATCGACGTATCTCTCTTGATGAACTGGATTTCCCTGATTATTCCTTATTTGGCGAAGATGTAAAGCGTCATAACCAGGAACATTATCCTATCGTTACCAGTCGTGGCTGCCCGTATGGTTGCATCTATTGTACTGTTCCGCTAATCAATGGACGCCAATGGCGTTATCGCTCAGTAGAAAATATTATTGAAGAATTGCAATATGCAAAACAGAAATATCACATTCGCCAATTTCAGATTATAGACGATTCCTGGAATGTTGATATGGATCGTTGCAAAAGAATGTGCAGGGAATTAATTTCCCGCAATTTGCAGTTACGCTGGTATTGTCCCAATGGAATCCGAGCGGATCGAATTGACAAAGAATTGGCAGAACTGATGTATGCCAGCGGTTGTCAGCAAGCTTCGGTCGGACTGGAAAGCGGAAGTCCTCAAGTTTTTGCAAGAATAAATAAGGGAACGACACTGGATGCTATCGAAAGAGGAATCCACTTTCTACAGCAGGCTCAAATCAATGTCAGTGCTTTTTTTATTATCGGCCTTCCTGGAGATTCAATGAAAGACGTTACTCTCTCCATCAAACTAATTCGCCGTTTAAAGATTGCTGCTAATTTCAATATTTTGATGCCTTACCCACACACTGCCGTTTATAACGAAATCAAATGCCACGGCCGAATGTTGAACAAAAATATAGTAAGCCTGCATTTTTCAAATGATTTGAAGCGTTTAACTCCTGTTTTTGAATGGAATAATTTCTCCGCATCAGAAATAAAACGTGCTTTTGTCGTTGCTCATTTGGAGTTAGGTATGTACAATCGGATTTTAAAAGAGTCCGGTTGGAAGCGTTATTGGGAACTTTTTCTTCTCTATCTGTGTTATCAACCTTCAGGATTGCCGCGAGGTATTTTCCGCATCCTGGTTCTTAAGAGGTCAATTGCATGAAAATTCTTGTACTTTCAGATCATTTTCCTCCTGACGTCATTGGAGGGTATGAGCTGGGGTGTTTTCATGTCACGGAAGCTCTGGCGGGACGAGGACACACCTGTCTTGTGGTAACCTCTCGCAAAGAAGGCATTTCAGAATCAATCTCTAGGAATAACTATAAAACACTTAGAGTATTGGAAAATATACCAATAATGCCGCCCGGCCTTGCCCGTCGTCTTCGCCTACTTTATCTGGAATGGCATAATTATTATGCACTGAAGAAAGTAATTAAGCAGTTTCAGCCTGATTGTGTGTATGTCTGGAAACCGTATGATCTAACCGTTTCTACATTAAATTGCCTGCATGACACCAATCTTTTACTGGTTTTTTATTTTTTTGATCTCTGGTTTATGCGACTGCAGAAGTTGGATTTTAACCTAGCTCTGCAAAACTTCAAAAAATTTAATTTGCTGTTTCAGCTAACAGAAAAGCTTGGGTTGCAATGCTGGAGAACTCAACTGAATTTACCTCATCTCCATGCACAATTTTGCAGTAAAATGGTAGAAGACCAATGTCTGAAATATTTTGAAACTCGTGTCATTTCTCATCAGCGAATTCCTTTCGGAATCAATGTAGCGGATATAGTTTTTGACCATGAAAAGAAAGCATTAAATTCTCCCTTGCGTCTGTTGTTCTCCGGTCGGTTTTGTAAAGAAAAAGGTATCCTGATTGCATTGGAAACCGTCAAAATTTTGAGCCAAAAAATTTCTGTTCATTTCACTGCCTATGGAGCAATGTCAGTTGAAGATTGTAATAGATGGTATAGGGTTGTAGAGGAACTCAATCTCGGAGCCATAGTTGAACTTCATCCGTTTCAACGACAATCTCTCATGTATCAAATATACCACCAACATGATATTCTACTGTTTCCATCCTGTTGGAATGAACCATATGGTTTGGTACCGCTGGAAGCTATGGCTGCCGGCACAGTGGTAGTAAGTTCTGGAGATGGAGGCAGTATCGATTATAGCATCCATGGAGTCAATTGCCTTCTTTTTGATGACTATTCTCCAGTAAATTGTGCCAATCAAATTTTGGCATTGACGGAGAACCCTGACTTGTATTTCGAAATCAGAAAAAATGCATTTCACTATGTCTGTCAAAATTTGAATTTTGAGCAGACCGTAGACTCCATAGAAAAATCTCTTTTTAAAATAACAAATACTCTGAGAAAAAATGCCTGAAATTATTTTATTCTTTGACGTAAGCGTTCATACTCGGCATCATGAACAAGCTGGACTTGTCATCAGTGGCATCGAGAGAGTTTGCCTTGAGGAACTGAAAACAATTGTTCAAAATGATAAATTCGAATTATATTTATACTCCAGCCGTGGGGATGAAAGATATATTTCTTATCTAATCGAAAATCTTTCTTTTCTAAAAAATACCAAAATATTTCAACTTCCTTCGTACCGTATTGCGGCAAGTCTACTCAGAAAACCAGTTTCACTACTGGTACATCTGCTGGAGCGCATGGGGAATTTAGGATGCAAACATCTCCTGCCTCCATTTCTTCCATTTTTGATAAAACTCTGGTCGCTTGGAACAATTAAAGTTTCCTCTTTGCCGGAATTTAAAAATAGAAAGTTAATTTGTTATTCTCCGTTCCGAGCTTATCCGCCATGTTTTTACATTGACAAAAACATTCGCAAAGCGGCTTTGATTCACGATATTATTCCGTTGCGTTATGTTCCGTTTCCGTCTCGAGAATACTGGGGATATCTGATCGATTTTTCTCTTTTTGCACGTTATTCGGACCTGTTGTTTTTTATGTCAAAATTCACCCGACAGGATTTTCAAGAATTTTTCCCTGAAGCTCGACAACCATCAGCAATCACCTATGGAGCTGCATCCAATAATTTTTATCCACGATCATCGGAAGAGAATGCTCAGATACGTCGAAACTATGGAATTGCTGAAAATAGCTTTTGTTTTCTCTCCGTTGCCTCCAGTGGAAAAAGGAAAAATCTGGAAGCTCTTTTGCATGGCTTTCTGGAATTAAAACAGTTGTTTCCCCAAGATGCTCTGACATTGTTATTGGTCGGGCCGGCGGGTCTCGAATTTCAAACACCTGCAACGCATAACCTCGGCATTATTGCTACAGGATTTGTTCCAGATCAAGATATACCATTGTTATACAGTGCCTCTTCCTGTTTTTGTTTCTTTTCTCACTATGAAGGGTTTGGCTTACCGGTCCTGGAGGCATTTGCCAGCGGACTGCCAGTAATCTGCAGCAATAACAGCTCTGTTGGTGAAATTGCGGGCAATGCAGCTTTTCTGATTGATCCAACCTCCTCGCAAGATATTTTGGATGCCATGAAGAAGGTTTATCTTGATAGTGAACTTCAGGCAAAGCTACGTCAAGCCGGGCTGGCACGAGCAAAAGGGTTTTCCTGGCAAACCCATTGTCAAATTTTACTGAAAAATCTGGCTCAACTATGAATCTGCTGATTTCAGTAATTATCCCGGTGTATCGTGTGGAACGCTACATTCTGCGTTGCATAAAAAGTGTTTTGCGGCAAAATTTTGCATCTATGGAAGTGATTCTGGTTGATGATTGCGGAGGTGATAACAGTATTGAGATAGTACAAAAATTCATCACAGGAGATCCTCGTTTTCATATCATCAGAAACAAAAAGAATCTTGGCCTGGGGCCGACACGGGATCATGGAGTACAGAAAGCTAGAGGAGAATACATTCTTTTTCTAGATGCCGATGATTATCTGGCTGATGATGCTATAAAAAAACTTAGTAATGTAGTTACCGAGGAACATCCGGATGTAATTGCTTTTCAAGCGCGACACCTTCATCGCTTTTCTCAACGAATTTATCCGGAATTTTCCACACGAATCAGCGGTTCCGGTCGCGATTTCCTTCCTGCTTTTCTGATGACCCGTACTCCACACCCCATCTTTCCCAATGTAGAAAATTACGAATGGAATAAATTGTTGCGGCGGACTCTCATTACCCGGAACAACATCCGCCATCTGCCTGATCCCCTTCTGGGAGAAGACTTCTATTTCACTACCCAACTGCTCATGTATGCTGACAAAGTTGTCTGCCTGCCGCAAACTCTTTACTGCTATGAACGAAGAAATGCCGGTTCTCTGACCGCCCGAAATGATCTACGTTTTTTTGCAACCTGTTTTCGTCCCATCGTCGAAGTCAGAACATTTCTCCAACAACATGGAACCTGGACTCCAGAGCTGGAAGCGCGATTCTATATGCACATCTACCGCTATTTTTATTTTGAGATATTGAACCGGCTCTCCTTTTTCTCCGATCGATTCAACAGAGAGTTGATTCAGACGGTAGCTTCCGGATTGAAAAAAAATTACCTGTGGAAAGAACAGCCCGAGTGGTGGCAAGGCTTCGAGTCGATCTACCCCTTTCTGGCCGCACCTTTCGTGCAATCCGGAACAAAAACAGCTCTGCGAAAATTAAAATTATTGAAATTTAAGGTGTACTGTCTTCCCAGACGAATCGTCAAAATCAAAAAAATGCTGTTTCGGCAAAGTTGGTGATATCTCCATGAAAATTTGTCATATCTGTTATTTTGCCGCTCGCGGTGGAGCTGCCACGGCTGCCATGCGTCTGCACCGGGCGTTGTCAAAACAGGGCAAAGACTCCCGATTCATGGCTGTCGTTCATGAAAATCTGCCAGATGTGATCCCGCTCGGCACTCCGCGAAAGCTTTTTTTCATGCGACAGTTTCAGCGTTTCGTGCACCAGTCGTACCGCCTTGCAAAATCGACCAATTACAGTGGACATACGTTCCAACTTTTCCCTGGAGGACTGGTGCCGGAAATCCTGGCCCAACATCCGGATATTATTCACTTGCACAGCATTGTTGGCGAAATGATGTCCGTACCGGAAATCAGTAGACTCTGCCGACACGCTCGCGTTGTCTGGACCTTTCATGACGGCTGGCCTTATCACGGAACGGAACAATACCATATTCCCGGCACGGTTCCCCGTTATCGCGATGGTTATACACGCAGCAACCATACGGATCACGGAATCGATCTAGACCGCTTTTACTGGAATAGGAAACGCCGACACTGGCTGGACTTGCCCCTTCACATTATTTCTCCAAGCCACTATCTTGCAAAAGAAATTCGAGAAAGTGTCTTGTTTTGCGACCATCCGGTAACCGTCATTCCACATGGACTTTCCTGCGAAGAGTTTGCGCCGGGAGATCGCCATGCCGCCTGCACACGGTTGAACCTCAATCCAAACGCCGATTATATCGGCCTCGCCGCCGTGGACTTCTCGAATCGCGTAAAAGGAGGTGACTTGGCCAGGAGACTGCTCGACAGGCTCATCAAAGAGAACCGAAAAATTATTTTCCTCGTTGCCGGCATTGCTCCGGAACTGGCCGCATTGCAGTCCACCGGCCGAGTCCGCTGCCTCAATATGCTTTCACAACAGGAAATGAAATATTTCTATCAAGTTCTGACAATGTTCTTCAATCCGACTCGCATTGAATCCTTTGGATTGACGAACCTGGAAGCTTTATTTTCCGGGATACCGGTACTCTCCACCAATCAGGGAGCCATTCCTGAAGTCGTAAGGCATCTGCAGACCGGATATCTTGCTGAGCCGGAAAACATCGATGATTTCCTGTATGGTTTCAACTACCTGCTCAAAAATCGGCCACGTTTGAGTGAAAATGCCCGTCTCACTGCAGCGGAAGAATTTTCTGCAACCCGGATGGCAACACGTCATATCGCACTATATCAAAAAGCAGCAATTTGTAACACGGAAAAGAACTCCAGCAAAGAGTGATTTCGTATATTCTCGCTGCGTTTTCGCTACTCCTGTTTCCTCCCGCTACGGATAAACTCCCGCAACAAGATCGATTGCTTCCGGTCATTTGTCTCCTGCGCCGAACTCACCCAACCTGCGCAGGTTGAATTCAATCCGCGGATCGTCGGGGCGCAGTTCCCGTGCCCGCAGCCACGCTTGGCGAGCTCCGGCCCGATCCCCTGCCAGATAACAGCGCACTCCGGCCGCGAAGGCGAGTTCCGCCTCCGAACCGATTCCCCGGTCAAGTTGGCGGTTCAACAACTGCAGGGCTGCCGGTTGCCGGTTCGCCGCCAGCAACAGCGAAACCGCATTGCCGTACCAGCCGCCCAGATACTGTTCCGGAGCAAACATGGCGGGTTCTGCCGTCGCGTTCAGCGGTTCCAGCAACAGCTGCGCCGCCAGCGGGAGATCGCCGCGCCGCATGGCCGCCTCCCCGGCGAAACAGCGGCCGGTGTTTTCGTAGAGCAGACGAGCCTTCTCCGGAACTCCTTCCGCAGCTTCCAGAAAGGCGTTGCCCGCTTGGGCGATCAACGCCGGATCGTTGCGGTTGAAGCCGGTCAGCGCCAGCCCCTCCATCGCCTTCGCATTCGGCACCCGTGCCGCTTCGACGGCATAGCTAAAGAGTTTGGCCGTATCCGAAAATACCGGCAGATACCAAAGCGTCACACCGGCACAGAGCACAAACCAGCATACCGCACCGGCCGCCAGTCCCCGCCGCCAATCGGGATGACGCAACAGCAGACGCTCCGCAATCACCACGAGAAATCCCCATACCACGGCGGACGGAAAGTAGCCGTATCGTTCACAGAAGTCGGCATTGGTGAATCTGCCGCTCGCTTCCGACGGCAGCCACATTCCGCCGAATGCGCAGGCAAACAGCAGCATCGCCCGCCAGGAGAGGCCGCTTTTCCGGGCGGCGAGCATCAGAATCAACGCCACTCCGGCGGCGGAGAGAACGCCGGGCAGCCAGTTGTCCGCAACGTGAAAACGGGGGTGGAGCGGATTCATCCCCGCCGGCAGAACCGAGGCGGCAACATAGCGGCAGAAGCGCACCATCGCTCCGAGCAACCCGCTTTCACCCTCCGGCGGCGGTGCTTCGCCGGCGAGATCGACCATGGAAATTCCGGTCACGATCGCGGTCGCCGCCAGGGCGGAAACAATCTGCGGCAACGCCAGCCGAATGGAGCTCCAACGACCGGAGCGGCAGTAGAGATACAACACCATCACGCCGAATAACGGCAGGGTCGAGGGTTTGCTGATGCCGGCCAGAAACAGCAGAATCGCACTCACCCGGGAGGCTTTCTCCGCCGCCGCGGCCCGGAGAAACAGCCAGAAGGCGGCGAAGGCGAACACTCCGGCGGTCAGATCCTTGCGCTCCGCGATCCAGACCACCGATTCCACCCGGGCCGGAAGCACCGCCCAGAGCAGAGCACCCGCCGCGGCGATCCAGTCGCGCACCTCCAGGCGGCGGAATATCAGAAAGAGCAGGAGCGCGGAGACGCCGTGCAACAGAAGATTGTGCCAGTGATATCCGGCAGGAAGAGTGCCGAAAAAGAACCGATCCACCATCAGCGAAAGCATCGGCAGCGGTGTGTACAGCGTCTGAAAGGTGTGCGTGGCAAGATGCAACGCATTTTCCAGCGAGGGAAGCAACCGGTCGTTGAACAGCACAAACCGGCCGTCATCCCACTCCACCAGAAACGGATACCCCGCGCTGGGCAGGAACGGCAGAACCGCCAGAAGAAAGACACCGCACCCCCACCAGAAGGATGGCGTGCGGCCAGAAACGCTCCGGATTCCCCTTGTCCGATCCGGCATATCAATCAATCCACACCGGTCTTATCCAGCTCCTGAACGATATCCAGACTGCTGCGGTCCGCCGTTGCATCCTCTTCCCCGCCGAGGGTGACGGTCACGCCGGTAATCATATCGCGGAGACGGTCACTGAAATTGGCCAGCACAAACAGCGCGCCCAGAGCGATGACCACCACCAGAATGATGTATTCCACCACAGCCTGACCGCGCTGGCCTCTCCGTTTCCGGTTGCGAATGACTCCCATCTTTTGCCCTCCCGATCCTCTCTAATGGTTTTAAGGAATATCGAAACTCACCAGTTCAACCAACCGGCGGCCATACACAGATACGCCGGAAAACAACGCGAGAAGCGCGAACGCCAGCACCACCGCGCACGCCAGCATGGCGACATACTCCGCCAGTACCTGTCCGCGCGCGTTCGCCATGGCCGCCCCTCTCCTGTTCCGTCAATGCCGCGCCCTGCCCTTGCGCATGATGATCTCGTTCTTCTCGTCGAGCACGATCACCGTCGGCGAGATCACCGAAGCCTCCGTTTCGGAGCAGACGCTGAACGCCATGATGGTCACCACGTCTCCGACACTGCCGCAATGAGCCGCCGGCCCGTTGAGACAGAACACCTTGCTGCCGAGTTCCCCGGGGATGGCGTAGGTTTCCAGCCGCTTCCCGTTGTTCCGGTTTACCACGAGAATCTTTTCGTAGGGGAGAATCCCCGCTTCCGCCAGCAGTTCCGGATCAATTTCCAGACTGCCTTCATAATCGAGCATGCAAGCCGTCAGACGGGCGTTGTGAATCTTGCCGCTCAGCATAATTTTCTGCATAACGATCAACAAACTCCGCTGTTGAATTTTTACAAATGCACTATTAATATACTACCGTTTCCGGATTATCCCAATTCGCGCGGAGGATTTTATTGAAAATTCCCCTGAATTTTCCTCCTTTACAGCTTCGCGGCCCGATCTTCATTCGGTGTTAATGTGTCCGCCCAGACGGCTACGCCGGTACTCGCCCGGCGTCATCCCGGTCCGGCGGAAGAACTGCCGGCGGAAATAGACCGGATCGTTGAACCCGGATTCAAAAGCGATCTCCTTCACCGAAAGATGGCTGTTCACCAGGAGTCTTCGAGCGCAGTTGATCCGTGCATCGTTGATCGCATCGATCACGGTGCATCCGAACCGCTCCCGGTAGAGCCGCCCCAGATAATCGGGGTGACAGCCCAGCTCCCGGGCCAGCGTTGCGGTGGAGATATCCTCTTCGAAATGGAGCCGGATCAGCGTCTCGGCCTGTTCCGGAATCGTCCCCCCTGCCCCGCGGCCCGGACCGTGCTCCGGCGGCAATGCCGCTTCCGCCAGCAGGAGTTCTCCGAGCAGATCGATGCACCGCTGATGTTCCGCCAGGCGGTTTCGCGCCGCTTTCTCTTCGGTGAGCAACAGGGAAAAGTATTCCGCAAACCGCCCCGGCCGGGCCGCCGGAGCCGTGCCGGCGAGTGTGGCAAGCCGCGCCTCTCCCGCTTCGCTCCGGGGCAGAAAATGGCACCAGAAGAACGACAAATCCGCCCCGTATGCACCGATTCCCCCGTGGCGTCGGCCGGGGGAGAGCACCAGATATTCCCCCGCCTCCACCCGGAAGCGCTGCGTCTCTTCAAACATCTCCAGCACCCCGGAAACGACCAGAATCAGCTCGTAGGAATCGATCACCCGGGTGATGTGACGCCCCTTCCCCCGGGAGATGAAGCGGCCGGCGCTGACCAGCCGGCAAATTGTCTCATCGACAGCAGCCATATCGGAATTGTCCTCTGTTTATGATACTTTATCCCCCTTCCGGAAAAAAGCAAACGACGCTATAATAAAAGCAGACAAAAAAATCCGTCGAATGAAGAAAGGAGTCCGATATGAATCACTCATTTTCCGCAGTCATGCGCGACCCGGTGTTTGCGCCGCGCATGGAAAGCTGCCGCAACGCCACCATTCCCTCTTCTGTGGCGAGGTGTCGGGAAACCGGCCGCGTCGACTGTTTCCGGCTCGACTGGAAGCCGGGCATGCCGAATCAGCCGCACCGTTTTTTCGACTCCGACTTCGCCAAGGTGCTCGAGGGGATGGCCTACATGGTCGAACTTCACCCGGAGGACAAGGCTCTGGCGGAAGAGCTCGACCGTTTCGTCGACCTGGTCATCTCCGCTCAGCAGCCGGATGGCTACCTCAACACCTACTACACCTGCGTCGAACCGGAAAACCGCTGGAAGCATCTGTTTGAAAGCCACGAACTTTACTGCGCCGGCCACCTGATGGAAGCCGCGGTTGCCCATTTTCACGCCACCGGGAACCGGAAGTTTGTCGACGCCCTCGCCCGTTATGCCGACTACATCGGCTCGGTATTCGGCCCCGCTCCCGGTCAGAAGCAGGGATATCCCGGTCACGAGGAGCTGGAACTCGCCCTCTGTAAGCTTGCCGACGCCACCGGCGAGAAAAAATATGCCGAACTTGCCAAATTCTTCATCGACCGCCGCGGCACGTCGCCGAACTACTTTGAGGAAGAGGCGAAACGGAACGGCTCTTCGCTGAGCCGCGAACAGCTTGCCAACCGGCAGGCGGCCCGGCCGGTCCGGGAGGAGCAGGATGCGGTGGGGCACAGTGTCCGCGCCCTCTATCTCTACTCCGGCATGGCCGACGTCGCCGCCGCCACGCAGGACAAGGAGCTGTTCGCCGTCTGCGAGCGGATGTTCGACAGCATCGCTCAAAAACGGATGTACATCACCGGCGGGTGCGGTTCCACCCCCATTCAGGAGCAGTTCACCGTCGACTGGAATCTGCCGAACGACACCTCCTATGCGGAAAGCTGTGCGACCATGGCGCTGGTCCTCTTCTCCCGGCGGATGCTGGAATACACCGGGCGCGGCAAATTCGCCGACGTCATGGAACAGGCGCTTTACAACGGCGCACTGAGCGGAATCAGCCTCCACGGTGACCAGTACTTCTACGCCAATCTGCACGAAGTCGATGCCAATACGTTTGTGCACAACACCACCTGTGCGGAACGGCAGCCGTGGTTCGACTGCTCCTGCTGCCCGACCAGCTACTGCCGCTTCCTGCCGCAGCTGGGGAATTTCACCTTCACGACGCGGCAGGGCGAGTTCCGGCTTGACATTCCGGCCGCCGGACTCTACCGGTTCTCCTCTGGAGAGCTGGAAATCGGCGGGCAATACCCCTACGACGGTTTGGTTCCGATCACAATCCGGCGCGGCGGTTCGTTCCGCCTGGCGCTGCGCATTCCCGGCTGGTGCAGAGCGTTCCAGCTCCGGCTCAACGGCGCTTTGGTCGACGCAACGCCGGAAGAGGGCTACCTTCAGCTGGAGCGCGAATGGAGCTCCGGCGACCGGCTGGAACTCGCGCTGGAGATGCCGGTTGAGGTGATTCGCGCCCACTGGCGGGTCACCTCCGACGCCGGCAGGATCGCCCTGATGCGCGGCCCGGTGGTCTATGCGCTGGAAAGCGTGGACAACGGCGACCGCATTCCCCGCTTGATTCTGCCCGCCCGGCAGGAGTTCAAGCTCGAAGAGGCGCCGGGACTTCCGGCCGGGACCGTCGCCATCCGGGGACGGGCGTTCGAGGAGAGCGACTGCTCCGGCGGCGCCCTCTACTACCGGGGAGAACCGGAGCGGAAGGAGACGGAATTCCTGGCGGTTCCCTACGCGCTCTGGCAGAACCGCGGACCGGCACACATGGCGGTCTGGATGCGAGGCGAATAACGGCCGGTTCCGCCGCGGGAGCGTTCCCCTCACGCCGGGGGGAGCGCTCTTTTTGTATGGAGGCATATTCCCCCGGCGGGAAAGGAACGGAGCTGAGCCTTGCCGCGCCTCGAGATCCGTGAATTGAAATTTCCTGTTTTCAACTTATATTAAAAAAGAAAACCGGATGGAATTCGACTATGGCAGCAACATCTCTCAAACAGCAGAGCCGAATCATCATCGACAACTCCGTCACCCGACTGGGGGGGATCGATGTGGGCAAATATCCGCAGCATCACTTTCTCTACGACCACACCCCTCCCCTGGAGAGCTGGCCGCTGCGGATTGATTTCGCCGGAACGGATGAATGGGTGAAGGGGTGCTACCGTTTCCGGGAGAATTCGGAAATCTTCGCCGTCGAGTTCGTCCGGGTCGGTCACTTTCGGTTTGTGCAGGATGGCGCGGAGTTCCCGGCGGGTCCGGACACTGTCTTTCTGGTCCGGCCCGGCTGTGACGTGGAAATGGCCTGCGAAATCGACTCCAGCGCCATGAAGCGGACGGTCTGCATTACCGGCCCGCTGCTGGAACCTCTGCTGGAAACCCTCGGCCTGGCCCGGGTCAATCTGATCCCAATCCGCAATCCGGGAGAGCTGGATCTTTGCTTTGGCGAAGCGGTTCGCCTGCTGCGGGAACGGCCGGATGATTTTGCCGTGCGCAGTTCCATTCTGCTGTACCGGCTGCTGCATCTGCTTTCGCTCGATTCCCGGCAGGAGCGTATGCCCGAGCCGTTGACGGCGGTGCTTCGCTATCTGGATCGGAATCTCGGCGGCAGCGCAACGATCGACGAGCTGGCGGAACGGTTTCATCTGAGTGCGGCGACGCTGCACCGGCTCTTCCGCCGCCACGTCGGGATTTCGCCGATTCATTATCTGATTCAGCGGAAGATGGAGGCGGCCAAGCGTCTGCTGCTGACGACGGAGGAGCCGATCAAGGAGATTGCCTTCCGGCTCGGGTACTCCAACGCCCTCTATTTCTCCTCGGAGTTTCACCGGTTTCAGGGGGAATCGCCACGGGATTTCCGCCGCCGCCGGCTGAATCCGCCGGAAAGTCGTTGAATTTTCCGCAATCCGACTGGACAACACCGGCAATGTCGATTATCTTATGAGAAAACCTGCCGGTTCCGACGGAGTCGGCAGGTTTCATGCCAGGGTGGCGGAACGGCAGACGCAATTGACTTAAAATCAATCGGTCAAAAAACCATGCGGGTTCGAATCCCGTCCCTGGCACTACCTCCTTCTCTTCTGTAAAAATGTTCGGCACGGCGAAGTTTGAAACCATGTCCACCTCTGCCGTGCCGTTGTCTTTCCGGCTCTCTTATCGCTTCACGAACTCGAAGAAGGGGGTCGGCCCGTCCGGCAACGCGGCAGTATCAATTTCCACGCTCCAGCTTTTCCCTTCCCGGACCAGCGGCAGAGGCGCGCGGCGGATTCCGTTGACCGACAGAGGATAGAGCTCGTATTCCCCCGCGGCGGGATGCAGCTTGAGCCGGAATTTCCCCGTCCGCAACAGCGCCGGATACCGGCCGGGATCCAGAACCGTCACCCGGTCCGCCGTCATCCGCATGCCGGTCGCCGCCTGTTCGGTGCCGATGACCAGCACCATCCGGCCGGATTCCGACAGCGGCCTTCCGTCCATCGAGGTGAGCGCAATGGTCGAATTGACACTGCGCTCAAGAATCTCCAGCACCTTGAACCGCGCGCTGTTTCCCGCCAGCTGGGCGGCCCCCTCCGTCATCGGTGTGGAGACGCTCATCGAACAGCCGGTCTGATTGAGCAGAAGTTCCCCCGTATCGCTTTCAAAAATCTGCTGATCGACATCAGTCCGATTTCCGGCGGGAAGCACGCCCTTCTCCTTCAGGTGCTGAACCGTCTTCTTCAAAGAAAAGCTCTCCTTGCCCGCCGCGTCGACTTCGCTGAAAAAGAGTTCCATCCTGGCTCGGGATCCCCCGGCGGGCGCCAACGTCAGCTGCGCCTGCGCCTTGGGCGGCTGAAAACTTGACCGGCTCCGGAACGGGAGATCGGTCACCTGCAGCCCGAATCCGGTCAGCAGCGAGAGCTTGGACTGTTCGGAATTGACCGCGCTCTCCGGCGGCGCGTTTCGCAGGAACCCGGTGTCATACGACAGATCAATCCGGTTTTTCGAGCGGCGGACATCGCCGCGGCCGAAAAGGCACGCGCTCAGAAATTCGTTTGCCCGGTGAAGCGGCGAATCGTAGACCCGGAACGGGTCGAGCGTGTTGGGCGGATTGTAGATGAGGTCCGGATTCCGATCCAGCCACACCCCGCCGTAGTGGATGAACAGCCCGCTGAAGTTCTGCAACGCCGCATAGGCCGGAAAGGTGAGCGCATGTTCGTACTGATACTGATTGGCGTAGCAGTGGTTGTGCTCGGTGACCAGAAGCGGCCGGTTCGCCAGCCGCGACGCGGAAGCGGTGAGAAAATGGGGCACCGCCGATTCGATGGAGCTGTTCTGCAGATACTGGGTTCCGGCATTCCCCCACCCTCCGCGGGGGTGATTGAAGTAGGTGTTGATCGAGACGATGTCGCTGCACTCCGCACGCAGACAGCTGTGCCGGATCTGCTTGCCGCAGTTGTACTGCGTGACCAGTCCCGCATATCCCATGCGGCGAATCTCTTCGGCGCACCAGAGCTGAAGTTCGGAAAGCCGGTCGAACAGAAATTCATTCCAGTCCCGGTTTTCCTGATTGTTCACCCAGAAACTGCGGGGATAATCAAAATCTTCGATCGTCTTTGCCGCCCCGGTCTCCCCCCACGCCCGTTTGACCGCTTCCAACGAACCGTATTTCGAAGAGAGAAACTGATGCCACCGCTTCAGCAGCATGGCTTTCAGCGGTTTCGGCAGCCGGGCATAATAGTGAATGCCCAGCTCCAGCTCGTTGCTGAACTCCAGACAGATGACGGCGGGCTCATCCTTCCAGGCGACGCCGGTGTAGGGGTTGACATGGTTCAGCAGCTCCTCCACCAGCTTCCGCCAGGCGTTCCGCACCTCCGGATCGCCGATGATGAAGCGGAAACGCCCCTCAAGCCTGTCCTGACTTGTCCAGTAGCGTTTCCCCAGAGAGCCGTAATCGAGGTTGAGATAGAAATAGATTCCCTGTTTCTTCCCTTCGGCGAGAAGATAGTCCATAAAGTCGAGCCAGCGGGCGTCGTAATGGAGATCCTGGAGATTCCGATTGTCCGGAATGGCTCCGATCCGGAGCGCGTTGTACCCCTGGCGCCGCATCAGTCGACAGAAGAGCGGCACATCCTGCGTGCGGTCGCGCGGAATCCGTTTCCGCTCACCAATCCGGTAGAGGCGGTCACACGCCCACTCCGCGAAGCCGAAGAAGTGCTGTTCCACGCCGGGGAGTTTTTCAAACTCCAGCCCTCCGGCCGGCGAAAAGCGGACCCTCCCGTACCGGCCAGCCGGACCGGGGGGCAGGAAACGGCTGAAATCGATGGCGGAATTCTCCACCACCTGCAAACTCGGGAAATCCGCCGGTTTCCAGGCCGCATCCGGCTTGAATTCGTTCATTCCGACGCTCACCTCACGCGACGAGAAACTTGCCGCGCCGATGATCCAGACCGCTTTGCCGGTCGTGGCGAAGGTGATTGCCGCCACCGGCTTACCGGGCAGCGTGAAGCGGGAGAGAAAGAATCCGCCCAATCCATGTTTGACCGGTGCTCCATAGACCTTTCTGGCATTGGCGCCGCCGGTGATGGCGATCCAGTCGAGCACGTCGCGGCCGGAACGAATCTCGTATTCGGCATTCAAGCCATCTGCGAAATGAAACTTCACCGTGCCGATGACCGTGTCTTTCGGTGTCCAGCAGGAGGTGTGCAGCAGATAGAAGAATTTTCCGCCCGGCAGCGGGGCGTTGAAGGGAACTTTGGCTTCCCGCAGCCCCGTGCGGCAGTAGGGAGAGTCAAAGGTCAGAACAGCTTTCCCGTCATTGTTCTTCGGGTCGATCATGGTGAATTCCATTCCGCCGAAGGAGACGAAGGCAGGATCAAATCCATGCAGATCCTGCTGCGGCCCCTGGTCGGACCAGCCGCCTTTGCCGTCGCCCGCTTCCGCATCGCCGTAATCCCGGTTGGCCCAGGCGCGCAGATCGACCGGCGTCACATCCCGCCCGGGATTCAACGGCCCGGCAAAGCGATGCTGGAAGGTCAGTTCCGTACGCTCATCCTTTTTCACTTTGACCGTGAAAATTGCCCGGGAGTCCCCGGTGGCGAGCAGGCAGCGTTTTCCGAACTTCACGAGGCCGCGATCCTCCACCACCCGGGCGGGGAATTTCGATTCTCCGGCCAGAGTCCGCACCAGCCATTCCGGCTTCTCCTGCTCAAAATTACCATTTGGCAGCCGTGTTCCATTCAGCGAGATGTCATCGTAAAGGGTGCCGTTGACGATCCCCTTCCCCGGGGAGGAGGTGCTGAAAAACTGCACGGAAACAACGCCGTCCTTTTCCGGCACGAACGAGATTTTCCGCAGTTCCCACCGCCCGGCTTGCCCGGTCACGTCAAAACGCACCGCCTTCCCGTTCAGATCGGGGCGTTTGGAAAATTTGACATAGGTCCCCTTCCCTCCCGATTCCATCTTCGCGTCCTTGAGATTCATCGAGCCGTGCAGGTGGACCCGGCCCGTCGTCAGTGCGGCCAATGTGCCGGGCAGTAGCAGACCGGCGAGCAACCATGGATGCAATTTCATTGATTTAATCTCCTGAAAAACGATTTACAACGATTCCGCTCAAACGACGAGCGGAGATTTCCGAAACATGATGCCCCGGCATCACGCCTTCCGTCAGCAACGATCCTCAACTGTTACAGAAACGCAAACTGATAGTTTGCAGCTCGAAACCGGCCGCCATTGGTGTAAACCCAGTTGATCGGCGAGAATTTTGTGGCACAGGAGTGAAAATCGGTCCCGGCCGCATGTCCGTCGGCGAACCAGGCGTTGGCCTTGTTCCCGTGGCGGAAATGGATGCCGCATTTGCCCGGTCCGTGAAAACTCCAGGACGGCAGCCCCGTATCGCAATTGATGCTGTCGAATAAGATCGGGAAGAGCGACGGTTCCCGCATTTTGGCGAAATGGATGGAGAGCGGATTGTTGTGGTCAAGGCCGCCGGATACCACCGGATTCCCGTGCGCTTTGTCCACGCGGTCCCCCAGCAGATTGTTGATCCGTATTCCATAGGTTTTGGCCAGAGCGTCGCTTTCGCTGATGACCGAGGGAAAGGAGGGACAGAAGGCGTTCTTCGGAATCGCCTTGCGGGAGCCGAAAATCTCCACGCCCCAGTAGTAGTTGTCATAGCCGTCGCCGGTCACGAACTGGACCGCCAGAATATCCTTGTTCTGGTCCGCATACATCCGGCAGCTCATGCCGACCTGCTTTAAGTTGGAGATGCAGGCGACGCCGCGGGCACGTTCGCGGGCGGAATTCAGAGCGGGCAGCAGCAGCGCCGCAAGGATCGCGATGATCGCTATAACAATCAGAAGTTCAATCAAGGTAAAACAAGTTTCACGCATATTTTCCTTCTCCCTCGTTGTTCCGGTGCATCACTTTTGAACGATACTACATTATACTATAAACCGGCGGGAAAAACAAGAAAAGAATTATGACAAAAATATGACTTTTGGGGCAGTATGCGGTTGTAAAACTGCAGAAAAATTGTATTTTAAAGACAGAACATTCAGGAGAGACGATGCCGAAGAAACGTGGTTTTTCCTACGCCCTGCTCGGTTCGGTGAGGAACCCGGTGCCGATACCGCTGCCGCTCTATGTGCACGCGCTCGGCCATACGGCGCGCTACTTCCCCTATGTCGAGGACTTGCCGCCGCGGGAGGAGCCGTTCGTCGAACTGTACTGGTGCATCGCGGGTGCCGGAAAATTCTATCTGGAAGGGGAAGAGCCGCAGATCATGCGTCCCGGCGACGTCTTTTACCGGCTGGAAGGGGAGCGTCACCATCACGAGATCGTCGAGGAGCCGTGGGAATACCGCTGGCTGACGTTCGCCGGGCCGCTGGCGGAAGCGTTGCTGCGCTCCTATCAGTTCCCCCGCAAGTGCTTCCATGCCGGGAAGTGCCCGACGGAACTCTATATGCGCCTGGAATCCCTCATGCGCGAAAAAAGCGATTTCAACTATCGGGAATCGGTTGCGGTGATCTGTTCCATTCTGGCCCGCATCCGCGGAGAGGAGAGCATCACCTCGCGGGACGCCGGCCTGACGGGACGGGCGAAGGACATCTGTTCGATCCATTATCAGGACCCCACCTTCGACATCAATACGCTCGCGGCGGTACTGAAGGTGAACCGCTGGACTCTGCGGCGGGTCTTCCGGCGCTACCTCAATACGACGCCCAGCGAATTCCTCTTTCAAATGCGGATGAATAACGCGATGAAGCTGTTGCGGACAACCCGGAAACCGATTGCAAAAATTGCCGGCGAGTGCGGTTTTTCCGACACCAGCTACTTCTGCAAGGTGATCCGGGAGACCACCGGCGTCTCGCCGTCGCGGCTGCGCGGGCTGTGAGTTTTCACCCCGAAACCGGACGGAAGCGCTTCATTCAGTTTCTGCGGGCAATCCGGAGCAGCGCGCCGGCAGCGGCATTGGCAACCTCCGGCGAAGCCTCTTCAAGATAGCCGGCAAGCAACGGAATTTCCGCCGCAGTGCCGACTTCGCCCAGCGCCTCCAGATAGAAGCGGAGAACCGCTTCGTCGGAACAGTGTTTCAGCTTTTCCCGCAACAGGTCAGCCGTCACCCGTCTATGTCGGGCCAGCGCCCACACGGCGAAGGCACCGGTCCGGGAATTTGCCGGAGCCTGCTCCATTTGCCGGCGAAGCGCACGCGCACGACCGGCGGAGAGCTCCGGCAGAAACCCGCAGGCATAAGCGCAGGTCTGCAGATGCGGGCCGGCGTTTTCCAGCTCCTCCGTCAACTGCCGGTTTGCCTCTGCATCATCGTTTACGGCGAGCAGCCAGAGTGCGTATCCGGCGGCGAGCGGATTGTCGTCACGGACAATGGCCCGCAAAACGTCCTGTTCCTCTTTGGTAAACCGGATGGCTAACTTGGCGGAACACTCCAGCGCATGGCACTGTTCCGGCCGGGAGGAATCCAACGCGCGGTTGCGGAGAATCGCTTCGTATTCCCGTCGGCCCGCCGCAATCCGGACTCGATACTGACCAATCCTGGTCTGAGGATCCGGGGAGTCGACGGGGAAGTCCGCCGTCGGCCCCAGTGCTTCCGCAGCCCGGACCTGCCGGAATCCCCCGGCGGTCTCCACCTCATGACGGAGCCGTTCCTCCGCCCGCCGGATTGGATCCCCTTCCGAACAGCATCCCGCCAGCAGTACGGCAAGCCCCAGTGCGATCGTCTGTTTCATGGCCGGAAAAATGCCCCTTCGATAAAGCAGTTGTCATGTTTTTTATCGCTCATATAGTAGACCGCGAGCACCTCTCCGTTGTCCAGTTCGATCGATACCGGATAACCGACATCATGACTGATACCGCCGTTCTGCAATACAATTTCGTTGTCGATATCCCAGGTTTTGCCGCCGTCGCGGCTGATGCAGGCCCGGACGCCGATCGGTTCGTACCGGTAGCCGTAGGTTGCCAGCAGCCGTCCATCCTTCAACACCAGCAGATGCTGCGGGTATCCGCGCACGGGAGTCTTGACCGGCTCGCTCCAGGTTCTGCCCCGGTCGTGCGAAAAACTCAACCGCATATATCCGTCGCCGGGGGCGGGAATGCGGATGGCAGTGACCATGGTTCCATCCGGCAGAATCGCCGTGTGCGGCTCTTCATAACTGGCCGAGAGCAGGCCGGATGAAAGCGGCATTTCCGCTACGGTGGCGATCTTCTCCCACTGTTTTGCGTCGGGGGAACCGCGGAAGAGATAGACCTGACGTTTGCCGTTGTCGTTGCCGAGAGACGGCTGGTAGAACGTCCCGTCCGGCGCAACGACCGGACCATGGGGGGCAAATCCCGGCACTTTGACCGGTTTGCCGAACGTTTTGCCGCCATCGGTACTGAAAAGGTAACGGGAACCGCCGAATTTTTCCGGACCGGCCTGCCGGATATAGGCGCTTTCCTGCGGGAACTCCCCCGCGGTGTCGTCGTAAAACATCCAACTGTTCCAGCCTCCGTGCGTCAACAGAACGCGGCCGTCCGGCAACGTCTGAATGGAGGGATCGCGTTCATCGCTCTCGGTATCGGCCACTGCGACCGGAGCGGACCAGTTTTTGCCGCCGTCCAGCGAATAGACGATGCAGATTCTCCCATAGGGGCAGACATGCGCTTCGCCTTCGCGAAACACTGCAGCGAGTTTCCCGCCAGGGAGTTGCGCCACACCGGGGAATGCGAGATGCCGTCCTTTGAGCGCGGCAATCTGCGTATGACGCACGCCGGACGAAATCGGCTTGTTCTGCCGCTTCACCTCTTCGCTCGCATCGCGGATTGTGAACGGCACGGTGATCTTGACATTCCGGATTGCTCCGCAGAAGCCGCGGGCGGATTTCTTCAACGCGGTTGCCCCCAGGAGAAACCGCAGAGACTTCAACTCCGGCGTCACGGTCAGAGCGGAACTCTTCACGGGAGAATCATCGATCCGGAGCTGAAAGAGTTTCGCCTCCGGGTCGATGGTGAATACCGCCTTGTGCCACGCACCAGCCCGCCAGGGGGCCGGAAGCATGATCTGATTGTAACCGTTCGAGCCGGAGTCGTTCAGCAGAACCTTGAGAATCTTGTCGCCGTTTTTCGAGCGGGAATCGGCTTGAAAATGCAGAGAGATCCCTCCCCCCTCCAGCAGCCGCGGATAGGGATTGCTTTGCACCGCATCGTCCTGGAACTCCAGTTCGATGCGACCGCCTTTGCTGAAATCGAAAGTCTGTGGAACTCTGGCAGCGGTGGCATCCGTTCCCGTCGTGCGGAACCGGAGCGTGCCGCTGAACGCATCCGAAACAAATTGCGGGGCGATTGCTCCCGGTTCCACTTTCGACAGGTCAATCGAAAATTCTGCGCCGTTCAGCGAAACGGCAAGCAGCATTCCGGCGAAAAAAACTGTTTTTTTCATGAAAAACTTCTCCCTTTACATTTTCTTTTCACGGCTTGGCCCGAAGTGCGCCATCAAACCAGAGATGATCCTGAATGAATTGAATCCGGTTTACCTGCATTGCGGCAAATGCCATCGATTGCTTTCCTACATGCCCATCCGCCCAGAGAATGTTGACCGCGTCGCGGTGTGGATACCCCACACGGGGTTTGCCGCCGGCAATGTGCGGTTGCACGAAATGGCCCTGAGTCAGTGCCATTTTATTGATGGCATACGAGGACTCCGTCTGAAAGATGTTTTCAGATAGATCGAACAGTACGGAAACGCGGCTTGCACTTTTCAGGCGTGACTCTTTCTGATGACGCACTTCGCCGCTGGTGGAAACATAGGATTCAATCAGATAACCATTGCCGATGTAACTGACGGTATAGGCTTTTTCCGCATCGTTCTGCGGCCCGCGCCAACTCAGGTTCCCGTTGTTGAAGGCTTCGGCGAACGCTTTGATTTTCGTTGAAGCGGCAGGGCATTCCACCACCGCCCGGCTGCCGCCGAGATAACGATCGAGTTTGCCGAGCCAGGTGTTTTCCGTCGCATAGTCGGGGAATACCGACATGGGGAAAAAGCCGTCATTCTCCTGCCCATAAAGAGAAAAGGCGGTGCCCAACTGCTTCAAGTTGCTCTGGCATTGTGCGCTGAATGCGGTCTGACGTGCCTGATTCAGCGCCGGCAGCAGCATTCCCGCTAAAATTGCAATGATAGCAATAACGATTAAAAGTTCTATCAAGGTAAATGTTTCCTTCGTCTTTTTCCGGTACGAAGAAAGACGTTCGGGCAATTGATGTTTTTCCTGTTGTTTGTTCATAAAACCCTCCTGGTTCAATGGCTGAAATCGTTGTTGCCGACCGGATACAGAAGCAGCGAGTCTTCCGCGCGAGCTTGCGAACCGCGTTTTTTCCGGTTGGATGACATCAGTTTTTTCAAGAGTTTGCGGGCATTTGCAATATGGGCGCAGAGCAATTTGCGCGCCAGTTTCGCATCGCCCGTTTCGATCGCCCGGATCACATTCTCATGCTCGAGATTAATGTCGTGTTTGTTGAGATTGGGGCGTTCCTTCAACAGGTAACGGGTCACATTGAACACCGTCGAAAGGACAAGGTAATTTCGAACCAGCCCCTGCAGAGTCTCCGAACCGCAGCCGTCGCAGATCAGGGTGTGAAACCGCCGGTCGCCCTGGTCTTTTTCATTGAAGGTGACGGCGTTCCGGCACTGCTCACAGCTGCGGCGCAGCGCGTCAAGCAGTTCCGGCGATGCGCCCCGTTCGGACAGCCGGGCAACGGCGAGCCCTTCGAGCGCTTCACGGATCTCATACATGTCATACAGTTCATCCAGTGTCGGCGTGCGTATTTCATAGCCGGCGTTGGCGACCGCATCCACCACCCCTTCCCGCTCCAGCCGGATCAGGGCTTCCCGCACCGGCGTGCGCGACACGTCGTAACGTCTGGCGAGAGCTTCTGTCGTCAACTTGTCGCCGGGCAGCAGGGTGCCCCGCTGCAAATCATCCAGCAGCTGCTGGTGTACAAATTCTGCGGTATTGCCCCGGGTCTTCGCAATCATGGCGGTTCCTTTCCTGATGGATCCCATGGAATCTTGTTTTGTCCTTTCTAATTATAGCAAACTGTATCCAAATTGTCAATAGCATTTTTAAAAATTTTATCTTTATTTTTATTTTCTGAACTGAATAGCTTGACAAATTGTATACAGTTTGCTATACTATTAAACAAGAAAAACTTCAAACAAAAACAATTTCCGCAGGAGTATTGCACAATGATGAAGCAAAAATTCAAAGGACTGGTCGCCGCGGCCTACACGCCGATGCACGAGGATGAATCCATCGCCCCCGAGAAGATCGCCCCGCTGGTGGAGTATGCGGTGCGGCAGAAATTTGCCGGACTGTTTGCGGTCGGCTCCACCGGGGAGTTCTGCTCGTTGACGGTGGAAGAGCGCAAGCTGGTGGCAAAAACCTACATCCGGGAAGCGGCCGGACGCATTCCGGTTATCGTGAATATCGGCTCCTGCAGTTACCGGGAGTCGGCGGAACTCGCCGCACATGCCGCTGCCGCCGGAGCCGACGCCTTGTGTGCAATTGCGCCCTACTATTTCCGGCCGGAAACGGTACGCGATCTGGCGGAGTTCATCAAACGGATTGCCCCGGCATGCGACGGAAAGCCGCTCTATCTTTATCATGCCCCCGGCATCACACATGTGAATCTGCCGATGAGTGAATTTGTCAAAATCATGCTCGACGAGGTGCCGAACTTCGCCGGAATCAAGTTCACCAATGAAAATCTCTGTGAATTCGAGCGTTGCGTCGCTCTCGGCGGCGACCGGATTCAGATGATGTTCGGCCGGGATGAGATGCTCCTCGGCGCACTGGCCATGGGGGCCGAAGCGGGAGTCGGCACCACATTCAACTATCTGCCGAAGATCTATCGTGGTGTCATTGAGGCCTTTGAGTCCGGCGACATGGCGAAAGCGCGTTCGTACATGGAGCTGTCACACCGGGCCGTCGCCATTTCCGCCCGTTACGGACTGGCTTCGATCAAAGTGTTTATGAAATTTGCTGGAATCGATCCCGGGCCGATGCGTTCTCCGGTCAATCGTCTGAATGCCGAAGAAGAGCGGAATTTCCGCGAGGAGCTTTCCCGGGCGGGGCTGGACGAGTACATCGGTTAACTGATGCAATGCAGGTGGCACAGCTCCTTTGTTGTCATAAAAATATAAAAAACTGCAGGTTTTATCCATGGTTTTCAGAATCGCCCGGTGATATAGTAAAAAAAGGCGAAAACAATGGAGAAAAGAACCTCTATGTTTGACAACAAAAAGCTGATGCTGGTTCTGCTTGCCGGTCAATCCAATATGGCCGGTCGCGGAGAAATCGAACCGGAAGACCGGGAGGAGATTCCCGGACTTCTGATGATCAATCGGAATTTCGAATGGGTTCCGGCGGTGGAGCCGGTGACGGCGGATCGTCCGTTCGCCGGGGTCGGCCCGGGGCGCACCTTCGGCAGGCTGCTGCTGGAGGCGAATCCCGGCTGCATGGTCGGGCTGGTGCCGACCGCGGTCGGCGGCACGCCGATCTCCGCCTGGAAACGGGGCGGCAGTTCTCCGTGGGATCCGCAGGAACGCCCTTACGATCAGGCGATCGAGCGGGCCGCTGCCGCCTTGAAGCGCGGTACGTTTGCGGCGGTGCTCTGGCATCAGGGGGAGACTGACGCAAAATTGAGGAACTGCCGCTATGCGGAAGATTTGAAGGAGGTCATCCGGAACTTCCGCGCCGACCTGCCGCTTGCCGGAGTACCCTTTCTCTGCGGCGGGCTGGGGGAATATCTGAAGGGGGGCAAGTACGACTTTCCCCCGATTGACGCGGCCATCCAAGCGGTTGCGGCGGAACTGCCGGATCTGGAATACGTCTCCGTGGCGGGGTTGACGGACAAGGGGGACAACCTGCATTTTTCCAGCGCCTCCGCCCGCGAACTGGGGAGACGTTACTTCGCGGAATATCAGCGTCTCGTCAATCGCGTCCGCTGAAACCGCAGATGGCGTCCCCGATATTTTGCGCACATTTTGCGAAGGCCGTAATCCTGTTTGTTCTTCGCCGCTCTTCTATAACGCCCCTTGCCTGATGAGCACCGGGGCGTCATTCCCGAATTTTCCGCGGCCGTCACTCCACCATGCCGGAGCGTTGCAGCGCTTTCCGGCCGAACTCCAGGTAGTGTCTCGCCTTCGCCGTCACCGCTGAAAATCCGAAGAGCTTCACCGTCTCACGATAGAGCGTATCCTCTTCGCAGGAACTGAAATCCATCAGCACCTCCGTCATCGCGTTCGCCAGCTCCTCCGGCGGAATCTCGTCGATCGTCCGCCGGGACGCCTCGTCCACGGCGACCCGGTAATCCCGGTAGGCGGCGGAACTCTGCCCTTCCGGCCAGAATACCCGCTCCTCCCCGATCTTCGTCTTCTCCAGCTCCCGCGGCAGACAACCGTTGAGCACATTCTGGATGGTCTCCCCGGTCCGGCTGAATCCCCACGCCCGGACCAGCCGCTTCTTCAGCAACGATTCACAGATCGGCCCTTCCTGCTGCACCACCTCCCGCATCTGTTTCCGGATCAGCGTTCGACCGGCACACTCGTAGAAAAACTCCTGCGGCAGCGGTTCGCGGTTGACCCAGATCCGGTATTCCCGGCGGTGCGACGAGACCGTCGGCGATTCCTGCGACTGCAACTGCGGAATCGGTTCCGCCTCCGGAGCCTGCGCCTGCACCGGTTCCGGCTCCGGTGTTTTCGGCGCCCGGCGGATCTCTTCAAGCAGCGCCAGCAGCCTCTGCTCCGCCCGCTGCCGGTCAAACGCCCAGTCCACGCTCCAGGCCCGGCAGATGTGCCAGCCGAGCGAACGCAGCACACTTTCGCGCAGATGGTCGCGGTCGCGGGTAGTCTTCCAGGCGGCGTAAGAGTCGCCGTCACACTCGATTCCCAGCAGAAACTCTGACTCCTTTTCCGGATTGCGGACCGCCAGATCAATCCGGCAGCCGGACCGCCCGACGTTGCGCTCTACCATGAAGCCATGCTCGGTGAGAAACGCGGCGATCCGCTCCATCAGCCCCTCCTTCAAAGTTCCGCCGCCGCTTCGCGCAGGAACCGAAATTCCCTTCTCCGCGTAGTCGAGGAAATACTTGAGATGCGCCGCCCCCACCGCACCGGTGCGCGCGAGATCGATCTGCGTGGCGTGAACGCTGGAGAACACCACCACCTGTTCCCGCGCCCGGGTGATGGCGACATTCAGCCGCCGTTCGCCGCCCTGCCGGTTCAGCGGACCGAAATTCATCGAAAATTTCCCTTCCGAATCTGCGGCGTAGCAGATCGAGAAGAGGATGACATCCCGCTCATCTCCCTGGACGTTTTCCAGATTCTTCACGAACGGCGGCTCTTCGTTCCGGTCGCTGAAACAATGTTCCAGCTCCGGATGCACCGCGCGTTGCTCTTCGATCATATCCTCGATCAGCTCTTTCTGCGCCTGGCTGAAGGTGACGATCCCCAGACTGCGCGGCGTCCGCTTCGGATCCCGCAACCGGTCGAAGAGATAACGCACCAGCGCCTCCGCCTCACGCCGGTTGGTGCGCGTCCCCCGGCGGTCGTAGATGCCGTCCGGAACGAACTCGAATCGCACGCCGAGCCGCTCGGAATTGCGCGCCGCCGGAAAGGTGAAAAGCCGGTCCCCGTAGTAGTAATGGTTGCTGAACGCGATCAACGATTCATGACGGCTGCGGTAATGCCAGTTGAGGCTGGCGGAATACACGCCGGCGGCAATGCACTCATCCAGAATGCTCTCCATATCCTCGAGCTCCTCCGGCAGCCGTTCCTCGTCCTCCGCCTCCTCCTTCTGAAAGAAGCTGGTCGGCGGCATCTGCTTCGGATCGCCCACAACGATCAGCTGTTTTCCCCGGGCGATCACCCCGATGGAATCCCACACCGGGATCTGCGACGCCTCGTCGAAAACGATCAGATCGAACGGCGCCGTATCCGGCGGCAGATACTGCGCCACCGACAGCGGACTCATCAGAAAACAGGGCTTCAACACCGGCGCCAACGTCGGAATCTGTTCAAGCAGCTGCCGCACCGGTTTCAGCCGGGCGCGCTTCTCGCACTCCCGCTTGAGAATCCCGAGTTCGGTTCCCTCCGGACACGGCCCGGAACGGCGGCGCGGCAGCCGGGCCGCCAATCGGGCATAGATGATCCGCCGGGAAAGCTCGGTGTATTTCCGGTCCAGCTCGCAGAAGCGGCGGATTCCCTCCTCACGGCTCGACCCGGTGAAGTTGCAGAGCAGCGGCGACTGCGCGAGAATCTGGTTGAGCATCTCGCTGCCGTAAACATAGTCGAAGATTCCGGCGACCTCCGCCGGAACAAGCGTTCCGGCTTCGAGCGCGGCGGCAAATCCGCCGATTCCTTTCGCCTCCGCCTCCATTTTCAGGCGGCGGTAGCGCAACACACCGCGCACCATTCCGGCGCCGTCAAGAATTCGTTTCACCTCCTCCATCAACGGAGCCAAATCCGACTCCTCCCCGGCTGCGGGCGCATACGCGGAGAACTGCTGCTGCTTCTCCTGAAATTCATTCCACGCCCTCAACAGATCGTTGATCCGGCTCCGCTGTGGAGCACGCGCGGCGAAATGGCGTTCCGCCTCCGGCAACAGCGTTCGTAACGCGGCAAGAAGCGGCATCTTCGCCTCCGGCTCGACCTCCGCAAGCGAGTCAATGAGCGAATGGAGTTTCTGCGCCTGTTCCATCGCGGGGCGCAACACCCTCCACTCCGGTTCGCCATGGTTCCAAAGCGGCCCCAGCAGCGATTCGACCTCAGCCGCGACCTCGTCGATCCGGCGATGGCAGATAGCATACGCCTCCAGATCCGGCAGGACCCGGATCAGTTCCGCGATCGTCAGACGGCCGCCGCCGATCTTCTTGAGTCCGGCAAGCTCCCGGAGCAGTGCACGGTTCCGGAAAAAGCGGATTGGGAAAAAAGCCCGAGCATTCTCTTCGATCCGTGCGGAAATTCCGGCAAAATCCAGCTCCGTCACCAATTCCAGCCGGTAGTGGTTCAACGTCCCGGTCAACTCCCGGCTGCGGAGATCGTCTTCGGCAAAATCCTTCAGCATCGCCGCCCGCGCCGGAAATTCCTCCGCGAGGAACGGTGCAGGAATTGCGCCGCACCCCTTGAACGCCTCCGCCAGAAGCGCGGCACGGTAGAGGTATGCGAGTTTCCCGCTCCGCCTCAGCCCGAGCACGCCGGAAAGCGTGCCGAAAGCCGCCTCCAGTTTCCTGGCGGCATCGCAGAGCGCCCGGGCGGCGGCGAGCAGATCCCGCTCAAAAATCGGACTCCACGCCGCAAGAGCCAGCCACCGCATCGCGGCGAGTGCCTCCGGCGAAGTCTCGCTCCAGGCGTTCGCCAGATCGGCGGCCAGCCGCCCGGCCTCCTCGTATTCCTCGCGGGTGTGGCGGAGACAGTCGATCCGCAACAACCCTTCCGGCGGTACCCGCTTCCGCCGGAACAACAGCGAAAAACAGTCGCTGGCGGAGAAACCGTTCGGATAGTTCCGATGGAGTTCCTGAACATATTCATTCAATTCGGAACGTAGTTTTTCCAGATTTCCCGCCACACTCTCCCACTGGCCGGAGAGCGGAGTCGCCGGAACGTTCAGCGCTTCGGCAAACTGCGCCGCCACTTCGGTCTTTCCCGTTTTGTTGGAGTGCAGTTCAAGGCAGAACGGCCGCAACCCGATCGAAGCGAGGCGACGATGCACCACATCCAGCGCCGCCTTCTTCTCAGAAACGAAGAGTACCCGCCGCCCCAGCGCAAGATTGTGCGCGATGATGTTGGTAATCGTCTGAGACTTCCCGGTACCCGGCGGCCCGTGGAGCACAAAGCTCTTGCCCAGCTGAGAATAGAGTACCGCCGTCAGTTGCGAGGAGTCCGCACTCATGGGGCAAAAGAGATTCTTCAGATCGAGATGTGCCGCGATTTCCTCCGGCGGAAATACCTCGATCCCATCGTCAAAAATGCCCCCGCCCCCGATCAAGTGGCGGACCAGCGGATTCTGTTTCAACGCATCGATCCGGGCAGTCATATCGTTCCACATGATAAACTTGCCGAACGAAAAATGGCCGATGCGCGCCTCCTCGCGAACCTCCCATCCCTTCATCTCGCGAATGGTCTGGCGGAAGATCTGCATCACCCGGTGGACATCCACTCCGGAGTCATCCGTCGGCAGAGGTGCAATGCCGGGTACCGTCAGCCGGTACTGGCTGCGGAGCAACTCCAGCAGAGTCTCGTTGATGATCGTATCCTCGTCAAGCCGGGCGATACGGATCCCCTCGACCATCGACTTGCGCAGCAGCCGGATCGGAATCAGCAGAATCGGCGCAAGATAGGATTTCTCCTCCCGCGGCGACACCTTCCACTCCAGAAAGCCAATCGCGAGAAAAAGTGTGTTGACGCCCCCCTCCTCCTGATCGGTCCGCCCCTGCCGGTAGAGGCCGGTCAGCCGCCGTTCCATCTCCTGCGGCGCCAGCATCGTCCAGAGTCGCCGCTGCGCAAGTTCCTGATCCAGCAGCTGCTTGATCTCGCTGCCGATCTCACTGCCGCGGAGCATCGCAAGGTCGTGCAGATCCTTTTCGTTGAGCAGATTGGATAACGGATGAAGCGAGAGCAGTTCATCGGCTGCAATCTTATCCTCGAGCAACGCAATATCGGTACAGGCGATCGGAATCACCTGTCTGGTGTCGCGTACATTGAGCAGCCGGTTGCGGAGCGAGAGATCCAGCAGCTTCTGGGTCCAGCGAGCCACTCGGGCCGGAGCGTTGGAAACGTTCCGCAGCGTTTTCAGATCGACCTCCTGCTCCAGCTTCCGCCTGCGCTCTTCCGCGAGCGGTTCGACCTCCGGCGGCACCTCCGGCAGTAACTCCACGCCACCGGCACTGCGCAACAGCGGCAAAGGACGAATTCCGCTGTAACGGGCGCGCACAATATCGATGGCACATTGGAAATCGCTGTCGATATTGAGGTAACTCTTCCGGGCATACGCCTCAGCGGCGGAAAAAGTCTGATCGCCGGTCACGCAGGTAGTTTCCAATACAAGAAACTCATCCAGGTCGACCAGTTTGCGAATCGTCTGCAGATCATCCATCGGGATATCGGGGAAATAATGGTTGACTAAATGGCAACCGACATAAGCGTGTCCAGTTTGAAGCAGAACGACCGGATGCAGTCCGCACTGCTCCATTACTGAGGCGAAGAGAAGTGCAGTATCCAGACAGGTGCCGAGCCGAAACTGCCGGATCGCGTCTGCGAACCGGATGCGCTGCCCCGGCACACCAAAGGAGGAGGCAGGATTAGCGTAGTGGATTCCCCATGAATGAATCGCCTGGTAAATAGCCGAGCAGATCTCATAAACCCGTGTCTTATCCGCCTGATAGCCCTGAATAGAGGAATCGCCGGTCGCCTTGCGCAACTCCTCTGCCACGACAGCCTGCAGACAGCTTACCGCCTCCAGATTCGGCGTCACGAATGCCGCGAGCAGTTCGGGCATCACGGAGAGTCCGAGCCACTGGTCGGCGGCGTAGGCGGTCACCTCGTACTCCCGAAAGAACAACTGTTCTCCGCCGTAACGAATCTCCAGACGGATCTTCCCTTTCATCGGTTCCGAAAGAGAGGCCAACAGAGAGTAATCCAGATCGATCCCGAGGTCGTGCAGCGAAAGCTCCACGCCGTTTGCGAGCTCATCGACATGTATGGTCTTCGGCAGAATAAAGAGTGGATTTGCGGAAAATTCACAATCGAGTCCGGCGAGATTGCGCCCGAGATGATTTTTCAGCTTCAGTTCGGAAACCACGGGAAATGCATTCTGCTGCAATGCAAGGTTGAAAACCGGCAGATATATCAGCTCTGCGGAAAAATCGGTCTCCACCGGAAAAAAACTCTCCATCATCCCCTCTCCTGCTGCTTATGTTGGTTTATCATAAGTATAGGGTATAATGTATTTCATTTCTAAAAAAAATCCAGATGCAGCCAGACGGGATCAGTTCTTTTTGGCTGATTTCTTCTGCCAGAGCCATTTCCACCGACAGTCTCTCCTGCTCATCTGATCCATCTTCCAGTCTCATTTGTAAAAAATTTGTTTTCCAGTAGCTTCGACATCATTCACCTCAGTTGCTCTCCCGCAGCCTGACATTGGAAGCGAGCACCCGCCCCTCCCCCGTATGGAAACGCCCGCCGGCGGGCAGATTCTGCTCCCGGTTGCCGCTTGGCAAGAAAAGCGCGCAGTTCCGGGCGATTTCCTCCGATATCCAGCGGGGCCCGGCCTTGAAACTTCCGGAAACGATGCTATGGTATTCCCCCGGCGCTCCCCGTCATTTCCGAGAACTGATGACACATATGAGGCTCTTCCCTATGGAAAATTCATTTTTTCTCACCTGTGCAAAACAACGGAATTCTGCCCTGAAGCACTGGCGCGTCCGCCCGGTTGCCGTGGTGAAATGCATCCACGACGACGCGGCGTGGCAGGGGTGGCAAATGCGGACCGTCTCCCGTCCGGCAGAGTTTTTCAAGCGCCCCTTCCGGAACGGAGAACGGTTTATTCTGGACTTCGGCGAGGAGTTCGTCGGGCGGCTCAGCCTGCGGTTGCGCTCCTCGGAGAACTTCAACGACTCCCCCGTCCGGCTCAAGCTCATCTTTGCGGAAAGTCCGGTCGAAATCGGCGAACGGAACCGGCGCTATCAGGGTTCTCTCTCCCGCGCCTGGATTCAGGAGGAGATCGTCACGCTGGATGATATGCCCCAGTTGTACAAACTCCCCCGCGTCTACGCGATGCGGTATCTCTATTTTGAGGTGATCGCCACCCCCGGGAAACTCTGTGTCGAAGAGATTTTTTTCACGGCGCAATCCGCGGTCCGCGACCTGCTGCCGCCGCTGGAACAGTTCGACGCCGATGAAATTCAGCTCGACCGTGCCGCCCAGCGCACCCTCCGCAACTGCATGCAGGAGGTCGTGATGGACGGGCCGAAACGCGACCGCCGGCTCTGGCTGGGCGACCTGCGGCTCGAAGCGCAGGTCAACGCGGTAACCTTCCGCAACTTCGACCTCTTCGAACGGTGCATCTATCTGCTGGCCGCCTTCCCTCACGCGAATGGTCAGATTCCGGCCTGCATCTTCGACAAACCGCACCCGTACGGCTGCCGCTGTGTCCTCTCGGATTACTCTTTCCTCTTCTCGGACCTCCTTCTCCTTCACTATCAGGAGACCGGGAACCGGAAGCTGTTGGAAGAGATGTACCCTCTGGCAAAGAAACAGTTCGACCTCTTCCGAGCCGACTGCCGGAACACTTTTTCCGGCGGCGGCATCCCCAAAACCTTCATTGACTGGTGCAATTTCGACCGCACCGTTGCCGGAGCGGGAACCTATCTTTTCAGTCTGCGCAAACTCGCCGCAATTGCGGCGATTCTCGGGCAGCATTCCGATCGAAAGGCGTTCGAGCGGGAGGTTGCGGAACTCGTTTCCGCCCTGCGCGCCCACACGTTCGATCCGGGGAAAAAACTGTTCGTCAGCGGCCCGAAACGGGAGATCTCCTGGGCGAGCCAGATCTGGATGGTTCTGGCGGAGACCGTGACCGGCGATGAGGCGAAAGAGCTCCTCGCCCGCCTGGAGGAGACTCCGGAAGCGATCTCCCCGGTCACCCCCTATCTGCACCACCATCTTCTGGCGGCCTACGACCTCGCCGGAGAACCGGAAAAACTGCGCCGCCATCTGCGAAACTACTGGGGCAAAATGATTCAGGCCGGAATGAACGTCTTCCCGGAGGTGTTCGTGCCGGACAACCCGCGTCTGACCCCTTACGGCAACGATCCACGCATCAACAGCGCCTGCCACGCCTGGAGCTGTGCTCCGGCCTATTTTCTGCGGAAGAAGCAGTCCGGTCAGTGACCGGAGAACGAGCTGTTGTGCCGCAGCGACCGGCGGTACGCCTCCGGGGTCATACCGGTCTCCCGCTTGAAAAAGCGGATGAAATAGTTCTGCCCGGAAAAACCGATCCGTTCGGCGATCTCCCCGCCGGACATTCCGCTGCCGAGCAGCCGCCGCGCCAGCGTCACCTTGCGCATGGCCACGTACTGGAACGGCGCCATATTCAAACGTAAATGAAAGAGCTGAAAGAGTTTCCGCTCGCTCACCCGGCATTTGCGCGCCATCTCCCGCACGGTGAAGGGGTCAGCCAGATGCTCCTCGACAAAATAGACGCACTGTTTGAAGAGTTCGGAATCCCGGTCGTTTTCCTGCGGACTGGGAATGCGGGAACTCTTCTCCAGCGCAGCGGCGCAAAGTTCCAGGATGAAGCCGGAAAGATGAACTCCGGCAAACGTGAGCTCCGGCAGACGGCGAATCTCCTCCTTGGTCCGCTCCACCCACTCCCGCCCCAGTTCCACCGTCATCACCCGCTGCAGCGGGAAGCCGAACAGCGTGGACAACGCCCCATGCTCACTGATGGAAAATCCGGAGTGAATGCAGTGCAATGCCGTGACCGGCTCCAGAACGTGCCAGCTGTAACAGCATCCCGCCGGCAGAAGAACGAGCGTTCCCGGACGGCACTGGCACGGCTCCGCCCCCCGCTCGCAATACTCCATCTGCCCTTCCAGCATCAAGGCGAAATAAAAACTGCGAATTCGATGAAACGTGCACTCGACAATCGAGGGATAACGGCAGAGAAACGCCGCAAAAAACGGCGGCACCAGAGCCCCGCTCAGCGTCCGCGATATGGCGAAACGCTCCACCTCGTTGTAACTGATTTTTCTCATATTCCATACCATATCCTTCGAGGCAACGATCTGCAAGCTGCCGGTAAAAAAAATTGCAGGATTGTACTATCAATCTACAGTTTTGCGGAATGTTTTCCCGCAGAAATACTGTATATTGAGAAATAAGGCCGGGATCATCCGCCGCTGTGTTTTTTGAAAAATCAACGGATATCGTCATCATGAACCCAAACGCCCTCAACAGGAGAAAACAATGAATCAAAATCCCATGTTCCAAGATCGTCCCAGCCGTTTTTCTGCTCCGGCAACTTCTATTTTCACCCTTATTGAACTGCTCATTGTAATCGCGATCATCGCCATTCTCGCCGCCATGCTGCTGCCGGCGCTCAACCAGGCCCGGGAAAAGGGGAAGTCGATCAAGTGCATCAACAATCTGAAGGGCACCTCCATGACCATGGATATGTACGCCAACGATTTCGATGACTGGCTGGTCCCACCGCGCGGCCCCATCCCGGAAATCGAATCGCGCTGGGCGGATTACCTGGTCAAATATTCCACCGGATACACCATCGCCAACAGCTCGTTCGATCCGGAAAATCTCCGCCGGCTCACGCCGTTCCGCTGTTCCAAGCTGGAATTCGTCGGCCCGGAAACCTATGCGACCGCAAAGCATACCGCCAATCAGGTCTTCGGGATGAACCTTCATCTTTACGGCGGCTATGCATTCACCGGCGCACTTATCACGCGACGGGCGATCAAGCGCACCAAGGCCGGGCGCGAAACCTTCAGCGACGGAAACTGCTGCATTCCTTATGCAACGCCTTCGGCGACGGTCCTTTTCGCCGACACCATCCGGTATGCCGACAAAGGCTACCAGGCGTGGATGTTCTTCGGCGGTGACCTGGCGTACGCCACGATGGTTCACAGCGCCGGCATCGTCAATGTCAGCATGCTTGACGGGCACGCAAAAAGTGCCACCCTGTCCGAACTGCGCACCAAATCCAAATTCATCCCCGACACGGGGCGCAGTGATTACGGTTATTTTTATGATCTGAACGGCAATCAGTATCGCAACTGATCAACTTAACAAACGGAGAATCCTTTCATGCGCAAAATCGGAATTTTTCTGTTGCTCGCCCTCATCGGCCTGCTGAATGCGACGGAACCAAACCTTATTTTCAACGGAGATTTCCGGCTGGGAACCGCCGGATTCGGCGCCTGGCGGCTGTTGCGTCCGGACACCAATCCGGAGTTGCAACTCCCTGCCCTGCGGTCGGAACCGGGTGTCCTTCTGCTGGAGAATCCTCACGGGGAGTATTTTCAGCTCATCGGCAAAGAGTGTCTGCTGCCGACCGGGAAAAAAATCACCTTCCGGAGCGAATTCGAAGGTCCAGCAGGCGGCGTGCTCGGGTTTACCCTGCTCTGTATCAAAAACAATCAATATATTACACACCATAAAGGAGTTGCTCTCTCTGGAAAAAGGCAGAAGGTGGAGATCTCATTTTTCCCCGTCAGCGGAGAAATTCCGTACATTCTGGTAATCTATCCCAAAGGGAAAGAGGCTCCGGCCGGAACCTTCCGCTTCTACTCCTTCACACTGGGCGGTGAGCGACAGGCGCCGCTTCTTGCCGCGCTCCGGACGGAAAAGAAGCTGTACATTCCGGAGGAGGAGAACACCTGCCGCATCCGGGCGGAAATCGCCAATACCACGGCAACGTCGAAGAGCGGCACCCTCACGCTGGAAATTCTCGACTCCGCCCGCAACAAGGTGACGGCCCGGCAGGCGTTGCCGCTTACGCTGCCTCCCGGCAATACGGTGCGGGAATTTCAGGTTCCACTGCAGAAAAAAGGAGCCTTCACCGCGACGGTCCGATGGAACAATCAGCAAATTCCCGTCGCCGAGGCCATGTTCGCCTGCATCGGGAGGTACCGCGGTCCGGCGACGATCCATCCGGCGGAAACCTTCTGCGTATCGGTCGACGGAGAATCCACATTTGAACGGTTCCGGGGCGAGACGCGCGGCGGATATGTCGTGAGAGGCGCCCCTTTTGAAGAACGGTTCCGGATGCTGGGGTTGATGGGGTGCCGCCTCATCCGCGACTGGGGCGGCATGTATTTGACCGAATGGGTGAACCTGGAACCGGAAGAGGGCCGCTTCGATTTCCGCGTCTTCGACCGCTGTGTCAACCTGATCCGGCAGAACGGCATGGAGATTCTCCCCGTCTTCGGGCGGATGTATGAGAACTGGGCCCCCGGCCAGCCGGAATTCCGCCCGGAATGGCTGAAGAAGAAGCTGATCCGGATCGAGAAGAATCCGCCGGGAACCGATCCCAAATTCGTGGTGAAGGTCCCGCCGATGCCGATCTGGCGCCGCTATGTGGAAGCGATTGTAAAACACGCAGGGGAACGGATTTCCATCTACGAAATCATGAACGAACCCAACCTCAATATGAGTCCGGAACTTTATATGCAATACATGGTTCCCGCCGCGGAAATCATCCGTAAAGAGGCACCGCATGCCACGATTCTCGGTATCTGCGCCACCGGAGATATGAACGGAAGGCTCGGCGAATATGTGCAGGCCTGTACAAAACTGGGAGCACTGAACTATCTGGACGGCGTAAGTTTCCACCCCTACGATGCCCGCCAGCTCAATTCCATCACCCCGGCGGACGTTCAGATTGCCGAGTTGCGCAAAATTACAGGCAACAAACCGCTCTACAACACGGAACTCTATTTTCTCTACGACTGGCCGGATGTGACCGATAAATTCCAGCAGTACCGGCACGCCAAAGCTCATCACGCCGCCTGCCGGTTTCTGATCGATCTTGGCGAAGGGTTGAGACAGGGCATCTCCGTCGTGGAGAAAACGTTGTGGCAGGATCCATTGCACCCCTCCTACCGCTTCATGAACTATGCCACAGACCGGATTCCCTCCGAGGTATTTGTCGCGTACAATGCTCTGGCGCGGTACTTCGAAGGGGCCAAACCCGTGAAGAAACTCCGGCTGTCACCGGATGTGATCGCCTATGTCTATCGCAAGGAAGGCAAACTGATTGCGGCCCTCTGGAACTACACCGCGAAACCGGGCATCACCGCCGATCTCACGCCATTCCAGACCATGGATCTCTTCGGCAATCGGGAAACAGCCGGAGTGAAGGAGATCAGCGAGTCTCCCTTCTACCTCACCCCCGGCGCACGTTCCGAAGCGGAGTTTCTCTCTCAACTGGAATCGCTCAAGCTCCGGATCCGTCACCCCTCCATCAGCCCGCTTGCCCGACTGGTCGGCGACGAGCTCCATGTGACGCTTCATAATGCCGCGACGGAGGAGCAGCAGGTGGTTCTCGGCGTCTCCGGCGGTGGCGTACGCGCGCTGCGCATGGTGCGCGCTGCACTGCCCGCGAAAAGCAGCAGTTCCGTCGCCCTCCCCGTCCGGAGAGTTTCCTCCGGACGGCAGCCGGCTGACCTCATGCTCTACACCAACGGCACCACCTTCCGGCTCCCGGTGAAGATCGTATCTGCCGGAACGATCAAACGGATTTTTCAGCTGGAAAATGCCGACGGCACGATCGACCTTGAGAAGGATAAAATCCTCATCACCATGAACGTGCGTGACACCTCCGACTCAGGCCCCACCGCCGGTCGTCCTCTCTGGAAAACCGACTGTGTCGAACTCTTTTTCGACCCCGCGCCATTCCTGCTTCCCGAGCAGCATCCCAATGCCCATATCAACAAACCGGGAACCTTCCGCCTTTTCGTCACACCGCGCGATGCGCAGAAGCTCTCCGGCATGGGCGCGGTGGAGCCGTCGATCTGCCGTCTCACGGTGAACCGGAACGATTCCACCGGGTATTCGTTCCGTCTTGAAATTCCGGTGAGCTCCTGTCCGACGCTCGGATTCTGCGTCAAACTCAATGACGCGCAGGACGGCAAGATCCGGGAGACGGTGTTGAAAGGCGTCCCGAAACCGGTCCACCTCAACTGCTGCAGTTTCCCGGTTGTGAAGGCAGACGGCAATGAAACCACAGGGAGTTTCAAATGATGCATCTGCGAAAAAATTTATTTCTCTTTCTGTTGTTCCCGGTTGCAGTCAACGCTGCCGCAGTCGATTTTATCCTCGCTCCGCAGAAACCTTGGCGGAAGATAGAGGAACGGACCTGTTCCGTGGAGTTTTCCGGCAAAGGCGCCCACCCCTATCTCTGGCTACGGCCGAAGACGCTGAAACCCGACACCTGTTATCGGCTCAGCTTCGAAGCGGAACGAGGAGCCCTCCCCTTCGCCGCTCTGATCCGGGAAAAGATCGGCACGGAGTGGAAGCATCGCGGTTACGCCGACGATCTTCAACTGCCCGCCGGCCCCCGGCAGTACAGTTTCTACTTCCAGGTTGCCGAACCGGCACCGGGAACCTCGTTCGCGCTCTATCCGCTCGCCGGCGATGGCGGCCGTGATACCATTCGCAACATTCAGCTTGAAGAGGTTACCGACTTTCACACCAATCTTCTGCCGGAGGGAGAGTTCGAAACCGGCACCGCCCTCTGGCCCCGTCACCGGAAGTTCGCCGACCGGGTTGCCATCGCGGATTCCCCCGGCTTTTTCTGCGGTATCCGGAGCTTACGTATGGAACGAAAAGCAGGAGACATGGTTGCAGTAATTTCCCGTGATCTTCCGGCGATTCCGGGGAAAACGGCGACCCTGCGATTCTGGGCGAGAACGGAACAGGGAACCGTTCCCGGAATTCTCTATCTCGATTTCTTCCGGCCGAAGTACGGTTACAGAAATCATCTGGTCCGCAAATTCGGTTTTCCGGTGGAACCGGACTGGAAGGAGTTCACCTTCCGCTACCGGATTCCGGACGAGGTCGACCGTTATCCGGCGCTTTCGGAAAAGATGCTGCGGTTGCAGTTTCATCTGCCGCAAGGCGATCGGGACGCCGTCGTCTGGCTGGATAATCTGGAGTACTCTCTCGAGTGATTCATTCCGGCGGAGCTTCGCGTATGCAAATTTTGCAAAAAGATCCTTTTCTCCGCAGAAAAATCTTGAAAAAACATCTTTTCGAAGTACATTTTGCACGGGATCTTTTTCCCAGAAAATAACAACGCAGAAAATGGAGTATCCCTGATTATGCCGGAATATGAATTCCCCTACCGCAATCCCGCGCTGCCGATTGAGCAGCGCGTCGATGACCTGCTCAAGCGCATGACGCTGGAGGAAAAGGTCGACCAACTCATGCAGATCACCATCGGTGCCGATACCAACCCGAACAATCTCGGCAGCGGCCACAGCTTCCGCCCGACCATCGGTTCGGTGCTCAGCTACTGCGGCGGCACCCGGAACCGCAATGCGTTTCAGCGCCTCGCCGTCGAAGAGACCCGGCTCGGAATCCCGATCATCTGGGGATTCGATGTGATCCACGGCTGGCGCACCGCCTTCCCGATCCCGCTGGCACAGGCGTGTTCGTGGAATCCCGACATCGTCGAAGCCGGCTGCCGGGTCGCGGCACGCGAATCCTACGCCGAAGGGGTGGACTGGACCTTTTCCCCGATGCTCGACGTTCCGCACGATCCCCGCTGGGGCCGGGTCATGGAGGGGTACGGAGAGGACCCGCTCGCCGCAGGCATCTTCGGCGCGGCGGCAGTGCGCGGCTATCAGGGCGAAGACCCGTCTCAGCCTGGAACCGTGGCCGCCTGCCTCAAACATTTCGTCGGCTACGCCGCCAGTGAAGCGGGGCACGACTACGCCTACACCGACATCTCCAGCCGGACGCTCCACGAAACCTATCTGCCGCCGTTCCAGGCGGCGGTGGAAGCCGGTGCAATGACGTTGATGAGCTCCTTCAATGACATCACCGGAACTCCGGCGGTGGCCAATCACTATACCCTGACCGAAGTCCTTCGCGACCGCTGGCATTTCCGCGGCTTCGTGGTTTCGGACTGGGATGGCGTAGTTCAGCTGGCCCATCAGGGATACACCACCAACCCGGCGGAAATGTGCCGTGCCGCCCTCTCCGCCGGAAACGATATGGAGATGAACAGCTCCGCCTACCGGAACATTCCGACACTCATCGAGTCCGGCCGTCTGAAGATTGAAGTCGTCGACGAAGCGGTCCGCCGGGTTCTGCGAATCAAATTTGCAAAAGGCCTCTTTGAACACCCATATCATGAAGAGGTCGATCCGGGAACCGTCTCGCTCCAGCCGAAAGCGCTCGAACTGTCCCGGGCCGCCGCACGTGCTTCGATGGTGCTTCTGAAGAATGAAAAGAACACACTCCCGCTGAACCCGGATACGCTCCGGAGCATCGCACTGATCGGTCCTGTCGCCACCGACCGGGAGGCCTCCGCCGGAGCCTGGCCGGCGATCATTGATCCCAAGACGATACCCACTCTTCAGGAAGTTCTGCCCTCCTTCTTCCCGAAGAGCGAAATCCATTATGCTCCGGGTTGCGATTACACGAGTGATTCCACGGAACATTTCGCCGAAGCGATTGCGGCGGCCGAAAAGTCGGATCTGGTGATCGTCGCTATCGGAGAAGGTGCCGGCCGTACCGGAGAAAACCGCAGTTACACCAACATCGCCCTGCCCGGAAAGCAGCTCGAACTGCTGCGCAAGATCGCCGCGGTCGGCCGTCCGGTGGTGCTGCTGGTTTCGAGCGGCCGCCCGATCCTCTACCCCGAACTCGAACCGCTGGCGAATGCAATTCTGCACATCTGGGAGTGCGGTCACGGGGCGGCGGCAGGATGTTGCGACATCCTCACCGGTGCGTACAATCCCAGCGGCCGTCTGGCCATCACTTTTCCGCGCAGTGTCGGGCAGATTCCGATTTACTACAACCACCATCCCCGCGCCCGCGATGAAAAGGCGGAATGGGGCGGCCGCTACTTCGACCTCGACGACAGCCCGATGTATCCCTTCGGCTACGGCTTGAGCTACACAAGCTACGAGTACAGCGACCTGGAAATTTCCGTCGAAGATCTCACGGCGCAGGTGACGCTCCGCAACACGGGGAAACGCGCCGGCCGGGAGACCGTCTTCTGGTACCTCTCCGACCCGGAAGCGAAACTGACCCAGCCGCTCCGCCGTCTGATCGCCTTCGAGCAGGTCGATCTGGCTCCCGGCGAAGAGCGTCGTCTCACGTTGCAACTCGACCGGATGCACGATCTGGCCTACATCGATCCGACCGGCAAGAAGGTGTTTGAACCCGGGCGCTTCATTCTGACCGTCGGCGGCGAAAAGGCCGAATTCGTCGTGGCGGAATAATTCCGGCGCGGCCACGCTCTTCGGGCGGAAGAACCTCTTCTCCCCTGTTTCAACAGCGGGCGAGAGGCTTCTTCCCGTTACACACCAAACAGTTCGATTTCTCTCCCCGCACTCTGCGGGGAGTTTTTTTTGCTTCTGATCCTCTCAGGTCGGCCTCTTCGGCAATGCCTTCTCACTCGTGCACGAAACGTTTTCTGCTTCGGAGGTGATTTTCGACGATTCTACCGGTTTCCCTCCCCGTCTATGGTAAAAAATATGCAATACTTCTCTTTTTGCACTTGAAAAATAACAATATTATTGTAAATTCAACCATCATAACCAACCAGCCGGAGGTATGAGATGAGTTTGAAGCGAGAGTGTCCGTTGATTCCGATGGGAGCGGTGACCGGGAAACCGGACCGAAACATGATTTCCGAAACATTGACTGCACTGCGGGAGGTCGGGGTAACCCAGTACCTGATCTATCCCCGGTCTGGATGTGAACTGGAGTATCTGAGCCCCGAGTGGTTCGACACCTGCCGGATTTTCTTCGAGGAGGGGGAACATCTCGGCTTCACGTCCATGTGGCTCTACGATGAATTCAACTGGCCCAGCGGCCAGTGCGGCGGCAAAATCATGCGGGAAAATCCCGATTACGCGCTTCATTATCTTCAGGTGCTCGAAGAGAGTGACGGCAGCTTCACCTTCCGCAAAGGATGCAATCCCGCCCGTCCTGACGTGCTCAACTTTGACGCCATGCGCGCATTTCTCCGGTCCACACATGAGAGATATGCCGAACACTTTTCCCCGCTCTTCGGCCGCTTGATCAAGGGATTCTTCACCGATGAACCATCGTTTCTCTATGTCTGGCACGGGGAATCCATTCCGGGAGAACGGCTCCGGATCGCCTGCTACCCCGGGCTCGAAGAGGAGTACACGGCACTGACCGGAAACCAGCTCCAAAACGATATTGCATGCTGCCTGAAAACCGGATGCGACCCGTTCTGGCGCCCCTTCGTTTATCAGTTGCTCGGCAACCGTTTCCGTGACGCGTTTCTGCGTCCGGTCCGCGACTGGTGCACGGCTCACAACCTGTTCCTGACCGGCCATCTCATGGATGAATCCTCCACCGGCAGCTCTCTCGCGGCCAGCGGACGCCCGCTCGAGATCATCGATCAATTCACCCTGCCCGGCATGGATGAAATCTTCACCCGCCAGTTCAATGACAACATGGAGTGGCTCACGTTCGCCACCGTCGAGCATGGCATCCGCCGCACTGGCAACGGCGGACTTGCGGAACTTTTCGCCCTCGGCCCCTGCGACATGTCACTTGCCCGCATGAAAAAGACGATGCGTCTCGCCGGCATGTTCGGCGTCGATCACTATGTGCTTGCAGTCGCCCAACTCGACATGCGCGGCAATGTGGAGAAATGCAATTACTTCAACCCCTACTCCCGCACGCAGCCGTGGTTCCGCGCGCTGAAGCTGCTGGGCGAAGACGCCGCGCTCTCCGCCGACATCGCCGGGAAACCGTTCCATCCGGAAATCCAGATTCGCTATCCCGGCGTGCCGCGTCTGCTGAACGATCTGCTGATGCAGCTGGTCGAGCGCCAACGGAGCTGGAGCGTGATCAATGCGGAGGAATCCGGCAGTGCGGCATTCATCCTGCGTCTGGAACAGGAGGGCATCACCGAAGAACGTTCCGGCAGGACCTGGCGTTCGGTTGAAGTGTTTCTGAACGATCTTGAAAAGAGATCGCCGCTCCGGGTGTACGTGACCGAATCCGACGGCAGTCGTGCCCGGGATATCTTTTTACGCAACTATGCCGACGGCTCCATCGAAGTTGTGAATCTCTCCCGTTCCCCGCAGGAACGCGCCCTTCTGCTGCATCGCAACGGTCAAGCCATTCCCTTCCCCCTCGCCTTTGACGGCACCGCCTCGTTCGGCAGCTGGAAGATCGAACTCGACCGCCCAAATCTGAAACGGCTGGACTTCGAAAACGGTCTCTGCCGGGTTGTCGTCCGGGAAAACCTTCCTGCCGTGACCTTGGCTTTGCGCGACTACGGCGGCAGAGTCGAACTTCGGCTCGACGGCAAACCGATTGAAGCAAAATCGGTTTGCACTTCGCTGCCGCAGGGCTTCCGCGAACTTTACCGGGAAACCCTTCCTTTCGATCTTCCTGCAGGAGAGCACCGCTTTGAAATGGCGGCCGTGACCAGAGATTATCTCTATTTGCCCTGCGCCTTTCTCACGGGAGAGTTCTCCGATCAGGGAGACGGGCTTGCCCGCTATGCCGGAGACGGCGCCGGACTGGGCAACTACATTGGCAAACTGAGCCAGCAGGGGGAAGTGGATATTCCTGCCGATGCGACGCTTCTGCGCCTGGAGACGGACAATTTGTTCAGCGAACTCTTTCTCGACGGCGAAAGTCTGGGCGAACGTGCCTGGGATCCATTCGCCTGGCGGATTCCGGAACGCTTTGCCGGCCGCCGAGTACAGCTCCGGCTGGAACGGTACACCTCCTGCGGTCCGATGTTCGGCACCCGGGCATTCGAGCCGGAAGTGGCGGGCAGCGACTGGGGTCAAACCTACGCACCGCAGGGTGGCATACCGCATCCGGTTGCAGAACCAGTATTTGAATGATCTCCGCCTTTATACGAAAGAGTTTTCAATTACCACGGCGATCAGGACATTGGGATCGCGCTGCCGGAGCGTCTTCAGCAGGCGCTCCTGCAGTTCGTGGTGCGACAGCGGACAGCTGCGCGGCACCAGCAGATTGAACTTCAACCGAAGATATTTCTGCGTCCGGAACATGCGAAAATCGTAAATCCGGAATCCGGCGTCGATCGCTTCCGCCGCCCGGGTCGCGGCAAGCCGCCACGCCTTGAACTCCGGATCGTCGCGGTCAAACGGGTCGCAATGGAGCGTCAACCTGACCGGCAGCGCCATGGCGACCTGCCGCTCCGTGTTCTCCAGCGAATCGTGAATCTGCACCGGATCGCAGTCGGAGTTCACTTCGGCGTGCGCGGTGGCAAAGTAGCGCCCGGGGCCGTAGTTGTGCATGATGAGATCGTGGACGCCGCAGATGTCGGGATTCTCCAGCATCTTCCGTTCAAGCTCCTCGACCAGTTCGCGGTCCGGACACTCCCCGAGCAGCGGGTTGATCGTGTCGCGCACCACTTTGATTCCGCCGACGATGATCAGCAGCGCGACGATGACGCCGGCGATTCCATCCGACGGGAACGAGGTGATGCTGTCGAGGAACACCGCGATCAGCACCACGGAAGTGGTCAAAATATCGCTCAAACTGTCGAAGGCGGTCGCCTGAAGCACCGTCGAATTGATCTTCCGCCCCAGCGCGCGGTTGAAGAGAAACATCCAGAATTTGACCGGCACAGCGAGCGCGATCGTCACCATGCCCCAGAAGGAGACCTCGGTATCGACTGGGTGAAAGATCCGCTCCGCCGATCCCTTGAGGAAGTTGAGCCCGACGGCGATGATGATGACGGCGACCACCAGACCGGCCACATATTCCAGGCGACCGTGCCCGAACGGGTGTTCGTCGTCCGCCGGTTTGGCGGCCAGCTTGAAGCCGAGCAACGCCACAATCGAAGAGCCGGCATCGGAGAGGTTGTTGACCGCATCGGCCATGATGGCGATACTGCCGGAAATCAATCCCACCGTCAGCTTGGCGGCAAAAAGGCCGACGTTGCAGACAATGCCCACGGTGCCGGCCAGTTCGCCGTAACGTTCCCGCACTGCGGGATTGTCTGTCTTTTCCGGCTGTTTAACAAAAAGTCGAACCAGCAATTGCGTCAACATGATTTTCTCCTCTTCGAATAAAAAATTCCGGCCCGTGCCCGGCACACTGCCGGAAGAGCCGGAATGCGTCGTGCAGACGCGGCTATTCTATCACAACCGCGACCTTGATTCCCTTCATCTGAACATTGGTTTCCAGCGCTTCGCCGATCTTCTCAAGCGGGAAGTGATGGGTGACCAGCTTCTCCATCGGCAATCCGATTCCGGCGGCGCGGCGCAGGAACGCAAAGGCGATCGGGTAATCCTGCGGCGAATAGACCCACGAACCGACTGCCGTCACCTCCTTGTTGCAGAGGTCGTAATGCGGATCGATCGTACAGGTGCCGCTCGGCAGGAAGAAGCCGACTTCGCAGAGGCCGCCGCCGCGGCGGACCATCTTCCAGGCATTCGCCGCCGCGGCGGGGACTCCGGTGCACTGGAAGACGAATCCGGCCCCCAGCCCGTCGGTGGCCTCCTTCACTTCGGCGAGCATGTCGTTGAAGTCCGGATAGCGGGTGAAATTGAAGGTCCTGGTCGCCCCCATTTCGCGCGCCAGTTCGAGACGGTTGTCATTGCCGTCGACCGCGATGATACAGTCAATGCCCATCGTCCGCAGCACCGCGAGCACCATGAGGCCGATCGGCCCGCACCCCTGCACCAGCACCTTGGTGTTGAAGTTCAGAAGTCCGGTGGTTTTCGCCCGCTCGACCGCGTGAACCGCCACCGCCGCCGGTTCGATCAGCATCCGCTGGTCGAGCGTCAGACCGGTCACGTTGAAGAAGGTCGAATTCGGCCGGATCTTGAGATATTCCGCATAGTAGCCGTTGAGGTGAATCTCGTCATCGGGGAAGAGCCCGTAGACGCCGCAGTGTTCGCAGAGGTTGGTGCGGGCCGGCGTATTCTGGCAGGCGCTGCAATGACCGCAGGGAATCACGCAGGTGACGATCTTGTCGCCGACCTTCACCGGGACACCGGCGGAATCGTGAGTGATGTTTTTCCCGAGAACTTCGATCGAACCGGATCCTTCGTGGCCGAGCACCACCGGGCAGAGGCCGAAGGGATCGCGTTTGTATTCATGGCCGTCGGTGCCGCAGACGCCGCACCCTTCCACCTTGACCAGCATTTCATCATCGCCGATCGGCGGAATCGGAAACTCTTTGATTTCAAACTTGCCGGGAGCGACCAGCACCGCCGCCTTCGCCATTTTTGCCATGATATTCACCTCATTTTTGAATCTGGAGGGGAACCGCAATCCGGATGCGGAGCACCGCCGGAGAATTGCTCCTTTTAAAATAACATGGTTTTGCGCTTTTTTCCACCGGCATACCGCAAAAAGATTCCCTCTTTTCTCTGAGTGTCACCCTCTGTTTCTCTCATGGTTTATTTTCAAAAATTTTTTCCGCGCCTCTTGACTTTTCCCGATTTTTGAATATAATTAATATAAAATAATATTGTATTTTGTTCAAACAGGAGACCAGACGATGATGGACACATCAAAGAGAGATGGAAAAGGAAAATCCAATTTTACTCTTATTGAACTGCTGATCGTAATCGCGATCATCGCGATTCTGGCAGCTCTTTTGCTGCCGGCCTTGAACAAAAGCAGGGAAAAAGCCCGTTCGATCAGCTGCTTGAGCAATATGAAACAGATTGGTACGATGTTCGCCCTCTACATGGGTGACAACCGGGATCTGGTCATGCACAGCTGGAAATATGATGACGGGCAGAGATGGTTTGCCGCATTTCTGACCGGATACGACCCGGCAAATTCGGCCGGAGCCCTCAGAAGCCTGAACAGCGGCGTATTCCGCTGCCCGGCGGCGCCGTTCATCCAGGATTCCTTCACCACCACCTACGGGGCCAATGTCAATGTGGCGGATTTCAAGCAGAACGCTTCCGTCAGCGGTACTTCGAACATCATGCTCGCGCCGCCGGGGGAAGGTTCGACGACGGAATATCTCTGCATTCAGGCGGCCAAAGTGCCGCAGCAGGAACGCGGCTGGCGCAATGCCGGCAGTTTTCCCCGGAATTTCCGCATTTTCCAGCTGGGCGAATCTCTCTATCAGGACAATCAGTGCTCCCAGATCACCCGCACCGGCAGCAATACGCTGGCCGACCTCCGACACAACGGCAAGATGAACACGTTGATGTTCGACGGCAGTGCCCGGTCGGTGAACCGCCGGGAACTGATGACCGTCCTTTACTGGCCGACCGGAAGAACGATCTATGTCAACGGAGCAAAAATCATACTGTAGGAGATGAATGTGACTCGCCATCTTTTTCCCCGCCTCCTTCCAGCTGTTGCAACCGCCGCTCTCGTTGCCGTTCTTCCGGCCCGTGCGGAGGAGTACACCGCCTGGACCATAACCGGCTGGACCGACCGCCCTGAGGCGCGGTATCAGCCCGGCGAGCCGATGAAATTCTATTTCCGCATTCTGAATGCAGACCAGCCCGTGCCGGGCAAGGTACGAATCACCCTGGCGGCCGATGACGGACGCCGAACCGAAACGGTTCATGAAGTTTCCGCCGGGAAGCCGTTGGAAATCACCGCCTCGCTCAGCCGCCCCGGCTTCGTAATGGCGCGTGCCACTCTGTTGACACCGCAGGGGAATGCGGCCAGACGCCCCTGGCGTAACCAGCAACTGCGTGACATTCAATACGGGATGGGCGGCTGTGTCGAACCAGAACAACTCCGCCCCGCCCTGCCGGAACCCCGCGACTTCGACGACTTCTGGACAAAAGCGCGCCGGGAACTGGCGGATGTTCCTCTCAAGGTGGAGCGGGTCATCCGGCAGCAGGATTCCAATTTCACCGTCTATGATCTCACCATCGCCGCCCCCGGCCCCCGCCCGGCTCGCGGCTATCTCACCATTCCCCGGAAGGCGGCTCCCCGGTCTCTGCCGCTGGACATCCAGTTTGACGGCTACGCCGTTCATGCGATTCGCCCGCGCCGTCTATCCAACGCCATCGCGTTGATCATCAACGCTCACGGAATCCGCAACGACGGTGATGCGAACTACTACGATACCCTTGCCCGGGGAGAACTCCGGCGGTACGGCTTTCGCAATGAAGAGAATGAATCCCCCGGAAGTTGCTACTTCAAATACATGATTCTTCGCAATTTGCGTGCAGTGGAATACGGCCGGACCCTTCCGGAGTGGGACGGCAGACGGATTCAGTTTTCCGGCGGCAGTCAGGGAGCCTTCCAGGCGGTTGCGGTGACGGCGCTGACGCCGGATGCCACCAACTGCCGGATTTCAATTCCGTGGCTGTGCGATCTCGGAGGCGTCACCCGGGGGCGTATCCGCGGCTGGCGGCCGGACTGGCGCCCAGGCCTGGGATATTATGACACCGTGCATTTTGCCGCCCGCATAACGTGTCCGGTTCAAATCACCGCGGGTCTCTCCGACTGGACCTGCCCGCCCTCCGGTGTCCAAGTCCTCTACAACCAGCTGAAGGGACGCAAGGAACTGACCTTTTATCAAGGACTTGAACACGGAGCATATTTCGGTTACGATCAAAAGAAAGCCGCCCGGATGGTCCAGAAGGCTCCCGCGGCATTGCCGTGAAGCCCCGCCGGTTACCGGGGGCCGAAAGAGCGTTGTTCGGCGGCAAGGAGTTTCTCCAACTGTTCGTCGGAGAGCTTTTCCGGATAACCGGCAACCGCCGCCTTCGCTTCGGCAACCTTCTCCGGGTCAAGACGGCGTTCCAGCTGCATCAATCGCAGTGCCGCCTCATTCCGTCTGATCTGCGCCGCAATGACGGACTTGGTCGTATCACGGCCGGCTTTGCATCTCGCTTCGGCAGCCTGCACGGACCTGTCCGCATTCATCCAGGTGAGATACGCCTCGGCAAAGGAGGAAAACGCACGACGTCCGCTCTTCTGGCGCATCAGATTCAAACGAAGTTTATCCTGTTCCAGCTGAATTTGATACACATCATCGACCGACGCGGAACCGGCCCGACATGCCTCTTCCGTCAGCTGGCGAAGCTGATCGAAAAGTTTGATCTGTTCTTCACACGTCCGCAGGTATTCCGGGGTTCCAGCGGAGCCGCGCATCATCCGCCCGCCGCCACTGCCGCCGGGACGGCGCACCGGCGCGGGAGCCGACGCTCCGGCGGAACCGGCAAACAACGTTCCGGACGGGGCGAAATAGTTGACTATCGTGATGATAAGAGCCAGAATCGACGCGATCAATGCAACGTAAACGGCAACCTTCTCTGAATTCTTTTCGCTGAGCATGCTTCAAAACTCCTTGCGCTTCAAGCTCCCACTGCAGCCAAAATAGAGCCGCATCCGGAAAAATTCAAGAGAGGTTCCAGGAATTTTCCGGAAGAACCTTGAAAAAATTCTGATCAGGACTTGATATCCGCCGATTTTGCACTATCTTGCAGGTAAAACAGAGGAGAATCCTGCCAGTATGAAATGTGCAAAATGCGGTGCAGAAGTACGCGACGACCAGCCCTGCTGCCCGAACTGCGGCGGAACCGGCTCCGCCTCGTTCCGGCGAAACAACCGGGAAACCCCGGTGTGCTGCCCCTCCTGCGGTTCCACGCAGATTTCAGCGGTGCGCAAGAATTACGATCCCGGTTGCGGCTGTCTCGGACTGCTGCTCTTCGGCTGGGTGGGGCTGCTGCTCGGCCTGCTCGGCGCCAATGATGTGGAGATGGTATGCAACCAGTGCGGCGCCCGCTGGCCCGCGGGGAAACCGCGCGACGTCCAGACCGGCATCGGTTGCGGTACGCTGCTCCTGATTCTTCTCCTGCTCTGGCTGCTGCTCTCCTGCCTGTGACGGCACTCTTCCGGGAATGCCTCAATAGAAGTTCTTCAACATCTGATTGAAGTTCTCCGGCCGTTGCAAATAGCGGTAGTTGTAGTTGGTCACATGGCCGTCGAGCATTCCGGCATTCAGTGACTGCGAATGGCGGTATGCGACTTTTCCCGCGCCCGTCACACTTTCCCCGTTTTGAAAATAGCCGGGGATGTTGCTGTCGTACAGCATCCAGTCGAGTCCATCAGCCCACGATGCCGAGGAACTCGGCCGCTTCAACCGATTCAACCGCAGGGCGCGCGTCGTGTTCCATACGGTTGCATAGCTCATTCCATAAGAATTTATCACCCTTCCCCTTCCGTTTTTCACATCATACATGGCCCCCTGGGAAACCGGACATAACAACGAAACTGGGTACCGTTCCGTATAGTCAGTCTCCAGATTGTGCCGGATTCCGAGGTAGTTGACAAATGCAGGGAGCTTGTACCACTGCCGCTTATCCCCAAATTCCTGAGAGGGAACCCACCAGCCGTCGGAATCCACCGAATAAAACTGTCCGGCGGAGAGATATTGTTTCAACGTGTTGACACATTGCGTCTTTTTCGCCGAGTCACGTGATTTATTCAATGCGGGCAGCAGCATGGCGGCCAGAATGGCGATGATCGCGATTACAACCAGGAGTTCGACAAGAGTAAATCCCTTCATACGTTTCATGAATCGTTTTCCTTTCCGTTCACCTGCTGTTCTTTCTGAATGCCTTCCATAAAACCTGTCTGTGTTTTGCATCCCCGGCCGGTCGAATATCTTCCGGACCGGTCCCCCCTCGCCCGGAACCGCTGATGCGTACAGGTCAACGGCATGTACCTGCCCGATGACATGGCTTCTGCAATGGCGAAAGATGCGCAAAGGATTCCGGTCGGGGGAGGATCGTTGGATTCCACCGCCCCCCTCCCCGCTGGACATCGATCACAAAAAAACTTTCCGCCATCTCGTGTCTTCACCCGGCAATGCCCCTGTTTTTTCCTTGCTCACTTCATACAGCTCATCCATTCATTTAAAACAATTTTTCGGCGCGGCGGGCAAAGAGCCGGTCTTCGTCATCTTTGTACCACTCGCTGTACACAAGCTCCTCCATCCCGATTGCTCCGCGCAACTGAAACGGAACGGTCAGCCAGAGCGGCGAGCGCCGGTCCGACAGCCGCAGGGAAACCGGCAGATAAACTACGGAGTCCCGGAACTCCCCGGGGGTGATTTCAACTGTAATGGAAGAACTCATCCGCTGCCGGCTCTGGAGAGCGAAGGAGGCGCCGGGATTCATGGTCCACCCTTCCGGAAGCTGCCAGTCGAAGCAGGCGAGCCGGTTGTCATGGGGGCAATCGGTAAGCGTCAGCGTGAGCTTCTGCGTCTCCCCCGGAGCCGTGACGGGACTTGTTCCATAGTCGATCGTCAGAACGCCCCACGGCAGATCGAAGCCGAGCGCCCGGCTCGAACGCGCCAGCACCCGCTCCACCGCTTCTCCGGCTTCGACGAACCGCTCCCGGTATGTTTCGGAGATGCGCGTTTCATCGGCAGAAAGGTGCGGCAACGTCGGATTTTCCCGTTCCACCTGAAGCTTGGCATGAATGACCCGGTCGGTCAGTTCCTCAAGAGTAGCCGGAACATAGAGTTGATAATTCTGCACCGCAACGGTCCGGATTGTATTGCCGATCGGTTCGGTCCATTTCTGCGGCAGATTCTTCCTGCCCATCAGGATTCCGAGTATCGCGCCGACGGTTGCTCCGGTGCAGTCGGTGTCGTCGCCGCAGTTGACGGCAATGCAGATGCTGCGCCCGAAATCCCCCTCTCCGTACAGAAGTCCAAGCACGACAAACCCGAGGTTGGCCGGTGCCTGGAACCAGCCGAGATCCGCACTCTCTTCAACAATACGGTTCCGGGCAGTGCGCCAGTCGATGCCGGAGTCGTAGCATTCCATCGCCAGTTTCACGCTGCGGGCGACGCGGCAATCGGCAGGAATTCTCGCAAGCGCGATATCGATGAGTTTGCGCACGTCGCGTTCGACAAACGCGGCGGATTCAAGCACCGCGGTAAAGATCTCCGCATAAATTCCCTCGCCGCAGTGATCGACGCAGGCGTCGAGCCAGGCGAACCGGACGACCTCATCCGGAACGGCGGGGAAGAGGCACGCCCAGACTTCCGAGCGGATCCAGGCGCCGTTGCTGTACTTCCATTTCTCGTTGTTGCAGAATCCGGAGAGCGGCGGATAAAGTCCGTTGACGATATTGGCCTTGGCGGTGCCATATTCGTTCCATGGCCCGGAGATATAACGCATCCAATATTCGCCGAGCGCACGTTCCGTCAGGCGGTAGGCTCCGCGCTGTTCCACGGCGAGCAGCCAGACCAGCTGCAGGTCGAGGTCGTCATTGGGCGCGGGATTTCCGCCCAGCTCCTGCTGATAGAACGTCAGATCGCTCATCTCGCGCCGGCCTTCCAGCGGAGTTCCCAATGTGCCGCCGATGTTCTTGCCGGTCCAGCAACCGAGAACTTTATCCCGGAATTCCTCGATATTGATTCTTTCCGCCGACGGAATTTTCTCTCCAAACATTGTCCTGTTTCCTTTCTGAGAAACCATTTGCTTTTTCGGTGTATCCTGCGTATATTATGCCACAAAGCAAGGGAAAACCCAATGGAACATTGTTCCAAACACCTTTAATTTTGTTCAAAAATGGCTCAAGTATTTCTCGGACCAAGCCAGGACGCGGATTTTTTCTCCGGCCGGACAGATGTTGTAGAGAACAGCTCCTACCAATGGCGGAGCCACTGGCTGCATGACTGGAGTCTGCTCGCAACCCTCGCCGGCCACGGGAAAATTTCTCTCGGCGAACATAGTTTTGAATCGGAGCCGGGCGAGATGATTCTCATTGCGCCGGAACATCCGCACCTTTTCCAGGCAGAACCGGGCTGGAACCTCATCTGGTTTCATTTTCTCATGCGCCCGCACCTGACCGCGGAAATCCATTGGCCGGAGGAGGTGCCGGGATTGCGACGCTGCCGTTTGACCGGAACGGACCTCCGGCGCACCAAGGCGGCCCTGCTCGAAGCCCTTCAACTCGACCACCGCCGGGCGCCGGGATGGCACGGCCTGGCCTATGCACTGCTCGAAGAGGCAATCATGCGCGGTTTCGCCGGAGATTCACAAAGCCGCGGCGACGGGCGGGAGTGGCTCGCCCGGGCTCAGCGCCTGCTGCTGCAGGGGCCGGAGGAGAGCATATCCGTGGACCGCATCGCGGCCCTCTGCTGCATGTCGCGCACAAAATTCTATACGGCGTTCAAAGAGGCGACCGGAGTTTCTCCGCGGGCCTGGCGGGAATTTCAACAGCTGCTGCGTGCGCAGTTCCTTCTCCAGAGCACCTCTCTGCCGGTTGCGGAAATTGTCCGGCAGCTGGGGCTGGGGGATCCCTTCTACTTCTCCACCCGGTTTCGCCGCTTCTGCGGGCAGTCGCCGACGGAGTACCGGCGCAATCACCCGGCACCGGAACCGGATGAAACGCTCCCGGAGAAATAGATCTCTCCGAACAAGTTCCGCCAATCACTTCACGATGGAACTGCCGTTCAGAAATTCCGCCAGCTCCCGCCAGTACGCCTCTCCGGCGACGGCGGTAAGATTGTTGTGCCCCGCCCCGGGGACCGGACAGAGCCGCTTCCGCCCCGGCGCCGCCTCGTAGAGCGCCTTCCCGTGCTCCGGCGGAATCACCCGGTCCCGGTCGCCGTGGAAGATCAGCACCGGGCATTTCACCCGCCGGATCCGGTCAAGGTTCGGGAAACGGTCGCCCGGCAGCCACGCCACCCCCGCCACAGCGAATGTACTGGTGAACGGCGCTTCCAGCACCAGTGCCGCCGCAGGAAAACGCTCCGCCAGATAACAGGCGGGCCCGCTCCCGAGACTCCGGCCGTAAAGCACAATCCGCTCCGCCGGAATCTTCTTCTCCCCGGTGAGATAATGCCATACCCGCTCGGCATCACGGTATACGTTGCCTTCAGAAGGAGTTCCGCCGCTGGCGCCGTATCCTTCATAGTCGAAGGCGGCAATTCCATAGCCGTGCGCCGTGAACTGCGGCAGGCGGTAACGCAGTCCGGAGAGGTCCTCCGCGTTGCCGTGGCAGTAGAGCACGGTGAACGCCTCCTCCGACGGAGCCGGATGGTGTTGCACCGCAATGGAAATCTTTTCCGCAACCGGCAGAAGCTCCGCCTTCTGCGCCGCGGCAGGATTCCCCTGCGGCGGCTGAAAGATGAACCGGTCCGCCATACAGCCGACAGCGGTCGTCAGCAGCAGCACCGCCATCGCGGCGCTCGCCGCACTCCACAAGCCGATGCGAAACAATTTCACTCTCTCCTCCCGACGTGTTTCAGAGCCGATGCGAAAAATTCCTCACTCCGCAACCGGATGCAGATCGATCCGCATCCGGGCGGTGAGCGCGGCAGGATCCACCGCCACAGGATACACCGTCAGCTCTTCGCCCAGATTCACCTTTCCACCGAAGCGGTTTTTGTATTCATAGGCGAGCTCCGGCACCAGAAAAGTCAGCCGGTCATCCTGCCGGTCGACCGCGATCGCCCGGCCGGTCCACTCCGGATGCTGGGTGAGATAGACCAGCGTCCAGTATTCGTTGACGGTCCGTTCAAGCCGGCGGCGCTGCAACGCGGCCGCTTCGCTGAGGACAAGCCTCTTTTCCAGCCACTCCGCAGAAAGCGGCTCCTCATTCTTCAAAATCCGGCGCAACTGCTGGTGTGCAAGCAGATCGGCGTAACGGCGCAACGGACTGGTGACCCGGACATACGGCTCCAATGCCAGCCCGGCATGACGGCCCGGAGAACACTGAACGGCGCTGGGCGCACAGGCGCGACGCAACGCGAACATCTCCACGATCGACCCGCCCCTCATCTCCGCTTCCGGCGGCACCTGCGTGACAAACGGCAGCGGGATCTCCCGCTCCGCGGCCCATCCGGCGACGGCGCTTCCGGCGGCGAGCATCGCATTGGCCACCAGCTCCCGTTCCGGAGTGACGAAACATGGTGTGATCTGCACGGCCCCGTCAACCAGCCGGAGCTTGACCTCCGGCAGTTGGATGAAAAGGGCTCCATCGGCGCGGCGCCGCTCCCGGAACCGCTCCAGCTCCTGCCGCAACGAGCGCAACGGCTCCTCCTCCCAGCGTTCGCCGGCGGAGTGATAGGTGAGCCGTTCCACCCGGACGGTGGAGAGCACCATCTTCTCCAGTTTTGCAGTGCCGTCCGGCGTGATGCGGATGCCGAAACTGAGCGCGGGCGAAAGCGGCTGAAGGCCGAGTCCGAACCGCTCCGTCGCCTCCGGCGGCAGCATGTGAACCACCTTCTCCGGCAGATAGAGATTCTCGCCGCGCGCGGCGGCTTCGTTGTCCGCATCGCTCTCCGGTGTCACCGAGGCGGCGGGATCCGCGACATGCACCCAGACCAGACCGTCGGCAAAACTGACCGCATCGTCCGGATCGTCACTGCCTTCGTCATCGATTGCGTAGGCGGTCATCGCGGTCAGATCCACCCGCTCTTCCTCAGGGAGCGGAGCAAGTGCACAATCCGGCTCGCCCAATTCGATACCCGCACGGGACGGCCACGGGTCCGTCAGGAAGTCCCATACCCCCAGGCGGAGTAGAAGATGGTGCGCCTTCTCCGGCGTCGCCTCGATGCCGAGATCGCGCAACAGACGGCTGGACGGGGAATTCCCCAGCGCCACCTGCTCAATCTCCCGCAGGTTCACCCGGTCCTCCGGCAGAACAGCTCCGGAGCGGATCCGTTCGAGCAGAGCCTCCCGGGCGGCCTTCTCCTCCTCCTTCGCTTCGCGGGCAGCGAGCGCGGCGGCGACCTCCTCCGGCGAACGGCCGGTCACCCCTTCCGCCGGTCCGCCCCGGAACCAGATGTTGCGCGAAATAAGCTCCCAGGCGGACGCGGCCGCCTCCGGCGTATCGGCCGAATAGGCAAGCAGCAGAAACTCCGAAAACGGCAGTGTCTCGCCATCCATGAGTTCGAGCAGTTCGGCACAGTCCGGCTCAGGCAGCCGTTTCGGCGGCAGCGACGAAACCGGTCCTCGGTGGAGGAATTCCACATCCTTGGAGCGCACGCTTTTCGAGGCGCCGCCCTCCACGCGGATTTCGATCTTCTCTTTATTGATCGCGGTCACCGCCGCGAATTTTCCATGATAGAGCACCAGAGCTCCGGTATTCAGTGAAACAGCCATGAGATTCCTTTTCCGGAAGATTGTCGTTTTCCCGGTAACATAGCGCTTTCGCGACGATTTTCAAGCCCAGCCTACTCGATTACGTGCCAGCCGGGCGGATAATGAAATCCGGTATCCGGCAGGAGCCGGGTCGACGTGATTTCCGGTTCCGGGTCCGGCCGGGTGTAGTTGTACCGGCAGATGGCGAACCGGGAACCGGAAACGGTCTGTGACGTCAATCCGGCAAGCTCGAAGGGGAAGACGATCTCAGCGCACCAAAGCTTCTCCTCCCGGAGAATCCGGGTGCGGACACGGACCGGCCCCTGAAACGTCTTCTCTTCAAACGGAATTTCACGATGGGTCCGGTAGTCCGGAATATGGAGCATCAGCCGTTTTTCCTCCGGGGTGACGTGCAGTTCCAGATAGTCCTCCCGGCCGCGCGTCTGAAAGAAGAACTCCATCGCATCGCCGGTAACCCAGGTTTCCTCATTATCCGCCGTCGCCCGATTGAAGATGTCGGAATCCTCAAACACCGCACAGGCCCGAACCTCATTTCCGGCAATTTCCATAGCTCCGACACCGCGCTCCTTCGGCACCGCCCCGGTGCGATAGTTCCGCAACACAAGCGCCCCGCTGCAGGGGGGGAGCCGGTCCGGCGCCCATTCATTGTTCCCCGATTTCAGAAAACGCAACAAAGAATCCCACATCAGTTCCTTCATGATACCTCACAACGTCTTTCGATGAGAACGGAATTTTCACGGGGTAAACTTTACAGCATCTTTCCGGAAATGCAAGGCGGAACCCTCATTTTCCCGCGCGATCAGACTGCATTCTCCGGTTGGAATGCGGTAAAATCTGCAGATCAAAAGAGAGCGTTGCTTTACATTCCGGCCCCCCGCGATGATATCACGGACCACAGGAATTGCCGGAGGAATACATTGTTTCACAGCCCCGACGTGGACTGCAGACAGAAAAAAGGGAGAAGCCGGAACATGCATCCAGCTCCCTCCTGCTCCGCGCAGACTGTCAACGGGCCGCCCAGAGAATGCCGCGGACAGCGATCTCCAGACTCTGAGGGGTCCGGCGGAAATCCTCCGCAACGTGTCCAAGCGAGGAATAGAAGACCTTCCCTTTCCCGTAACGGCGCTTCCAGACCACCGGCATCACGGTGCCGTCGATCCAGGGACAGACCGCGCCGTTGAACCGGGTGACCGCCAGCACTTCGTTGCCGGGATCGACCTGCATGTAGTACTGTTCGCTGTGCATGTCGAAGTCACCGATGCCGTCGACGATCGGATCGCGACCGGTAATCTCCACCCGGTAATCGATCACGTTCCCCGGATGTGCGACCCACTGACCGCCGGTCATGAACTGATACTCCGTATCCTCGCGGAACGCATCGCACATGCCGCCATGCCAGCCCCCGAGTCCGACGCCGTTCAGCACCGCCTTCCGCAGAGCGGCACTCGCCTCCGGAATCAGCGTTCCCATCGTCCAGACCGGGATGATTACATCGTATTCCGTCTCCAGCTCCGGAACAAGCAGACACTCCTGCTGATCGAAGATCTCCACCTCCATGCCGCGTTTCCGAAGTTCGCCGGCCACCATGTCCGAGGTCTGCACCGGTTCATGCCCTTCCCATCCGCCGCGAAAAATCAAAGCCCGTTTCATTGCATCATCTCCTTTTTTTCGAATATTTTTCTCTTCAATCCAGTTCACCGAACGTCAAGCCGAGCGGCAGCGGCGCCGGGCGGTCACAGCTGCTCTTCAGCAGGACGGCCCGCTCCTCCTTCCCCGCTTCGAGGATGGAACACATCACATCGAGCACATGATACGCCAATGCGCCGGAACAGCGGTGCGGCCGCTTCGTTTCGATTCCCTTCGCCATGTCGGCCAGCCCAAGACTTCGCATGTTGTCGTTGTACAGGAACGGGTTGTCCGCCTTCGCCCAGTCCGCGCAAAGTCCCGCCCGGAAGAAACGGATTTCTCCATCGAAGGTGTTCGGGTCGGGAACGTGCAGCGCCCCTTCCGTGCCGTAAAGCTCGATATCGCAGTAGGAGCTGTGCTTCCAAACGTCGAAACTGGTGATCAGCGTGATGACCGCACCGGAGACGAACTCCAGAACCGCGGCGATGTGTGTATCAACATCCACCGGGAAGGTTTTGTTCACATTGACCTTGATTCCCGTCCGGCAGTCGGTCGAACGGGTATTGACCGACACAACCTTGCGGACCGGTCCAAGGAGATTGACCAGCGCCGTGATGTAATACGGCCCCATGTCGAACAGCGGCCCGCCCCCCTTGAGGTAGTAGAAGGCGGGCGACGGGTGCCAGGATTCGTGCCCGTGGCAGAGCATGAAGGCGGTCCCGGCAACCACTTTGCCGATGAGTCCGTCATCGATCAGTTTGCGGCAGGTCTGATGGCCGCCGCCGAGGAAGGTGTCCGGCGCGCAGCCGGTACGAAGATGGTTCCGCTCCGCCAGTTCAAGGATCGCCCGGCCCGATTCCCGGTCGAGACCGAACGGCTTCTCCGAATAGACATGCTTGCCCGCCTCCAGCGCCCGGCGGTCGATCTCGGTATGCGCCTGCGGCGTCGTCAGATTCAGAACGATGTCGATGGCAGGATCGGCCAGCAGCTCCTCCACCGGAAGAGGACGGATGCCGTACCGTTCCGCCTTCTCCTTTGCCGCTTCGGGGTGCAGATCCGCGCACGCCGTAATCTGCAGATCACGAAACCCCGGAGCATTCTTGAGATAGATGTCGCTGATGTTGCCGCAGCCGATGACTCCCACATTCATGAAATTGTTCTCCTTTTCTGATGTTTCCTTGACAAATCTTCCGGACCTGCCTATAGTATAACTCGAGAGAACCTGAAACCGGAATGGAGAAACGCGCCAAACGCATGGAAGAACAGACCAAACACCTGACTCCGTATCGGCGGATGTTTTCCCTTCTGCCCCGCATCGGGTCGATCGGCTTTCTCCCGTCGAAACGCGACCGCATTCAACAGAGCTTCGCCTCCTGCAACTTTTCATTCATTTTGAGAGGCCGGGGCGATTATCTCTTCCAAGGGGAACGCCTCGCGGTGGAGGCGCCGTGCATGCTGATCCAGTGGCCCGGCGAACCGATGAATTACGGTCCGGCCGGAGAGTGGAGCGAGCTCTACTTCATCTATCCGCCGGAGAGCTTTTCCCTGTTGACCGCCTGCGGGCTGATGAAGACCGGCATTCCGGTCCGCACCATGCCGAACTTCAGCCGGATTCAGGAGAAGGTCGACCACCTGCAGCAGGAGTTGAACCGGGAGAACCTCAACGCGGACCGGATCGATCTGCTCTGTTACGAGCTCTTGCTGGAGAGCTGGGTGAAAAGCGACGAAGAGCAGTTGAATCGCTCCCGGATTCCGGAAATCCGCCGCCGTCTGGAAGCCCATCCGGGCCGGGAGATCGGCTGCGCCGCGCTCGCGGCGGAGTTCGGCATGTCGCTCTCCTCTCTGCGACGTTACTGGCGGCAATACCACGGTCCGGAATCCTTTTCCGCTTACCGCAACGGCTGTTTTCTGCGGAAAAGCTGCCGGCTTCTGGTGGAGACCAGTCTGCAGATCAAGGAGATCGCCGCAGAACTGGAATTCAGCGATCCCTTCTACTTCTCCCGGAAGTTTCATCAGCTTGCGGGAGTTTCCCCGCAGGAGTACCGGCGGAAGTATCAGGTATTCCCGTAACGGCCGGCACAACATCGGGCAACCGCCGCCGCGGCCGCTTTTCCGGGGGAAATCTCCTCTTCCCCGATTGCAACCGGAGCCCGTCGACGGTATAGTATATCACGATCACAATGCTATGGAGGAACTCCCATGACGGAAAAAGAGAAACGAGATCTCGGGATGATCTACAATCCCAATTATGACCCGGAACTGCAGAAAGAGATGCTGAAATGCAAGGATATCTGCTTTGCCTTCAATCAGCTGCCGCCCTCCGACATCGAGCAGCGGGGCGCGATTCTGCGCAAACTCCTCGGCAGGAGCGGTAAAAACTGCACCATTCTCTCCCCCTTCTGGTGCGATTACGGCAGCCAGATCGAGGTCGGGGACAACTTCTTCGCCAACCACAACCTGGTTGTTCTGGACGGAGCGAAGGTCCGCTTCGGTGACAACGTCTTCATCGCGCCGGACTGCGGATTCTACACCGCCGGACACCCCGTGAAGGTCGCGGAACGCAACGAGGGCCTGGAATACGCCCGCCCGATCACCGTCGGCAACAATGTCTGGATCGGCGGCGGAGTCCGGGTCCTGCCCGGCGTCACCATCGGCAGCAATGTCGTCATCGGCGCCGGGAGCGTCGTGACCCGGGATATCCCCGACAATGTCATCGCCTTCGGCAACCCCTGCCGGGTCCACCGTCACCTGACCCCGGAAGAGCTCGCCGCCGCCATTCCGCCCTCTGAAGCGTGACGGAGCAAGCCCCCCTGCCGGGAACTTACTGTCTGCCGGTACTGCCGAAGCCGCCCGCACCGCGGCCGGTTTCGGAGAGCTCTTCGGCGGGCACGAGTTCCACCTCGGGCAGTTCCGCAATCACCATCTGGGCAATCCGGTCCCCCCGGTGAACCGGGAACGGTTCCGGACCGGGATTGAACATGATGACCCCCACCTCCCCCCGGTATCCGGCGTCGATCGTGCCGGGGGAGTTGGTCAGCGAGAGGTTGTGCTTGAGGGCGAGTCCGCTGCGCGGCCGCACCTGCGCCTCAAATCCCACCGGCAGTTCCAGAAACATGCCGGTCGGCACCAGCGTGCTCTTCCCGACGGCGAGCTCCATATCACAGCGCGAACGCAGGTCGTAGGCGGCATCGTCGTGGTGGGCTTTCGCAGGGAAAAGCTCCTCGCAGCCGGCCATCATCCGGACTTTTACATCAATTTTTTTCATAAAGAGGGGGGTTCCTGATTTGGTTTTCTCGTAAAGTGGTATTAAGGTAATGTCCGGGAGCTGATTTTTCAAGTCCGCTTTGCGGCGGACAACCATTGTTTTCGGAAGGGGAGCCTTATGACAATCACAGAGATTTTTGCAAACGCCGTCCGCAACAACGCCTCCGATTTGTTCCTTTCCGCCGGGAAACCGCCGGCGTTCCGCCGCTACGGCCAAGTTGCGCCCTGCAGTGAACAGATCATCACCCGGGAGGAGATCGATCTTTTCCGGAAAAGCGTGATTCCGCCGGAACAGGAACAGCTCTATCTGCAGACAGGAAGCACCGACGCCGCCTTTGCACCCACGCCGGAGGCGCGCTTCCGCATCAACTTCTTCTCCGCCAGCAACGGGCCGGCGCTGGTTGCCCGGCCGATCCGCTCCGGAGACGAACTGGATTTCGCCGACCTCCATCTGCCGGACACCCTCGCGCAGATCTGTTCGGAATCGCGCGGCATCATCCTGGTCGTCGGAGCGGCGGGCAACGGCAAATCCACCACGATGAGCGCCATGCTCAACTACATCAACGCCAACTTCAGCAAACATATCCTCACGCTGGAGGACCCGATCGAATATCTGCACCACGACGCCAAAAGCCTCGTCACGCAACGGGAGCTGGACGGCAATGCCGACAGTTTCAGCTTCGCGCTCCACAGCGCCATGCGCGAAAGTCCCGACGTGATCGTCATCGGCGAAATGCGCGACCTCGCCACGGTCCGCGCCGCGGTCACCGCCGCGCTTTCCGGCCATCTGGTGCTCTCGACGCTGCACACCAGCGACTCCATCACCGCCATCGAACGGATCATCGATCTCTATCCGGAAGAACAGCGCGAACAGGTCGCTTCCGACCTCGGCATGGCGATGGTCGCGGTCGTCGCCCAGCGGCTGCTGCCGCGTCAGGATCAGAGCGGCATGATTCCGGCGCTGGAACTTCTCCTCGGCACCCCGACGGTCCGCAAACAGATTGCCGCGCGCGACTTTCAGGCGCTGGAGGATTCTCTGCGGCGCGGAGCGGAAGCGGGCATGCTCCCCTTCAACCGTTCGCTCTTCCAGCTCTGTCGCGAAGGGCTCATCTCGCAGGAGGTCGCCGAACACGCCTCCGGCAATCCGGCGGAATTCCGCCTTTATCTGCGCGGCATGGAGTCCGGCGTGGACACCTTCCGCAACTACTACAACAGCACGGCCAACGTCATCGACAACGTCAACATCGATATGAAGCGGCTGCTCCGCAGTGCGGTCAAACTCGGCGCCTCGGACCTCATTCTCTCCTCGGGGACCAGTCCGATTATCCGCATCAGCGGCAATCTGCGCGCGATGGAACTGCCCGAACTCACCCCGACGGACACCCAACGGCTGCTCTTCAGTCTGCTCTCGCCCCGCCAGCGGGTTGAATTTGAGGAGACGCGGGAGATCGATTTCGCCATCTCCATCTCGATGACCCTCTCCGACGCAGATCCCCTGCCGAAAACCTACCGTTTCCGCATCAACGGCTTCTTCCAGCGCGGCACGGTCGGCATCGCCGCCCGCGTCATCAACAACGATATCCCGCGGCCGGAAGCGCTCAACATTCCGCCGCAGCTGGTCAAGCTGGTGGAGAAACAACAGGGGCTGATTCTCGTCACCGGCCCTACCGGAAGCGGCAAATCCACCACGCTGGCCAGTCTGATCGATCACATCAACCGCACCAGTTCGCGGCACATCATCACGATCGAGGACCCGATTGAATACCTTCACGCCAACCAGCTTTCGCTCGTCGAACAGCGGGAGGTTCACTCCGACACCCTCTCCTTCGCCACGGCCCTCAAGTTCGCGCTGCGGCAGGATCCGGACATCATCATGGTCGGCGAAATGCGCGATCTCGACACCATTTCCGCCGCCCTCACCGCCGCGGAAACCGGCCACCTCGTCTTCGCCACACTGCACACCAACAGCGCGCCGCAGACCATCGACCGCATCGTGGACTCCTTCCCCTCCCATCAGCAGAATCAGATCCGGCTGCAGCTCGCCGGCGTCCTGCTCGCCGTCGTCTCGCAGCGGCTGCTCACCCGGCGGGACGGCAACGGACGCATCGCCGCCTTCGAGATCATGGTCGGCACGCCGCCGGTTCAGTCGATGATCCGCGACGGCAAGAGCGGCCAGCTCCCGTCGGCGCTCGAAACCGGCTTCAAGGACGGCATGATCACCATGCGGCGCGCGCTGGAAGAGCTGCTCCGGAAAAATCTCGTCTCCGGCAAGGAGGTGGAGTCCCTCTCGCTCGACGCCAAACAGGTCAACGCCTTCTGAACAAAAGAGAACACCGGGTTCCGCGCTCTCTGCGGAACCCGGTGAATACCGGCAAACCGGGCCGTTCCTTCTACAGATGCATGCCGCCGGTCACCGGCAGTTCAATGCCGGTAATGTAGGCGCCGGCCTCGCTGCAGAGCAGAAGTGACGCTCCCGCCATGTCGGAAACACTCCCGAACCGGCCGAGCGGAACCGAACTGCGAACCGTCTCCCGGAACGCTTCATCGCTCAGAATCTTCTCGTTGCGGTCGGTCAGAATCACGCCGGGCACGAGGTTGTTCACCGTGACGCCGTCGGCGGCAAACTCCTTCGCACAGCAGACGGTGAAATTCTCCAGCGCCGCTTTGGTTGCGGAGTAGATCGACAGCCGCGTCGCCGGGCGAAGCTGGTTGACGCTGCCGACGCAGACAATCCGCCCCCAGCGCTTCCGGCGCATCGCGGGGGAGAACTCCTTCACCAGCCGGAACGCCGCGCCGACGTTCGCCTGGAACTCCCGCGCGAACTCCTCCGGTTCGTAATCGGTCACATGAAGATACTCCTGAATGGAGGCGTTCAGCACGAGAATATCCACCTCCAGCCCCAGCGCCCGGCAGGCGTCGGGAAGTGCAGCGGTTGCCTTGTCATCCGTAAGGTCGGCGGTGACGCATTCGCCCCGCCCGCCGATTTGTTTCACAAGCTCGACGGCGTCGCGGAGTTTCGCGGACTCCCGCGATCCGTGCAGAATCACCGTCGCGCCCGCCCGGGCGAGCGTAAGCGCAATCTCCCGGCCGATGCCCCGGCTGGAACCGGTCACCAGCGCCGTATGACCGGCGAGGGAGAACAGTTTTTCCAATGCTCCATCCATCGTCTGCGTCCTCTTAGAAATAACCGCCTTTTTCGATGATCTCGGAGATGGTGTCGCCCTGCCGGACCCAGGAGAAGATATCGATCTCGTTGCGTTCGATCCCCTCGGCGCGCAACAGCACGTCGCAGGCGATTTCACGCGGAATGCAGAGCACACCGTCGATGTCGCCGAAGATGATGTCGCCGGGGCGGACAGTCACCTTGCCGATCCGGACCGGAACCTGATAGTGGGTAATCATGCAGCGGCCAAGCGAACCGTTGCTGGTGCGATACTTGTAGAAGAGCGGAAACTTCTGTTCGAGAATCTGCTTCGTATCGCGGATGCCGCCGGAAATCACTGCGCCACGGATTCCCTTCGAAATGGCGGTGGCGGTCATCACACCGCCCCAGAGCGATGCTTCGGTGTCCTCCGAGGTATCCCAGACGACCAGCCCGCCCGGCTTCATCTCGTCGAGCATCTGAGCGCGGAAGGTCATTTCCCCCTCGATCATCACATTCGGCGCACTCTTGACCGTGAACGCCTCGCCGCAGACCACCATCTCATCGCGCAGCGGCATGATGTTCGACGGCAGATTCTGATTGAGCAGGCAGAGTTCCCGCATCACATCGTTGATGCATCCGGTGTAGAGTTTCTCGTACCGGGCGCAGAGTTCGTCGAGCGGAATGGCCAGTTCACAGTTCGGAATGCGCTGACGGGTGGCAATCAGCCGATCGAGTTTCATGAGACCGGCTTCTTTGGCTTTCTGCTTCATGTCCTGAAGGGAAGGCATATTCACATCTCCTTGTGTTGCATGAGTGTTATTTCAGATGACATTCCATCGACTCCGCCTTGCCTTCCGCGGAGGTCCAGCTTAGACGGTAACGGCCCCGGAAGCCCCGGAAGCCCACTTTTCCCTCGCGGTCGGCGCGGCACGACAGACTCGTGTGCCATTCGTGATGGATGAGATCATTGAGCGCGAAATAGGAGAGCTTCGGCTCCATATCGCGGGTGAACAATCCGGAGATCGCCGGTTCACCCGGTGCCCCGCAGCCGTCGACCACGTTCCACCAGGTGATGCCCATCATCGGAGCCAGACTGAACCAGAGCCGATAGAGGTTGCGGGAGATTCCGGCCTGAATGATTTCGCCGCGGCGGTCTCCTCCGGGAGAGGTGATGGTGATCTCCGACAGGTGAATCGGCAACCCGGCCTTGCCGATCAGCTCCATCGTTCGACGAACTGTCTCCGGACTCTGCCGAAGATCCTTGCCGGAAGCAATATTCAGACATATCTGCGGGTCGAAAAGATGCATCTGCGCCCCCATGATATCAATCTTGCAGCCCCGGCGGCGCAGATCGCATACCTGCTGAAGATAATCTTCGGAAAGGTTGTAATCGTTGATGTTCAGTTTCGCCTTTTCCGGGAAAACGCTCTCGGCGATCTTAAATGCCCGATAGGTATAGTCGCCCGGCATCGGACCATACCAGCTCTTGCACAGCTTCGAACCGGGGACCATCCGCCCCTTCCCGAAATCGGCGGCGCTCTCATTGGCGACATCCCAGCTGTCGATTTTGTCACCGTACCGCACGGCAATTTCCATGATCCGTTTCGCGGTGAGGACGTTAAGCAGCGTGGTGTATTCCGGCATCGCCTCCGCCATCTCGTCAGCAGACATCTCCTCAAAGGGATACGCGGTAGCCTGACACTCCAAGGTGCCATCCGATGGATTTTGCTCCAGATTGGCCTTCTTGAGAAAATGGAGAGGCATCCGCCCAATCAGCCAGTCCGGAATCTGCCAGCGGTTGTTGCCCCAGACCAGCGTGTGACCGTGAAGACGAATTCCCTTCGACCGGCAGAACTCCACCACTGGATCGGTGGCGGGGCGGCGCCAGTGCGGCTGAGAGTTCGGATTCGGGCAGTGGTTCCAGAAATCGGCGGAGTCACGGTATTCGGGCCGGAAACGGGGATGCCCCTCCTCCAGCTCCAGCTGCTTCCAGTAGAAGGCGATCGTCGCGGAGTTGAACAGTGTGCCGTACAACTCCTTGTAACGGCGGTTGCGCTCATCGGTTCCCAGCTGATCGAAGTTGAAGATGTGAGCGCCGAAGATAAAATCGTGCGAGAGCTGTTCGACCTGAATCTCCCGCCCGGCAGCGGAAGCGGGCAGCGAAAACTCCCCTTCCGCTTTGCGGTTTTTCTCGATGTCGGCATCGATCTGCCGTTGCAACTTGTCATTCCACTGTTCACGATAGGCGGGACCGAATGCTTCGTTGATTTCCGCCTGCGACACGTTTGGTTTACGATATTCTGTCATCACACCATCCCTTTATTTTTCAATGGTTTTCAGTGCATCCAGAATGCCGCGGATATATCCGACGGCAAATAGATTGCCCAGCATGGCATAGCCGGGTTCACAGTTCTCCTCGGTCGCCATCGTCGGCGTATGATCCGGGCGGAGAATCCCGTCAAATCCATTCTCTTTCAAAAGCTTCAACAGCTTCGCCATATCGGTCGGTCCGTTGTCATGGAAGGTTTCGCGGAAATGCTCCGCCGTCCCCTCGATATCGCGGAAGTGGAAGAAGAAAAGCTGCTTTTTGCGGCAGAATTCCTCGATCAGCGCCGGAACATCCTCCCCCATCGCCCGGAAGTTCGCCTGACAGAAGGTCACCCCGCAGTTCGGACTTGCCGCCAGCGCCAGCGCGCGCCGGAATGCCGCGGCACTGGTCAGAATGCGCGGATATCCGCAGAGCCGTTCGATCGGCGGGTCATCCGGATGCAACCCCATCTTCACCCCGGCCTCTTCCGCCGCCGGAATCACCGCCCGGATGAAATATTCGAAGTTGCTCCATAACTTTTCATGCGAGAGCTTCAGCTCCGGCTCCGGCGGCATCGCGGCGCGGTCAAATTCACTGGTCAGCGCCCCTCCCCGCTCCGGCAGATCCACCCGGGTGCGGTACCAGCCGACACCGGCCATGAAGTTGAGGCAGAGAAGCGGAATTTCGAGCCGACCCATATTCCTCAACATCATGCAGTAATGCTCGATATCCTCATCGCGCCCGGGCAACCCGAGCTTGATCCGGCTCATATCGAATTCATCCCCTTCGAGAGCCCACAGCCGGAACCCCTGCTCCGCAAAACGTGTCTTCACGCTGTGCAGCGATTCGAAGTCCCACGGCGGCAACTGCCCCGACAGTTCGGGAGCGGCCTTGGTGATCGCGTATTCCACACCGACCTGCCGCGCCAGAACCCAGCGGATATCCGGCTTGACCGGCAGCATAAGTCCAAGTTTCATTTCAGACTCTTCTCAGCTCCACTGCCGGTCGTTGGCCCACTCTTTATCCCACTCTTCCGTCGAAGCCCAGGCTTCGGGGAAATCGGGGTGGAGTTTCTCACGGATCAACGACTCATTCAACGCTTCAATGCCGAGACCGGGCGCATCGGGAACCGTGATGAATCCATCGCGGATTTCCAGACGCGGCGCGATGAGATCGGGCCACCACGGCACATCCACCGAGTGGACCTCGAGCGCCATGAAGTTCCGGGTCGCCGCCGCGACGTGGACCGCCGCCAGACAGGCGATCGGACTCTCCGCCATGTGAATCGCCATCTGAACGCCGTACTCCTCGGCCATGTCGCCGATTTTGTGCGTTTCCAGAATGCCGCCCGCGGTGAGCACATCCGGATGAACCACCGCCAAAGCCCCGGATTCCAGCAACGGCCGGAAGTTCTCCTTGAGGTAGATGTCCTCGCCAGTGCCGAGCGGAACCGTGGTCGCCGCCGCAATGCGCCGGTACTGATCGTGCCACTGCCACGGCACCGGGTCCTCCATCCAGGCGAGATTGTATTTTTCCAGCCGCCGGGCCAGCCGGATGCAGTCCTCCACCGGGATGTGGCCGAGATGGTCGATCGCAATCGGGATCTCGTATCCGGTCACTTTACGCACGTCAGCCATATACTTGTCGAGATAATCCAATCCTTTTTCGGTGAGATGGATGCCGGTGAATCCGTGCGCGGTGTTGAAAAGGTCATAGGCCTCGCCGCGCATCGCCCGCGGATCGATCGAGCCGTGCGGCGTAGAGAATACGGTCTGCTTGTACTCGCGCATCTTTTCCAGGAAGCCGAGCGGAGCGGAGAGACACCCCTCCTGTTCCATCAGAAGCTCGATCCCGAGATCCATTTTGAGGAAGGTGTACCCCTGCTTCATCCGATCGACCAGCGCCCGGCCCATGTCGCGCCCGCCGCCCTCGGAGTCGGTGTCGCAGTAGACCCGGATCCGATCGCGGAACTTCCCGCCCAGCAGCTGCCAGACCGGGACACCCCACGCCTTGCCGGCGAGGTCCCACAGCGCAACTTCAATGCCGCAGACGCCACCCGCCTGCCGGGACGGCCCGCCGAACTGTTTGATCCGGCGGAAAATCTTGTCGATGTTGCAGGGATTTTCGCCGAGAATGCGGCTCTTGAGCATCGCGGCGTAGGTACGGCTGGAAGCGTCGCGCACCTCGCCGTAACCGATCAATCCCTGATTGGTGTAGAGTTTGAGCAGCGTACACCGCTTCGGGGCGCCGTCTATGTCGGCGAAGCGCATGTCGGTGATTTTCAATGTTGCTGGATCAATTTTCTGATTCATGGTTCCTCCTGAAAGATGACATAACATTCAACCGCAAAGTTTTGCACATTCCCGCGCAGCACGCCGCACCGCGGAGGCAAGCGCCTGTTCCTGATCCCCGGTGAAATCGGCGTCACTGCCGAGCAACGTAAGCGCAGCAATCACATTGCCTTCCATATCCCGGACCGGAACCGAAAGAGCATCGACCCGCCAGCGGTTCTTCCCGGCGTTGAAACAGTAACCATGCCGCCGGATCGCCTCCACCCCGGCAAGCACCAGTTCGGCATGATTCTGTTCGGCAACCGGAACAGTACAACTTGCAGCAAGCTCTCGAATCTCTCCCGGCGAAGCATCCGCCAGCAGCGCCGCACCGACAGACCCCTCCACAATCGGGAAATGAACACCGATCTTGCCGGAAACCGCCATCGGCCGCGGTGACTCCGCCCGCAGAATCGAGACCTGGTCCCTTCCCTGCCGAATCGAAAGTTTGCAGCAAAGTCCGGTCTCCGCTGCAAGACGGTCGAGCACCGGCTGGACCACACTGAACCGCGCCGTGAAGTCGGAAAGTTTGCGCACCACCGGCGCAAGTCCGTTGGAGAGGTCGTAACGCCCGCCCGCTCCCTTGCGGACGAAATCCGCCGCCAGCAGCGTCTGCAGTATCCGGTAGCAGGTACTCGGAGTAATGTCGAGCTCCGCAGCAAGCTCCGCCTGCGTCGCTCCTCCGTTCCGGTTGCCGAGACAATTCAAAATCGCCACTGTCTTCTCTACGGCAGGAATGGTATTATTTTGCATTTTATTCATATTTGAATATCTAGATTTATGATTTTAAAATATCATATCAGTCTTCGCAATAAAATCAAGGAGTAATTCAGAAAATAATCAAAAAAAATCTCCGGCAAAAGCGCATCGCGTTCCGTCGGAGATGAGATTCGGTACAATGGCAGGCTCAGCAGCGCTGCCTGCCGGTCCGGAATCCGTAGAGAGCCACCACCACGAAGCAGAGCAGCGGCAGCAGGAAGGAGAGGTTGACCGCGGGGAATCCACCCACGTTGCCGAGGTCGATAATCAGCGCCTGCAGAGGCGGCAGAACCGAACCGCCGAGAATCGCCATGATAAGGCCGGCGGCGCCGAACTTCGCATCGTCGCCCAGCCCCTCCAGCGCAATGCCGTAGATGGTCGGAAACATCAGCGACATGCAGGCGGAAATTCCCACCAGCGAGTAGAGCCCCCAGATGTCTTGAAGCAGCACGGTGCCGAGCGAAAAAATGCCGCCCGCCACCGCCAGGATCATCAGCAGCCGGCCGGGATTGAGGTAACGAAGCAGGAAGGTGCAGATGAACCGGCTGATGCAGAAAATCAGCATCGCGGCAATATTGTACTTCTGGGAAAGCACCTCTGCGGCCCGTTCCTCCATCCCCTGCCCGACAAAAATCCTCGTTCCGTACTGGATGATGAAGGTCCAGCACATGATCTGTGCGCCCATGTAGAAAAACTGCGCGATCACACCTTCACGATACCGGGGCAGTTTCAGCAGCCGTTTCAGCGTCGGCAGAAAGTTGATCTCGTGTGACTGGTCGTTGTTGGCGGGCATCCGGGCGAACCAGATCACCAGAAACAGCGCGAAGATCACCAACCCGATCAGAAGGTAGGGGCGGATCAGTACCGTGAGGTCGGCATTCTTCACCATCTCAAACTCCGCATCGCTCAGTGTGGCGCGTTCCGCGGAGTCAAGCGGATTCATCTTTGCCTGAATGAACTGCATCGCGACAAACATCCCGAGCAAAGAGCCCATCGGATTGAAGGACTGGGCGAGATTCAGTCGCCGGGTCGCGGTCTCCTCCGGCCCCATCGAGAGAATGTAGGGGTTGGCGCTGGTCTCCAGAAACGACAGTCCGCAGGTCAAAATGAAGTAGGCCAGCAGAAAGGGATAGTAGGCGCCGGTCATCTTCGCCGGGAAGAAAAGCAACGCACCGAAAGCGTAAAGCCCCAGCCCCATCAGGATTCCCGCCTTGTAGGAAAAGCGGCGGATGAACATCGCCGCCGGAAACGCCATCGCGAAGTAGCCGCCGTAGAAGGCAACCTGCACCAGCGCCCCGTCGGTCACGCTCATGCGGAAGATCTTCGAAAACGCCTTCACCATCGGATTGGTGATGTCGTTGGCGAAGCCCCACATGGCAAAGCATGAGGTAATCAATATGAACGGCAGCACGTAACTGACACCGTTCGACCGCAGCAGAGACTCATTTTCCTGGCTCATCTTCCAATCCTCCGGATTTTTTCTGCCGGCGCAATGCGCGTTGTCTCCATACTCTAGCCGCTGTTTGTGCTTTGTCAAACTGAAAATCAAGAAAAGCTCCTGTCGAGGCCGTTTTTCCCGGAAAAAGTGAAGCATTTTTCCGCTTTGCTGTCGAAATCAGCCCGAACCGGTGCTATGTTAAGGAAAAGTGTTGTTGTACCGCATCTCAACCGTTAAGGAAAGCTATGGAGAAAGCCACAAAAGAACGCTTCAGCAGTCTGACACTGCTCTCCGCCTCCGAGCGGAAATATCCGAAATCCCCCGACGAAGCGAAACTCGAATCCTTCGACAACCTCTACGCCGACCGGGATTACGTCATCGAATTCGACTGTCCGGAATACACCTCGCTCTGCCCGGTGACCGGCCAGCCCGACTTCGGCCACATCATCATCCGGTACGTGCCGGACAAGCGCTGCATCGAGAGCAAGTCGCTCAAACTCTACCTCTACTCCTTCCGCAACGCCAGCACCTTTCACGAGGAATCGGTCAACACCATCCTCGACGCGGTGGTGAAGGAGTGCGCCCCTCGGCGCGCCGAAGTGATCGGCCATTTCCGGCCGCGCGGCGGCATCGCCATCAACGTCAAGGCAACCTACGGAGATCCGATCCATGAATAAATTTCAGTTCCTCGAAAACGGTTCGATCACCAGCACGCCGGGCTTCCAGGCGGCGGGGGTCGTCGCCGGGTTCAAGCGGAGCGGCGCGCCCGACTTCGCGATGATCTATTCGGAGGCGCCCGCCAACTTCGCCGGCGCCTTCACCAGCTGCACCTTCGCGGCGGCGCCGGTCCAGGTCTGCCGCACGCGGGTGCTGAACTCCCCCTTCCTGCGCGCCGCGGTCATCAACAGCGGCAACGCCAACGCCTGCACCGGAGCCACCGGACTGGCCAATGCGGAGTGCACCTGCGAACTCGCCGCCCGCCGGCTTGGAATCCGTGCCGACGAGGTCGCCGTCTCCTCGACCGGCAGAATCGGCGTGCAGATGCCGATGGACACCATCCGGAAGGGGATTGAACTTGCGGCGGCGGCACTCTCGCCGGAGGGCGGCAGTGCGGCATCACAGGCGATCATGACCACCGACACAGTTCCCAAATCGGTGGCGCTGCAACTGGAACTTGCCGGCAAAACCGTCACCATCGGCGCAATGACCAAGGGCGCGGGGATGATCGATCCTGCGATGACGGTTCCGCATGCGACGATGCTCTGCTACATCACCACCGACGTCAAGGCGGACAACGCGCTCCTGCGCGAAATGCTCGCGGCCAACGTTGCGGAATCCTTCAACCGGATCACCATCGACGGCGACATGAGCACCAACGATACGACGATCGTGATGGCGAACGGCCGCTCCGGGGTGGAGCTCAAAGCGGGCACTCCGGAGGCGGAGGAGTTCCGGCAGGCATTGCTGGCGGTGATGCAGCGTCTCGCCCGGGAGATGGTCATGGACGGCGAAGGTGCGACCAAGTTCATCCACGTGGAGATCGAGCACGCCCGTTCCACGGCGGATGCGAAGCTCTGCGCCGAAGCGGTGGCGAATTCCCTGCTCTGCAAGACCGCCTGGTTCGGCGGCGACCCGAACTGGGGTCGGGTGGTGGCGGCGCTGGGTTACTCCGGGGCGAAGTTCGATCCGGAGAAGACCGACATCTACTACGACAACATGCCGGTTGTGCGCAACGGCGGCGACGCCGGAACGCCGGAATCGGCGCTCTGCGACATCGTGAAACAGCGCGAATTCACCGTCCGGGTGAATCTGCACGACGGAGACGACAACTACTGGGTGTGGACCAGCGACGTCTCGTATGAGTATGTGAAGATCAATGCGGATTACCACACGTAAAATCCGCTCCGGGCCGTTTTTTTCGCGCTTGAGACAACGAAACAATTTCTTACGGATACAATTATGAAAAAATCTGATGTAAAAGTTCTGGTGATCACCGGCTTCGGTTTGAACTGCGAACGGGAAACCGCCGCAGCGTGCAAACTGGTGGGGGCGACACCGGAACAGGTTCACCTGAACGACCTGATCGCGGGGCAGCACAAACTGGAAGAGTACCATTTTCTGATCTTCATCGGGGGATTCAGCTTCGGCGACCACCTCGGTTCGGGGACGGTCTTCGCGAACCGGGTGAAGTTCCAGCTGCACGACCAGCTGGCGAAGTTCATCGCCGACGGCAAGCTGGTGCTCGGCGTGTGCAACGGCTTCCAGACACTGACGCGCCTGGGGATGGTTCCGGCGCTCGACGGGGACTACTTCACCCAGCATGTGGCGCTGGCGCACAACGACTCCGGGGTATTCCGGGATGACTGGTGCTACCTCAAGGCGGATCCCGCCTCGCCGTGTGTCTTCACCCGCGGCGTGGATCTTCTGCGGCTGCCGATCCGTCACGGCGAAGGGAAGTTCGTCGCGGATGACGCGGTTCTCGCGGAACTGGAGGCGAAACATCTGACGGCACTGCGCTATGCCAATGCGGATGGTTCGATTGCAACGGAGTTTCCGGCCAACCCGAACGGTTCGCTCCATTCGATCGCGGGGATCTGCGATCCCACCGGGCGGGTGTTCGGGCTGATGCCGCACCCGGAAGCGTTTCTTTCACCCTACAATTCGCCGAGCTGGACGGCCGACAAGATTGCCGGGAAGCTGCCGAAAGAGGGGGATGGCGTGGTCCTTTTCCGCAACGCGGTGGACTACATCGCCGACACCTTCTGACATTGCCGCACACGAAAACCGCCGCCTTTCCCAGTGGGGAGAGGCGGCGGTTTTTTTCATCCGGACTGCCGGAATCAGAAGGTAACCTTATAATAGGAGATCTGTCGTCCATTCTCCCAGAGATTCCGGAACGTTCCCTGCGTGAACGGCACCTCTGCAATCACGTGCCCTTCCCGATCACAGGCTTCAACCTTGCGGATCTTCCGGGCGAAGGAGATTTCCGCCGGTGTTGCCATGGAGCGGTTCCGGAAAAACGTCACATACACGCAGGAAGCGTTCGCCAGGGGCGCATCGCTTTTCAAGGCGATGTTGACCGTGCCGCCGCCCAGCAGTGAAAGGTACGGTTTTCCGTTCATCGTCACCTTGATCTGCCGACCTCCGAGGAAGAGGTAGCGGAGATTGCCGACGGATTTCAAATCCGCAGAACCGTTCATCACGGCGAAGAACAGCGTCGAGGAATCGGGCAGTTTCCCGAAGAAGCTCCAGGCGTCCTCCGCACCGGAAAGCCGGAACACGCCCGGCATCTTCTTTTCGCCGCTTTTCACATTGCCGATGAAGGCGGAAAAATCATTCGTTTCCGCCCGGAACGTCACACTCCGGGTGTCAAGTTCCAGATGGTTCCCGGCATCGCGCCACACCTTGCCGAATTCGTCGAACGAAACGGGCATATCGGCCCCCGCTTTCTGCAGCGCATCGTACAACGCTTTCCGTTCCGCGGCGGTATCCACAAACCCTTCCGCCTGAAACTTCCGCCCCTGGAACCATTCCTTTTCCGGGCGGCCGTAACGATTCAGCGGGGAGTGGGGACGAATCGCAAAGAGATGTTTCGCCCGGGAGTAATCCCCGGCCGGGGTCGACGGCTCATTCACGACGAAATCGGCGTCACCATCGTAGACATCCCGGAAGGTCCGGACGGAGGAATCGCAGTAGAGGAACGGCGTAAAATCGTTCAGTGTCATCTTGTTGTAACCGCGGAAGGGGGCCGCGTAACAGACATTGTCCAGCGGATACCCGATCTCCAGCCGGAACTCCGGCTTCTTCAACTCCGGCGAGCGAACCGCGATCGCGGAAGCGAGATTCGCGAAGTGGCTGTACAGATGAGCCTCCTGACCAAAGCTCACCCCGGTATTTTTCTCGAAACTGTCATCCGGATAAAGCCAGTCCGGGGCATTCAAACTGGAGATGCCGAGAGAAAAGTTGAACAAATATGCCTTCCCCATCGCTTTCTGAATCGTTGCCGCAATCAAATTGCCCCACCAGCCGTTTTCAAAAATCAAAGTGGAGCCGTACTCGCGGGAGATCATCGGTTTCTCCGGTGCAGCCGTGTAGACCAGCGGCGCCAGCCAGCCGAGAGAACGCAGGAATCCGTATCCGGTCCGGTTCCAATATCCAGTTCCTCCGGAAGTCGCATCCAGAACCTCGTTCGCACCTGCACGCTGAGAGTAGTACAGCTCACAATCCGGTCCATTGGCCGTGATGATGCCTTGGAATCCAAGCGAGCGCGCATAGGAATACATCTCCCGCAGATAGTCGCGATAGAGTGAATACATGAACTCCAAGCCATCGGAAACCATCGGGTTGCTTCGTTTTTCCCTGCCGAACGAGGCCTCGGAAATGCGCAGATCATCCAGCTTGAATTTGAGTTCCGACGTGTCATTGCCCCACTCCTTCATATTCCAGACCGGCGGGAAGTCGATGTTTTCAAAGGCTTCGCTTTTCCCGTTGTCCCGCAGACAGCCGGAAAGAGAGGAAAGATTCCACGAATTTTTCAACGAATCCACATTCCGGTATTTTTTCTCGAGGAAATCGGCCCAGCGGCCGTACAGAATCTCCCGGGTGGCGGGAGGAAGTTTCCGCCAGTTGGAGGGGTTGTTCATGAGAAACGTCGCGACATAGGTCCGTTCGTTCTCAATTTCGTAGATCAGAAGCGTAGGATCCTTTGCCGGCGGCAGATTGTCACGGTAGGTGTTCGGAGTTGCCAGAACCATCCGGACAATCTCCTTTTCGCGCCGCAGTGCCTCCGGGTGGAAAAATCCAATGTAGGCGTGGTTGCTGCGATCTGCACCCAGATCACTGAAAAAACTGTTGTCATGCCAGAGCGTGAGTGAGAGATACAACCCGTTCCGATGACACGCGGCAATCAGTTTCTGAAGATTGGTCAGAAATTCCGGAGCAAACTTCAAGGGCTTGCGGGAGAGCAGCGGCATCTGAATGTGATTCCCATTCGTGCCCCATTCCCGCGGCAGAGTGGAAATCATATACCGGACGGTGGAGTATCCCATCGCGCGAACCCGCTTCAGAAACTGATCCAGGCTGTCGCCGCCAATCCGATTATCCATTGCAAGATCGTAAAGCGGTCCATCATTCATATTGCATCCCCATATCTGCGGAAGAAGCGTTCCATCCGCAAACCGGAACCCGTTCCCCTCCCGCACTGGAGCTCCATGACGATCGATCGCAGAATCAGCGGTAAGCGAGGAGAGATCGGGGAAGGAACGTTGTTCGTTGACCACACGCCGCAACCGGTCACTTGAACCACTTTTCATCGGCAGGAGTTCGCCGAAACCATAGACAAAGACCCCGACGCTCTTCAAGGCGGCCAGCTCTTCCGGAAGCCCCGGCTGAACCGGAGTCAGCAGATCTTCGGCCAGATAGAGCTTGGCCAGGCTGAGATTTTTACGTCGCGTCTTATTCGAATCAGGCAGGCCCAGCCTGCGGAGTATCTCGGCAATGGAAAAAAGGCGGATCGTATGTTTCCCCGGTTTCAGGAAGATTCGTTCGCCGCCGTTCCAGTAATAGGTGGATGGCATGTTGAAGTTCCCGCCGAGTTTGATCGTCTCCCCGTTATCCACTGAAAGAAACATGGCGTTCGTATGATTTTCCGGAGAACGGGAATAGATGTACAGTTTATACGCCTTCGGCTCTTTGAGTTCAAAGGTATAATGCCATTCGGGCGAATCGCCGTTCATGGCCGTCGCCGAGTTGTAGAAGGAGTCCTCGTCGGCGATCATCCGGGTCTCCTTCAGTTTCGCATTTTCCGGGTAGACAATGATACCGTTTGCCCACTCATCCGCACGATAATTCGCCTGTTCACGGCCGGTGAACTGTCGAAATGCCTGACGCGGCGAAAGAATCTTCCCCGTTTTCTCCTCCCCGATTTTCAACTGGAGAGAAGTGGCCTTTCCATTTGTCCTGACCAGAATCAGCGGCGAAAAATTGCGGGTGAATTTCACGATGCAGTGATCCAGCTCTTTTCCGGATTGATCCCGAACTTCCAGCCGTGCCCAGTTTTTCCGCTCCTCGAAGAACAGTTCGGCGGGGAAATTCTTTTTCGCCATTTCCAGCTTCAGGACTTCGAGCGGCAGAGCGGTCAATGCAGATTTTTGCGGAAGAGGCACCTGCCAGACCAGATGACTTACGTCATCCTCGGAACTTCTGACCATCCCGGCAGTCGCGGCAACCAGAGCAAAGACCACCCCTTCCCGGCCGGGCGTAATGGTGACACTGCGGACCCGTGCGGGCTCCGGCCATTTCAGACAGGTGAGGTAGAGTCCGATCTCCCCGGAATCCCCTCCGGAACGCCAGACGACATCCGCGTTGGGCAGCTGTTTCGGATTCCACCAGTCTCCCGTCTCTTTGCCGACTCTCAGCGGGAACTGCTGTTTTTTTCCATTCGCAAATGTGACTTCAACCGTTGCCGCGACACTCCCCTGCTTCGCCCAGGCCGAAGCATTCAAGAGGGCAATCGCGTTGCATTCCCGATTGACGGGAAGAACAATTTTCTCCCGGCCGAACTTCGAGTTGGAACTGCGGAAGATCACGCAGGAACGCCCGTCGTTCATTGCCGGGTCGACTACTTGAAACGGCCAGCCGTGGAACGACTTGAGCCCCGGCTGAAACACACGGAGATCGTTCATCGGCCCCTGATCGGTCCAGCCGCCTTTGCCGTCGCCGGGCGTCTCATCGGCAAATCCCATATTCGCCGATGCACGGAGTGATAACGGATAGAAATTATTTGCTTTGGAAATTGGCGGTACCTCCCCTCCATCCCGATAGCTGAAACTCAAGGTTACCGGCTGTTTCGCCTTGACCGGCAGACCGAAAGCAATCTCCCCGTCATGCCAGGCAAGGCCGCAGGCGCTGCCGGACTCGGCAATGAGCGGATTGAAGACAATTCGCCCCGGATACCGTTTTTCCCTTGTGAAAAACACAAACCCTTTCTCGCCGGCTTCAAAATCGCCGTTGGGGATCAGCTTCCCATTCACCCGAATAGTATCGTAATAAACACCCGCCGGTTTGTTGCGAGTATCTTTCCCTCCGCTCAGCTGAGGCCCGAGAAGCGCGACTCTGACGCGCCCGTCCATTTCCGGAGTGAAGGTAACCACACCCTGCTTCCACTCCTTCGAAGCGGGATACGAAGTGGTCAGATACTTCTCCACATGCTCCGGCTTTTGCCAGCTTCCATAATCGATTTTGACGCCGTCTTGTCTGGCGAAGTTTAATGTTACCGACGGCACACCGCTGATATCGATTCTGGCCGGATTCTCTGCCGCAGCAGTCAACAGAAAAACTGAGATCAACAAACTGCCGGATGCGACACAAAGATACTTCATAACTCCCCCTTACTGATACAGGTTCCACGGATTATCCAGAGACCAGTCAGTGCGTGAGAACGCCTTCGTCTCCGGCAATGTATAGATCTCGGTATAAGTTCTTGCCTTGATGGAATCCACATGTCCATCAATGAATAAAACGTTTGCCTTGGAAAGATGCCACGGACTGAGAACCCCTTCCTCATGAGCCTGACTTCTCAAAATCGCTGTCGGAGTAACTTTCGTGGTGGTGGTGAGAACGGAATCTCCCCCGTAAATTTTTCGAGAAGCTTTGCTAATACGGTTGATCTTCACCACACCTTTCGTTACAGCATAATCTCCGGAAATGGTACTGATCCCATACGACATATTGCCGTAACTTTCATTGGGAACTCTCGATGTGTTCGACAATGGTTTGTTGTTATCATAATAAGAACGTAAAGCCTCCAGACAGGGAACCTCCGGGCAGGTGGCCTGCTTCATATTCAAAAGATTGTTTGTCAGGCAGTACCAGTTCCAGTAAGAACCACCCGAATACCCGAAATTATTGAACCGGTAAGGCATGATGCTGTCATTGAACTGCGAGGAGTACAGTGAAGCCACCAGGCCGACCTGTTTCAAGTTGTTGACGCAGCTGATGGCGCGAGCCTGCATCCGCACCCGGTTCAATGCCGGCAACAGCAGCGCCGCCAGAATCGCAATAATTGCAATAACAATCAGAAGCTCAATAAGAGTGAAAATACCGGCGATTTGTCTCATTTTTGTTTTGCTGTGTTGTGACATCATCGAACCTCCCTGTTGGTATGTTGACGACTGATTCTCTAAGTACCGTTGTTCAATATATCCGCTCATGGTCAGGAAGCCGGAACAGTTGCAGCTGCTGCACCTGTGACGGAACCGTCACGGCGGGATTACACAACAGCTGCTCCAGCATCCCCGCCGCCATGCGCATGCGGATTCTGTCATCCGTCTCTATGGATACACAATGCCAGTCCGGATCCGGACACCCGGAGTTCCAGAACACCCAGAGTATCGATTTCGTTCGTTCGTCTCCGTACAACTCCAGCAAAATAGAACGAACCATCTCGAACCGTTCCGAGTCGAGGATAATCCAATCCGGCACATGCTCTGTCAACTCTTTTCGAAGTTCATCTTCTTTCATCTGCCAGTTATGACAGATTACCCCCGGCATTGCAGCAAGATCCCGGCTCAGCGGGTAACGCTCCGACACCCCGCAGCACTGGCCAACGGCAATATGTTTCTTGTTGCATCCGCCAAGTTCCCGCAACTTCTCCAATACCGGCCGGTAGGCGGAATAAACACAGGGAACCCCCTCCACTTCATAATTCAAATTGACAGTCGGCAGAATTTCCGCCGCCTTCTCCGCTACGCCCGGCTCAACCGATACACAGATCAAACCATCCAGATAGGAGTGGAGAAGCACCTCTTCCGTCTCTTCCGGAGAAACACATCGCTCAGTAATAAAACGAACATTCCAGTTCATCTGAGCCAGAATTTCCGTTGCCGCACTGATAAATCTCAACGTTGAAGGCTGATAGAAAAAAAGATCACCGGTCTGCAACAGCAGTCCGATCAAGGGTTTTCGCCCATTCACACCAAACTGCGAGGATTTCACCGGGTTGGTATAGGTGCCGCTCCCCTTGCGCATGACAAGGTAGCCCTCCTTCTCCAGTTTCTTGAATGCCAGCCGCACCGTCGTGGGCGCTATGCCGAACTCCCGCGCCAGTTCGTTCGACGACGGAATCTTGACCGCCCGATTCCCCGAACGGTAGTAGATCGACATCACCCGAAACCAGATCTTCTGTACCTCCAGAAGCACCTTTTCCGATTTATTCCGCATATTCCATCTTTTTTGCTAACCACTGCTAACTTTCTATATTATGCATCAAAAAGAGTTTTTTGTCAATAGGGAACGCGAAAAAAAATAAATTTTTCACCACGATCACGCGACAGAATTCTCCCGGCGGGCCGCTACCTCCCGAGAAGAAATCAAGAAAAAGGGCGGGAAACTCCCGCCCGCGACTTTCGGTTCTCCTCAAGGAGGATCCCGTTATTCATAGGAAACGGCAAAAGAGGGACTGTCAACATACAGTTCTCCCCACCGGATGCGATAGGAATTCCCCTGCTCCACCAACTGCGGCTCATCGGAAACGGCGGCGGACGCCGGGAGAATCTCCACCCCGCCGCCGACAATCGTGGAAAGAGTATCGTCAAAGAGCATCTTTCTTTCTTCCCCTTCGTACAGTACGGCTTCCACCCAGCCGCGGTCCGCATCGCGCCCGCACTGCCAGCGGATCGAACCGCCGTCAAACCAGCCGGGCAGTTCATGGATCACCGCCTTGAACATACCGGAAAGCAGCGTATTGCCATCCTGCAACGTCACATCCTCTGCGGCAAGTTCAAAGCGCAGCGCCAGTTTCGAGAAGGAAAACATTCCATCCGCGGGCCGTCCGAGTCCGATATGCCAGTCGCCGCGGTCGGTCAGCATTGAAAGCGCAAACACCGCCCGGTTCTCCGCCTGAGCAATGCGGACTCCGGCAGAGGAGAAATCCCGCCCGTCCTTGAGAAAACGCATCCGGAACATCGCCGGCCGACTCCCCTGCCCCGCCGGCCAGTAGCCGAGCATCGGGCGGCGCTGTGTCCAGAAGCATTCGCGATTGATCGAACCGAAAATCAATTGCGGCGTAACGAACGTGGTCCCTTCAAACGACATGCCGGGCTGACTGCGCCTGATGTAACACTGGCGGATTTCCTGCTCCGGGAGCTCGATTTCCGCAAACCGTCTCCGAACTTTCACCGGGCAAGGCAGATGCCGAAGCGGATCATAGGAAAATACAAGCTCCCCGTCACTCGTTTTCGCCGAAGCTGCCGCACGCAACGGCAACCCGGTCGTCTCCCGCAGGAACTCGACGGCATCCGGCGGAAGGTATTCCGAATAGGCGCGCGACTGCGCACCGCCCAGCTGGCCGGTGGCGGGGTGGTACAGTTTCGCAATCTCGCCCCAGATGAATTCCCGCAGTCGTCCGGCGGATTCGATCAGCGCCCGGTTCGATTGAACCAGCTGAAGAATCCGTTCCGTCTCCCGCAGTGCGACAAAGGTGTAGGTCGGGCTGTTGTATTCGTTGAGTCCGCCCTGCGCCTCCGTATACCGCAGAAAAGTGGCAAGACGGCTCGCCGCATACTCTTCCAGAAGCGGGTTGCGCAATATCTCACCGGCACAACCAGTGACAGCGGCGCCCATGATCGCGATATTCGTATAGTCCGGGCGAACGTTTCGCCGGAAAATCGACCATGCGGCCCGCTCCAGCGCAGCAGTCACCGCCGCGGCGAGTTCCGGCCCGATCTCTTCCCGGTGCTCCCGGAGCATGTGACAGAGCGCCGCGCCGATGAAATCGGCCCAGTTCCAGTCCGGCGGCGCCATTTTTGCAACCGGTTCCTCGTAGTACCATGGCCAGATGCCGTAAGCGGCGTCATAAGGGTCGGTAACCTGTTGTGCCAGAACGGACCGCGTCACAGCGGCAGTCCGGGCACACTCCTTTTCGCCACCGAGTTTCAGCAGTGCCAGAGCGTAATAGATGTTTGTTCTGGTCGCCGACACCCGGACGCCATCCGGAATTCGGGTGTGATATCCGGGAGAGTGCGCCACCTCCTCCAGAAGATTTGTCCGGGGGTTGAAATTCTTCTCCTGCGCCTCAACCATTTCACGAAGATTCATCATCATGCAACGCCTTTTTCTGAATCTCAAGTTTTTTCCGCTTTCACGGAAATGAGGAAATGAACCCTGATATACGAAGCCGGCGAAACTATATGTCACCATTCGATCTTTGTCAATGCGGGAATCAATATTCCTTTCGTTTTTCAGGGAAACCGCCCCTTTGAAAACATTCGGGAAAAAACTTGTTTTCTTCCATGTTTCGTGATATAATATATCAAAGTAAAAATACGAGGTATATCATGAACCCTGTTCCGATTCCGCCGGGGATGGAAACCCGGCTCTTTCTGCTGGAAAACGATGCGTTGAACCAGTTGCCGGAAGCAATCCGCTCCCTCTGGGGAAACGACGCCCGCCCGTGGCTCGTCGCCGACGGCAACACCTGGCGTGCCGCCGGGGCCGAAGTTGCGAAAATTCTAAAGGCCGCCGGCATGGAGGGCCCCGATCCCTTCCTCTTCCCCGGCACGCCGATGCTCCACGCCGATGAATCCAATGTAAACCTTCTGCTGGAACAATTTCCGGAAAATGTTGTTCCAGTTGCCATCGGCGGCGGCACCGTCAATGATCTGGTCAAGCGCGCCTCCGGTCTGCGGCACGTCTCCTACTGCTGCGTCCCGACCGCCCCTTCGGTGGATGGCTACACCTCCAGCGGCGCCGCGCTCACCGCCTCCGGCTTGAAACAGACCCTGCCCTGCCCCGCGCCGCTCGCCGTCGTCGCCGACAGCGGCATTCTCCGCAACGCACCGCCGGAGATGTTCGCCGCCGGATACGCCGACCTGATGGCAAAGATTCCTGCCGGGGCGGACTGGCTCGCCGCCGACACTCTCGGCATTGAAGCGGTCGATCCCGCCGTCTGGGAGCTGGTACAGACGCCGCTGCGCGACAACCTCTCCGATCCCTCTGACGTGCGGCGCGTCTTCACCGGGCTGGCTGCTACCGGGTACGCCATGCAGCTCTACCGCGACTCCCGCCCCGCCTCCGGCGCCGATCATCTCGTCAGCCACATCTGGGAGATGGAGAATCTCTGCTGTAACGGCAAACCGGTCTCCCACGGCTTCAAAGTCGCCATCGGCACCGTCACATCCACCGCGCTTTATGAGGCGCTTTTCTCGCTTTCGGAGCAGGAGGCGCGCCGCCTCGCCCGCCCCGGCCTCGACCGCGCCGGACGCGAAGCGGAGATCGATGCCCTGCTCTCCATCGGCACCTACGGCGCGGCCACCCGCACCATCGCGCTCGACAAGTTCCGGGAAGGACGCGCACTCGCAGAACGGCGGGAACTCATCTACCGCAACTGGGAGACTCTGCGGAAACGCATCCTTCATCAACTCTATCCCCTGGAAGAGCTGACCCGGCGGCTTACCACCGCCGGCTGTCCGGTCAAACCGGCCGACATTCAGCTCGGCAGGGAGCAGTTCCTGCACGGAATCCGCACCGCACAACTGATCCGCAAACGATACACGGTGCTCGATCTGGTGTACGAGCTTGGGTTACTGGAAGAGCTTCTCCGGCGCATCCTCCCGGTCATGAACGTTTAGCCCGTTCAAAAAAATTACGGAATCACTTGAAATTCCGCTTTTATCATGCTATACTTCTAAAATTTAAGGAGGGAAAAAAGAAAACCAAAGGGGGAAACGAAGGTCTGTTTCTGCAGGCGTCGTTTCACCTTTCCCCAGAGAAAGGAGATCGATTCGGCATGATAAAAGCGACTGATGTGCAAAAGCGATTCGGCGCCATCACCGCCGTCGACCGGGTGAGCTTCTCGGTCGAAAAAGGGGAAGTGCTTGGCTTCCTCGGTCCCAACGGGGCCGGGAAATCCACCACGATGCGGATGATTACCGGCTTCCTGCCCCTCTCCGGCGGCAAAATCACCATCGGCAACTGTGATATCGAAGAGGAGCCGGTCGGTGCCAAACAGCTCTTCGGCTACCTGCCGGAAAACGCGCCCGCTTATCAGGATATGAGCGTCATCGGATTCCTGAACTTCGCCGCCGCCATCCGCGGCCTCTCCGGCAAGGCGAAAGCCGACGCCGTCGCCCGTGCGGTAAAAATCTGTCACCTCGAAAACGTCACCCATCAGATGATCGACACCCTCTCCAAGGGATATCGTCACCGGGTCTGCTTTGCACAGGCGATTCTGCACGATCCGCCGGTGCTGATCCTCGACGAACCCACCGACGGACTCGATCCCAACCAGAAGCACGAGATGCGCGAACTGATCCGCGAAATGGGCCGGAACAAGGCGATCATCGTCTCCACCCACATTCTCGAAGAGGTCGAAGCGATCTGCACCCGGGTCATCATCATCGACAAAGGGCACCTGGTCTTCAACGGCACGCCGCGGGAACTGCTCGACCGCGCCCCGCGGAAAACCCGCCTCTCGCTCGTGCTCACCGGCGTCTCCGGCGCCGACGCCGTCGCGGCACTCGGGAAACTCCCCAACGCGACCGGCGTCGAAGTGCGGGAGGAAAAGGCAGGCCGAACCGAACTCCTCCTCTGTTCCGCCGCTCCGGCCGACGAATTCGCCGCCGACGTCAAGAAGTTCCTCGACGAACACCGCTGGAACTTCATCGAACTGCATGCGGAACCCGGGAAACTCGATGAGGTGTTCCGCGCCCTGACCACCCCGGACAGCCCCGCCGGAAAGGAGGCGAAATAATGAGAAACATTCTGACCGTCGCCCGTCGCGAACTGGGCGCCTACTTCACTTCGCCGGTGGCCTACGTCTTTCTGGTCATCTTTCTGGTGCTGATCGGATTCTTCACCTTCATGATCAGCGGCTTCTTCGTCCGCAACGAGGCGGATCTGCAGGGGTTCTTCTTCTGGCTTCCGTGGCTTTACATTCTGCTGGTGCCGGCGATCGGCATGCGGCAGTGGGCGGAGGAGCGCCGCCAGGGAACGCTGGAACTGCTTTTCACCATGCCGATTTCGGTGACGCAGGCGATTCTCGGCAAATTTCTCGCCGGCTGGATCGTCCTCGGCATCGCCCTCGTGCTGACACTGCCGATGGTCTTCACCGTCTGCTACCTCGGGGATCCGGACGCCGGTCCGATTCTCACCGGGTACACCGGCAGTTTCCTGCTCGCCGGGACCTATCTGGCGATCAGCGGAATGACCTCCGCCTTCACCCGCAACCAGGTCATCAGCTTCATCACCGCGACGGTGATCTGCCTCTTGCTGGTGCTGATCGGCTTCCCGCCGGTGACCGGGCTGCTGCTCCGCTGGGGGGCGCCGGCCGGACTGGTGGGATTTTCGGCGGATTTGAGCGTATTCTTCCATTTCACCGGCATGCAGCGCGGCGTCTTCGACCTGCGGGATATCGTCTATTTCCTGTCGCTGATCGTGCTGGCGCTCTTCATCACCGGCGTCGTCCTGAAAAACCGCCGGAGCTGACCCGCAACGAGAAGGAGTACAACACAGCATGAAACCTGATTTGAAAAATAAGAAAACCGCCGCTGTCGCCGGGTCCCTCGCCGGAATCCTCATCGTCGCGGCGATTCTGATTCTGCTCAACGCCATCCTGAAACCGGTCAACCTGCGCTGGGACTGCACCGAAGGAAAGCGCTACACGCTCTCCCGCGGAACCGGAAACATTTTAAAGAATCTCGACAAACCGGTCAGCATCCGCTTCTACTATTCGCGCAACGCGGCGGATATGCCGGCATTTCTCAAGACCTACGCCTCGCGGGTCGAAGATCTGCTCGGGGAGTTCCAGCGTGCCGGCGGCAAGCGGGTCGAACTCAAAAAACTCAACCCCACCCCCGATTCGGATGAAGAGGATTCCGCCGTGCTCGACGGCATCTCCGGGCAGACGCTCGACGCGCTCGGCGCCGGGGAACCGGTCTACCTCGGCGTCGCAGTGAGTTCCGGCGGCAAGACCGCGGTGCTCCCCTTCCTCAATCCGGAGAACGAGGCCCAGCTCGAATACGACCTTTCGCGCGCCATCACCGAAGTGACCGCAACGAAGAAGGTCAAGCTCGGCATTCTGAGTTCCCTGCCGGTGATGGGCGGCTACGACACGCCCCAGATCATGATGATGCAGCAGCGTCAGGCGCCGAAACCGCCGTGGTGGATCATCACCGAACTCAAGCGTAACTTCGACGTGGTGGAGATTCCCGCCACGACCGACGCCATCGCGCCGGACATCGATGTGGTGCTGGCGATCCACCCCGGCGACCTCGGCGATGCCACCCTTTACGCGCTCGATCAGTTTGTGTTGCGCGGCGGGCGGCTGCTGGCGTTTCTCGACCCCTTCCCGCTCTCCGGAATGAACCAGCCCTACATGAAGCCGGCCGGCTCCTCGCTCGGCAAACTTCTGTCGCGCTGGGGAATCGAATTCACCGCCGACAAACTGGTCGCCGACCGCAAACTCGGCACCCGGATGCGCGGCGGGTACGGCACGGTGGAAACGATGCCGACGGTTCTTTCGCTCACCCGCGAGGAAATGGATTCCGCCGATCCGGCGGTCGCCTCGCTCAACAACCTGCTGCTCTTCTGCGCCGGCAGCTTCTCCGGGAAACCGGTGGAGGGGCTGCAGCAGACGACTCTGCTTCACACCTCCGACGATGCCGGAGTCACCGACACCTTTGCGGCACAGCAGCCCGGCGAGATGATTCTTCGCAACCTCAAAACCGACGGCAAAAAGCATGCGCTCGCCATCAAACTGACCGGAACCTTCCCAACCGCCTTCCCGGAAGGGAAACCCGGCGACGCCGCCAAGACCGCGGATGAGACAAAGAAGGCGGACGCCGCCAGTGACGCGAAAAAGTCCGAGACTCCGAAAAAGGAGACGGGACTGAAGAAATCGGTCAAACCCGGCTTCGTCGTGCTGATCGGCGACGCGGATATGCTGTACGATCCCTTCTGTGTGCGTGAGATGAACTTCCTCGGCCAAAAGGTTGCGCAGCCGATCAACGACAACCTGAACTTCGCGCTGAATATGGTCGATCAGCTCAGCGGAGACGACAATCTGCTGGAAATCCGGGCGCGCGGCACCGCGTCGCACCCCTTCACCGTGGTGCGCGACCTCCAGGCGGAGGCGGAAAAGGAGTTTCAGGATCGCATCATAAAGCTGGAAAACGACCTCCGCGATGTGCAGCAGCAGATTACCGAGCTGCAGAGCAAGCGTAAGACGGGCGAAAGCGAACTTCTGAGTTCCGAGCAGCGCGAACTGCTCAAGGAGTTCCGCCAGAAGGAGGTGGAGGCCCGCAAGGAGCTCAAGCAGGTCCGCAAACAGCTCCGGCAGAAGATCGATTCGCTGGAAAACACTTTGATTTTCGTCAACATGGCCCTGATGCCGCTGCTGGTCATCCTCGCGGGGATCGTCGTCGCGGTCGTCCGGCACAGAAGAGGAGCGCGCCGATGAAACGCAAACATCTGATTCTACTCGCCCTGATCGCAGTCATTCTGGGTGCGGTCTATTTCCTGCGGCAGGAGAGCACGGGGAGCAACTCCCCGGCCGAAACCCTGCTGCTGCCGGAAGAGTTCAGCAGTGACAACATCTACTATGTCCAGCTGAAAAAGAACGGCCGGACCATCACGCTTGAGCGCACGGGCAAAGGCTGGCAGGTCAAGGAGCGCGCAGGATACCCTGCCGACTACAACAAGCTCCGCGAACTCTTCGTCGCCCTGTGCGACGCCCGTGCCGCCCGTGAACTGACGCTCGACGACGCGCAGGCCGCCTCGCTGGAACTCACTCCGGAGAGCGGAGCGGTTTCCATAACGCTCTCGGGCAGAGACGGCAAGGCCTTGCAGACTCTCCTCTTCGGCAAGCTGTATGAAAAGGCGGGCTCCTCGCCGACGGAGGCCACCCCCTTCGGCATGGGCGGAAACATGGGCGCCACTGGGCGCTATCTCCAGCTGGATGACGGACGCAACGTCCTTGTCTCGAAAACCTTCTCCGAGGTGGATTCCACTGCGCCGGAGTGGCTGGATCAGGAATTTTTCCAGGTCTCCGGCCTGAAGCGCGCCGTTCTGCGGAAGAACGGCAAAACCGTATGGGAACTTGCGGAACAGGGTTCGCCCGCCGCACTCGCACCGACGGGAGCCGTTCCGGCGGGGAAAGAGGTGGATACCGGCAAGGTGGATTCCTTCAAGAGTGCCTTCTCGTGGCTTCGTTTCTCTGACGTGGCGAAAGCCTCCGCGCCGGGGAAAGAGGTGCCGGAGCTGGAGCTGACCGACGCGGACAATTTCGTCTACCTTCTCCGCCCTGTTGCCGACAAGGATGGCCAGTGCAGTGCACAAATTACGGTCCGCTACGCTGGTCCGGTCACCCGCAATGCGGCAAAAGGGGAGAAGAAAGAAGAGAAAGAGAAGCTTGACAAGGAGTTTGCCAAGACTCGCACCGAAAATCTCGAAAAGGCGAAAAGTCTGAACGAGCGTCTTTCCGGCTGGGCTTACAAGGTTGATCGGAGTGTCCTGGAGAACGCCGAACTCAAGCGCGACAGCTTCTTCCGCGAGAAACCGAAACCGGTTGAGGAGAAAAAGGAGAATTCCGCCTCACCCGCCAAGGTTTCGGCAGAAAAATAATTGCATAGGGGAAGCAGGTCCTTCGGCTCCGGCATCATGCCGGGGCCTTTTTTCTGCGGACGATTGACAACTTCTTTGAAAAACGACAGCCGCAAGAAAACGGAAGTCTGTTGATACGGATCTGCTTGCAGCCCGTAAGTGCCCAGCCAGCCCCATCTGGATTTGAGGCAGACAGCGTGGTATGTTCTTCCACAA
>URVC01000008.1 GCA_900551245.1 uncultured bacterium | reverse complement strand
AAGAAAAACTGGAAAAAAGTTACAAAAGTGGCTTGACAAAACCTAACATGGAAGGAATGGAAAAATGAGTACGGAGAAACGGTTTGCCTTCACCGGCAAAGAGGCGGTCGAACTGCAGACCTTTGAGCTCGGCGAGCCGGGTGAGAAGAGTGTGAAAATCCGCACCATGGCGTCGATGGTCAGCACGGGAACGGAAGGCATCGTCTTCCGCCGCGCCTTCACGGCGGGCAACCACTGGGATCAGTGGGTGAAATATCCGTTTTTCCCCGGCTACTCCGCGGCGGGGTATGTGACCGCGGTCGGACCCGGCGTCAGCCGGTTCAAGGTGGGCGACCGGGTGGTCACCCGCAACGGTCACGCCAGTGCGTCAATCGCTCCGGAAGATCAGTGCTACCGGATTCCGGAGGGGCTGTCGTTTGAAGACGCGCTCTGGTTCGCTTTCGCCAAGATCACCGCGATGGGGGCGCGCGTCGCCCGTTACCAGCTCGGCGACCGGGTCGCGGTGGTCGGTTCGGGGTTGATCGGCCAGTTCTCCGCCCGCTGGGCCTATGCCGCCGGAGCGGCGAAGGTGGTGGTGATCGACCCGGTTGCCGAACGTCTCCGCTATCTGGAAGGGGCCGGGAGTTTCGTGACGCTTGCCGAACCGGTGGCGCAGTGCTATGAGAAACTCGCTGAAATCTGCGGCGGGGAGCTGCCCAATATCGTGGTGGAGGCGACCGGAAGCGCGCGGGTGTTTCAGGATGCGCTCAAGGCGGTCGGGCGGTTCGGCAAACTGGTGCTGATGACCGACACCGGCACGCCGGAGGAGCAGAGGCTTTCGGGTGAGGTGATCACCCGCGGCCTGACCATTGTCGGGGCGCATGATCCGCAGGAGCGGCCGGAGTGGAACTCCGGAATCATTGCGCCGCTCTTCTTCGGCATGTGTCTGGATGGGCGGATTCGTTTGAACGGCATGGTGTCGCACCACTTTTCGTACCGGAATCCGGCGGAGGTCTACCGCACCTGTATGGAAGAGCGCAATACCGTGATGGGCGTGGTGATCAACTGGGAGGAGTAAGCGATGAAGACGATGAAACTGAGTGCGCCGGACTGGTGTTTTTTTCCGGAGGGAGCCGATCCGGATACCTACTACCGGAAGTTGAAGGCGATGGGCTACTCCGGGGTGGAGATGGTCGCTCCGGAGCGGTGGCAGGCGGCGAAGCGCGCCGGTCTGGAGATTGTCAACCTCTCCGGCCCCGGCATGACCGACGGCATGAACCGCCGCGAAAACCGGCAGAAACTTTCCGATGAGATTCTCCGCATGACCGAAGACGCTTCAAAGAACGGCATCCCGTACATCATCGTCTTCAGCGGCAACCGGGGCGAGCTCAGCGATCGGGAAGGGCTGGAAAACTGCCTCGAAGGATACAGCGCCCTGCTGGAACGGATGAAGGGCTCCGGAGTGAAACTGCTGTTTGAAATGCTGAACCGCTTCGATCACGAGGACTATCAGGCGGACACCGAAACATTCGGGTTTGAACTCGCGGAAACGCTCAACAGCGGGGACTTCCGGCTGCTCTACGACATCTACCACATGGTCCGTGGCGGCTGCGACCCGCTGCAGGATCTGGAGAAGAAACTGCCGTACATCGCGCACTTCCACGTTGCTTCGCTTGAAGGGCGGAAGTTCCCCGAACCGGATGGGGCGATCGACTACCGGGCGTTCTTCGCCGCGGTTCCGGAGGGGAAGTTCAACGGGTACGTCGGCATGGAGTTTTTCCCGGAAGATCCGGAGCGGGATCTCGCCCGCGCAGCAGAGCTTTTCCTGAGTTATCAGAGGAATTGACCGGCAGGGCCTTGCCGTGACGGAATCTTCGACAGGAGATTCCGTTTTTTTTTGTTTTTTTTCGTGAAAAATTTCTTCTTCTCTTGACATCGCCGGTCGGCTATGGTATAATATTTTTAGACCGATATATTAGACCGGTATATTGGACCGGTATAATCAAGGGAAGGAAACCGGCGATGGCGGCCAATGGATATCTCTTCGTATACGAGACGCTCCTGAATCAGATGGAGAGTCATCTGCTTACGCCCGGGATGCAGCTGCCGTCGGAGGTGGATCTGGCGCGGGAGCTGGGCGTCAGCCGGATGACGGCGCGCAAGGCGCTGGCGAGACTGGAGGAGGAGAACCGGATTTTCCGGCGGGTTGGAATCGGGACGTTTGTCAAGGCGGCGACGGCGGTTTCCCTGCCGGCGGAGCGGCGGATCAACATTGGAATTGAAGCCCGGCCGCATTTGCAGACGGAACGGCCGCCGATGATGCAGATCATCACCGAGGCGCAGCGGGCATGTTCGGTGTTTGACTGCAATTTGCTGCTGCTCAGCCGGGAGGAGCTGCTGGCGGGAGAGAACATTGACGCCGCGTTGTTTCCGCATCTGGAATTGAAGGATTTTCCGGAAGCGCTTCGGCTTTCTCGGCGTATGCCGACGGTGTTGCTCAACCGAATTACTGACGAGCCGGAGCTCAGTTATATTGCTGTCGACTATGTGGAGGCTTCCTGCCGGATTATTCGGAGGTTTCTTGAGAATGGAGCAAAAAATATCATGCTGGTTGACGGTACGTCACAGCCGGAGCTCAGTTACACAAGATTTTCCCGGGAATTGGGGTATCGTAAAGCATACGAGCAGCTGGGGCGTAAGGTGAATGAGGAGTTGATTCTGCAATATCTGCGAACGGAATGGTATGAAGCAATTGCAGAAAAATTGATTTGTTTCAAGCCGGATGTGATTTTTGTCAGCTGTGAAGTTGTGATGCCGCCAATTTGCTCAGCTTTGAAAGCTTATGGCAAATCACTGAACAAGAAGGTGCATTTGTTCTGCTTTGACGATATGCAGGATTTTACGATGCCTGGCATCGGCTCTATTTCTTACGGACGGATGCCGTTTCGCGTGATGTGCAGCCGGGCAATCGAGTATTTAAGCGGCAGACTGCGCAAGACAATACCGGATGAGCCGATTCATGAGATTTATCCGTTGAGTTACGTCATCACCGAGTGTCCCTTTCTGATTTAGCTGCACGGTTGTGCTGAGAATGCTCCCTAGAACAAAATAGAAACGAAGGAGGTAGGAATGCATTGTTCGAAGATTAAACGAGATTTCCGGAGTGTGATGACATTTTACAGTTCTTGGTTACAGTGCTTTACTTTAATTGAACTTTTAGTCGTTATAGCGATCATCGCGATTCTCGCCGCTATGTTGCTGTCGGCTCTAAACCAAGCGCGAGTTGTTGCCAAACAGAATGGTTGTCTCAACAATATGAAACAGATTACTACCGCAGCCATCAGCTATGCGGTCGATCACAATGACAATATGGTGTTTGCCGTTTACGGTGTCAAGTGGACACCGGTTTGGAGCTGGCGGAACCTGCTGGGACCTTACCTCGGAATGCCGGAACTTCTGAATGCAGGTGCGGAAGGGGATACTTATTATTCTCCGAAGGTATATGAATGCCCTGGCATTCCACCTGAAAAGTATACAGAACTTGGCTGGGTGCAGGTGGGCCATACATATGGTGGATATGGAATCAACCATTCGATAGACGGGGACGAAGTCACCGGATACAAGGTGATGATTGCCGGATATTTCCAGAATACCACCGGGAAAACCTCCCGATTCCGTTTCCCTTCACAACTTTTTTACTTCACAGACAGTTACTGGGAGTTGGATAGACGCCTTCTGACCGGAATCAACGACATCTACTGTAGCAACTACAAACTGACAATTCCGCATGGAGAAAACCGGGTGATTGGCTGGCTTGATGGTCATTCCAGCTCCTTGCGAGGCTACCTGCCGACGTTCGACTGGAACAGTCCATATGCCAAGCGGTTCTATCTTGGTTACTGAAATCGGAATAGGGATTTTCTTTATGAAAAAAAAATTTTTTTTCTGTGTTGTTCTTGTTGCATGCGGGGTATTGTGCGTTGCATTTCCGCAGACGTTGAGCGGTAGAAAGTTTGTGACGCTGGATAACACTCCGACAGGGCAGCCGGTGACCGTCTGCGCGGTTGTCGCGGTGACACCGGAGTCCGGCGCTCCCGATGTGTACAAACTCGGTGGCCTTTGGGTCGGTTCAGCGGACCGGAGAAACGGCTGGTATTTTCAGCTTTCCCAGCGCCCCGCCGCCAAACAGTCGGCACGCTTTGTGGAACTGCTAATGGTTAAAAACGGCCGATATCACGCGCAGAACGATCTTGCAAAAATGACGGTACGGAACAACTCCGAGCTGCGCTGGGAACCGGGGAGGCAGTACACGTTGCAACTTGCGGTGGATCGGACCGGGGCCGACGGCAGGGTGCTGGATTCTTCCGGGAAATTGCTTTCTGAACTGCGATTTGAACTGGAAAAAACTGATCCGTCATTGACAGGCACTCTTCAGGCGCGTACGGAGCATGCCGGTATGAAAATTTTCTCCTGCCGGGTCAGCCGTGCCCCGCTGCCGCCGGCGCCGTTGAAACGGATTTTTCTGCAGGCGTCCGGAGCGAAATACGATACCGCAAAATTTGAATCAATCGAAAATCCACGTTTTTCCGACGGGCATGGATTGCGTCCACGGGAGAAAGCGGGGGAACTTCTCTTTACCTTCCGGCTTGAGCGGGGAGGGGAGTATCAATTGTGTAGCAATGCCGCCTCGCCCAGCCGGGATGTCGCAATTTATGCGAAGTTTAGCTTGGATGGGGAATCGATGCGCCGCCGGGTGGTTTTTTCTGCCAAAGCGCGCGACATCGACAGGGAACGGCTGATGCGTCTTTCGCTCAAGGCTGGCACGCACACGTTGCGGGTGATTCTGCCTTCGTCAATTACGCTCGACTATCTGGTGCTGGAACCGATGGCGCCGGATCCTGCGGTCCCGGCGGCGGCCGTGAATTATCAGCCGAAACTGACGCCTCCGGCGGAACACCCACGGTTGCTGCTGACGCAGAGAACACTTCCGGAAATTCGCAAAAATCTGAAACATCCGGAGAATGCTCCGGCGGTCCGGAAGGTGCGGGAACTTGCCGCTGCTCCGTTGAAGATGCCGCAAAAAGATGGCGTTGTCGTCTATGACCAGAACCATCTGCTCCAGATCGAAGCGCGTGCCTTCCTGTATGCGCTGGAGGGAGATTCGCGTCTCGGGGAAGAGGCGATTGCGGCGATCCGGGAGTACATATCTCAGGTGGATTTCGACAATCTGATGGATGTGACGCGACTGGTGGGACATACGATTTTCATCACTTCCGAAGTGTACGATTGGTGTTATCCGTTACTTTCCGCGAATGACAGAAAGATGTTGCGGCGGGAGATGCTCCGACTCGGTCGCGATACTGAAATTGGCTGGCCGCCGTTCCGCCAGTCGGTGATCAACGGACACGGCAATGAGGCACAGCTGTCGCGGGATTTTCTGTCGATGTCGATCGCGATCTACGATGAAGATTCGGCCCCCTACCGGTTGTGCGCCTACCGGATCTTTGAGGAGTTGGTGCCGGCGCACAATTATGAGTACCGTTCCGGTCGCCACACGCAGGGAAGCTGCTACGGGACCTACCGGCTCAGCTGTGATATGTATCTGGCAGTGATTTTCCGCAGTATGACTGGGCGGGAGATCTTCTCTACCGATCTTGGAAAAGTTCCCTTCTTCTGGATCTATATGATGCTACCGAACTGGGAACTGTTTGATGATGCGGATGTTTACCTTGAACACGGCAGCCAGTTTCGTTATGGGGCAAATCTGTTTCCCATGTTTTCTTACACCCGAGATCCGTTGCTGAAATATGAATTTCTGCGCCAGAATGGTCTGGCATGGAGCAGCAGAAATTGTCCGGTACACTTTTTAATCTTTAATCATCCTGAGATAAAACCTTCGCGGAATTTCGACCAGCTTCCGCTGACCCACTTTTTCTCGGAGCCGCTGGCTTCGATGATTGCCCGTACCGGTTGGGAGTTCGGGCCGGACTCCCGGTCCGTTGTGGTCGAGATGAAGAGCGGCCACTACAACCGGCACGACCATCAGCATATGGATGCGGGGGCGTTCCAGATCTTCTACCGGGCGCCTCTGGCGGTGGATATCGGCGTTTACGGCCACTGGGGCGGCCATTACGACTTCACCTTCGCCAAGCGGACCATTTCACACAACGCAATGCTGATCTACGATCCGGAGGAGAAGTTCGCGGTGCCGGGAAACGACGGCGGGCAGCGGTTCATCAAGACTATGCCGTGGACGATCCGGCAGGTGATCGACCATCCGGAGATTCATCAAGCTGGTCGCCATGTCGCCCGTTATGTCGGCCCGGAAGCCGACCGGCCACTCTTCAGTTACATCAAAGGAGACCTCGCTTCTGCTTACAGTTCTCACAAGGTGCAGGCGTATGAGCGCAGTTTCGTCTTCACCCGGCTCGACCACCCGGAGACGCCGGCGTTGCTGATCGTGTATGATCATGTGACCTCGACCCGTCCGGAATATCGGAAGTATTTTCTGCTCAATACAATCGCCCGTCCGGAGTTTCGGAACAACACCATCCGGGTGGAAAATGCGCTGTCCGGCGGAAAACCGGGGGAACTTTTCGTCACCACGCTGCTGCCGGAGACGGAAAATGTCGAAGTCACGACTGTCGGGGACGGCAAGGCGATGGAGTTCTTCCGGGAGAAGGTGGAGATGCCGCCGCGCAACCGGATGCTCAGTTGCGGCTGGCGCACGATGATTTCACCGAAGAAGCCGGCCCGGGAGAACCGTTTCCTGCACGTGATGCAGATCGGTGAGCCGTCGGCGGAAAAATATCCGGTGGAACTCTTTGAATCCGGAGCCTGGCTCGGAGTCAAGGTCGCGGGGCGGATTGTGACCTTCGCAAAGAACGGCAAAGCCGGTTCCTCGCCGGTTGAGTTCACCGTTTCGGAGGGCGGAGTGCAGCAGGTGCTGTTGACCGATCTGCTGCCGGGAAAATATGTCGTGACACGTGATGGCGAAGAGCTTTGCAATGTTGTAGTGTCGAAACTGTCAGGGGTAGTTGAAACAACTGCTGAACCAGGCTGTTACCGGGTCACACTATCGGAAAGCCTGATACAATAAAGAGGGAAAGAGGAAAGAAAATTGTGGAAGAATCCGCTGGAAAGGTAAATTTCTGATACAGTTTTGCGGGAAAGCGGCCCGACGTGAGCACTTTCCCGCATTCATCTGCCGGACAACGGAGAAAATGCTGTGTTCATCCGGTCCGGCGGGATAAAGAGTCTTTTTTTCATGGAAGGAGGAAATTTTTCAATGTCTCATTTGAATTCCGCCGCTCCCCGGGTGTGGAGGAACGGCACTCTGGTGTATACCGCTGCCGGACTGGTTTCGCTTTTTTTCTGGCTGTTGTGGGGAGATTTCACCTGGGCGATGAAGGATCGCGCGGTCGGCCCCTCCGCCACACTGCTGATCCGGATGTTTGATGTTTCCGATCTGGTGTTCACTCTGATCATCGTCGCCTTTCCCAATTTCACGAACATCTTTCTCTGCCCGATCATCAGCTACATTTCCGACCGGCACCGGGGGCGGTTTGGGCGGCGCATTCCGTTCTTGCTTTTCACCACGCCGTTCATCGTCGCAGGGTTGATCGGGCTGGGATTCACGCCGCTGCTGGGCGAGTGGCTCTGCCGGGTGGTCGGGCCGGAGGTGCTGCCGTACAATACCGCCGGGCTGATCTTCTTCGGCATCTTCTGGGTGCTGCTGGACTTCGGCACCACACTGGCGGGGGCGTTGTCCGGGGCGCTGATCAACGATGTGGTCCCCGCGGAGCTTCTGGGGCGCTTCTTCGCGCTTTTCCGTGCGGTCAGCCTGGTTGCCGGAATGCTTTTCAACGCCTTTCTTCTGGGGCTGGTGGAGAGCTATTCGCTCTACATCTTCGTTGGCGTCGGCATTTTTTACGGCATCGGTCTGCTCTCGCTCTGCACGAAGGTGAAAGAGGGAACTTATCCGCCGGTGGAGGACGCTGTGGCGCCGGTCGGGGTGAGGCATACGGTGTTTCAGCCGGTGGCGACCTATTTCCGGCAGAGTTTTTCGATTCCCTATTACCGCTGGGTGATTGTCGGGCTGGTGTTCAGCTATCTGGCGGCGGCTCCCTTCAACATCTTTTCGATCTTCTACGCCAAGAGCCTGAATATGGATATGCGCGAGTACGGGCTTCTCCTCACGCTCACCTATGCGGTTTCGCTGGTGATGAGCTATTTCCTTGGAATGCTCGCCGACCGGTTTCATCCCCTGCGCACCAGCCTGGTGGCACAGATTCTCTATCTGGTGACGATGCTGGCCGGCTGGTTCGTGGTGACGGGGAACGGCTCCTTCGGCGTGCTGCTGGTGATCCACGGAATCATCTCCGGCTGCTTTTTCACCCTTTCGGCGTCGCTCGGGCAGAAGCTCTTTCCCCGCGAACTCTTCGCTCAGTTCAACTCGGCCTTCTCGATGCTGCTGGCGATCGGCAACGTCATTCTCGGACCGCTTTTCGGCTGGATGCTCGATCAACTGGCGCGGGACTACCGGTACACCTTTCTCTTCGGTGCCGTGCTGACCGCGTTGAGCGTGATTTCGCTGTGGAAGGTGTTTCGCGGCTATCTCGCCTACGGCGGTGATGCGGCCTACACGCCGCCTGATCCGGGCGAATAGAGGTTTTTTACACGGTGAACTTGCCGTCCTCTCTGATGCATCGATGAGCAGGAAACGCTTTTCCCAACCCTGATGCATTGACGCTCCGGGGCAATTTGCAAAACGTTTCCCCGGGTGCTATGTTATCCCCGGTGAAAGGGCCCCCGAGGAAAGGAGGGCGGGCCGCAAACCTCCTCTGCCCCTGCGGCAGAGTGCTGCAGATGAACTTCAACGAATCGGGTGGAAACGATGAATAGTTGCGAAACCGCACTTCTGATTATCGATATGCAACGGGATTTTGTGATGGCGGGGTCTCCGCTCTGTGTGGCCGGAGCGGCGGCCACGGTACCGGCCATCGCCGCTCTGCTGGAATGCTGCCGACACGACGGCAACATCGCGATTTTTCACGTCATCCGCGAGTACGATCCCTCCGGAATCGATCTGGAACGGAGCAGGCTCCAGCAGTTTCAGGGAGTTCCCGGCGCGGTGCGGGGAACCCCGGGGGCGGAGATCGTGCCGGAACTCCGCCCGCTTCCGGGGGAGATGGTGATCGTCAAACCGCGCTACAGCGCCTTCTTCCACACCAGGCTTGACCTGTGTCTGCGCCGTCTCGGCGTCGATGCATTGCTGATTGCCGGGACGCAGTACCCGAACTGCATCCGGGCAACGGTGACCGACGCGCTCTCGCTGGACTACCGGGTCACGGTGCTTTCGGACTGCTGCAGCGCCCAAACCCCGGAGATCGCCGAAGCCAATCTGACCGATATGCGCAACCTCGGCGCCCGCTGTGTGACGCTCGCCGCGTGGCGGGCCGGGGCGGAGGCGTGACGAACCGCCGCCGGACTGGCCTTTCCCCTCAGCGGAACCGTTCGAGCCAGAGGCCGGTGTGTCCGCCGGGAATCACCATCCGGCCGTGATGAAAGAGCACCCGGTCCGGCGTCCCGGGCAGCAGACAATAGCACCGTTCCGAAACCCGTTCGGCAACTCCCGGCGCCGGGAGACGGTAGAAACTGACTTCACCGCTGTACCGGTTGGAGAAGGCGATGCCGTCGGTTCCGGCGGTCGGTACGCCCCGGATCGGACCGGCGGCGCAGCGGATGAGTTCCGGCCGGGTTCCGGCCGGGTCCGGAATCCGGCAGAAGCCGTCCCGCCCGTTCATCAGAAAGCCGCCGTTCCAGCAGGTGATGCCCTCGCACTGGCCGCCGGAGAGCTCCCCGCGATCATCTTTGAGCAGTTTCGGCCGGGGACCGGAGAGATCGTACCAGGCGAGACCGCAGTAGGGCCAGATCACCGGGAGGAGTCCATCCCGGTCGCTTTCCGGGAACGAGTCGCCGTAGAGCAGTCCGCCGTGAAGATGGTGGTAGACCAGCCGGATTGCGGAGAGGTCGGCAAGATCGAGAATCCGCAGAATGCCATCCCGGCAGCTGCATACGGCGAATTTGCCTTTCCTTGCGAGGCGGCAGAGCTGGAAGATCCGGTTCGGGCGCTTGAATCGGCCGAGCTCCTTCGGCGGGGAGACGGCGAGATCGTAGACTGCCACACCGGCCAGCCCTTCCGCGGAATAGAGCTTTCCGTCATGCACCGCCACATCGTAGGAACAGCGGACCGGGAGCGTTTCGACCGCTTCCACTTTCTCCCCGTCGAGGTGCCAGATCTTCACGCCGGCGTGGGAACAGGCCGCAAAGAGCGTGTCTCCGTCGAGGGCGAGGCGGCGCACCTGGCCGCCGCACTCCACCCGGGCAAGGCCGTCGATGTTGACGGGCGCGGGGCGTCCGGTGTGGAGCGGAACACTCGATCTCTCCGGAGGATTCGGTTTGAGGCCGGGGAGGGGGGCGACCAGCAGGCCGCTCTTCTGGGCCGCGACGTAGAGCACGCCGTCGCCGACGGCGCAGTCGCCGGCGCAGTCCGGCACCGTGATGCGGACCCGGCCGGTTGCGCGGCCATCCATGCGGATGATGTCGGGCGGCAGCAGGCGGCCGATGCAGCGGGGATGGGTCAAATCGGAGAGATCGACCCGGAACACTCCGTTGTGGGTATCGGCGACGAACGCCTCCTTTCCTGCGAGGCGGACGGTCCAGAAATCGTTGGTTTTGACCTGCAGCAGCGGAAAATTGAGCCGGGCAAGATGGTGCGGCAGCCGGTTCTCGTCGAGGCGGAAGATATCCAGCCCGTGGCCGTTGCCGACCAGCTCCACCTCTTCGCTGTTTTTCGCGTTGAGGCCGGTCGCGGCGCAGCAGAGGTCGCCGTAGATCGCTACGCCGTCGCCGAATCCGCCGAGTTGCGCGGCGGTGATCTTCACCGGATTGCTGCGATCGCGGACGTCGATGACGGTGAGGTGCCCGACGCTCCAGTCTCCGACGTAGAGACGCCCGTCGGAATAGGCGGCGGACTGCGCCTCCGGGGTGCGGATCAGCGAAAGGTGACGGGGATGGGCAGGATCGGCCACATCGATGATTTCAACTCCGTAGATCCGCTCGGTGACGAAGACGGTATTCTCCGCCACGGCGATGCCGGTGGCGAGTTCCGCCGTATCGAACCGGGTGATGACCTGCGGCCGGGCGGGATCGGCCAGGTCGAGAATCCAGAGGCCGAATTCGCGGGCGGTGAGGTAGAGCCGTCCGTGTGCCGCCGTGAGCTGACGACCGTTGCCGAATCCGCTGCGTCTCCAGCAGAGTTTCGGCTGGTCCGGCCGGGAGATGTCGTAGACGCTGAGCCGGTCGCCGCCGGCGGTGTAGAGGTAGTTGCCGGTGCGGGCCAGCGCAATACACCCGGCCGAACCGGGAACGATGGTGAAGGGAATTTCCGGATAGTGTTCCATTGCAGATGCTGTTGCGTGGTTGTGATGTGAAACGAATCTCCGGCTCAGCTCCTGGTGAGGGCGCGCAGCCGCAGCCCGACCGTGAGGGTGACGAGACCGTAGAAGATCAGATAGAAGGCGAAGACATAATCGATCCAGATGCTTCCGGCGAGCGGAAACATGGTGATGAGAATTCCGCAGATCAGGCTGAGTGCGCCGTTGACGGCGGTCATGACGCGGAAGGAGTTGGCGAAACTGCGCGCCATCCAGGCGGCGGAAAAGAGTTCCACGCCGTGAAAGATGAACCAGATGCCCAGAATGAGCAGCAGCTCCAGAACGCCGAGCAGCGGATCGAGAACGAGAAATGCCCCGGCGATCAGCAACACCAGCCCGTAGAGCAGCCGGCCGATGCTGAAGCGGCGGCGAAGCAGAAAGGTGAGGATGAGCTGCTGAATGCCGCAGCCGAGCAGCATGATGCCGAGCGCGAGGGCAAGTACGATCATCGCCCAGCCGGGGTGACAGAGAAAGATTCCGCCGAGCACGATGGCGCAGACGGCCTGAATCACGATGAAAATCCAGGAATGTCCTCCGAGCAGATTGGTGGAAACGAGCGGTCTGGGGCGCTTCAGCATTTCAACTCCTCCTTGCGGTTGATCCCTTAAGTGTATGGAATATACACCGTTTTCGGCGGCAGTTCAAGCGCAGTTCTGCCGAACGTCTCGTTCTCCGGTTCAGCGGAGACGGCGGAGTGCCGCCGCCGCTTTCCCTGCGTTGACCGAACTTTTCGCCTCCTGGCCGGCGAGCAGGGCGTCGAGTTCTTCGCGGAATTTCACCGTCTCATCCCGGTAGGAGAGCGGCTGGTTCCGGTTGCTCTTGAAAAGTTCTGCGGCCGCCTTCTCCGCCGCCGGGAAGTCGCCGGTGCGGAAACGGGCCATCGCCGCGATCAGCTTTCCTTCGGCGGAATCCGGATGCATCGCCAGCGTCTCCAGCGCGGCCGGATACTGTTTGAGCATGTACTGCGCAAAAGCCAGAGCGGCGGAATAGCGGCGGGAGTCCGGCTCCTTGCCCAGGAGGTCGCGGTAGTACCAGGCGGCGCTGGTCCAGTCGCCGCTCTTTTCGGCTTCCCGGGCGGCGCTGAGCATGAACTCCGCGACGGCGCGCCGTTCGTCGAGCAATTTCCCCAGGCGCGGTTCGAGTTCCGGATCGGGGGCGGCGCCGAGGTCGCGCGCGGTCTGATAACTGCGGGTGGCGTCCGCTTCGCGCGCCGGGGTGACGGCGAGGAAGAGACGGGCGAGCTCCAGCTGAGGCGCGGGGGCGCGCGGAGCAGCTTCCGCCGCTTCGCGGAGACGGGTTTCGGCGGCTTTCCACTCCTTTTTCCCGGCGAGCGCCCGTCCGGCCGCGAGGAGCAGCCGGGCGGAGCGGGGAGTGCGTTTCAGCAGGGGTTCCAGCTCGGTCAGGGCGCTGTCGTATTGCCGGAGGCCGAGCATCGCCTCCACGGCGTCGGCGGCGAGTTCCGGATCATCCGGCTTCGCTTTGCGGGCGGCGGCGATCAGCGGCAGGGCGCGTTCAAACTCTTCGCGCCGGAGCAGCAGTCGGCCCAGCCGTTCGGCGGCTTCCGGATTGCCGGGAGCCAGCTCCAGTGCGGTCCGGTAGTTCCAGATGGCGAGTTCGACGCTCTCTTCGGCCTCCGCCTTCTTCCCGGCGGCGATCAGTTCCTCGGGGGTGCCGACGCCGGCCGGTTTCACGGAGGTGCCGGACTCTGCCGGCGCGGCGACGACGGTCGGCCGGGCGGCGAGTTCCGCCCGCAGTTTCTTCACCGTTTCGGTGAGGCGCAGATTCTCCTTCTGCCGGGCGCCGAGCTGTTCGCGGGCCTTGACGGCGAGTGCCAGTTCCTTTTGCGTCTCCGCCAGCTGCGTTTTCAGCTTTGCCGTCTCCGCGGCGTTTTTCCGGGCCGCTTCGCTCTCTTTGCGCAACGCTTCGAAGTTGGTGCGCAAGGTCTGAAGTTCCTGCGCAGCTCCGGAGGCGGCGGCGAGCTCCTTGCGAAGCCGCGCTTCGGCCTCGACGGAACTTTTGAGCTGCTGTTCCAGACCGACGGTGGAGGCGCGGCTCTGTTTCAGATCGGCTTTGGCGGAATCGAGCTCCTTCTGCATCGTCTCGACGGAGGTTGTCAGCTCTTTGACCTGGCGGGCGGCGGTGTTGTAGCGGCTCTCCATGGCGGCGAGATTGTCGGCGAGTTTCTTGCGGGCGCCGTCGGCGGCGGCGAGGGCGCGGAAATCCTCGCTGTTGCGGGTTTCCAGCCGTTTCTCCAGTTTGGCGCACCGTTCCGACCAGTTCTGCAGGTCGCTCTCGAGGCGGCGGCTCCGTTCGCGGAGATTTTTCAGTTCCACCGAAGAGAGCTCCGCCGCGGAACGTTCCTGTTCCGCTTCCTTGCGGAGCCGGACGCATTCGGTCTCCAGCCGGGCGCGGAGCGCTTCGAGCCGGGTGGCGGTCTCCTGAGTCCGGACCAGTTCCAGCTGAAGTTCCCGCTGACGGTTTTGAAGTTGGACGTTCTGATCCTGCCCGGCGGCGGCATTTTTCTCCATCTCCGCCAGCGTCTTGCGCAGTTTCCGGCTCTCTTCGAGCAGCTGGGCGTTCAGCGTGACCGAATCGCCGCCGCTCTTGAGCGCTTCGCGCAGCTGGCCGCGCAGCTGGGCGAGTTCCTGCGTGCGGGCGTCGTCGCGCTCCGTCGCCTCCTTGAGTTTCTTTTCCGCCTGGTCAAGCCGGAACTGCAGGGCGCTGCGCTGAGAGACCGCCTCTTCCTGAAAACGGCGCAGTTCCGCAAGTTCGCGTTCGAGCCGGGTGGCCTCGGCCTCCTTCTGGCGGGCGGCGGCTTCGGCGATGCCACGGGCGTTGAAGAGCTCCGCCGCGTCGCGATCCAATTTCTGAATCCGCGCTTCAGCGACCTGAAGACGTTTGGCGGCGACTTCGGAGTTGAGCTTCTCCTCGAGAAGCTGTTTGCGGAGCTCTTCGATCCGGCCGTCCGGTTCGAGCGCCTGCTGTTCCAGAGTATGGTAGCGTTTCTCCAGAAGCGCGTATTTTTCCTGCTGGATGCGCTGGTCGCGGAGAAGGTTGGCGATTTCCGCCGCGGCGGTCTTGCCCTGTTCGACCTGGCGGCGCAGCTCCTCCAGTTCGGTCATCGCTTCAAAGAGCTTCTGCTTGTACCCGGCGGCCTGCTGGCGGATGCTCTGGAGTTCGACGAAATCCGCACCGGCAATCGCGGAGGATTCCCGGGGTGCAGGGGGGGCGGCTGGACGGCTGCCGACCAGTTTTTTCAGCGCGTTCAGCTCCCGGTCGCAGTCGTTGATCCGGCCCTGAATGATGCTCTGGTTCCAGTCCGGCCGCGCCTTCTGCACGTTGACGTAGTGGCGGCGGGCGGCGTTGAACTGCTCGACCGCGCCGACGTAGTCCCCCTTGTCGCGAAGTTGAATTCCTTTCTCGAAGGTGGTGTAGCCGAGCCGCCAGGCATCCCACGGCGAGAATTCCGCGGCGGCCAGCGGCGCGAACGCCGGCAGAACGAAAAGAACGAGGAGTACGAGATATCTCATGCGTTGACAAACTCCAGAAATTTATGGCGGAACCGCGGGGCGATGGTGAACACCAGTTCGAGTTCGCCGCGGTCGTTGTAGTGTTCTTCATAGATCCGCCCGGACGCGTGGGCGAGGGCGGCGAGGTCGTGCCGTTGAGGCGGCAGCGTGACCCGCAGCAGCTGATGGTGTTCCGACGCGAGCGAGGCGAGCCGCTCCCGGAGCTGGTCGAGCCCTTCGCCGGTCGCGGTCGAGAGATAGAGCGCGTCGGGGAAGAGCCCGCGCAGCCGGGCGAAGAGCACCGGATCGGCGTTGCGGTCGACGAGGTCGATCTTGTTGAAAACGACCTGAATGTTCTTCTCTTCTGCGCCCAGCTCCTTGAGCACGGTAAGCGTGGTCTCCCACTCCGAATCGATCTGCGGACTGGAGATGTCGAGCACCAGCAGCAGGAAATCGGCGAGCACCGCCTCTTCAAGGGTGGATTTGAACGCCTCGACCAGCGAATGCGGCAGTTTGCGGACGAATCCGACCGTGTCGGTGAGCAGAAGTTCCAGATTGTTGTTGAGCACGATCCGCCGGGTGGTGGGGTCGAGGGTGGCGAAAAGCTGGTCCTTCACCAGAACATCGGCTCCGGAGAGGGCGCGCAGCAACGAGGATTTCCCGACATTGGTGTACCCGACGATCGCCCCGTGGGGAACGGCGTTGCGTTCGCGCGCCTTGCGCTGGGTGGTGCGCTGTTTGCGGACCACCTCCAGCTCTTCGCGGAGCTGCTGAATGCGCCGCCGGAGCAGACGGCGGTCGGTTTCGATCTGCGCCTCGCCTTCGCCGCGGGTGGTGGCGCCGCCGCCGTGCTGGCGGGAGAGGTGGGTCCAGGCCCGGGTGAGGCGGGGCAGGGAGTACTGGGCGCGGGCGAGCGACACCTGCAGAACCGCTTCGCGGGTATGGGCGCGTTCGGCGAAGATGTCGAGGATCACCTCTTCGCGGTCGATGACACAGCATCGGGCGAGCCGCTCCCAGTTGCGTTGCTGGGAGGGCGAGAGGGGGGTGTCGAAAATGAGGCAGTCGGCCTCGCACTCCTGCGCGAGCTGGGCGATCTCCTGCGCCTTGCCGGAGCCGACGTAGTACTGCGGCATCACCTGGTGGAGGCTGACGACGACCGGCTCCAGGGGGACGATGTCCAGATTGCGGACGAGATCGGCGAGCTCATCGAGGCATTCGGAAATCTCGGCCTCGGTCTGGCCGGGTTCCCGGATGCCGACGAGCAGCGCTCTCTCCACCTTTTTTCTGGAGTCTTCGGCAAGATCGATCATGTCTGGAATCTGTTTCCTCGAATTGGTTCAATATGATTCCATACACAATACACCCGCTTTCGCAGAATTCCAAAAAAGAAGCGGCGTTTTTCAAGCAAAAAAATGAATTTTCACCCTGTTTTCCGGAATCGCCGGAGAGGTCACTTCTGGAGGCGTCGGTAGAAGCCGTACCAGAGATTCTTGTCTTCGAACTGGGAGGAGCGCAGCGTCAGGACATGCCCGTCGAGGAAAACGATATTGGCCCGGTCGTTGCCTCCGTGCCGGTACGCCGGCTGATTGGCATTGGCCCCGCCGTTGGGAACTTCGCCGTAGAGAACATAGCAGCTGTTGGTCCACCGTTCGTATTTCACGGCCCAGTCGATTGCATCCACGAAGGCCATGCGGCGGGAGGGCGAGTAGACGCGGGGAAGTTTGTAGGCATGGATCTGGTCGCCGTCGGTGCCGCTGGTATGCCAGGCGGTATTGTAGAACTCCTCCGCCGTTACGCCGTAGGTCTGCATGAGGCTGGGGGCTCCGGTGACGTCAGGATTTTCCCGCGCATACGTGGCATCCGGACAGATCATGCTGGCGGGAAGTCCATGGTGCGCCTGTTCCGTCGCCGCATTGGCCGGCTTTCTGCTGTCACCCAGAAAGCGATGAAAATCGAGATTGCTGAACCAGTGCTGCCGGCTGCTGTCGGCTGCTCGCATCCCGGGAACCCAGAACTCGTCAAAGGTGTTGGCGTAGAGGGCGCCCGCGGTTCCGAATTGTTTGAGAATGTTGGAACACTGAATTTTCTTTGCAACGACCCGCGCCTGATTGAGCGCCGGAAGCAGCATGGCCGCCAGGATGGCGATGATGGCAATTGTAACGAGCAGTTCAATCAGAGTAAAGCATTTTCTCATGGTGTTGGTTCCTCCTCTGGTTAGGGGTTCTGCTCCAGACAAATATCGGTGATTTCAAATTCAGCGGCACGGCGCGGGAAGCCGTATTCCCGGTCCTTGCCGTTGTAGAAGAGCAGTTCGGGACGCAGCTGTGTCGAGTCGAAGCCGGCGCCGGTCAGCCGGAAATCCTTTGCAATGTCAAGACGGATTCTGACCCATCCCGCCTCTTTGGGAGGAAGGTGGATTGTGGCGCTCCGGGACGATTTCCAGTTCTTCTCCGGAAGCACGACGTCGATCTGACCTCCGGTGCTGCTTTTGACCAGAAAACTGAGGGTATGGAACGGTGCATGTTTCAGCTGAGCCTGTTCGAAATGGAGAATGGCATAGGGAACATGATTGCCGGAGTTGGCGGGGAAATGAATCCGAGCCACTTCCCGGACATCGGCCGGATTCGGCAACGGGAGCTGTTTCACCGTCGCCTTGGGGCCGTTCGGTTCGGCTCCCGCACTCCAGCTGGTGCCTCTGCTCTTTCCGGAAAAGAGAGGAATCCGCCGACTGCGGGCCGGTTCTGCGGTGACGGCCGCCAGGATCGGAATCGGACCGTTCCCGCCGGGAACGCAGAGAAAATCGAACGAATCGATCGCAACCTCCGGCCGGGGATTGTTCCAGCGGAAGACGAAAAATCCAACCCGGCCACCGACCTTGTTGATTGTGGTGAAGGCCGGCAGAGCCTCCTGGAGCGCCTCCGGTTTCCACCAGTCATCGACGTTGATTCCGGCCAGAATCGGGCAGTCGACCGTCTTGCCGTCGCTGTAGTGAAAGCGGTAACTGCCGCACTCCATCGGGAAGGGCACCCAGGCCGCGGTGTGGAGAAAGTAGAGAGTGGAAACCTTGTCTTTTACCGGAATTCCCCGGATCGCCTCCGGCAGAGCCCGGCGTTCCCGACCACGAAGCATCAGGCAGCTGCGGCCGCCGTTCTGCGCCGGATCGATGATTGCAAAGGGAATTCCCGCCGCCGTCTGCCGTCCGGTCGGAATCATGCGGAAATCATTCTCGCCCTGATCGGTCCAGCCGCCTTTGCCGTCCTCAGCCTTTTCATCGGAGAAGCCGCGGTTGGCGAAGGGGGCGAGAGAAAGAAATTTCGGATTCTTCGGCGCGGAATAGGCGGTGCGCAGAAAGAATGGGCGTTCGAGGTTTCTGGCCGCATAAAGTTTTTCCGCCGCGGCGTGGTAGCGCAACAGATTGCCGAGAAGGCGCGCGGCAGCTCCATTCTGTTTCCAGATCGGAAGGGCGCGGAAGGTCGATATGAGAACACGCCCCGCTCCGTCTTTTGCTTCTGCCGCCGCGGCGCCGAGCGCGTGATCGTAGGTGGCGGCTCCTCTGGCTGCGAGCGCGGTGGTGTTCAACGGGGAGAGCACGTTGATCGCCACGCTGCCCTCCGGATTTTCCGCCCAGATGTCGAGATCGTCAACCTGGAGACCGGAGAAGAGCGGATGAGCCGGAATGATCGCTTCAATCAGGGGGTTGGGCGCCTCGATGACCTTGAATTCCGGATATCCGGGCAGTTCGGAGTCGCCCGGTTCGAGAATCAGCAGAAATCCTCCCTTCTTCACCCACTGCCGCATCGCGGTGATGAGCCGGGAATCGTGCGTCGGAGCCGGCGGGAGAATTGCCCGCTGGTACTGAGTTAGCTCTTCCGGGCGTTCCAGCTTGTCAAACGGAATTTTCAGCTGTTTGAGCAGGGATTCCAGTTCCGGGTGGGAGGCGAGCAGTGCGACCGTCCGCGGATTCTTCGCCGGGCGGAGCGCCTCCGCCGTCGGCTGAAGGGTGACCTCATAGCCATTGCGGCCGATCTCCCGTTCTCCGTCGAACAGGGTCAGGCGTATTTCTGCCGCACCGCTGTTCAGCCCGGCCGGCAGCTCGATGACGACGGGGACCTTGGTGGAGCTTCGTTGCGCGAGAGGGGGGAATTTCACTTCGGCGAGCTGCTGGATTCCGCCCGCGGCGGACAACGCAATCCGGAGCCGGGGCGCCTTCAGCCTGGGACCGTTCTGGTTGAGCAGAAATGCTTCCAGTTCATAACGCCCGGGTACCGTGAGCTGACGGGGCATGAGACGCTCCTGACCGGGATAGCGGAGACCGGGGTAGATCGGCTGATTCCAGAGGGTGGCGTTCTCCATGTTGTGAATGGCGAACCACGGCGCGAAGCCGGCAATCCGGGTGTCGCGCCGGATCAGTTCGGCGAGCCGGATTCCCAGGCGATTTTGCAGATAGCGGGGGCCGCGGCCGGGATCGGTTGCCGCGGCGACGCCGATCACGCCGGAGTAGCCGGCGGCGCCGGGATTCCCCCAGGTGTAGGTGCGCTGGATCCGGTCGAGGTAGCGATCGATGTCGCCGAGCCGGAACGAGGGATCCGGCTGCATGCCCCAGCCGCCGCCGATACATTCGGAGATGATGTACGGCTTGTTCAGTCGGCCATCCTTGCCGAAGACCTGAACTGCGCGGTTGTAGTGGTGATCAAACGCGCTGTTCCAGCGGGTCCATGCCCCGTTGATTCCCGTGTAGAGATGCAGATCGACCACGTCGGTGTCGATGTTGGTTGCCCCGTAGAGATCGATGTCCCCGTTGCCGGCAAAGGCGCAGATCGGCCGTTTCTGGAGATCGATTCTGCGGGTGAGCCTGCTCTGCTTGGCCAGCTGGCGCGCGATTGCCGGGTCGCGGCGATGAGAGACTTCGTTGCCGAGGCTCCACATGACCACCGAGGGGTGATTGTAATCGGCGAGCAGAAAGCGCTCCAGTTCCGGCAGATTGTTCGCTTCGAACTTCTTCTCATCCATGCCGGTGATGAAGCAGCAGCTCCATTCGTCGTAGATCATCATGCCGAGTTCGTCCGCGAGGTCGAGCACCTCCTGGCGCACCGGCATATGAGCGGTCCGCAGCATGTTGTACCCTTTGCGGAGGTACCCTTCGATCACGGTTCGGGGAGAGATCGCATTGCCGTCCGGCGTGTTGTACCCGCCGAAGCGAACGGAATGGAGGCTTTCGAAATAGAGGTAGACCGGTTCGCCGTTGAGGGAGAATCCGGTGCCGTCGACCTTGAATTCCCGGAACCCGAACCGCGCAGTTTCCGCGCTGAGCACCTTGTCGCCGGTCCGGAAGTGGAGGGTCGCATAGTAGAGATGAGGCGCGGCCGGACTCCACAGTTTCGGCGCGGGGAAGGAGAGGCGAAGCGTCCCCCGGTTGACGCCGGGACGGAGCGTGACGGCCGGGAACTCCCGACCGGCGCATTCGGCAAAGGCGCGTGCATTGTTCACCGTGACGCCGGGGGTGACGACGACGGGCTCCTTCCCGGTATGCACCACCGTGTAATCAACCCGCAGATTTCCGGTTGCATCCGGCGTGAGCAGCAGGCGGTCGATTCGAGGTGCCGGTTTTGCCACGATGCGGACTGGCAGCCAGATCCCTCCCTTGAAGCAGGAGGGATCCCACATCGCCCCGTAGGTGCGGGTGAATTTCCCATCCGGCGGACGGAAATCGGAAAGCACGCGCAGTGCGACAAGATTCCTGCCCGGCTTCACCAGATCGGTCACATCGAACCGGGAAGGAACGAAATCGCCCTGATGGTGTCCGGCATGGGCGCCGTTGACGTAGATTTCCGCCTCGTAGCCGATCCCGTCAAACTGCAGTTCGAGACGCCCGACGGGCAGCGGAGAGGGGAGAGTGAAGGTGTGACGATAGCAGCCTTTGAAATAGGAGTTGATGGTCTTTTTCGCATCGGCGCCTCCGGCGCTGACCGGATCGACGGCTTCGCCGGTTTTCAACACTTTGCTGTAGGAGTATTTCGGAACCATGTACCAGTTGAGCGGAACCGGGATCTCCTCCCACGTCTTGTCATCGAACTCCGGGCGGACAAAGGCGAGTTCTCCGGCCGATGGCGCTGGGAACGGCGTGACCGAAGAACTCAGGCCGGAGAACTTCCAGCGGCCGTTCAGAGAGAGGCTCCAACGCATATCCGCAGGCCGGAATTTCCCGGCCGGAGTCTGAATTCGAATTTCTTCTCGCGGTTTCAGCGGCGGCATGGCGGGGAGTGCCCGGTCCGCCGGCTTCCATTCTACCGCCAACATTGTCACCGGGAGCAGTATTCCCAGCGCTGCGTGGTACAAACTTTTTTTCATTGCTGTAACAGGTTCCTTTCCATACCGTCGGTAAATTGCTGGTATTTTATGTTTCTCTGAACATATTATACTCGATGATTTTGAAAAAAGATTTGACAAATGCGACAAAAAGTGGTATTTTTACGACAATTTGAAAAATGATTTTTATGTGGAATCCGGGCAATGAGCATTGTGCGTGACAATCATACGGCGATACTCACGATACCGCGGAGCAGTGTGTTTCGCGATATCGTGCACGGGCTCCGCGTGGTGGCCAAGCGCTATTTCCTGAACATCGATGTGGTTCACGGGCATGATTTTTTTGAGCTGGTGCTGGTTCGCTCCGGAGGCGGAGTGCATGTGACGGAACAGGGGGAGACACAGCTGGAACGCGGCGATGTCTATCTGATTCGTCCCGGTGCTCTGCACTGCTACCGGGATCTGCAGGACCTGGAGATTGTCAATGTGCTCTATCTGCCGGAACTGCTGGATCTGCCGCTGGGCGAGTTGCGGACGCTGGCGGGATACATTGCCTTTTTTGAGGCGTCTCCGACGCTGGCCGACTCGCTGCTGCCGACCGCGGTGAAGCTTGGGGAGACGGAGATGCGTGAAGCGGAGCGGATTCTCGCAAGAGTGCTCGCCGAACAGGAGGCGGCGCGTCCCGGCTGTGCATTCGGCATGATGGCCGGATTTATGCAGCTCATCCTGTTGATTTCGCGGGCGGCGACGCGAAACTGCAGCGAGACGACGGCCGCATTGGGGGAGATCGGCCGGCTGCTGACCTATCTGGAGCGGCATTGCACCGATGCTCTGCAGATCTCTGATCTCGCACGCGGAAGCGGAATCTCCGTGCGGACATTGGAGCGACTTTTCCGACAGGTGACCGGCCGTTCCCCCGGCGACTATCTGGCGGAGCTGCGGCTGAACCGGGGGGCGAAGCTGCTGCTCGAGTCGGCATTGCCGGTGGCACAGGTTGCCCGGCTGGCCGGATATGGCGACGGCGGATACTTTTCCCGGCTCTTCCGAAAGAAATTCGGGTGCCCGCCCCGGGAGTACCGCCGGCGGAAACGACCCTCCCTGCAAGCGTGCAACGTCGCCGGAGACGGTACGTAACAGCCCGCATCCTCCGCGGAAATCCCGGATGTCCGAATCGGTCAGGTTTCCGCTGGACCGGCGGCGAGGTGCCGCCGGAGCCGGTCGAGAAAGAGTTCGGCGGCCCGGGAGAAGAGCTGATGCTTTTTCCAGACAATGTTGACCCCGGATTCCACCTTCGGCGCCAGCGGGCGGAAGCAGAGTTCGCTGTGCCCGGTCACGTCGACCAGTTTATCCAGAGTGATTGCATATCCGACCCCTTCCTCCACCAGAAGCGCGGCGTTGTAGATCAAGTTGTAGGTGGCGGTTACGTTCAGCTGCCCGTGATTCTCGCCGAACCATTCGGCATAGGCGTTCTCCTGGGAGATCCGCCGCATGACCTGCCGTGAACAGATCAGCGGCACGCCGTTCAAATCTTCGCGCGTGATGGCGCTTTTTTCGGCCAACGGGCTGTCTCTGCGCATGATGACCCCCCAGACATCCCGCTCCGGCAGTTCGAGCGAATGGTACCGGGCGATGTCCACCGGCTGGATCAGCAGCCCGAAATCCAGCAGACCTTTGTCGAGTCGCTCGGTCACATCCTCGGCGTTGCCGCTGTAGAGGTGGAAGCGCAGTTGCGGATACTCCTGCTGCAGCTCCCGGATGAGCCGGGCGATCTGTCGCATCGCTTCGGTTTCGCCGCCGCCGATGTGGACCTCTCCGGCGACGGTTTCGCCGAGCGAACCGAACTCCGTCTCCGTCTTGCGGACCATGTCGAGAATCTCTTCGGCCCGTTTGCGCAGAAGCATTCCCTCCGGCGTCAGCGTTACCGAGTGGCTCCCGCGCACGAAGAGTTTCTGCCCCAGCTCCTCCTCCAGCTCCTGCAGCTGGCGGGAGAGGGTCGGCTGGGTGACATGCAGGGCGCGGGCCGCTCCGGTCATGCTTCCGGTGTCGGCCACTCCGAGAAAATAGCGCAATACTCTGAGTTCCATATTCGGCTGGGGTCTTCCATGCTGGTATCCGGGTCAGTCCGGAGGCTGTTGCCCCGGGCGACTTCTTCTTACAATAGCACTGTTCCACCGCTTTTCAACTCTCCGGCATTCGCCGGTTTCCCGCCGGAGTTCTCCCGGTGCCGCGTCCGGAGACAATCCCGGAACAGGTCGTTTGTGTTATGGTTTTAAGGCATATCATGATATAAGAAATAAGTATTTGCTATTTCATAAAAATCGTTTACATTGAGTAGTGACATCCCCGGAATGTCGATGGCCGCAGAAAAAATGGACTGGAAGGAGGTGCTGCATGCACAGGTGGTATTCCACAATCGGATTGGGTGTTGTCATCGCTTTTGTGCTGATTTTGGTCGTGTGTGCGGAGAAAACGAAAGGCAATGCAATGAGAGATCGTATTGAAATCATCGTCGGTTCCGCCCGTTTTACCGTCGTTCCTGCGGAAAATGAGGCCGCCGCCGCGTTCCTGCAACGACTGCCGCTGACGGTCGAAATGCGGGAGCTCAACGGCAATGAGAAATATGCCGATCTGGCGAATCCGCTGCCGGCAAAGGCGGAAACGCCCGGAACGATCCGGTGCGGCGATCTGATGCTGTACGGCAGCTCCACGGTGGTGCTGTTTTACGAGAACTTCTCTTCCCCCTACCGTTATACCGTGCTGGGAAAAGTGGAGAATCCCGACGGCTTGAAGGCCGCTCTGGGGCGGGGAAATCCGACCGTGACATTCGCGGCCGTGCCGAAGAGGCCGGCCAAGCGGCTCGCCTCCGACGGAGCGGTCATGCAGCGGGAAAATCCCGCCATGCCGACGCGGGTGTTGAAGAGCGGCACGAAGATCCGGATGCACTTCGGCGATACGGTCATCCCCGGGATCCTGAACGACAGCGAAACGGCGAAGGCGCTGATCACCCGGCTGCCGGTCACGGTGCGGATGAGCCGGTATTCCCACGATTTCTGCGGCGTGCTGGCCGAACCGCTCCCCTACCGCGAGAGCGAGGTGCATTACGGCTGGCTCAACGGCGACATCGATTTCGCGCGTGACGGGAACTATTTTACAATTCTTTTCGAAGACGAGGCCAATTCGGCACAATATGGCCATCAGATCAATATCGGGGTCGTAACGTGTGAGCTCTCCCGGATTGCCGGATTGCGCGGCAGTTACGAGGTCCGGATTGAACTGGCAGAGTGAATTCGCAACACAGGAGGAATGAGCAATGGATTATGAATTGAATGGAAAAGTCGCTCTGGTTGCCGGTGCGACCAGCGGGATCGGCAAGGCGACTGCGGAGATGTTCGCCCGGGCAGGGGCTTCGGTCGTCCTGGCGGGACGGCGGGAGAAGCTCCTTCGGGAAATCACCGATTCTCTGACGGCGGAGGGGCTCAACGCCGCCTGGACCGTCTGCGACGTGACCGACGAGGAGCAGGTCCAGAAGATGGTCGCGTTCGCCGCCGACACCTTCGGCCGCCTCGACTGCGCCTACAACAACGCCGGAATCATGAGTGACGACGTGGAGACTGCCGAACTGGAATCCTCCGAGTTCGACCGGGTGATGAACATCAATCTGCGGAGCATGTTCCTCTGCATGAAATACGAACTTCGCCAGATGCTCCGCCAGCAGGGCGGGGGATACTCCATCGTCAACTGCTCCTCCATCGGCGGCCTGATCGGCCTGCCGGGGCGGGTGGCCTATCACGCCTCCAAACATGCGGTGCTGGGGATGACCAAGTGCGCGGCATTGGAATACGCTGCCCGCGGCATCCGCATCAACGCGGTCTGTCCGGCGACGATCGAAACCCCGATGGTGGAGAAGATGCTGGCGACCGGTGCGATTCAGGGAGTGGCCGAGCCGATCGGCCGCTTCGGGCATCCGGAGGAGGTGGCTTCGACGGTGCTCTGGCTCTGCAGTCCGGCCGCTTCGTTCATCGTCGGGCAGGGGATTGCGGTCGACGGCGGCTACACGGTGAAATAACGTTACTGAAAGCCGGAGGTGAATATGAAAAAGGTTCTCCTGATCTCTTCGAGCCCGCGGCGCGGCGGAAATTCCGATCTTCTGTGCGATCAGTTTCTGCGCGGCGCGGCGGACGCCGGTCACCGTGCGGAAAAGATTTTCCTCGCGGAGAAGACGATTCACTACTGCACCGGATGCGGCGCCTGCGCCAACGCCACGCGCCCCTGCGTGCAACAGGATGACGTGGCGGAAATTCTGGAGAAGATGGTCGCCGCCGATGTGATCGTTCTCGCGACCCCGGTCTACTTCTACACGATGTGCGCCCAGCTCAAGACGCTGATCGACCGGAGCTGCCCGCGTTACACGGCGATTTCGAACAAGGAGTTTTACTTCATTCTGACGGCGGCGGATTCCCGCGTCGACGCGATGCGCCGGACGGTCGAGAGCCTCCGCGGCTTCACCGAGGATTGCCTCGAAGGCAGCCGGGAGCGCGGCATTCTCTACGGCGTCGGCGCCTATGAGAAAGGTGAGATCAAAGCTCTTCCGGCGTACCGGGAGGCGTATGAAATGGGGCGGGCCGTCTGACACCTGCCCGAAACGATGAAGGAGAGTGCGGAATGAAACGATTACTGGTAACAGCAGTTGCACTGCTCGGCGCGGTGGGAATCGCCGCCGCGGACAACATTCAGAAAAAGGAGACCGAAATGAATTCCATTGCGAACGATACCCGTATTTTCAAGACAGACCCCGCGATTCCGGTGCAGGATATCCGGTTCCGGAACCGGTTCGGCATTGAGCTTGCCGGCCACCTCTACCGGCCGAAGGAGTTCGACCCGGCGAAGAAGTACGCCGCCATCGCCGTCAGCGGTCCGTTCGGGGCGGTCAAGGAGCAGTCCTCCGGACTGTACGCGCAGGAGCTGGCGCGGCGCGGTTTTGTGACGCTCGCATTCGACCCCTCCTTCACCGGAGAGAGTTCCGGGGAGCCCCGGTTCGTGGCGTCACCCGACCTCAACACGGAGGACTTTTCCGCCGCGGTGGACTGCCTTTCGCTCCTGCCGTACGTCGATGCGGAGAAGGTCGGCATTCTCGGCATCTGCGGCTGGGGCGGCTTCGCCCTCAACGCCGCCGCGAACGATCCCCGCATCAAGGGGACGGCCGCCGTCACCATGTACGACATGAGCCGGGTCAGCGCCAACGGCTATTTCGATTCGATGAATGCCGACGGCCGTTACGAACTGCGGCGGCAGCTCTGCGCACAGCGGCTTCGGGATGCGAAAAGCGGGAAATATGAGACCGCCGGCGGCGTGCCGGATGTTCTCCCGGCGGATGCTCCGCAGTTCGTCCGGGACTACTTCGCCTACTACAAAACCCCCCGCGGCTACCACCCCCGTTCGCTCAACTCCAACCAGGGGTGGAACAAGACTTCGACGCTGGCGTTTCTCAACGCGCCGCTGCTCACCTACAGCAGCGAGATCCGCTCCGCCTGTCTGCTGGTTCACGGTGAAAAGGCGCATTCGCGCTATTTCAGCGAGGACGCCTTCAAGAAGCTGACCGGCGACAACAAGGAGCTGCTGATCGTCCCCGGCGCGAGTCATGTGGATCTTTACGACAACTTTGAAAAGATTCCGTTCGACAAGCTCGAACAGTTCTACACCCGCTATCTGAAATGACTGCCGGCAGTCAGGGGCGGGCGCGCAGCTGCTCCGCCAGCCGGTGGACCGGCACCCGGCGCAGAGGAATTCCCTGCCGGACGGCATAAGCCGCCGCGCTTCCTGCCGCTCCGCCCAGGGCCATGGCGATGCACATCACCCGACAACTGGCAAGCGCTTCATGGGAAGCGCTGATGCAGCGCCCGGTGAAGAGCAGGCCATCGATCTCTCGCGGCACCATCACCCCGTAGGGAATGGTGTATGGCTGTACTCGTTCCGCAGAACCGGTGGCGAAATCTCTTCGCCCTGCCGCCTGTCCGCCGCCGGAGGGGTTATGAATGTCGATGCCGAAGACCGCGTCGAAGACGACCGCATCATCGAAGACCCGGCCGCTGAGACAGTCTGCCTTCTCCAGTCGAGCACACCCTTCGAAGCGCCGGGTTTCCCGCACCCCGACGGCAGCAGGCATGCTGGAAATCCGGGCATTCTCGTAGCCGGGAAGCGTCCGGCGCAGGAATTCCAGAATCTGCCACGCCTGACGGCGGCATTCGATTTCCGCCCGGGTGAGATCAGAGGCGGAGGTCCCGTTCAGAAAGTTGATTTGCGCGGCGTTGACGATGGATTCATCCGGATACAGACCGGCGTAGAGACGCACCACGCCGACCAGCGAGGGCAGTTCGCCCCGGTTTCCGGCTTCCAGCGTGAGTTCTTCCCAGCTTCTGCCGCCGATGCTCACTTCACGCGCCATCTCCTCGGAGTGACAGAGAAAACGACTTTCCGGCGCGATATGGTCGATGGTGAACATGATGCTCATCGGTTGCGTCAGACCGTCTTCATCCCTGCCGATTTCGAATGGAACTCCTGCCCGGAATGCAACTGTGCCGTCGCCGGTCGCGTCGATCACCGCGTCAGCGGAAAAATCCGCCGGTCCATCGGGCAGATCGGCGGTGACTCCGACCACCCGCTTCCCTTTCTGAATCGGTTGATGCACTCCGGCGTGAAGCTGAATTTCAACGCCGGATGCGGAAAGCAGATCGTAAAGTTGCAGGTCCATCTTCCGGAAATCTCCGGTATGGCCGCCGAGCGCCGTCAGAATTTTCTCTTTGTACCGGCTGTTGACGCCGCCCATGAAGGGCCCGACGAGGCTTTGGACCGCGGTCCCGCCGAGTCTGCCGGTACGTTCCAGCAGCAGGGTTTTGGCTCCGTTTTCCGCTGCGGCGAGTGCGGCTCCGACACCGGCGGGGCCGCCGCCGACAACCAGAATATCATGTTTCATTACAGGCTTCTCCCAATGTTTTGTTCATCGTGATCCGCAGTTTAGTATACCGGAATCCTTCCGGTTTGACAAGGAACGATTTTGCTTTATATTTATACAAAATTGCTTTAAAAGACATTTTATGAAATATTTGACTGGAATTCGAGCGGAGCAACCGGTCGCGGATATCCAGGCTGCTCTGGAACGCTTTGAGCGGCGTTTCGGCGTGACGCTGACCATCCACGACTGCCGGGGGGTATTCTGTTTTTCTGACGGGAGTCCATTTTTCCCCGGGCGCTGGATTCACCGGCATGAGTACTGCATGCGTGGACGCTTTGAGCGGAGCAGCTGGAACCGGCGTTGCCATGAAGCCTGCATGCTGGGAGCGGACGCCATGGCGCGTCGCTCCGGCCGGCCTTTTCTGCACACCTGCTGGAAAGCGGGGGCGGAAGTGGTGGTGCCGGTGCAGCAGAAGGGGGGGACGGTGCTGATCTTTTACGCCGGCGTTTTCCGTAGCGGAGAGATGCCGCCTGAGGAGTTGCCGGCGGAACTGTTGAAGCTGCACGATTCTCTGCCGCCTTGCGATGAGAAACTTCAGGAGGAATTGACGGCGGAACTCCAGTTACTGGGGCAGGGGATGCTCTCTTTTCTGGAGAATCTCATTGTGCGGGGCGGCCTTCCAGAGCATTCCCGGGCGGCACAGATTCTCTTTTTCATCACCCGGCACGCCCATGAGGAGATTTCGCTCCGGGAACTGGCCGCCTGTCTGCATCTTTCCGAAACTCACTGCTGTCATCAGGTGAGATATCATTTTGGTGTCTCTTTTCAACGGCTGCTGACTGAGGAGCGGATGCGGCGCGCCCGCAATCTTCTTGCGAATACCGACAAACCGTTGAAACTGATCGCCTCCGATACCGGATTGCGGAACGAATGTTATTTCAGCCGGATTTTTCGACGGGAGAACGGAATATCCCCGGGGCAGTACCGTCGGGAGATGCTCCGCCGGGCGGAAATTCGGCGTTCAAATTTTCCCCAGTGAAGCGAAACCGCCTTCCTCTCTTTTGGGTCGGAATCCGGATAGAGAACGGCGCCTTTGCGTTGAGGCGCTCCAACCTGTTTTTTTGTAATATGGATGACAACCCGGGCTGCCTTTCTTCGTTTGCTGAGAACTTGAAAAATTGTCTCTGCGGCGGTATAGTAAAAGATATATTTGTCATTTTAACGGCCGGCTGCCGGCGGGGAATGAAGGGAGCGGCTGTCCTGAAAAGATTGCGGAGACTGGCGTTTTTGCCGCTTGGGGAATTTTGCCTGGATGCCGCCGTTTTCTGTGCCCCCCGGTACCGTTTTTTGAAGAATTCCTGCAATCAGCAACATAAGAAAGGATTTCCGTCGCCATGAAGAAGTGGATTGTCATCCTGGTCGTGATTGCCGCCGTCGCCGGCATCGGGGGGTATGCGTATTGGAACTATTGGCGCGCGCAGGCGATGCTTCATCCGAAGTTCTACAGCGGCAACGGCCGGCTCGAGGCCACTGAAATCTATGTCTCCTCCAAGCTGGCCGGGCGAATTGAGAAGATTTTCGTCAAGGAAGGCGATCTGGTGAAAAAGGGCGACAAGCTCGTGCAGATGCAGACCAACACGCTGGAGGCGGAAAAAGCGGCAACTCTCGCCAACATCAAAGTGCAGGAGGGCGAACTTGCCATGGCCCGGGCAACCGTCAAACTCAAGGAGAGCGCGTTTTCCGGGGCGGAGAAGGAGTTCAAACGTCAGAGCGCGCTTATCATCAGCAACGCGGTGAGCCAGCGCGTGTTCGACGAGGCCGAAACACAGTACAACAACGCGAAGGCCGATCTCGAATATGCCCGGGCCAACGTCATCGCCGCGGAGGGGCGGGTCGCGGAACAGAAGGCGGAGCTCCAGCGCATCGAAGCGGACCTCGCCGACAGCACGCTGGTCGCCGCCTACGATGGGCGCATTCAGTATCTGCTCGCCCATGAAGGGGAGGTGCTCTCCGCCGGCGGCCGGGTGATGAATCTGGTCAACCTCACCGACACCTACATGACCTTCTTCCTGCCGACGAGCATCGCCGGCAGAGTTCAGATGGGGGCCGAGGTGAAGCTGATCTTCGACGCGGCGCCGCAGTATGCGATCAACGCCCGGGTCACCTACATTGACCCGGTGGCCCAGTTCACGCCGAAAAGCGTGGAGACCCAGGTCGAGCGGGAAAAGCTCATGTTCCGCATCAAGGCCAACCTCGACGCGGAAAAACTGCGGCAGTATATCTCCAACGTCAAAACCGGTCTGCCGGGCGTCGCCTGGGTGAAGCTCGATCCGCAAGCCGACTGGCAGAGTGCTCCGGTCAAGACCCTGCGGCCGGCGAAGTGATTCCCGGAGCCGTCGCGCTTTTGTCTGGAACTCTCAGGGAGATGAAATATGTCGTCAATCTCGATGGATGACCGCCGGAACGCCCCGGTTGTGGAATTCCATGATCTTTCGCTCTCCTACGGCAGGACGATCGGCATCGAACGGCTGACGCTGGCGCTTCCGCCGCGCAAACTGATCGGCCTGATCGGTCCGGACGGCGTCGGCAAGTCGACGCTGCTCTCGCTGATCACCGGGGCGCACGCCATGCAGACAGGGGAGCTCCACGTGCTGGGCGGGGATATGCGCAGCGCAGAGCACCGCAACCGGATCTGCCCGAAAATCGCCTACATGCCGCAGGGACTTGGTAGGAATCTCTATTTTACCCTCACGGTCGAAGAGAATCTGCAGTTTTTCGCCCGGCTCTTCGGGCAGGACGCGGAGGAGCGCCGCCGCCGGATCGACCGGCTGACCCGGAGCACCGGCCTCTACCGCTTTCTCGACCGCCCGGCGGGCAAACTCTCCGGCGGAATGAAGCAGAAGCTCGGGCTCTGCTGCTCCCTCATCCACGACCCGGACCTGCTGGTGCTGGATGAACCCACCACCGGCGTGGACCCGCTGGCCCGGCGCCAGTTCTGGGATCTCATCGACAACATCAAGAAGGAACAGCCTGATCTCAGCGTGATCGTCGCCACCGCATACATGGATGAGGCCCAGCGGTTCGACTGGCTGATCGCCATGGATGACGGGCACATTCTCGACACCGGCACGCCGGAGGAGCTGCTGAAGAAAACCGCGAGCCCGAATCTGGACGCGGCCTTCATCCAACTGCTGCCGGAGGAGAAACGCGCCGGCCATCATGAACTCGTGGTTCCGCCGCTGGAAACGGATGGGGAAATTTCGATCGAGGCGGAGAATCTGACCAAGCGGTTCGGTGACTTCACCGCGGTCGATCACGTCAACTTCAAGATCCGGCGCGGCGAGATATTCGGCTTTCTCGGCTCCAACGGCTGCGGTAAGACCACCACGATGCGGATGCTGACCGGGCTGCAGCCGGCGACCGAAGGGGTGGCGAAACTCTTCGGCAGGCCGATCGACGGCGAGTCGCTGGAAACGCGGAAGCACCTCGGGTACATGACCCAGCTGTTCTCGCTCTACAACGAGCTCACGGTGCGGCAAAATCTGGAGTTGTACGCCCGACTTTACGACATCGCGCCGGAGGAGATTCCCGGCCGGGTGGAGGCGATGCTGGAGCGGTTTGATCTCACCGGCGTGGCGAACCGGCTCCCCTCCCAGCTGCCGCTGGGGATCAAGCAGCGCATGTCGCTGGCCGCGGCAGTCATTCACAGTCCGCAGATCCTGATTCTGGACGAACCGACCAGCGGCGTGGACCCGGTGGCGCGGGACAGCTTCTGGGAGCTCATCATCGAGATTTCGCGCCGCGACAAGGTCACGGTGTTCATCACGACTCACTTCATGAACGAAGCCGCGCGCTGTGACCGCATTTCGCTGATGCACGCGGGCCGTTCGCTCGCCTGCGACACGCCGGAGGCGCTGATCGCCGCGCGCTCCGCCGCGACGCTGGAGGATGCGTTCATCGGTTATCTGGAGGACGCCGACCGCGGAGCGGCCGAAGCGGCGGAAGCGGCCGCCGAAGGCACCGGCGTTCCGGCCGTGGCGGAAAAGCGGAAAAAGAGGAGCTTTTTCAGCGAACACATCTTTGATTTCGGCCGGTTCTACACCTGTTTTTGGCGGGAGCTGCTGGAGTTGCGGCGGGACCGCATCCGGACCACTCTCGCCCTGTTCGGTGCGATGATCCTCATGATGGTGATCGGGTACGGGATCAACATGGATGTGGAGCATCTCGACGTGGCGGTCCTGGACTGGGATCAGAGTGAGTTGAGCCGGGAGTATCTGCTCGGCCTCTACGGGGCGCCGCGCTACTTCAACATTCACGAGCCGGTGAACGGCCATGCCGAACTCGATACGCGGATGAAGAGCGGTGAACTGCAGATGGTGGTGGAGATTCCGCCTTCGTTCGGCCGCGACGTTCAGAGGGGGGAGAATCCTGCCGTCGGGTACTGGGTCGACGGCGGAGATCCCTCGACGGCGGAGACGATCGGCGGCTATGCCCAGGGGGTGCATTCGCTCTGGCAGCAGCGGTACCGGGAGCGGCAGCAGCCGGACAATTCGACGGAGGTTTCCGTACAGAACCGCTATCTGTACAATCCGGATGTCTTGAGCCTGCCGGCGATGGTTCCCGCGGTGATTCCTCTGCTGCTGATGATGATTCCGGCCGTTCTGGCGGCGCTGTCGGTGGTGCGCGAGAAGGAGCTCGGATCGATCATCAACCTGTACGTCACGCCGGTGCGGCGTTCGGAATTCCTGCTCGGGAAACAGCTGCCGTACGTGCTGTTTTCGTTCGCCAGCGCCGTGCTGCTGGTGCTGATGGCGGTCTTTCTGTTCGACGTGCCGATCAAGGGAAGCATCCCATTGCTGCTGGGGGCGCTCTTCATCTACTGCATTCTCTCGACCGGCATGGGGCTGCTCTGCTCGTCGGTGACCCGGAGCCAGATTGCGGTGATCTTTCTGACCATGATTGCGACGATGCTGCCGGCTTCGCAGCTGTGCGGATTGACCAATCCGGTGCCGAACGACGGCAGTCTCAGCAGCATCGTGGGCAACGTGTATCCGACGACCTACATGCTGCTCATCAGCCGCGGCGTATTCAACAAGGGGCTCTATTTCGCCGACATGGCGGTGCCGGTTCTGATTCTGACGGCGGAGATCGCGGTCATCTGCGGGCTTGGAATCCTTTCGCAAAGAAAACAGGAGCGTTGAACGATGAAGGAATCGCTTCGACATATTTTCAGTCTCGGCTGCAAGGAGATCGTCGGCCTGTTCCGGGATCCGTTGCTGGTTGTTTTGATCATCTACGCGTTCAGCGTCAATGTGTACATGGGGGCGAAATCCGTGCCGGACGCCATCTCCAACGCCGCCATCGCCATCGTGGACGAGGACGGCTCGGCCCTGAGCAAACGGATCGGCGACGCCTTCATTCCGCCGCTGTTTCTCAAGCCGGAGAAGATCTCCCGGGCGGACATCGACAAGGTGATGGATCAGGGGCGATACACCTTTGTGGTGGTGTTTCCGCCGTCGTTCCAGGAGAAGGTGCTGGCCCGCGACAACCCGGAAGTGCAGGTCAATGTGGACGCCACCCGCATGTCCCAGGCCTTTACGGGGAACGGTTACATTCAGCAGATCATCAACCGCGAGGTGAACAGCTTCCTCGGCGAGGAAACGCAGAGCGATGGACCCGTCTACAGCGCGGATATCATCATCCGCAACCGCTTCAACCCGAATCTGACGAAGAGCTGGGAGGGGGCGGTGAGCGAACTGGTCAACAACATCGCCATGATCGCCCTCATCCTGACCGGGGCCGCGCTGATTCGCGAACGGGAACGGGGGACGCTGGAGCACCTGATGGTGACGCCGGTCAAACCGGTGGAGATCATGATCTCCAAGATCTGGTCGATGTCGCTGGTGGTGCTGGTGGTGACCGGATTCTCCCTGTTCATGGTGATTCACCAGTTCCTGAGCATTCCGATTGCGGGTTCCTTCTGGCTGTTCATGCTGGGGGTGCTGATCAACCTCTTCGCGATGACCTCGCTGGGAATCTTTCTGGCCTGTTTCGCGCGCGACATGCCGCAGCTGGGGATTCTGATGATTCTGGTGCTGATGCCGATGCAGATTCTCTCCGGCGGGACGACCTCGCAGGCGAACATGCCGGAGATCATTCAGTTCATCATGCGGTTTGCGCCGACCACCTATTTTGTGGAGATCAGCAAGGCGATTCTCTTCCGCGGAGCGGATTTCGGTCTGATCTGGAAGAGTTTCGTGCAGATGTTCCTGCTGGGGGGCGTCTATTTCTTCATCGCACTGCGCCGGTTCCGCAAGTCGGTGGCCAGTTGAATTGGAGGCGTGCGGGTGATATTGTAACCGGGTGAAACTTTTTTTGCTGTTTTCCGGAGGAATGAAGCTGTCATGAGAGCAGAGCGGAACAATCTGGCGGAGATGATCGCACAGGCGCAGGGGAAGAAGCCCGCTTCGCTGGTGATCCGGAACGTCTCCATCTTCAATCTGATCACGGGGAAAATCCAGCGGGGCGACATCGCCCTCTGCGGCGACCGCATTGCCGGAGTCGGCGGCCCTTATCGCGGGGAGCGCGAACTGGACGGCACCGGACTTACTGCCGTGCCGGGATTCATCGATGCGCATGTCCATGTGGAGTCCTCCATGGTCACGCCGTTTGAATTCGAACGCTGCGTACTGCCGCACGGCGTCACCACGGCGATCTGCGACCCGCACGAATTGGCGAATGTCGCGGGAACCCGGGCGATCGACTATTTTCTGGAGTGCGCCCGGCGGATGTGCATGGATCTTCGCATTCAGATCTGTTCCTGCGTTCCCTCCACGTCGCTGGAGACCGCCGGCGCGGTGCTCGGCGCGGAGGAGCTGCGCCGCTATGCCGCCGAGCCGCTCTCCTGCGGACTTGCCGAATTCATGAATGTGCCCGGCATCCTGACGGAAGATCCGGAGGTGCTGGCGAAGCTGGAGCTCTTCCGCAACCGGGTCGACGGCCACTGTCCGCAGCTGATCGGAAAGGCGCTCGACGCCTGCCTCGCCGCCGGCGTCCGGAACTGCCATGAATCCCACTCGCTGGCCGAGGCGGAGGAGAAGCTCGCGCGGGGGATGCAGGTTCTGATCCGCGAAGGGTCGGTCGCGCGCAATCTGGATGCGCTTCTGCCGCTGATCACGGTGGGCAACTCCCCCTTCCTCTGCTTCTGCACCGACGACCGCAATCCGCTGGACATTGCGGAAACCGGCCATCTGGACCACCTCATCGCCCGCGCGATCTCCGGCGGCGCCGACCCGCTGGCGGTCTACCGGGTGGCCTGCTGGTCGCCCGCGGTTCATTTCGGACTCTCCGACCGGGGGCTGATCGTGCCGGGCCGCCGGGCTGATTTGGTTCTGCTCTCCGATCTGGAGCGCTGTCAGGTGGCGAAGGTTCTGAAAGACGGCGTGGTGGTCGATGAACAGCGGTTCGCCGCGCGGGGAGTGCCGCCGGATCCATCGCAGTTTCTGAATACCATCCGGTGCGGCGAGGTTTCGGCCGAACAGTTCCGGGTGCATTCGACGCGGTCGCGGACGCCGGTGATCGGTATCCGGCCTCTCTCTCTGCTCACCGATTTTCTGGAGCGGGATCTCCCCCTCGTCGAAGGATGCAAACCGTGCCTGCCGCAGGAGGATATCGCAAAAATCGCCGTGCTGGAGCGCCACGGCCGGAACGGCAATATCGCAGTGGGATTTGTCAAGGGGTTCGGCATGAAATCCGGCGCGATTGCCTCGAGCGTCGGACATGACAGCCACAATCTCTGCACGGTCGGCGTATCGGAGGAGGATATGGCGCTGGCGGTGAATGCTCTGCGGGAGACGGGGGGCGGATTTTCCGTCGCCGTCAACGGCCGGGTGCTCGACCTTCTGCCGTTGCCGGTGGGCGGGTTGCTCTCCTGCCACGATTTCGAAACCGTGGCGGAGGAACTGCGGCGGATTCATGCGGCGGTGAAGGCGACCGGCTGCCCGCTGGAGACGCCGTTTCTTCAGCTGGCCTTTCTGCCATTGCCGGTGATCCCGTCTCTCCGGATCACCGACCGTGGCATTGTGGATGTGGAGAAGTTCGCGTTTGTCGCTCCATGACCCGGCGGCTTGCACCGCCGGGTTTTCCTGCCGCAGCGAGGAGCAGTCTTACGGCAGAAGTTCGACGTCGTAGACCGGATTCTTGCCGATGGCGGTGTACCAGGTTCCGCCGTTCCGGGGGGAGGGCAGGGTGTCGGAGCCGGCCGGTTTGAACGCGGTTCCGTCGAGCACGGCGGTGACTTTGCCGTCGGCAAACCCGACCTCCAGAGTCAGCCAGCGATCCCGCGACGGAGTGCCGAGCGGAAATTCGACGCTCTCTTTGCCGTTGGCGACTTTGAGCTGACTTGCCGCATTCTGTGTCAGAATCCGGATGGAAAATCCGCCTTTCCGCAGAAGCGTGGTGACGGCCTCTTTCTCGGTGAGCCGGAATTGGAAGCGGGCGCCGCGCGGAGCGGTTTTCGTCCGGCCGAGCGGGAGGGAGACCAGATCGGCGTCGGACCAGACGCCCCAGCGCCCCGGTTCCGGCCCGGCGGTGCGGATCAGCGTCGGGTGATAGAACACCTTGCGGGCAAAGAGGGAGAGTTTCGCCAGATCCACCGCGGTCCCCGGCCCGGCGACAATCCGGAACTCACTGCCGGCGGGAACCGCCCCGAGATCGACGGAGGCGTCCGGCTCTTCGAAGGCGAGGATCCCTTTGCCGCGGGCGATGCTGTTCCCGGTAAGCTGGAACTTTTCATTCACTCCGGCCTGTTTCAGGGAATCGGCCCGGAGGCCGCCGTCACCGGCGATGATGCCGAGATGCGGATTTTTCGCGTCGTTCCCCACCTCCAGATTGGCGTAGAATTCGAAGAGACTGCCGCGCCACTTCGCGAGTTTGTGCATCCGGTCGACCGCGAAGATATTGTTGACGTAGCGGAAGTTGACGAAGTCGCGGATGGCGCGGCCGAGAACCGGCTGCGGCGTGGTGAAAAGATTCCCGTAGGGCCAGATCAGCGTGTTGTTGAAGACCAGAAAGCCCGGGTCGGGCGCCATGACGAACCGTTTGGAGACCAGCGCCGCAATCTGATCGACGTCGAGACCGCCCATTTCCTTGTGTTTCCAGTTGCTCCCGGAGACGCCGATCTTGAAGACGCCGGGCCGGAATTTTTCCGGATTCAGGCTGTCTGCCAGCTTCTGGAATGCCGGCGTGCAGGTCACGATGTTACGGTAGATGTAGATCGGCCCCGGCCACGGTTTTCCGCCGAGCGGCTGCCAGGAGAGCGGTTCGAAAATATCTTCAAAATAGTTGTTGAAAATCCGCATATCGCTCGCGTGGTTCTCGGTTTCAACCGCGTTGTCGACGATCCGGCGGAAGAGGTTGCCGTAGACCTGAAAGTGTTTCGCCCAGTCGACGCACCAGCAGGACATTCCCTCAAAGCTGTTTTCGACCACGTTGTTGCGGACGTGCCAGTTTTTGGCAACTCCGCCGACGATGCCGGTCTCGTAATTTTTCATCTTCACGGTGTCGGCGTTCACTCCTTTGCGGGCCCAGAAATAGAAGAAATGTTTCTTCTGAATGTCGGTCTTGCCCCATTTGGCAATGGTGTCGAGCACGTCGTCGTAGGTGGATGCCTGATCGTAATGGCAGTTCTCAACGAAAACCGCCTCCGCTCCGCCGAATCCCCAGACCCCGGCGCGGCATCCTTTGAAGAAGCTGTCGCGCACCACGACGTTGCTGCCGCCGGTGACCACGCCCGCCGAACCGGGCGTCTCAAAGGTGAAGCCGGAGAGGATCACATGAGTTGGTTTCCGGAGGGAAATGAAGAAATTCGCATCCTGTTTCCGGTAGATGTGGTGCCCGTTGTAGCCCGGAGCGAACGGCGGCGAAACTGCAATGACGTGATCGTTCGGGTCGGTCGAGCCGTAACGGCCGGAGGGGTGGAGCCGCACGTATAGTTTTTTCGACGGTTCATCGAAATAGAATCCGTTCTCCGGGGCGGGATAACCGTTTTTGATCTGAAAGGTTTTCAGCCCTTCCATCGTGGTGTAGGGGTAGAGGTCGATGTTGGAATAGAGCACCCGTGACGGGGCGCGAGTGCAGGGGGCGCTGTAGATGCCGAGCGCCTTGTCTTCCAGCTGAAACTTCACCGTTTTCTCCCGGATTGCCTGCTCGGCGGCGGTCAGAATCACGCTGCCGGGTTTGCCGTCGGCCAGAAAGGTGACCGGTTGTGCCGCCGTACCGCCCCGCGTCAGATCCACCGTCTCGAAATAGACCCCCGGAGCAATCCGGACCGTGTCGCCGGGATTGACCAGATCGGCCGCGCGCTGAATGGTGCGCAACGGCTTCTCCTTCGACAAGCCGTCGTTCCGGTCGTCACCGGTGGCACCGTTCACATAGCGGGTCACCGGGGTCGGGTTGTGCGCCGCAGAGGAGCCGTTGCCGGTCAGGCCGAGTTCCTCGTCGGAGAGCGCCTCTTTCCACACGGAGATGCCTCCAATCCGGGTGCCCGCGGGGGCGAGCATGGAACAGTTTTTGCTGTTGTTCCGGCGGCCTCCGATGCCGAGGAGACCGTCTCCCGCCTCAGGAATGATTGCCTCCACGCCGGAACATTCCGTCTGACCGAGGTAGAGCACGTTGCCGTTCTGCCGGTCGCGGATTGCCAGAGTCAGCATTTCTCCGGGGGAGAAGCGAAGAATGCATTCATACCACTGCCCGGGCTTGAATTCCGGGGCATTTTTGCCGAAGACGGGGCGTATGGAGTCCCGTTGCCCGGCGGAAACCTGTCCGGCGGGCTTATGGCCGTCAAGTTCATACGGATTTTGTGAGCCGAAACCCATCTCGAAGCCGCGCCGGCCGTCTTCCGTGCGGTGGCGGGAGATGATTGCTCCAACCGGCTGTGCCGGATAGCGGACCAGCACCCGCACCGTCTGGGCGCCATCATGGCGGAACGGAATTGCCAGCATGCTCTTGCCGTCCAGTTGGATCACCTGTTTTTTCAACTGGTCATCCGGCACCGTCGGCAGCGGACGTCTGACCATGTTGCCGTCCGCCTGAAACTGACGGAGCCGGGAATCGGCCGCAGAACCCGGTTTCTGCCAGTCGAAATCGGGCGGAGTCACAGCGTCTGCATGGAAGAGCGCGGCGGCAAACAAAAGAGAGAGAAGTTGTATTTTCATAGGGAGGATCCTCTTTTTCTTACCAGCTGTCCGCATCGTGCCAGAAGGGATACGGCAGATTTTTTGCTCCGGTACTGCCGGATTTGATGGAAAGCAGTTCCGCGTGGCTCAGCCAGCTGACGTGACCGTCGACGAATGCGACGTTGGCGCCGTTGTTGTGCCGCCGGGGAATGAAGTCTCCGTTGTACATATTGAGCGGGCGGGAGATTTTATTATCGGTTGTCCCGATGATGCTGGTGCTGGAGCTTTCGGTGATCAACATGCGTTGCGACGGTTTTTTCACCCGGGAGATCTTGCCGTAACGGGCATTGGGGGCTCCTCCGGAACTGCTGAGCTGATAATTCAGATAGGTATTCAGGGAGTAGCTGGCGTTGGGCAGATTCTCATCATTGGGAGCGGTTACGCCGGTGCCGTCCCGCCGGCCCGAAGGACAGCGGGCGATGCCGATGACGTCGGAGGTGGAGAGGGCGTCCAGATCGATGGTTGCTCCGCTGTTGATATAGGGGATCAGCGTATGGCGGTCGCGGGGCGCGTAGATCGGGCCGAAAAAGTAGCGAGTGTAGAATTCATCTTCTGTGCCGCTGTATATTCTTCCCCAGCCGTCGAAGGTGCTGGAATAAAACGACATTGCCAGGTTCAGCTGCTTCAGGTTTGAGGTGCAGCTGATCGCGTGCGCCCGGGCGCGTGCCTTGTTCAGTGCTGGCAGCAGCATCGCCGCCAGAATGGCGATGATAGCGATCACTACTATGACCACTTGTTAAATATACAATATAGTGTATATTAAAACAAGTAGAATGAGGAGCAAAAACAATGAAAGCACTGATTTATGCACGGCAGAGCAGCGGGAAGGATGATTTTTCGGAGTCAGTGGAGGCGCAGATTGCCAACTGCAAGAAACTGGCGGCAAAAGAAAAACTTGAGGTCATTGGCATTTATAAAGACCTGAACACCAGCGGCGAGACTTATCCTGTGGGTGCGGAGGAAATTGCCCGGCTTGACAAAGCATATATGAAATGGGTTCTCAACCAAAGTTCCAAGAAAGATTTCCGGTTGGGGCTATGTCAGGTTCTGCAAAAACTTTCTGAGGTTGATTTTGTGCTGGTTAATGAATTGACCCGACTGTACCGTCCGATCAACGGGAGTTTTCTGGAGGGGCATATCAATCAGCTTCTGAAAGAAAATGAAGTGAAGGTTCTGCAGGTTCAAGGCGGAGCGATTGACCTGAGCAAATTTGACCAGCAGTTAATTACCTTGATCAAAAATCAGATTCTCTATGAGGATTTGCAGAAAAAGCGCCAGAACAGCATCAATGCTTTCCGGATCAAGAAAGATAGTGGCAGACTTTGCAGCGATGCCAAGATGCACGGGATTCGCTATCTTGGCAACGGAAAAATCGAGGTGATTCCAGAATGGGTGGAAATCATCCGTTTCATCTATGACAATATCTGCGCCTATCGTCCTTACCGGGCAATCATCCGTGATTGCAATGAACGCTGGGGGAAAGAGATCTTTTTCTATGAAAGCTCCATTTATGCCATTGCAAAACAGCCGATTTATTGCGGCTACCAGTATAACAGTCAGGGCGAATTGATTAAAAACGTGCAGATTACCGGTCAGGAGTTCATCTCTTTCGAGCAGTGGCAGGAAGTGCAGAAGATCATTTCACACAAACGGGCCGATTATCATGTGAAAGCCAAAAAGCACTGGCTTCCATTGTCCGGTAAACTCTACTGCGGAGAATGCGGCAGCAAATTGATATGTCTATTGGAACATGGAAAAATTTACTATACCTGCAATAAACGAACGCTTGACCGTAATCATGCCAATTGCCGGAATAGCCGAATCCGTTTTGAATCGGGATTGCGTGGAGAACCAGCTCTTTATGATGCCATCTATCCGCTGCTTTCCATTGCGTTGATTGAACGTCATAGGAAAGCTGTTGAGCTTTTGAACGATAAAAATGAGTTGGCAAAGTATGATGTGGAACTGAAAAATCTGGCAATCAAAGAGGAGCAGCTCCATGAAATGTTTCTGGATGGTCTTGCCACGGAGGAGCAGTTACGCAATCTGCTGACGCGAAACAAAGCAAGGCGTTGTGAATTACTGAAAAAAGTAACTCTTTTGAAAAGCAGCAACCTGAATGATGAGACTCTGCAAGATTTGGAAAAGAATGTTCTTGCAGATCAGTTCAATGATCTTGCGAACAAGAATCTTCCGCAAGGCATCTATGAAAGGTTGTTGAATGACGCTCAAATTACTGCAACGAGTTATGCTGACCGGGTGGAGTTCAATACTCTCTACGGGAATGTGACTTTACCGCGTATCCGTTCCACAAACCGCCTCTGGATGCCCAAATGGGAAATGTCTTTGCTCAATAAAGGAACGAAGAAGTGTGTCATAGATAAAAATACACAAATTACTGTGACCTATTTTACTGGAACCCAAGCGGAGCTGGCGGATTTTGGCAACTTGCGCATCGTCAGCCAATAGAAGCCGGAAAAAACTTTCCCGGATCGACAGCCCGGGAAAGTTTTAACCTAAATACCTACCGTTAAGAGTTGTTTGGAACAGTAAAATTTGATTCAAAGGCAATCTTTTTTCTGCAATTCAGAAATCCGGAAGATTCAAGTTGACCTGAATGGAAATTTTCATGGTTGTTTTTTCCAGCAGCCTTTTCAGTTCCAGCAGGTCGTTTTCGTTCTCACCATCAATTTGAACGCTGGTGAGATGCTCCCGGTCAATCATGACCAGATGCCATCCCATGATATTCAGGACACCGGCAACCATTTGGCTGCCGACAACTCTGCCCGGAATCTCAATTTTCCTGTCGGTATTTTCCAGCGTGTCATCATCACGATACGTGATGCGTTCAATGATTTTTACCATAAATACCTCCTCAATCCGATATAATGCGAGTGCAGTTCGCGGGTATCTCATGCTGCAGGACAACGGCTTCACGGGGAATTTCATTCTCCATAACGGGGGCGACATTGAGATAGCCGGTCATATTTTTCCCGCTGGGATCACGAACCAGTGCAAGATCATATGCCTGATTGAGCATACGTTCGACAATATCGCGGATCTCGCGGGCGCCGTTCTTGGTGGTATTGGTCTGCAAAAGAGCAAAATCCACAACTTCGGGTGAGTAGCCGAGGACGTTCATGTTTTCCGGCAGGAAGAAGCCGGGACGATCCTGCTGTGTTTCCCGGATTGTCCGGAAATATTGGAGCTTGTCGTCAATGAATTTGCGGGTGATCAGACGCAGATGTTCCGGTTTGAGACTGTTGAAGGCGAAAATCCCGTAGCCGAATTTACCGAAGCGGGCAACAAATTCCGGTGAATTGAACATCATCACGAGCCGCTGGCAGGCGGCTTCCGTTTTGCGCGCCATCGAAAGATGCGTGTTTCCCTGAAAGATTTCCGCGCCGACATTTGAGGTGAAAAAGAGCAGGAAACGGGAAATATCGTAGGTCTTGTTGTTCCAGAGCGTGACACGCCCGGCGTCGATCTGCTGGAGCATGTATTTCGCCATATCCTTGTGCGCTTTTTCAAATTCATCGTAGAGGATTGCTCCCTCCGTATTCTTTTCCAGAAAATCATACAGCCGTCCCGGCTCCTTTTCGGTATAACCGACCAGCTTTTTGCCGACATCGGCACCGGCAGTTTCGCCGAACTCGGACATATCCAGCCGCAGGAGTTTCTCCTCTTCATCGCCATAGAGATAATGAATCGTCTCCCGGATGATTTCAGTTTTACCGGTTCCGGTCGGTCCGAGGAAGAAAAAGACCGTCGGCCTGTTCGGATTGCTGATTCCCAGATACCAGTACCGGAGCTTCTCCGAAATGGCATCGATCACATGATCCTGCCCGATGATCCGTGATTTCAGATACGGCTTGAGACCGTTCAGAAACTGCATTGCTTCTTTTGTGGATTTGAACATATTTTACCTCACTATGGTTTGATTGGTTGTTTGCCGGAAGAGCGCAGGAAGCGGAAGAACATGCAGAGTCCCGTCCACCATGCCAGTACAATTCCAAGCTGCTTGAAGTCGAAAAGATGATATTGAAACCAGAGCGTCATGCCGACGCAGATCGCGTAGTAGCCGAGAACCGCGTCCTGCCAGATGACGGCTTTCAGATACTTCTGCTCCCTGCGAGGCCTGCCGGAAAACAGAGCCTTGAGAATCGCCGGAATCCTGTTCAGGCAGGCGCAGAAAATATCCAGAACCACGCTCCACATGTAAAAACAGAGCGTGCTGACGCAACAATAGAAAACGTCATTGAAATAGCCGATGAGAATATCCCGGTTCGTAAGCACGAGAAAAAATCCAGTCAGAGGAAACCCCAGTGACAGCAGAAACGCGATGAAGCAGAAATAATCATTCGGCAGCAAAATCCGATATTCACCGATGTATTCGCCTTTGCCGATGGTCGGAACTTTCGGACAATGCCGCACGATTTTGGCACCGCAGACACGGCGGCATTCCTGCTCGATGGTGGAACGGACAAATACATTGCCGTTGTTCAGAATCCGTCCCGACTGCCAGAAAATGAACCCGACTTTGCATTGACCGCGCGGTCCGCCGGTCTGGAGCGTGGAAAAATCAGCTGGATCAACGCGATAGTCTTTCTGTTCGTTGTAGCCTTCAGAATAGGACAGCGACTTGTTGTCGTCGCCTTTCATCGACGATGATTTGGAATCGCCGTAGGTCTTGGACTGACGGATGATGATCTCCTGTCCGATGGACTTGGAAGCCCATTCGTTCGTCTCGAATTCGCCGTTCTGACAAAAGAATTTTGTGCCCAGATTGCCGAGAAGCGAGGAGGCTTTTTCCTTGCCGTAACCGTCATAGAGGTTGCCGAGATTCTGAGTTGCATACATGGTCAGCGTCCGGCTGGAACGGGCGGTCGTCTGAAACTTCTGATCGTATTCAAGACTGAAGAACTGGCATTCATCCGCCCATAAAAAGACAGGCGGGGCATTGTCGTCGGCAATGTCTTCCCGACGCTCGATCATGGACTCAAAGCAGTATTTGATGATGCCGGCGGCGTATTGCCCGATCCGGCCCCAGGATTTGACATCATAATCGACAATCAGGATTTTCCCCTTGCGATAGAGGTCTTCCAGTTGAAGCGTCGATTGTTCGGCGGAAAAACAGCGTGCCAGTTCACCGCGCTGCATGGAGTCTGCGGCGACGGAAAAGGAGGAAATCGTGTTGGAGCGGGTCCGTTCATCAAGGTAGGCGAATTCCTCATAGAAAAAGGTGCGTGCGATTTCGTATTCCGGTGTTTGCCGAAACTCCTCCGGGATATTCATGTCCAGAAGATCGGCGCAATAGCCTTTTTCTTCCAGTGTTTCCGTGGAAGCCGAAGGCGCGGAAACAATAATCTGATGGATGTTTTCAATGTTGATCGGCTGTTTTGCCATTTGCAGAATCGTGATGGAGTTGCGCAACAACTGCTTGACGGCATTATTCCAATACTCCTCGTTGCCGCCGCCGGAATTGCGCTTGTCCTTGCCCATATTGACGATTTCCAGATAGAGATTGACAAGATTCTCGACCTGACCGCCGCCGCGTCCGGCACGTTTCGCCTCACTGTCGAGATAGTTGAAGGTCTGCTGACTCAAAAAGAGCAGATCCCCGGTCCGGTTCGGCTTGCGCGGATCATCGTCCAGATGGGCTTTCGCGGCATATTTTTTCCAGGTGTCGGCTTCATCCGGCTTGGCGCAGAACACCACGCCGCCGTAACCGAGCGTCAGGAATTTATGTGCGATCTTGTAAAGCGGTCCGGAACTTTTTCCGGAACCGGTCATGCCGAACACGATGCAGCCGGTACAGGCGTCGCGAACCGTCCACGGATTGCCTTCGATATTTAAGATGATTTCATCAAGAATGCTTTTTTTCATAGCCATGCCGGAAATCCTTTTCAGCGTTCAAATTCAGATTTCTTCGGAGAAAACGGAAAGGATTTCGAGGCGGGAAGCCGCGATTCTCCTGCGGATGAGCTCCGCTGCGGCAAAACGGTATTCCTGAGAATGGCCTGAACTCCGCCGAACCGCCGCAACTGTTCCACCGCCGTTTCCGAGGTCAACTGCGACCAGGCATTGCGATCAGGAAGCCGTACCTGTCCGCTCGCGATCAAAAGGCGCATCGCATACTTCTGCATCGGACTCATCTTCATGCCGTTTTCTCCAATTCACCGTTCCATTGAGGTTCTCTGGCGAGGCGAAACATTTCGCTGCGGAGCATTTTGCCTTTCTATCGCCTGCTGTAAAAGCCGGGGCGGAACGGAGGAGATTCGCTTCGACGCCTGATCGACCGTCATATCCCGCCACTCCGGATACGGAATGTTTTTGATCAGCTTCTCTCTGACCAGCAGCGTTAAAAGACCTCTCTGTTTTGTGGTCGCCGGAGCCTCGGGATTGTACGTATTCCGCGCGGGATTGTTGATGTTCTGCTTGATCCACTGGTCGGCGGTCCGGAAGCGCAACCTGGTCAGGTCGATTTTATGCAGGTCAATCTGACCGCGCTGTTCCATTTTCTGCAACAGAACAATCTGTCCCGGCGTTGCCATCGGATGTTTGTAGCGTTCAATTTCCGCATTGGCGGCAATAATCTGCATTCCTTTGGAAATGCTCATCTGCTGAAAATCCTCATCCGCAATCTGCCCGATTTTTGCCTCGTCGATCAAGTCATTGATCCGGGCGCGCAGATTCCTGCCGATTCTAGCATCGCTGTATTTGGCGATCAGGGCGTCATCCTGTAACTCGGTGGTAAATTTGATTTTTGCCAGAGCATCGTTGGACTGGATGTAACCGCCTTCGATCAGATCTTTCAGCGCGGCTTTCTTGTCAAAATCCATTCCACGATTCACCTGATAAAGCCGCTGTACATCGGCGATGGTTTTGATTTCTTTTTCATTGAAAATCTTGCCGCTTTCCATGTAGGCGCGGCACTGGTTCAGGAGACCGGTTCCCGCGGATTTGCCAAGATGCGGTTTGATCAATTCCTTTGCCTGCGCATCGGTTATGAATTCCAGCTTCTCCAGAAACTCCCCCACGGTTTCAGGAGAAGCAATATGCCCTTCCGCCGCGAGATCGCGGAGAATGGAGCGCTGCAGGTAATCGGCTTGAGGCTGGGAGAACAGATTGGATTTTTTGAACTGCGGAAACGCTTCATTCTTCGGAACCGCCCGCCTGGGATATACAGTCGGCGTAAAGGTGTTCTCTGGATTTTTCTCATGCTCCCGGATGTATGTTTCCGCGTCTTTGCGCGTAAAGGCAAGATAATTCTCCCGGTCGATTTTCGGTCCTTTGCCGGACTCCTGCAATGCCTTGATCTGTGCCCGCAGTTCCGGTGTGACCTTATTCAACGCCCGTTCATCCTGTTCCTTGCGGTATTGAGCGTAGATTTCAAGGCGTTTCTGCGGACAGTCATCAAAAGCCAGTTCCAAAGCGGAAAATTTCTTTTCATAGACCGGAGTTCCGGGTATCAGCGGCGTCCGGCAGACCAATTTCTGCGCAAGCAGGATGTCCTGATTGCGGATTGTCTTGCCCGCAGCAAGATCGGACAGGTCTTTTTCGGACAGCGGGACCAACGGACGATGGAACTCTTTCTTATGCGTTTCCCGCTCCGGAACATGCCCGACAGAAATATCCGGACTGGAAAATTTACCGCTTTCCGCAAATAAGTCGAGCTCTTTTTGCAGTTCTTCCGGACTCATTCGCCGGAACACCGGAATCTCCTGCGCTTTGGAAAAACCGAGCAGCTTCTGCCCGCGCAGTTTGCTCCGATCCGCAAACGTTCCGGCTTCCAGCTGGTCCAGCTCCTCATCGGAAAGTTCCGTGACGAGCGGCTCGACGGATTTTTCCGCCTTCGGCTTGCCGCCTGACGCATAACCGATTTCAATCCCGTTACGGAACTCGCCGTTCGCCTGAAAATATTCGATTTCCGTCTGCAACTCCTCCGGCGACAGGAGTGCATAATAGGGTTTGCGTTCCACATCCGACAAAACGGTATCGACCTGCACCTGTCCGACCAGTTCTTCCACCGGGAGACTCCTGGCAAGCCGTTCCCATTCCTTGACGGACGGAGCACTCAGGGGTGAAAGGAAGGTATGGAACGTAGTGTCTTCTTCAAAGGTTCCGACATCACCGGGAGCGAATCCGAATTGAATCCCTTCGGAAACGCTTTTGCCGCTGCGCAATTTCTGTAACTCCTGTTTGAGTTCTTCGGCATCCAGACGGGTATAAATCTCCTGCGCAGGAACCGGCGCCTTATGCCGGAGTACCTCCTGCTGATCCTTCGAAACCGGAATCCTGGGTATCGGGATTTCCCAGCGATCAAAATGATCGCTCAATGCTTTGAAGTTGACGGACTTGAGCGGCTGGGAGAAATATTCCAGCCATGCTTCTCCCGCGCCGAACTGCGGATTCGGCTGCTGAAGCAAAGTCAGATTCTCTTTCTCCAGCCAATCCTTCATCTGCTCACGGCAGTTGTTCTCGGAAACGCCGATAAAACGCTTTTCGATGAGTTCATGCTTTTCATTTTGCGCTGCCGCATTGATCCACTCCAAAGGCGGCAGATTCATGCGGAACAGATCGCGCGCCTCGTCCTCCTGAAGAGTCAGCGGATTGATGTTTTTGAATGCGGGGATTTCCGCCATCTGTAATTTGTGCAGGAGTTTCACCTGATCTTCGGTCATGATGGACATTCTTCAACTCCTTCTATGAGGTTTTCCCTTCTGCCGATTCGCTCTGTTCCGGCGATTCCGGGACTGGTTCCTCTTCCGCTTCTTTCTTGTTCCATGCCGTGTCATCGGCAACGGGAGGCTGCTTCGGAACTGGAACTGAAGCCGGAACCGTGAGGTCGGGAAGCGGCGTATTCGGCGGAACCGGAGGCGGCGGACCGTTCAGGAACGCCATGAGTTCCTCCGTTTTCTTCTGCTGCGTGAGGTTGCGATGCAGCCGTCCGGTCGCTTCATCCAACCGTTTCTCGCTGTTGCGCAGACCGCGAACGGTCAGAACAAGCCAGATGATTTGAAGCGCCATCAGCCCCAGGAAAAAAATGAGAATCAGCAAAACAGCTCCCATGAATTCCGTTTCGGGAATCAGATCAAGCCGGTTCATACAAAAATTTCCTTTCTGTGCATATTGCAGTTTCGCATCCCAATAGCGGTTGATTTTCTGAATCTCGCTGGAATGCGAAAGGGCGGGATTCATGATTGGTTGACTTGGAAAATCCCGGAACGTCAGGCAGAAAACGCCGAAAACGGTCAACATCAGTTGAACTGCTAGCAGAACCGTAACCACGATTTTCCTGCAGGATTTCCGTTCCGGCGCAACAGCAGCGTGTTCCGTCGGTGGAATCATTTTCTGCGCTTTCACTTCTTCCGTCAACTCCTCCATCCGGTCGGCGAGATTATCCTGAAAGAACAGAAGAAACAGCATGACGGGAAACATCGGATCAGCGGGATCGCTGAAATTGCAACGCCGGAGCATCAGCTCGTAGTCGTGCCGTTTCGCTTCCGGCATATATTTCAGAAAATCCATGAGAATCAACTCAAAATTGAACGGTTCCGCCATACCGTATCTCTCCTTTCACCGGACTCACATATCCAGATCATTGCCGCGTGAACGGGGACGCGGCGCTCTGTTCCGGGGAGCCTTCGCCTGCTTTTCCGGTTCTTTCCCCTGATCCTGCTGATCCCGTGCCGGAGCAAGCTCGCCGTTTTTCTCGCGCTGCTGCCCGATGTAAATGAGTTTGCCCATCTCTTTGGAGGAAATCGTCGCCCATTTATCGCGGGAAATCGGATTCAGCCGCCCGTCTTTGACTAGCCGGACAAACTCGTTGAGCTGGTGACGGGTGCGCAATCCATCTCCGGAAGGAGCTTCCGGAGTTTTCGCCGGCACCGCCCGTTCCGGTGCCGGAGCGTTGCGGCGATTCGACGGGGGCTGATTGAAATCGACAGCTTTGGATTTCTCCCACGCCTTGATCTGTTTTGCGGCCTGTTCCGGTGTGATCGCGCAATATTTTTCATACGGAATCGAGTCGATCACTTTCTGCGCGACCGCCTGACGATAGGCGGTCTGCTGTTCCGGCGTCATTTGCGGTTTCATTCTTGCCATCTTCAGTTCCCTTTCGATTTTGTTGTTTCTTCTTTTTCGTGTTCATCGGGTTGTACTCCCGAACGGAGCGCAATCCGTTTTTGTACGGATGTCAGAATTTTCTGACGGGATTCAGTCCGTTCATTTGCCTCCATTCTGGAAGCGAAAAACTCAATGAACTGATCGGTGATTGCGTAATAATGGTTTCGCAGGCGCGATTTCTGCATGATGGTCGGCAGAAGTGTTTTGGGGCCTTTGCCGTGCAGATAATCCCGCAGAAGAATGTCATTGTTATTGAGCTTGCCGATGTATTCCTGCTCAATCGGTGATATGAAAAAGACGCTGTAATCCAATTCCATTTCCCGCATTCCCGGTTCCAGCAGGGAGTCGCAGACAAAAAAGTTGTCTCCGTCCTTCGCGTTTTTGATGAGCAGATAATGCACCGGGAAATCAATGTTATGGAAATATTCCAGCCACGGTCCGAACGTCCTGACGGAATCCGGATCGGAAGTCACACAGCCTGCCACGTAAACATCCACATCAATTTTCCGCAGGGCATCCCACGGAACCGACGAGAACCATTCCTGCGTCGAACGGCTGGTTCCGGCTTTCATATCCACAATGGTGATGGTCACGGGCGATGATCCATAAAGGCTGTTGATGACCTCATCCAGAGGATACGTTTCTTTCTGTTCATCCAGAAATCTGCAATGCTCTTTCATCAGCGTGGCAAGCGTCCGGTTCTCATTGTCCGTATCATAAACGGTCAGAGAAAGTCCGAGATCCTCAGCCGCCCCCGCCAGCATCGCGGAGGCAAAGGATTTTCCCACTCCTCCTTTGGTTCCGGCAATAAAGATCAGCATCCGTTTCATGGCTGCGCCTCCTGAAGTTCGATTTCATCCGGGAGAGAATCAAGCAGCCTGGAAAGCTCCTGACTTTCCGCTTCGATTCTGCCGTGTTTCATCGTGTCAAGTTCTTTTACCACGCTTTGCAGCACCTCCTGATAAACGACCATCAATGAAGTGCGTTTGAACTCGATTTCCGCCTGAATACGGAGTATGTCGGAAATTTCCTGAGACTTCCGGTATTCCCTGTAATGCAATGCTCCGCTCATGGCAAAGGCGATTATGATCAGGGCAAAAGCAATCCGCTGTTTCATTTCTGTCCTCCGAAGTTCATGGTATTGCGGTCGTTGAGACGCTGTTCCAGCAATTCGATGTATTTCTGCATTTTCTTGATTCCGTTCAGCAGACTGACCGTATTCTCATTCTGCTTTTTGAGTTCTTTTTTCAGCAGAAGGTTTTCCTCTGCCAATACCTGATGCTTGCGGTCGATTTCCGACATATTCCTCTGAAGTGTGTCAAGCCCATGTTTGACCTCCCGCGTTTCGGAAAGCGAACGGTTCATCTGACCGAGCATCGAATCCGCATACTGTTCCTGCAATTTCCGTCTGGCGAAACTCTCCGGATTGGCGTCATGCTGCGGAATCAGATTCCACTTCGGAGCAGTTTCAATCCGGTAGACCGTTCCGGCTTCGCGCATGGTGCCGGAACCGGGATCGACCAGACGGCCGACCGAATACATTTTCACCGAGGCGTTGGTCAGATACTTTTCCTGCGAATCTCCGGGAATTTCCTGTCCCGCCATATAGAGCGGCACGGAGGTGTATTCCTTCGGTTCAGGCGTTTCCGGTTTTGACTGACAGCCGACCAGAGCGGCAGCGGAGAGTCCGGCGAGAAGTGCGATCATGTTCTGTTTCATTTCAACGAATCCCTTTCAATTCTTTTTGGAGTGATTTCGGAAAAACTCCGCCGAGCGCGTCGTGAAGCTGTGAAGCGCGTTCAACTGAAGAGTCGGCGGAGTTGTTTTTCTGTTCCCGGGCAAGTTTGACCTGTTCGAGATTGTTCAGCACGGTGTCCGCAATCGCGGCCTTTTCCACATCCGTCACCTGCTCAATGTAGAGGTAAAACTCCGTTCCGGCTGGCACTCGGATGTAATACGACTCTTTCGAGATTTTGTCCGTGATGTTTTCCAGCGCGACGTTGGAAAGAGTCTCGAACGCTTTGGCAAGCGCATTCTTCGTGGAGCCGTCGTTTTCAGTAACAATGGTTGAACCGTTGTCAAAGGTCTTGGTCGTCTCAAAACCTTCCGAAAGCCCGCGGGCGAACGCCATTGTGTATTGGAGCATCTCGTTCAGATTGGAGTTGCCCATCACGCGACCGGGAATCCCCGCCGCCATATCGGTAATGGTGGCTTTGCTCTTGTCGCCCGCCTGATTCGACTTCTCCAGCACCCGCCCCTGAAGCTGCAGTTCCATGCCGACCTGACCGGAAGTGATCTGCCAGACCAATATGAAATTGCCGTCGCTCATCATCCGGTTGCGGACGCACGAGCCCATTTTTCCGTGAACTTCCGTTCCTGCGGGAATGATCAGCTTGCGCTCTCCCTGCGCATTGGTCCACCAGAGATCCTTGATGACAATGGCGATCAGCGGAGTGCCATCGACGTTGGACTCCAGAGTATTCACGAGCTTGCAGTCCAGCAGCCGCCCGAATGGAGCATAGCGGGAAGAGAGAAATGTATCGTCTTTTGCCTCGACGTTTCCCTGTGCGGCGCTGAGAACAAAGATCCGCGATTGAAAACTGTTGCCGCGTGCATTCGCCTGCGAATCCTTTTTGATGCCGAGCATTGAGGCCAGATCACGTTCACGCGGAATCCGTTCGCTGCGTTCCGCAAGTTTTTGACGGACGTTTTCTCTTGCAGTGCTTCCGCTGCCTTTCGGCAAGGCAGGTTTGGGCGAACGGTTGTCGCCGATGACCGGAGGCGGCGTTTCAGCCGCAGCTCCGGAATCCGAATCCCGATCCAGTTTGAAGCGGGGAATATCACTGCCGATGTCCAGCGGCGCCTTTTCTTCCTGCCGGAGCTCCGTTTCCTGAACGATGGAATTCGGATCTTCGTTCCGGTTCAGCATCGGAACCAGAATCAGAGCGCCGGTTATCAGCAGTGTGCCGAACATCACGATTTTCGATGTCGGCGATTTAATGATGTTGACGAGTTCAGTGCCGGTCATGGTTATTTTCCTCCGTTGCCGTCAGACGGCTTCCATCTGCGGACCGTATCTTCCGTTCGCTGTTGAATTGCCCGGACGTTTTCCTGCGTCTGCTTCCGCATGGATTTAAGACTGGACACTGCGGCATTCTGTGTTTCGAGGACCGATTTTTCCTGTATTTCCCGTTCAAGATCGGCTTTCTGAGCTTTCCGTTCCTCAATCTCTTTATCAAGTTCCCGACGAATCAGCTCAGCGGCCTTGATCTCCGCTTTCAGACGCCGATCGGCATCATCAAGAATCTGCTTTGCCTTTTCTCTGGCATCTTCTTCAAGCTGAACGGCATTCTGGAGTTTTTGTGCCGTTTCCTCTTTTTCCGCCTCCAGCTTTCGCCGATTTTCTGTAAAGGAGCGTTCTATTTCCGCTTTCAGGCGGGCGAACTCCTCCTGCTGCTGTTTCAGCTCCTTCATCAGCTGTTCCGCAGTCTGAATCTTTTTCCCGGCCTTTTTTGCCTGTTCTTTCAGCAATGCCGCTTTTTCCGCTTCAACGCGCTCTTTTTCCTTGAGTTCATTTTTGACGGATTGAATATTTTCAAGGTGCATTTCCTGTGTGGTCAGGGCAATCAGCCAGTCGTTGTCGGCCTTGAGGTTGTTGCGGCCGCCGCGCGGAGTGGAGGTAATGCCGAACCAGGCATATGTTTCCGACTTCGGCGGCATGATCCCGGACGCATCGGAAACGCTCATGTAATAGACGCCGTCTCCCGCATGAGCGGAAAAGGAGTGCTTGTCATATTTGATCTCATTATCCGTCAGATTGACCAGGCGCAACTTGAAAATGACCGTGTCCTCTTCCTCAAACCGGATCGCTTCATCAAGATGAATGTCATACTTGCCGCAACGGTAACGGTTCCTGAAAAGCGCCCGCTCCACGCCTGCGAGTGAATCCGGATAAGTTTCTTTCAATACGTCATACTTTTTCGCCATGTCGATCAGGGAAACCAGCCTTGCGGGAGTCACTTTCGGCGTGCTGGTAACGACGTTGTCTGTAAAATTCCGCCTACCGGAACTTTTGCCGAACACCACCGAAGCATACGCCTCCTTGTCCGACTGGATCAGATAGAGAATGTAAAGTTGGCGGTTGTAAGTGACGGTCAGCGTCGTGGAAACGCCCGGTTTCAACGCGGAAACGTTGAAATAATAGGAACCGGGCTGTGCCGCGATCTGAAAATCGGTTCCCTTGCCGTCGACGCTGATATTCTTTCCGGCGATTTCCGAAATTCTGGACGGAAACTGAATTGTGGTCACGCCGTCGTTCATCTTGACGCAGATGCGGTAAATTTCTCCCTGCATCAACCGGTATTCGATATATTGATTCTGCAGCCGGATCTCCTCCGGCGTCGGTTCATTCGCCATCACAGTAACGGCGGTAAAAAATGCGAGAGCGAGTGATGATAACAGCTTCATTTCTGAGTCTCCTGATGTTCCAGTTGTGCATATTTCATGTTGGTGATGATGAACGGATAGCGGCTGCCGTTGGCGGTATCGTAGTTGACCTGAAGTTCCAGATTCAGCTCAAACTCCAATGTAAAGGTCCGCTGCTCGTTGTGCGGCGTGACATAGTAGCGGATTAACTGTCCGCTCACCCGCGCAAACGATCTTCGGCGGTCCGCCCGCAGAATCCGGATGTTCAGCACTTCCGGTTTCTGGTGCATTTTATATTGTTTGAACTGCGCCGCTTCCGATGCGAACTGCTTCTGCGCTTCCTGTCTGGCTGTTCCGACGAACATCGCATCCAGCAGTTCCCGGTTGTCGAAACCGTTCGGATTGCGCATCAGAAAAGCGAAAACCGCCTGTTTGACCTGATACTCATAGAGTTGCCGGAGCTGCTGATCGGAGGTATACTCCGTGATATGATAACTGTTCGCCCGATCCATCAGAATCAGACGGTTGTTGTCCCGCCACTGATACATCAGAAGCGGTGTCAGCAGCGAGAGCGGCACATAGATCACAAACGCTTTTTTCAAGATTTCATGGATGCCTTTGTAAGTCATTTCGCACCATCCTCTCCGGTTGTCTTATTGTCGAAAATGGATTTCTCCTCGTAGGTCATGCGCAGAATCCGCAACGGAAACGCCTTCTCATCCGGCGAACAGACCAGCCGCAGTCCGAGCGTGAATTTCAACTTCTGCGAATACGGGATTTTCATGTAGACGCCCGTCCGGTGAAGCGTCCCGTAAACGAATGCAAGGCACTGTCCCGGCGCATCGCTCAATGGCAGCAGTTCCACTTTCCGGATTTCCGGAAGCTGCCGGATCTTCTGTTCTGTGAATTCGTCTTTGCTTTTCCGGATGATGTCGCTCAACGACTTCTGCGCGGAACGTCCGAACAGGGCTTCGCAAAGCTGCCAGTGATCGTGTTCAAAACTCCGGTCGAGAAACGCAAACGCACAGCGCCGGGCGATATTCTCCGCCGTCTCTTTGCAGAGCACGTTTTCACTGCTTCCGCGATAGATGCTTCCCGCCTCATCCACTACGATGACGCGATCCGGCATCCGCATATATTCACGACCATAGTAAATGCCGACGATCAGGCAGACCGCCGTCGCGATATGCAGCAGACTCCAGCGAATCACGCTGCGCTGTTCCCGGCCGACCTGTTCGGTCGGGGAAAAAGAACTCCGGACATGGAAATTCGGGTTATTGGGGGTGTGTTGATGAACCCCATGCCCGGAGTTGAATTCAGATCGTTCATGATTACTCATAGCTCTCTCACTTTCCCGGCGATGCGTTGGCGGCATCGTCGATTTCCTGTGCGGCTTTGTTCAGCCCTTTGGCCGCACTGCCGCTTCCGCTCTGCGTCGCCTTTGCTGCGCTCTTGGCGGCATTGGCGGCTCCGGTGGCGGCAGAACTTCCTCCCGTCACAGCTCCGGCGGCAGGCGCGGCAGTCCCTGCCGTGGCAAGCATGCTTCCGCCGACAACAGCGGCATTGACCGCTTTCCCGATTGCCGTTGCCATCAGGCCGACCGGCGAACCGGGACTGCCGGTGCGGAACAACTTCATGTAGAGAAACGGCAGAACCACATACACGACTCCGGCGATCAGCGCATAGGCGATGCCGAATCCGATGTAGCCGAGAACCGTGCCGACCGGAGCGGACAGCGCCTGACCGCTTCTGGCAAGCGTCCAGAACGTTCCGTTGCTGCCGAGCCCAAGCACATTCCACATGTGTTCCGCCAGCCAGATATTGCACAAATCCCCGAACAGAAAACAGAGCGGCATCAGGGCGATGCCGACCGTCGTCACAATGAAGTTGACGCCGATGTGTTTCGTTTCCGGAATCAGCATCGCCGCAAAAAATATCGGCGTCAGGCAGAGTGCCCCGTTATAGAGACACTTGAAGGTGAAATACACGATGTCCCGGATGGTCTTGCCGAGGAAAATGCCGTTGACGTAGAAAATATTGCACATCGCCGCCTGAACCGCATGCAGCATACTTTCCGGGAAATGGGCGATTTTCTGCGCCAGACTTTGTTTTTCGGATGGATCTTTGCCGGCGTTCGGCTTCTGTTCCGTCAGCCAGCAGAAAATATTTTCCATCGTCGTGGATGTTCCCTGTGAGTAGGAATAAGTGGCATTCTGCACCGCGTCGCAAATCTTCGGGAAGGAAAAGATCATGACCAGCACCACCAGCAGCGAACCGATGAACCGGACTCCGACATGCTCCCCGAACAGCGTGTAATTCCGCACAATCGCCAGCAGGAAAATGCACAGTGATACGGTCAGCGCAAAGTAATGAATGCTCGACATCGCCGTTGCGATCAACTGCTGGACATTCGCGGATGAGGTCAGATTGACCGCCGTATTTCCGATCCGGATACTGGTATTGACTGTTGTTGCAAGTATCATCAGAACACCCGGCAGTTGTTGAAAACACTGTTGATACGGTCCCACGAATTTTTCTGATTCGTGTAACGGCTTCCGCGCTCAATCGCCTCTTTTTCCAGCAGATCGTATGCGGCGGCTTCCTGCGCCTGATTCATCTCATCCTGGCCGTGGATTTCCAACTGTTTGGCAACGGTCCGGTTGATGGAGGAGATGTTCGTATTCATGCGCGCCAACTCTTCCGCGATGAATATGGATACCTGTTCATTCGCATGGGCAATCTGCATCAGGTCGGCAGTGCCGGAGCTGACTTTGGATTCCAGCACCTGATCTTTGGTGCGCAGTTTCGTCAGCATGGTCTGCGAGATTTCGTCGCTTTTATCGGCAAGTTTTTCCGATGCCTGCGCATAGTTCTGCATCTCAATGCCGCGATCTGCGGACAATTTCAGGACATCATTGCCGATGATCCGTTCTGCCTGTTGCAGAAGTGTCGAATTGTAATTCCGGTTGGTCGAGGTCGCCGTCTGCCGCAGAATCGTATTCAGCAGCAGGAACATCTGCTGCAAATTCTTGACATCGGAAAAGCCGCAGGAGAGAAACGTTTTCAGATTCCGGGCATTGCCGACATTCGTGTCGATCCAGTCATACATCCGGACCGCCTGCTTGTAGATTTTGACACATTCCTCATACTGTTTGACGCATTCCTCGTAAATTTTGACCTGTTCGGCAAAATCCTCTTTTCCCTGCTGAATCAGAGTGGACATATTCGCTTTCTGAACCGTCTGAAAAGCGCTGTCCATCGTCTTTTGCAGCGTCGCCAGCAGATTGTTTGTCGCGTCGAACACCGGATACGCGGCAAAACTGCTGAGTGGAAATGCCAACAGCCCGATTAAAATGAGTGTTGCGGCCTTTTTCATGAAATACCTCCGTCAATCGAATGCCCGAGTTGTCTTGTGACATCTTCAAGCCCGCGTCCGATGGCACGGGCGATGCCGTGTTCGGCCCTCCTGCGCTGCTCTTCATTCAGTTCCCGTTCGAGGATGCCGAGCCGTTCCCGCGGGAGCGTGGCAAGAAGTTGATCCGCCTCACCGGCCGTAAGATTTTTCCACTTCGCATGATCGCAGGCAAAGGGATTCGGATGAAGCCATTCCCTCTGTACAGCAAGCCGGAGCAATTCCCGCTGCCGGGTTGTCGCCGGCGCATTCGACGGGATTTGTACCTGGGCTTGAGTGTTTTCCTTTTCTTTTTTTTGCTCATGGGATTCCTGATTTCGTTGGTTGGGTTCCTGTTGCATTTGAGATTTCTTTTTCCTGCTCATATTCACCTCCGATCTGTAACGACCGGAAGCATGACGGAACCGGGCGTCCGATTCGCTCCGTCCGCCGGATAATCGGCAGGGATCTGATAGTAGATCACCTGCGAATCCGGCTGATTTTTCGCCTCATGCAGTCCCTGGATATTCCAGTAGAGCGATTTGGTCGCGTTGGAGTGCCCAAGCTCATAGCCGGTGCGGAACTCGTCTTTCTTTTCCTGATCAACGCCTTTGGTGATGAAAAGCCCGGCCAGCCAGCCGATCAGACCGCCTCCGGCAGTCGCGGCAAGGCGCGTGCCGTCGGACTCGTCTTTTGCCGCGAACGCGCCGAGACTGGCTCCGCCGATGGCAAGCCCCGGCGCCACCAGTTCCGAAGTCGCCATATTGCCGACGGTGCTGCATCCGGCCGCACCAACAACGATTCCCGCAGCCAGAACCGCGGAAAGGATTCTTCTGTGCTGTTTCATATAAGCCCTCCTGATATTGAGTTAAAAATCCAGAGCCGTGGTGTCGCTGGTACGGAGATCACGGTCGTCTTTGATTTCATCCTTGTTTGTGCCGGAATAGTTGTACTGATACCCGTTCCCGGTGGACGAGGAGTGATAGCCGGAATAGGAACTGGTCGCCAGCGTAACGACATTGTCGCGCAGCGTTTCGACCTGGCCGAGGAGATCGGCAATCTCCGCATTCAATTCGCCGACATTGCCGTCCACATACTCCTTGAGTTCGTCTTTCAGATTCGCAAGTTCATCGCGCAACGCCTTTTCCAGATTTGCAACCGTCTCTTTGAGACCGTTGATCGCTTCCCCCTGCTGTGCGATGGTTTCGCCCTGTTTGGCAACGGTGTTCTGCAATGCCGCCACCAGTTCCTGCAACTCCTTGATCCATTTGCGGTGCAGAGCCAGTTCCGAGGTGGAGCGCAGTTCCATCACGTAGCGGATGTTTTCAAGATCGTTCTGTGCCGCATAGTATTCGGAGGTCAGCGCGGAAAGCTGTTCCTCCAATGCGGAGGTGTCTTTACCCTCTTTCCTCGCCTGTTCAACGGCAAGCTGAACTCCGGCAATCTGATTGGCAAGCGAATTGACCGCGGCCTGTTTTTCCTCCTCCTGCTTCGCCAGTTCCTCATCCGTCATCATGGAGTAGGTCAGACGGTTCTCCAAAGTCTGCATCCGCTCCTGAAGCGCAGTCTGCAAAGCGGAAATCGTCTCCTCCAGAATCGCGATCCGATCGCCGAGCGCATCTTTCAAGGAGTCGCAATAAAGTTTCAGGACCACTTTGAGATTTTCGATCTCAGCAGTATTGGCGGCGTCTCCCGCCTGAATTTTTGCGATGATGTCGTCAATCGACAGCTCACCGACCGCTTTCAGCGCCTCCAGCTGTTTTTCCAATTCCGCGAGTTTCGCCTCCAGTTCCGCATGGGCATCGTCGGCATTCTGCCGGTTTCCCGCATCCAATGCGGCGAGTTTGTCCGAATAATCGGAACTGTTGATCGCAGCCTCCACGATGTCGCGCTTGTTCTGCAGTTCCATCAGTTCCGCCAGAAGCTCGGTCGCGCTCTTGTCCGAAAGCTGGCGAAGCTGACGGTCGATTTCCAGAATCAATTTCTGATAGGAAAGATTCGTTTCGGAGATTTTGGAGGTCAGTTCCTTCTCCAATGCCGCAATTTGGGCATAATAGAGATCGGCATTTTCCGGATCGCCGGACAGCTTCTTCTGAAGTTCAGCGATTTTATCCGCATAACTCCTGTTGAGATTGGCAATCTCATTTCTGCATTCCTGTTCCAGCAACGCTTTCTGCGTGATCAGATCCGTTTTCGTGTCGCTTTCCAGATCTTCAATCTGACCTTTGACCTTCTCAATCCGCTGCTCGTATTCCTGCAAAATCACTTCCAGCCGCTCATTGAATGCCCCGGAGAGATTATCCAGCTGCGCCTGAAGTTCGGCGCGCATTTCCTCGTCTGCGACAGTCATCTGTTCGCGCAAAGCCTCCACATACGCCTCCATAGCGGCTTTCAACTCCGCATCCGCATCATCGGATTTCCGTTCCAATGCGGCAAGCCGGGCATCGTAATCGGCCTTCAACTCTGTAATCTGGCGGTCGTAATTTTCCGTCAGAGAGTCGATCTGCTTTTGCAGATCATCGGTTGTTTTCTGCGTCGTTTCCTTGAGATTGGAAATCTGCTGTTCCAGATTTTCCTTGAGGTAGGAGATTTCCGTCTGATAGGCATTGGAGAGATTCGCCATCTCGGTTCGCAGAGCCGATGCTTCCGCAGTCAACATCTGATTCAGGGAATTGATCCGGTTCTCATAATCCTGCCGCTGCAGATCAAGCGCGTTGTTCATGGATGTTTCCAGCGAGGAAAGCTTGTTCAGCGTTTCCCGGTCCGCCGCATTCAGATTCGCCTGCATGGTCGCCATCTGCTCTTCCAGCGACGATTTCGCATTGGCTAAAGCTGTATCATATTGCGTCTGAAGCGTGGACATCTCCTTGCGGATCGCGGATGCTTCCGTGGAGAGTTCCTTTTCCAATGCGGAGATTTTGTTTTCATAATCGTCGCGCAGAGCTTCGTCGGCATTGTTCATTGCCCGTTCCAGTGCGGAAATCTGACTCAGAGTCTGCTGATCCGCAGCCTCAAGGCGGGCCTGCATGGTCGCCATCTGTTCCTCCAATGACGATTTCGCATTCGCAAGCTCGGTTTCGTACCTGGTCTGGAGATTGTTCATCTCCGTCCGGATTGCAGACGCTTCCGTGGAGAGCTCTTTTTCCAGTAAGGCAATCTTATTTTCATAGTCGGTGCGCAAGGCGTTGTCCGCACTGTTCATCTCCTGCTGTAAAGCGGTGATTCGGTCCAGCGTTTTCTGATCTTCCGCGCTCATTTCGTTACGCAGGGCGGCAAGCTGCTGCTCCAGATTCTCCCGCAGGGTCGCATCCGCATTCTGATAGGCATTCTGCAATGCCGCGATATTGTCGGCCAATGCGGAATCCGCCTGTTGGAGCAACGTCTGCAAGGAGGCGAGTTTCGAGGAATAATCTGCAATCAACGCGGAATCCGCCTCCTTGTAATTGCCGGTGACTTCGGCAATTTCCGCCAGCAAATCGGCTTTCAGATTTGAGTTCGCCGCAACCAGAGCTTCATACTTTTCCGCCAACTCTTTGGACAATGCCGCGATATTGCCGGAATTCTGCGCAATCGCCGTCTGCAGTTCTCCTTTCAACGTCTGGAACTCGGAAAGCAGATTGGATTGCTGTGTCTGCAGAGAACTCATCTGATTCCGCAATGCGGCAATCTGATTTTCCAGCGAAGTCCGCAGATCCGAAACACTGGTTGACATTGCCGCCTGCAGTGCATTGATCTGATTCTGAATCGTTGTTGCCAGCTGGGCATCCGCCGCCTGATATGCCGTCTGGAGTTCGGTGATGTAAGACGCAAGCTCACTGCGGATCGCATCGTCGGAAGCCGAAAGAATCGACTGCATCTCCGAGATATAGGAAAAGAGCGAGTTGATCAGGGTATAAACGCCGTCATCTGTTCCGGTTGTAATGTTGATATCGATATTGCTGCCGCCGGAAGAATCGCCGCCGGTCACGGGAGGCGTAACCTCTCCGCCGGAACCACCGTCATCGACTCCGTAAACGACAATATAAGCGGAGGCGATCGTCACGCCTGTTGTCGTTGTACTTGCTTTATTATCTCCTCCGTCATACGTAGGAGCACGGGTAATACCTGAAGAAGGGGGCAAAGTACCGTTTTGCGCATAGTACTTCAGATCGGAAAAAGTCTGGGCTTCCGTGTCAGCCCAGTTACTGCGATACAATGCGTAGGTGACACTGTGTGCGGTCACATCCTGGGATACTCTCACAATATAGCTTCCCTTTTCCAGCGAACTCAATGACTTGCTTCCCCCGACGTAGGATGTTCCGGAGGGGGTTCCAAGCGTAAAATTGAATGCTCCATAGTTTTTCCAGCTTTTCTTCACATACGCATAATCCTGATTGATATAAGGTTCTTCAATCGTCACCGGGCTGGAATTGCTCGAAGTCGCCGTCGCTACAAACTGTCCCTCTTTTCCGGCATACTCCTCCGGAATGACGATGTAGGTGGGATTGGTTCCCGCCGTACCGGAAACCGTGACGCTGCCGGCGAATGCCAGCCCGCCGGAAGCGATGCAGAATCCCGCCAGCAGTGTTTTGAGTGTGGATTTCAAATTTTGTCGTTTCATGTGTTTTACTCCTTGTTTGAGTTGAAGGTTTCAAGTTCATGTCGGATTCGTTCAGGAATTTCCGTGGGACGGAATCCCGCATTTTGCAGACTCAGCCGGATCAGTTCCTCGTGCAGAACATCCAGGCGGGAGAAATCCCTGCTGTTCAGCATCTCCCGCAGCAGTTTCAGGGCCGGATTGTTGATTCTCTGCCGGTTCTCATATTCGATGAGAAGCTGTCCCTCATCCAGTCCCGGATACAAGATTCGTAGCCGCCGCAACTCCTCTTCCCGTTTGGAAAACGCTTCTCCGCTGGTCGAGGCAACAGCAATTGTCAGCGGACTGGCATAGTGCCGGACTACACCCACCAACGGATATTCCCCGTTGTCGATGTAGTAGAGATACGAAGAATACTTTCGACCGGGAATATGCTCCGGCGCGGGAAAGTTCATCACGGCGTTGACCGCATCGTCGGACAGCGCGATAAAGCGCCGGAAAAACTCCATATTCCCCTTGTCCTTGTTCTTCAGAAGATAATACTGCTTGCTCTGTCCCATGATGATGGTCGCCAGATCGGAACCTTCCTTGTCCTGCACCATGAGCTGACCGGCCTCCTGTGTGATCGTCCAGCTCCGGCAGTTGCTCTTGCGCAGCTGAGCGTAGGAACGTTTCACAAAGCCGCTTGCTCCTGGAACAGAGGCGATGATTCGCGGCATCTCTTCATATAGAAAGAGCTTCAGCAGCTTGCGCGGCATATTGATGATCTGCTGCTGTGCAAGGTTGCTGATCACCATCCCTACCATCGCCCGGATATTCTGCGACACGTTTGCCATCTTGCCGATTTCAAAATGCAGCAGCCGCGCTCCGAGATTGATGTTGGTGACGCCGTCGAAAAGAGCGCCGCGTCCGGATTCCACCGCATACTGCGCCAGCCGTGTGGCGATCCGGTTGGTATCCTCCCGGCGATGCGTCGGATCGGGCGTCGAACGGATCATTTCCACCAGCTGAGAGTGATACGGCATATCCTCCGGTCTCATATAGGCGTAAGAAATATCCCGGAGCAGAGAACCATTCTCCACGATACATTCCGTGATTTTTCCACTCGGAATATCATGATAATAGTTCAGAATCTGCTGTTCGGGAACAGTGAGACTCTCCGGTGGTTTGGCGAGCGCTTCCTTCAATGCCGCATAACAGTCGAACTGCGTATTGCTTCCCGCAGGCTGCTGCGGAAGCATCCATTCCATCGTCAGAGCAATCCGGGCGATTTCGCTCCGCAGTTCCATATGGTGGTTCCACCACTCCTGCCACGAGGCGTCATAAAGACGGATCACATAATGCGACAAGATCGCCGCCCGGTCCTGAATGATTTCGTCATCCTGCGACTGGCCGCACATCACCGTTGCGAAATTCGTCGCAAAATCCGTCTGATTGGCAGTGAGCGGAGAACCGCAGGTGTCGAAATAATTCAGCGTCAGATTGCTGTTGAGGTCGATTTCGATATACTCTCCGCCGACGATCCGGGTGAACATCAGGTAGGATGCTCCTTCCTCAATGATCACAACCTTGCTGTAAAACGGATATGTTTGCAGCAGTTCTCCGAGCGTATTGACCGATTTCCCGGAACCTGTCTGTCCGAACGTGGCGGCGTGCTGCGGAGAGCCGCCGTAAAATCCGTTGACACAAACAAGATTATGGTGATCGCCCTGAAAAATCGCCTGAAAATCGTCCTCGCAGCCAACGAACGTCGAATTAAACGGAATCATCGCCGCAAAGGACCGGTGCAGTGTAAACAGCGGGTCCCATTTTCTGTAGTAGAGATTGCCGGGAAGCGTTTTCAGAAACTGCGCTTCCACTTGCACCGTCAGATCGTGCATCATCATGCCGCATTGCAGATTGGTCGCCACCAGCCGGAGTTGCTCCGTCTCCTGCTGAAGTTCCTCCAGATTCCGGTTCCAGACATGGATCAGATATTCCGTTTCAAACGGCACATCTTCTCCCGCACCCATCCGGTAAATCATTTTTCCAAACGCATCGACTTCGGAACGATAGGCAATCGCCGAGGGATCGGCTTCCAGATCACGCTGTGCCGAAGCCTGGCGCGATTCCAGCTTCTCAATGGTCTTGGCCTTGTTCAGCGGACGCAGATTCACCGTGACCGAAAAATTCGTCACGTTTGTCTCCAGCAGGACATTGCCGTAAAACGGCGTCAAGTCGAACCCCGGAAGCTGCCGCATGACCAGAATGTTGTGATACATTCCGTCACCGTACATCCCGTAATGCCGCTCGGAGGCGGTTTCACGTTCCCGGTCCTGCTCCACATGATCCTGCCCGCTGAACTCATTCCGGTAAATATCGCTGAAATTCGGACTGAAAATTTTCCCGTAATCAATCTCTTCCGCCGCAAGCGACTTGTTCACCGCACCGAAAAATTCGGCAAACAGTTCAAGTGCCGTAAGTTTATGAACAGGAAAACTGAATGCGCTTTTCAAAAGTAGATATTCAGACTCGAAACAGGCGGAAACCCGTTCCCGGAACAGTTGCATCGCCTTTTCCGACTCCACATCCAAAGCTCCGGATATGAAATCCTTTGCCGGGCGCGAAATGTAAACAATCAGATGCTCCCGCCAGAGGTCATGAGCCTCCATCTGACGCCGAAGTTCGGCGGCGGTCTGCTTTCTGAATTCCCGACAGAACGGCACACTCGCCAAACGCTCCGTATCGGATTCGTATTTCTCCAGAATCTTCCGGTAATTCGAGTCCTTGGTGTAGCGGAACTGAAGCCGTTTTGAAGCGTCGAACCGCGACAGATACGATTGCAGGTGTGTATACAGCTCATTCTTCTGCGGCCAGCCGGCGTTGGAGAGATTCGGTACATCCAGCCGGAAGCCTTTAGCGATATATCCGGCAGCGTTCAGTTCGCCGTAGACGAAGAACGCATTTTCCGGCGGATCGGTTTCAATGATATAGCCATTGGGATAACGGATCATTTTACCCTCGCTTTCAGGCGGATTGTTTTTCGGGGATTAAGCCGCAGAGCCGTTCCGAACAGGCTGTTGAGCCAGTAGTCGAAATAGTAGCGCGGCTTCTCCCGGACGAACCGGAAATAGAACCAGACGGATGCCGCCAGCGGAATCCATGATACGGCGACAGCCAGTATTGCCGAGACATCCATCAAAGCGAAAAACAGGAAAACCGCTCCGATGATGCCGCCGAAAATGATGTAGATCGCATCGCCGCGCACTTTCAGATTCCGCGACAGACGGAACTGCGATGCCGGTATCTGCGCCGGATTCCGGGGTATGGCAAGTGGTGTTTCTTCTATCATGTCAGCCTCACAGTCCGCTGGAAGCATTCAGCGAAATGCCGAGCGTTTTGTTGAAAATGTACAGCACAATCGCGAACAGCACCGGAATCAGGATCGTCCCGATCAGTTGCGCTTTCGCGTTTGCCGCATCGTTTTTGAATGCGAATCCGGTCGAAATCCCCATGATCAGCGTAAAGATCAGACCGATGGCCATGATGATCCACTGCACATAGCCGAGTCCCGAAGAAGCGTCGATGCCGGTGTTGACCGCCCAGGCCCGGCACATGGTGGCATAAGTAGCCAGAAAACCGGCCAGCTTCTTGGATTTCAACAGCGGATACAGCGGTTCAAATCCGTCCTGAGTGAATGGCATTTGCAGCAGGTTGACAAGTCCGCAGAGTTTGTTGGCAAGGATTGCCTGCATTCTGAAAAATTGCATTTTCATGATAATGGCCTTTCTGATTTTGAATTGTTCTGCGACCATCGCAGACATTATCTAAAATACGCTGGAAACAAGTTCTTTCAATAGTGTGTTTCTTGCTATAATATATTGATTACAAGCTGGTTGCATCAACGCAAAACAACATTGAAGGAGATGAATGTTGGTTGCCGCGTTGGTTCGTCTGTTTAAAACTTAAGCCAGCAAAAAATACTGATATTGAGCTTATTCAGACTTTGCCCCAAAAACAAATTGTGGTTTTCTCTTGATTGAAAAATTCCTGATTGATTTTTATGCACAGTTGAGAGAAGATAGCACAACAAAAAAATCGAAAAATTTTTGTTGCCATGATTTTTCTGGAATTTTCTGACAATAAACAGGTTTAAAACTATTGAAAAAGTTTTTTCTTTATAATACAGTGTCCTTGGAGAAGAATAATCGCTTTGCATAAGGAGACAGAGGAAAGAAGCATATGATGTCTGATCATTCCTGTTGTTAAAACTATACTGCAAACAGTTCGTGGAACTCGGAGCCCCGGCATGATGGCTCTTGAAAGGAGTTCTGTCATGCAGGATATAGCAATCGCTATCGGTGAAAGGATACACGAGCTGATTATTCTCGAAATCCGGCACTTTTGCAGGGAGGTGGTGGAACAACAGGATCAAATCAAACGTCGGTTGACGGTTCTGGAAAACTCTTTTCCTGTCAGAAAAGAAATTCCCGTCAACTTCAACCAATCTCATCAAGCCAGAATGAAAGGAGCCAATATCATAGCCATCCGCAAACGCCTGCAGTTGTCTCAGGCTGTTTTTGCTCGACTGCTCAACGTCGACAGGGCGAATCTTTGCAAATGGGAACACGACAAAGTTGTTCCTTCCCCTGCGACGGCTGCAAAAATCGCAGCTTACCGCAATATGGGTAAAAAAGCGTTGCGGAAAAAACTTCAGGCGCTTGAAGTGAAAATGTGGGACAATTGAGTTCATAACAACCAGTCATCATTCACTGGAGCTTTCATGTCGGGGTGAAACTGAATTATCACCACTTCCTTTAAGTTGGTTCTATCGTCATATTCGCCGGATTATTTATTTTGAAATGTCCGGTGGACCATCAAAAATTTGTCAACAGCCCACTTTTAAGACTTGAAATTGCCGGCAATTCGTTGTAAATATATTGGTGTCGGATCGCATGACATGCGATTGTTCTTTAAGTTGCAAAAGCAAAAGAAGGAGCACTATTATGTCGACCAGGCAAAAACTCAACAAAAAAATCGCCAGACAGATTCGCGAGGAAATTGCTGAAGCAATTCACGCTTCCGCAGAAAGAATCGCTGAAATCAGAAAAAACAGTACACCCAACCGGCAGTTGGAAGAGCTCATCCCCATTTCCGGTAAATAATTCTCCAATCTGAAATAAGAATGACTTCCCCCGATGGAACAATATTTCCACGGGGGATTTTCATATTTTCCCGTTTATTTGCAAGCCTGGCTGATGCCAGGCCTTTCTTTTTCAGGCAATAGAAAAAGATAATTCTTTCCTTCCGGTGCGGCGTTCGCATTTGCTTTTCCCGCCTTCCTTGTTCCTTGCGGAAAGAATAACTTTCCAGAAAGGTGTAAACATGAGTAAAGAAAACAAAACAGTTGTGCTGCTGGTTACGGCGGAGAAGCGGCAAAGTGGAACGCAAAGTCTGACCGAATATTCCGGAATCTTTGCAACAGAGGACGGTGTCCTCAATGAAACCGAGAGAAATGTATTCCAGATGGTTCGTGAGCGTCCCGACTGCTGGAGTTCGGGGTGCGTAACCGGCTATCCCGAATTCCTTTTTACGGAGGAAGAGAGGGAAGCTCTCCGGAATCAAGGGATCGGCAAACGGTTTTCAATGTAAGGAAGGAGGTTGTTATGTCATTGAACTGGAACATCAGAGAAGTCAGGAATTGGCAGAAGAAACAGGAAAAAGACGGTCATACGTTGGAATGTCTGATCTGGGCGAGTCTTACTATCGGAATGGGTGATCTCAATGAAAAGACCGCAAAGGAGTTTCTTTATCGCCTGAATCGCTACTCCCGCGAAGTCGGAGCAATTGCGACTTACAGGAACGGCAGAACCGTCATCTGGACTCTTGCCAGACTCAAGCCGTGGTTCGGGTTGCACACCAATGTCCGGACGATTTCAAACAGCGCATTCGACAAACTTGTCCGGGAACGCTCCGGACGCTGAAAATGGAGGATTATATCATGCAGGTTATGCACATGAACTGGAAAACCGGGAAGATGGAGCCGTGCGTGGAACATCGTCTGGAACGGGGACAGATTGTTATGGGGATTGATGGACCAGCCCATGAATATGACGGCGTTGTTCTTGAGCGTGTGGAGAATGGGAAATGGGGTACTTCCTGCCGGATTCTTTGGATTGATGATCTGCGGGTCTCCGGTCATCAGTTCATCAAACCGATTGCGGAACGCTTCGGAATCGGCGTCTATTTTTATCCCGGCAGACTGATGCCGGAAGAGAAGATCGCTGAACTTGAAAAACGGTTTCTGGAAAAAGAGAGAGCCGAAGCACTTGAAGCCGAAAAGTGCCGGATCGAAAATGAACGCCTGACTGAAATCGGCAAGGAACATTTTGCTGATGCGATCAAAAAACATGGAAAGCCTGTGGCATTGATCCTGGCCGTAGAGCATGAAGACATTTCGGAATTGCAAACCGATTACTTCGACTATCGAACAGTCCGGACCGTGGTGTTGGCATTTTCAAAACACAAGCGGAATTTGTTTCCGGAAATGCGCAAGGCTGCGTTGAACAGCGATATTCCGGAAATCCGGAAGCTGGCAACTGCTCCTGCGGGCTGGGAACATCGTGAGGACTATTCCGGTGGACACGGTTACTATCTTGCGGAAAGCAAATACAGCGGCTGGTCCATTGAAAAAATTCCGCTTTACAGGGAAGACCAACTTGAAGAATTCTACTGCAATGCGGGGAAGCCGGGAGGCTTCTGTGCAAAATAAGCGGTTTTTGTTTGTTTTGCCGGATTGTTCCAACGAAACGCGTTCGGAACAGTCCGGCTTTTTTGTGCCCAAACAAGAACGGAAGGAGATGAAAATGGGAATGATTGAAATAGAAATTGAGTTCAATGAATTACGGAAACGCAACATTGTGCGATTCGACAAAAATGACGATTGGCATCCGTATCTGCTTGTCAATACGGATCGTGCGTATTTCGATCTGAGCGGGAACAAAATCTCTGTTCTCAGCCGGGATTTCAGCCTGTGCCGGGATCTGGCGCAGGTCAAGCGGGAACAGAACTACTGGAGCCGGATACACCGGAGAAAAGAATATGCCGATCAACGAAAAATCTACCGGATTCTTCTTGAACGGTGCGGTCAGATTGATCGCGATTGGCACTCCATCGAAGTTTCCGAAACGGAATTCATTGCGGAATTTAAAAGAAGAAATCGGAGGTGAAAGATGAAGGTTTGCAAAGACTATCTGAAGGCTCGCGCTGTCTGGAAACGCCGGTATGCCGAACTGGAGCAGCGTTATGAGGAAGCGGAACGCGCGGAACAATGGGATCGCGCGGAACGCATCGGGGAAGCATTGGCTGAGATGGAGCAGCATTCCGGCTTCAAAAAATGCTATTCCTGCGGCAGAAAAGGCTGTCCGGCGCATTTCGACGGCTTCGTGTCATGGGAACCGATGGATTCCAGTTGCAAAACACTCCGACTTCCCTGATCTCAACTGACTGCCGATGCAGTCTCTTTGAAATTCAGATATTTGATGCCGTCTATCTCCGGAGTCAAATCTCCGGAATAGATGACATAACCGGAAACGAATTTATCTGAAAGTTTCCGAAGTTTCAACAGATTCCTGCAAAAATCCTTATGATATATCGCTTCCAACTTCTTCCTTTGAATTTGAATTGTCCACCGAATCATAAATTGCGCTACATTTTTTCTGGTATTTTCTCCTCCATATACAACATCTCCATTTATACAAAATACAAGTTCAACTTTAGAAATGTTGAAAACTATATGTGTAAGCAAGAATTTCATGATCGGGCATGATCTATGCCTTTCAGAAAAATCAATGAAGATTTTCGTGTTTGCCTGTTATCCATCCGCCCCGGCATAAAGCCTTTTGGAGCAGATGGATTTTGGGGTGAACAAACACGAAAAGGAGGCTGAAGAAGATGAAAAACGATCAGGAAAGAGAAAACAAATTGAAGGAGGCCATCAGGGACGCTCTGTCCACAGTTTGCTGGAAAGATGAAAACGGCGTGTTTTATGAGGAAATCTATGCGGATTACCGGGACACGCTGGATGACTGTACGCTCAAGAAAATCTGCAATGACGACCATCCGAGGGAGAAGTTGTGGGAACTGCTCGACGAGTGGTATCGCGACTGTGAGTGGGAATATGCGGACAATGTCATCAAACAGGTCCTGAAGGATGAAAATGTTGCGGAATTAGTGGAAAATCCAGATGCGGATGAAATCCGTGAACTGATCCGTGATCAGTTTTACATCCGCTATCCGGAGAAGCATTTTCTCAAGGAAGATGTTCTGATTGATCTTGTCATTGATACAGGCGATCTGAATTATGACTTTACTTCCAATTCTATTGGCGGGCATTACAATGCCAGTGATGATTCGATCCAGGAGGAGGCCAGCCTGCTCTGGCTGGCGCGCCAGCAGGGATATAAGAAATCTGAACTCAAAAAGGCACTGGCCGACAGGGGAAACTCTCAGTCGCCTCTGCTCAAGTCGATTTACCGTGAAACATTAAATTGCAGTTCGCATATGAATGCACTGGTTTTTCTGGTCAAAATGACTTTGGAAGAATATTTCAATCTTCACGATGGCATCAATAAGGAAAGAGAACGGAATAAAAGCTACTATCTTTCCGAACGTACCGGGCGTGGCTATCTGGTTCTCTCCAAAGATACGACCTGCGGTCTTTATGATTCCTGGAACGGTTCCGGCAGTATTCTGGAAATCAAATTGGAAAAAGATGTCCGCTTACCGTTTCGCTGTATCGCTTCGGCAGACCATGATGGTTGTCATGGTTACGGTATCCGGGAAATTTACGGCTGCGGTTCTGATTTGTGGAGTGATAATGCCGTCAAATTGATCCGTCCGATGAAAAAAGCTGCGTAAGAAGGCGAAACCATGCCGACAACCAATCGAATTATCATGACCCGTGAAGACCTGCGGCTGCTCATTGAGTGCGCCGAAAGACAGGAAAAAGTTCTGCGGAAAAAGGCGGAACATCAGAGAGAAATGTTCGATCCGTTCCGTCCCTTTACCTGGCGGCGGAAGGAGGAGGCAGAGAGGGCATTGCATTACTGCCAATCCGTTCTGAAACATCTGCGTTTCTATGAGGAACATTGGGACAATCTGCCGCAGGAATATCAGTGAACAAAAGGAGATCATGCCATGGAAAACAGTAAATTCAAACCGGATTATTTCAAAGTGGCTTACGGCATCCGCACGCCAAGCTATTATCGTCCGAAGGACAACGAGCTCGGCTTTCAGAGTGAAGCGGAAAGTATGGCATTTTTTGCCGACTGTGAGCGGGTATTCAGGATTGGCGGCTGGAAAATTGAACATGGTTATGCCGTCAACGGCAAATCCAGCCTGTATCTGCATCCGCAGCAGTTCCTCGGAACCATCCATGAGGAACTGGTCGATGTGGTGCCGGAACTCATTGCTCAAGCAGCGTTATTTCAATTTCAGCAGAATGGCAAACGGATTATTGAGGAAATTTATGACATTACGGCGGAGCAGCAGCGGGAATACATTGCAGCAAAGCGTCCGAAAATTAAGGCGGAACTTCTCAAGGCATTCCGGACTTCACAGCGGAAGCTGTATCATGATCCGGGCGATCTGCTGTGGTGGAATATCGAATTGCCGATTGGACGGAAATACGGACTTCCGGCACTTGACGAGCAGGTCAACAATACGGCCGGTCACTATGTTTCCGAAGTGTTCGCCTCTCTGATCGCAAGCGGTCAGATTATTCAGAAGACGATCAACGGCAAGCAGGTCTATCGAACCGTCATGAAATGTGAACTGCCGGCGTCCCGGAAGAAGCCTGTGATATCTTCTCCGGACACCCCGGAACTGTTTTGAATTTATCCACCCCAAAAATCAAGGAGGTCGCAAACATGAGCGAAACATCGAAAATCTTTGGACATTTCAATGTCCGTATCCTGCGCAAAGGTGAGAAATACGGTCTTGAAGACTGTCTCACCCACAAGGAACGCAAACCGCTGGTCGAATTCTACGATTACCGGCATCGGGACGACAAGGAGTGGAAACGCGGTCAGTTCGTATCCCGCTATTATGCGGAAACGCTTCTGAAACACAATCTGAACTTCGGTCTCTTGTTGTATGGTGATTCTCCGGAATGGACAGTTTCTGCTGATTATATGCGGAAAATTCTCGCCTGGCTCCGGCAGGAACTCCGGACGGACGAACTGCCGAAACTGTCCGATCAGCTGGCTGAGGATAATTTTGGTCAGTATGCGTTGCGGATTGAGGCAAATAGACTCTGCAATCAATATGCCCGCGCATTGATTCGCGCCATGCACAGTGAGTACAACGGAGTCTGCTGGCTTGGTAAATTCAATCCGGATTTCGGCGTACAGCGTCCCGGACTGCAAAAATATACGCACGGCATGGTCTATAACTTTGCCTGCGATCTGGTTCTTCCGGAATTTGATATTGGAATCGACCGGATGCTTCGGGAATATCGCACCCGTCCGGAAAAAGTTCATCTGATTGAAAAGATCAGGAACCGTGTCGAAGAACTCCGGGGGCATCCGGTTTACTGGAGTTGATATAACGTTTTGTTCGACTTGCCGCGCTTTCGGAAGTTCATTCCAACTTCCGGCGCGGCTTTTTTGTGCTCGAGCAAACCATTGAAAGGAGTTGAAAAAAGATGGAAACGTATCAGGAATTGAAAGCGCGCCATGAAAAGGAAGTGAACGCCCTGCCGCTTGGCTTTGCTTTTTCGGAAGAGCAGTTTGAGGAGATGAAACTCAAACTTGGCGTCAAAGAAAACAGCGAACTCTACCGCCTTGGCAACACAGGAGGCTTCTATCGGAAGGTGGATTCGGAACTGATTCACGGCACGTTCAAACGTCATGCGGAAGAACGTCGGAAAGCGATTTTCACCGAGTCCGGAATCAATGCCGAGTATGTTCAGAGCATGTTTTATTATGAAATGTGCAATCACGAATTTGGCATCAACTGGGATGGAAAGGCTGATGTCTTATCCGCTTGCGACCTCACCGAAAAGCAACTGGATTCCATCCCTGAACTGAAACAGGCATGGAATGCCGCGAAGAAGCAGTATGATACCGCCGCCGAGAAAAACGGCTGGTTTTAATCATAAAAATTCAAATCGAAAGGCTTACAAACATCATGGAAATCGTATCTGAGTTGCTCGTCAGCGTGATCGAAGATCATGCGGAAATCTGTCATGACTATTCCGGACGCGGAATGTTCGGCGAAAAATGCTTCGGATTTGTCGTAGAAAATCCGGAAGCTGCCATCGCCGAAATTCAAGCAGACATTAACGGCATTTACGAACCGGAGGAGCTTCAGCAGGAATTTACTGAGTTGCTTCAGCATAGTCGTCGCGACAGTATGGGATTCGATGCGATTCTCTACTTTCCCGGCTATCAGACAGTGGAAACTGGTAAGGAGGCAGAAGAAAATGATTGATTTGACCAAGCTGGAATGGGGACTTCAACCGTTTAAGACCGGTAATTATCTGGCAGGGTTCGGTGCCCGAACGATTTGGGATGGCAATAAAATTACATTTTTGCCGGACAGACAGCAATTCATCGGCAATTCAGAAGCGAGTGAAGTCTTGTGCAGTTGGATCAACAACAAGGCATTGCCGAAACTGAAACAGTACATCACCGATCATCATTGGACAGGAGCGACCAGAGAAATCTATACAGATGAAACCTGGCTGTATCGGATTGAGGTCAGTCCGAATGGAAGTCATGGCTATTTGTATTTCTCGGTTTATATGAAAGGTTTCGATGAATTTCCGACAGGAAAATGGTCCGGCAATTTTATCCCGAAAATCGGAGAAACGGTTTTCGCTGTAGTCAACGATATCGGCAAATGCCAGATTCTCGGCTACTACCTTGAAGACGGCTGGATTGGTGTCATTGCCAAACCAGCTCAACCGCCGGAATGGTTTGTCCGTCAAAACGGCGAAAACGCCGTCTGCGGACTTTTCGGAACGGAAATCCAAAAAGCAAATCATGGAGAATGATACAATGGAAAGAGAAACATTTGATGAGGTCCTGCAACGTCGCGACGGCTATACGCAGGAGGAAGTTGACGAGACCAAGCAGGAGATTCTGGATCGGATCGCTGATGGAGAGGATGGCTTCGACATCATCGACGAATACGGTCTGGAACCGGACTATCTGGAGGATCTGATCTGCTGGTAGGAAAAAACGGATTGTTCGTCGGCTTGCGCTTTCGGAAGTTCATTCGGACTTCCGGCGCAAGCTCTTTTGTGTCCGAACAACCCCGGAAAGGAGAGAAAGAAGATGTTGCTTGAGGAATTAAGTAAAATCGCCGCGCAAAGCGGGAACTGCCGTCTTGTGATCTCTTACAATGGAGATGACAAGTATGCGCTCGGCGTCAGCGACGGCGTGACGACTCCGCTGGTCGTCAATGGCACGCTCGTGGAATTGCAGACCGCGGTTGCGGAGAAGTTGCCCGGTTATCTGGAACTTGCCGTCAAAGAAGCTGCCGAGAAGAAGGCCAAAGAGGAAGCCGCCAGGCATGAAGCGGAACTCAAAGCCGCTGAAGCCAAACTCAAACAGGAAGCCGCCGCCCGCAAAGCCGCTGAAAAGAAGGCGGTCGAAGAAAACAAAGCCGCTCAAGGGGAATTGTCCCTTTTCTGAAAACAAACATGGAGGATTCAATCATGCCCGAAACCAATGGAAAAACCACCGAAGCTCGTCCGCGCAAATTCGTTTTCAACGGAATGCAGCTTGCCGATCCCGATCCGAAGATGACGCCGCAGAAGGTCGCGGAGTTCCACTCTCTGCTTCACGCGGAACTGACCAACGTTACGATCAAGGGACCGACGAAGACTGCTGATGGATTCGACGAATACAAATTCATTCCGCAGGTTGGAACTTTCCGATGATGAAAAAGAATTTCCAACCCGTAAGCGAGGAATATCTGTTCCGGCATTTCCAGCCGGGACAGAGAAAGAAAAAAGAACTCAATCCGGATGAATTTCCGGAGGAGAGTGAACAGTGCACCAAAAAACTGATTCATGCGGTCAATCAGACGCCGTCAATCCCGCTGGATGCGGCGTTCCTGCCGCCTCTTTTATAACGATTCCGCGTCTGGTTCTGCCGACGGAATTATATTCACAAGGGAATTTGTCACGCATCCTCCCGATTCTTCACGGGATCGGGCATTATACTGATCTTGAACCGTTGTTGAAGAACGATTATTCGCCGTTGTCGGTATTGAAAAAAGCTCTGCAACAGTGGTTCGCGGGGATGTTGCCGAAAGAAATTGAACAGGCATTGGATTTTGAGGTTGATTTCATCACGGAACCTGACAATCAGGGCTGTTCCGACTTGGAGTTCGATTCCGATGAGGACGATTATGTGCTGCTCTTTCGTCTCGGTTCGCCTTACGCCTCGGATTTTTCCGTCGGAAAGGCCATTATCCGTTATGAGACGGAATTTCCGGGACTGGGACAGAAGATCCTGCGGAAAATCAGCACGGCAACGCCCTTTGACATCGGCACTCCGCAGCTTTTTCTGGATGTTGTCCGTGAGAACTGCTGGAACGGTTATGAGGATGAGAAGGAATATATTGATGAAATCTGTTCCTGTGAAGATGAGGAAACCTGCCGGATGTATCTGGATGAGATGGCTGTCACCCGGGCTGACTTCGATGAGAATTTTGAACCGTGGATGCTTCAGCCGGACGAGACTGTTTTTCAGGGGTCGATTCCGCCGGAACTGGAGGAGTTATTCCAGCTTCCGGACAGGAAATACATTCATACGAAATATCCCTGCTACAATACCAGCCTGCCGGGAATACTGATCTGGCATAATAGTATGATTTTCGACTGTTTTGACAATATTTACGACCAGGCGGCCAACGATGGACGGGATATTATTCTGAACGGACTTTACTGGACGTTTCCGAAAGATAACGCCCACTTGGAGAAAACTCTGGAAGAAATCAGCCATGCGGTTCATTCGCTCGGCAGACTGCTGCTGATTCTCAATCGAATCCATACGGAGGAAGAAGAATATGGAAGTAATGATCCCCAATGAAATGAGGTTCCGGCTTGATGGCGCGATTCTGTTCTACCGCCGCTGGTCGGAATATGGATACAGCTATTCCGCGCATAATGTGGTGGCGGTTCTCCACAAAGTGAATGAAAATGGTTCGCTGGCCCCCGGACGGGCTCTTGACATGAAAGCGCTGGAATATTTCTTCCGGAATTCCAACGGCGCCGACAAGTTGAAGTTTCAGGATTCCAGAATTCTGGCACGTTCCTATGACGGCATCGTATGGTATGAGAAAAGCCGCCTGGCTCCGATTTATTTTCAAATTGACCGGGAAAAAGAACCCGGCCGGGCGATTTTGAACAAACTGTCGGGGCGGCAGATCATGTGGCCGCCGTTGCTTTTCATGATTGCAAACGGGACACTCCGCTGCCGCGCTTTGAAAAGCAATCGCCGTCCTACCACAAAGACGAAACTCTATATCGCACCTCTGACGCATATCAATGAAACCGATGGAGCAGTCTGTCTGCCGGAGGGTCTCCGGCTCGATCGCCGGAACTCTCTGGAAGAAAACATGAATCTGGTATCCGAGCTGTTCTATCAGGGAAAATTCGGTCATGCGACTCACTCCATGCGGCAGATCGAACATCCCGGCGGGCATGACGGTTTCTGGATTGAATATCTGAAAAAGAAAAAACATGACCGATTCCCGGTCGAATTATTGAAATCAGCCAATCAAACTCTTGGAGACCTTTTGAAATGAAACATACGGTAAAAAGCGGGTTTCACACAAATCCGGTCAAAATCAATCTGGTCGGTGTTGGAGGCGGTGGATCGCTGGTGCTTTCCGGGCTGGTCCGGCTTCATCTGGCAATGAAAAGCCTCGGTCATCCTTACGGACTGGACGTTGAAGTATGGGACCCCGACAGAGTCTCCCCGGCAAACATCGGACGGCAGCTTTTTGCCGCTTCCGAGGTCGGACTGAATAAAGCGGAAGCGCTCGTGAACCGCTACAATCTCGGTTTCGCCTTGAACTGGAAAGCACATCCGGAACGTTACCGCTTCACCCGCAGCTTCGATATTCTCATTGCCTGCGTGGATTCCCGAAAGTCACGGAAAGAGATCTTTCAGACGCTCCCGAAAAAGGATGGTCCATACGTCCTTGACGGAGGCGTCCTCGCCACCTGCGGGCAAGTCATCATCGGCAATGGAAGTAAGGAGCTTCCGTATCCCTACGCGGAACTACCGACACTCATTGACACAAAAATCAAGGAACAGAATCTGCCAAGCTGTTCCCTTGCCGAATCGCTTTCCGTTCAGGAGCTGTTCGTGAACCAGTGGCTCGCCACCGCCGAACTCGAACTCTGCTGGCGGCTTTTCCGCAAGGGCGGCCTCGACTACCGCGGATTCTACATCAATCTCGATACCGGACGCATGAATCCACTTCCGATTGATTGATACAATATAATACTTTGTTCGACCCTCGCTTTTCCCGCCGTCCATTCTGACGGCGGTCGCTCTGTTTGGGTGTTCGAACAAAGTGTTTGATCTCAAAAAATAACAGAAGGAGCTTGAGAAAATGAAATGCACCGTTGGAAAAGAATTGTTGCTGACGCATCTGCAGAAGGTCTGCAATATCGTCAGTCGCCGACCGGTTCTGCCGATCCTCAACAACGTCCGGCTTGAAGCCGAAGACAATATTTTGAATTTGAAAGCGACCGATTTGGACATCACGATCAGTACGGAACTCCGTGCTGATGTCGAACATTCCGGAGTGACCACGCTTCCGGCGCGAAGCCTGCTGGCTTTGGTCTCCAAGCTCAAAGGCGATAAAATCGAAATCGACAGCGGCGATAATCACCATGCCACGATCAAATGCGGCAGCGCGGAATTTCTGCTGAAAGGTCTTGATCCGGTCGACTTCCCGGATGATCCGCTGTTTGAATCCAAACGGAAGATTCGTCTGACCCAGCCGGAATTGGACCGTATGATCGACTATGTCTCCTACGCGGTCTGCCAGGACAGTTCCCGCAAAACGCTTCAGGGCATTCTGTTCTCTGTCAAGGGCAGCATTCTGACGACTGTCGCCACGGATGGGAAGCGTCTTGCCTTTGTCGAAAAGGAAGTGGAGGAAAGCAGCGGCGACGGCGATATCATCCTGCCGTCAAGAACCGCTTTGGAGCTCCGGCGGCTTCTCGGAGAGGAAGGAACGGTCGAATTGGAAATCTCCGAACGCCACATCCGCGTCCGCTTCAGCGATACTCTCCTTTACTCCAAACTCGTTGAGGGAAGCTATCCGAACTTCCGGCAGATCATTCCGGGAAGTTTTCAAAAGATGCTGGATATTCCCCGTGAAGCCGTCATGCAGACGCTGGACCTGCTGGCAGTTCCGTTGACTGCCGACATCAGCAATCTCAAACTTACGTTCAAACGGGGAGAACTGGAATTCTTCTCCCGCAACGATACCGTTGGAGAGGGAAAGGATCGCCTTGAAGTCGCCTATGACTACGACGATCCGTTGGAAATCACATTCAATTACCAGCTTCTGCAAGCGCCGTTCCGGTATGTCAGAGAAGACCAGTTCCGTCTCCAAATGAGCGGTGCGAGCAGCCCGATCATGATTGAGGACGGCAAGGGATTTCACTATATTCTGATGCCGTTGCGAGTCAAATAACTTGAAAAATGAAAAACACCCTGTAAATTAATTATGGGGTGTGTGGAAAGGTTTTTATGTCCACCACAAAAGGATTTCTGCAACAGCTCGTTCGGACCGGGCAGTTTCGTTGTGTCCCCGTTTCCGAATGGGATGCGTTGACCGAAAATCAGCGCAAACTGCTCATTCGGCAAGCTCGAAATACACCGCCGCTTACTTATTCGCCGGTTTCTCTGGAATGGAAAAATCTGCTGCGTTCCTATCATGCGCAGGGGTTGCTTCCCGGTTTTCATCCGGAAGATTTCAAGGATTTGACTGCGCTTGAAGCGGATTTCCTCATCCGGTGCGCCGAGGACAACCGCTGGCTGACGGAGAAAAGCCTGTTCGATTATTACCGGCAGACGGACATCGACACCGCTCCCGCCGATCCGGAACAGCTTTCCCGGATCATCAAGCTCGGCAAGGACGGGCATCTGCGCCGGATATCTTCAAAAGTTCTGCTGAAACTCTGTCATCTGTCTGCCGAGCGTCTGATCTGGCGTGGAGAAATGAACCGGAGGAGGACTGCCGATGTATCTGACTGAATTGGAACATGAGGCATTCCTGCGCGGCCGCGCCGCCGGACTGATTCCAGCGGATGTTCCGCTTCCGACCTGTGACAAGGAAATCGACGAATTGATTCTCCACGTCGGATTCCTGTCCAGTCGGAGAATCGCCTATCGCAACCGGCAGAAGAAGCTCCGGCTGATGACGCTCACGGCGTTCACGGAAGAACATCTGAACGATCTGACCGTTCGTCTGCCGGAACTCCGGCCGGAGGAAGTATTCGCCGTTACCGGACTCCAGAGTGATGTCTATCTGAATCCGCTGGAAGGACTGTATCACTACTTCGCGTTCGGCAGAAAAATCGTCTCTGCGGACGACCTCGCCGGACGGCTTGCGGTCGATATCACACCGATTTCATCCTCTCAAATCCTGCGCGGATTCGAGATGGAATATGTTCCGGTCATGCGGACCGGACTCGCCACGTCCCGGCAGAAAGCGGCGCTGGCTGAAATGATCTGCAACGGCAGACTTCCCACGATCACCCGTCGGAAATGGGAGAACATGACAAAGGAAGAAGCCTCTCAGCTCATTTCGTCGGCGTCGAAGCTCAAAGCGGAACTTCCGGTTTCCGTTGCGCTCGTGCTGAATGTCATCGACCGCCTGAACCCGGAGGAAAGAACGCTGCTGGACGAACTGATGAACCAACACAACACCCAGGAAAGGAAAATTGCATGAAGATCGTCAACAACAAAAAATTCGTCACCTTGAATGAACTTGCCGCCCATCTGAACTCGAAAAAATCGGAGGAACGATTTTTTTACGGAGTTCCGGAGCTTGCCTGCGCATGGGCTGACACCCGCGCCAAATACTATCAGGCGACCGGAAAACAGGTCGAGGAAGGAGTTCATTACGTCACCGGCGACACCCCGGCGGAACATCTGCTGTCGCGGGAAGGCTGTGAATTGATCGAAAAATACGCCACTGTCGACGCCCACAACGTCCCCGTCATAACCGACGGAGCCGCTGAATTGTTCAGCTAAAAAAGAAAGAAAGAAAGGAGCCGGGGGGATGTACAGGATCACATCCCCCCGGATTGAAAATTATGTATATTCTTCTCTCTACACCTGCGGCTTTCATACTTCTGGTCTACAGCATTTACAAATGGATCATGCGTCAATCCGACCGTGAGAAAGAGTTCTGGATTGATCAGAAAGTATACGGACATCCCGTCTCGCTCAAACTTTATGCGCTGATGAAAGCTGTTCTGTTCCTGATCGCCATCGGCGGAGTCATGCTGATTCTGGTTTCATTGGTATATGGCCAAGTTCCGACCTGGCGGAATTTTTCCAACAAAAAATTTCTCTGGGCTGTATGCGGTGCCGGCTTTTTCATCATTGTGCAATTCGGTTCTCTGGGACTGATCCGATTGATCCGGCATGTCGGAAAGTTCAATACAGGAAAAGTGATCCTGTTCTTTCTGCTGATCGGAATCATCACCGCCATACTGCTCGCAGGAATCTGCATCACCGCATTTTGAATTAAAGAGAATTGATTTCATTTTCAAGAGACCGTAGTTCATTCAATAACTCTTCAAATGAAATATAATCTCCGTAAATCATGGCTCTCATCGCCATATAGTCTGCTTTCAAAGCTTTCATGGAATGTTCCGCTGGCAACAGCCTCATTGTTCCCGGTTTGGCATCCTTATAATTTGCCCATCCGCAATGATAGAACTTATCCTTAAAATCGACAACTTGCTTCAATAATTCCAAATCGGAGAATGCTGACTCTTTTACAGAACTCCGTGCAATCATAACCGTATCGTAATAGTGCCTGGAGTAACGTCCCCGTATTTTACTATTCTCTGGACGGTGCGCTTCTGCATGAAGAATGGTAATTTTTTCCCAAAAAGAACGTTCCGGAGTCGTTGCAATAATATCTATTTCCGGCGTAGCAAATAATTGTGGATATGCGTTTGAGGCATAAGGCGAAATTTTATAGGCAGCATGCGGCACCCAGGCCGCTTTCGCTCCGATTTCCAACAATATCTGGGGACGCAGATATTCATCGGAAAAAGATTTTGGATAGGTGATTATAATATTGTCTGGTTTTTCCTCTGAAAGTTCAGCAACACAGATGCCCGCGCAAAGTTTCTGTATCTCAGGCAGCAATACGTCTGCAATATAATGCTGTCCCCAAGTATCCAGTTCTTCATTGAACTTGGCCTGTTGTGCATTGCTGCGTCTCTCTAACGGATTACCTATCGGATTCTCTTTCCAATTCAGAATCAAATCAATATCTTCTGAAAATCGTTTAATCAGATGAAAAATTTTGGAAAGGCTGGTTCCCCCTTTAAATATAACAGTATCCCTCAATGAAGAATCGAAAAGCTGCTTCAACATCCAGCAGACCCAGAAATCTTTTTCCACTGCGGCTTCAGACAAATAAGGAAATTTTGCTGCCGTTTGAACAAAAAGTTCCTGCCGTTTTTTGGAATCCATACGAGCAATTTTGTCCATGATTAGTTTCCTTCCGAGCAGATTAATTTTATTTTATCATGAATCCAATCTGTAGTGAATTGAGTATCTTTCAAGATTTTATTCCGTTCTGATGCCGGAATAAAGTTACGTATCTTATTTATGATCTCTGCAGTAATATGTTCGGCCCCCAACTCCCGGAGAGCTTGGACTATGATTTCACTTTTGATATTTGCAAATCTCGCCTCTTTAAGAGAAATATGTTTGAATTCTATTGTTCGACTGCCAATCTCATACTGCCGGGTTGGACCATCCGAAAAATAGGTTAAACGCATTGGGACCTGAGTACTCAATCCTAAATAATTCAATGCCGCATTGCCGGAAATCAAAATATTCCACTGGAACTTTCGGGCAATGGCTCTGGCAACCATTTCCATATCAGGTGCCATCTCTTCTTGAAGAAGTTCACTGAAGCGGGGATAATCGTAAATGCCCCGCAAAAGGGGGCGAATAATTTTTTTATCTTTGAGACGATATAGGCTCCAATCTATGGTTGCAGTCTTGGCCAAGTCTCCAAAATCGCTATTGGTCATCGCCCATCCTCTGCCATGGGATTTTATTCTCGCAAGTATTTTATCTTCAATAGAGAGCATATTGATTTTCCTTTGATTTTCAAAGGAAAAATAGCATCTTTTCCTTTGAAAATCAAATGGAATCTGATAAAAAAGAAATAATTTTTTTCGTTTGATTTCCCGGCTGCCGGAGCGGATGACGCTGCATCCTGTTTCGGTCCGTCAGCCTTCGGGCAAAAAATCAACCGAAAGGATAAGGATGATGGAAGCAATACAGTTGGATTTGTTCGATTTTGCCGCGATGCAGGCGGCGGTTCAATCGAAGGTGCAGGAACTTCCGGAAACGGTCGTTCCGCGGAACTTTCAGAATGACGGCAGGCATGGGATGCCGACGACTCCGGCGGCGAGGATTGAGGCGAATCTCAAGGCGATCCGTCTGCTGAAAGAACTCGGAGCCGGAGAACGGGTTCCGTCTCACGAGGAGCAGGTCATGCTTTCGCAGTTCAGCGGATGGGGCGGGCTGACCAAAGTTTTCATGGAAGGCAATCGCCATCATCAGACACTCAAGGAACTGCTTTCCGACGAGGAATATCAGACGGCGCAGAACTCCATTCTCGACAGTTATTACACGCCCGAATATATCATTGATTTCATGTGGGATCTTGTCCGGCAGGAGTTGGAGATCAAGTCCGGCAAGGTTGCGGAACTCGGCGCCGGTACTGGAAATTTCATCGGACTTGCGCCGTTTCAGAATGCCTATGAGTTTACAGCCGTCGAGATTGATAAAATTTCGGGAAACATCGCGAAGACGCTTTATCCGGAGTCAGACATCCGGATTGCATCGCTGGAGACGGTCAAGCTGCCGGAGCAGTATGACCTCGTAATCGGCAATGTTCCGTTCGGCAGATTTGCCCCGTATGACCGGAATTACCGTTCTTACAATGCCTGGAATCTGCATAATTATTTCATCTCCCGCGCGTTGGATTGTCTGAAGGAAAATGGCTATGCCGTCCTTCTGACCTCCAGTTCCACGATGGACAAACCCGGTTCCATGCCGCTAGTTACGAACGGGCGTGCGGGACTTGTGAAGGCTTACCGTCTGCCGAACAATACTTTCGCCGGAACGGAAATCGTCGCCGATATTCTCATTCTGAAAAAAGGGTATCGGGAGAATCTTTCCGGGAATCTGCAATGGGTTGACACCGCCGATAAGATGGGAAGAATTGAGGTCAACTGTTACTTCGCGCAGCATCCGGAACATGTGTTCGGAAGACTCTCGAACACCGGCAAAATGTATGGTAAGCTGAATACACCGACCGTTCTGCCGGATGGCAAAAGTCTGAAGGAACATTTCGATATCGCGCGAAAAGAGTTCATGCCCGCTCTGCCGGAAGTTCCCGAAAATACCGATCTGTTCGGCAATACACTTCCGGAAGCGACTGCGCCCAAAGTTGAAGTCATTTCCTATGCGGAGCGGACGAATATTCCGGAGGAGAAGGACCCGCCGGAAGACTGCCGGGAATACAGCATCTTTTCCACCCTCGACACCGTTTATCAGGTCATTGACGGCATGGGACGCCGCATGAAGGACCGCAAAGGGGAAAATCTCACGCTCAAGGAGACGCAGAAAGTCCATTCCTTCGTCAAGATCAAGAATGCGCTGAACGAACTCATTGAGGCGCAATTGGATTTCAATGCCCCGGATGAAGAGATTGAGGATTTGCGCATCCGGCTTCGCTGCATTTACAACGATCATGTCGCAAAATACGGCGTGCTTTCCAATAAGACCGTTCATAAATATTGTGTGGAAGATCCCGAATACCTCAAAGTTGCGGCGATTGAAAACTGCCGCAAAGCGACCGAAACCAACAAAGCCGGGATCAAGACGACGAAAAAAGTCTATGAACCGGGCGACATCCTTTTCAAGCGGACGCAATGGCCGTGGCGGGAACCGGATCATGCGGAAAACGTCATCGAAGCCGGACTGATTTCCCATGCCTACCGCAATAAAATCGACCTTGAATACATCGCCCGGATCACCGGCAAGGATGCGGAAAGTGTCAGGACGGAACTTCTGGCGAGCGGCGAGTATTTCTACAACCCGGCCGCACTGAGAATTGAACTCAAAAGCCGCTATCTTTCAGGGCACATCAAGATGAAGATCGAGGAAGCGCAGGCGCATGGTCTGACCTCCAATGTGGAGGCGTTGAAAACGGTTCTGCCGAAACCGTTGACCATTGAAGATATCGACTTTGCGCTCGGTTCGTTCTGGCTGCCTGCAGAACTCGTTCAGAAATGGGTCGCCAAAGACTTGAACGGCAAAGTAGAGATTCATTATGATGAAGATTCCGACAGCTGGAAGGTCGATGCCGATTACCAGAGCAGCCAGCTCCTGAATCAGTACAATCTCGACACCCTCGACACGGTGGAGCTGATTGAGCTCATCCTGAATCTGAAAGATCCGGTCATCCAGAAATCGGTCTGGAATGCGGATCGTAAAGCGTATGTCGAGGTCATAGATAAAGAAGCGACTCTGATGGCGCGTCAGTATAAGAATGAAATCCAGAACCGTTTCCACGACTTCGTGATGGATGACCGTGAGCTTGCGCTGGAGGTGGAACAGGTCTATAACGAATGCTTCAACAACTATGTGTTGCAGCAATACGACCTGCCGACGTTCGACGTTTATCCGGGGGCGAGTTCGGTAATCGACGGCAAGCCGTTCATTCTGCGCGAACATCAGAAGCGGGCGGTCACGCGGTGCATTCAGGGGAACAGCTTGCTGGCGCACGCGGTCGGAGCCGGGAAAACAGCCGTTATGATTACCGCCGCCATGGAACTGATCCGCCTCAAACTTGCGACGAAGACGATGATTGTCGTTCAGAACGCCACGCTTCAGCAGTTTGCGGAATTCGCCCCGAAGCTCTACCCGACCGCCAACATCCTGGTCGCGACGAAAAATGATCTGGTCAAGGAGAAGCGCAAACGGTTTCTCGGGCGCATTGCCACGGGCAAATGGGATATCGTCATCATCGCTCAGAGTTCGTTCAATATGATTGAGGACAATCCCGACCTCGTGCGGGCGAAATATCAGGAGGAACTTAATGCGCTTGCCCAAACGGAGAACTCTGCGGGCATGCGACTTTCGAGACGCCAAGTGAAAGCGGCGCAACAACGCAAACGCAGCCTCAAAAACCGTCTGAATAAACTGGAGGATCGCCATGCCTCGGAAGATATCGTCTATTTCGACCAACTGGGCGTGGACTGCATCTTCATGGACGAAGTTCACAGCTACAAACGGAACTTCTTCGTCACGAAAATGACGCGGGTAAAGGGGCTGGACAACGCCGCTTCGCAAAAGGCGTTTTCTTTGACATTGAAGCTGAATCAGATCCGCGAAAAAACGGGCGGAAGGAATATCTACACGGCAACTGGAACGCCTGTCACGAACCAGCTTCCGGAGCTGTTCAACATGGTTCGCTACGTATCGCCGGAGAGTTTGTCGGCGTTTCATGTGGATACTTTCGACCGTTTCGCTTCGACTTTTACCCAGAGCGAAACGGCGATGGAATTGAATGCCGCCGGACGCCTCAAAATGGTCTCGCGGTTCTGTAAATTCACGAACATCGTGGAGCTCTCCAAGATGTTCCGGAGCTGTGCGGACGTGATTCTGCCGGAGGATCTGACCGGCATTCCGAAACCGCCGATCAAAGGCGGGCATCCGGAGCAGATCAGTCTGCCGCGAACCGAACAGGTCTCCCGCTTCATGGATTATCTGAGCGATGTCTACACCTGGTTCGAGCAGCTCGACAACTCGAAAAAACGGGAATTTACGCACATTCCGCTGCTGATTTACGGGCTCTCCCGCAAGGCGACCATCGATCTGCGCCTGATTGCAGCCGATGCGAAGGATGATCCCGGTTCCAAGCTCAATGTCTGCGTCAATAAGATTCTGGAAAAGTATCGTGAATACGATTCCATCAAAGCCGCGCAGGTCGTGTTCAGCGATCTTTTCCAGCTCAAAAACGGCAAGACGGTCTGCTTCGACGTATTCCGTGAGATCAAGCGGAAACTGGTTGCAGGCGGTATTCCCGCCGATGAAATCGCGATCATCAATGACTACAAAACCGACAAGCAGCGGCAGGAGGTGTTCGACATGGTGAACAGCGGCGATGTCCGCGTCATTATGGGATCGACTCAGAAGCTCGGAACCGGCGTCAATATGCAGGAACGTCTTGCGGTGGAACATGATCTGGATGCCCCATTTCGTCCGGCTGACGCCGAGCAGAGGACCGGACGTCTGGTCCGTCAGGGCAATATTCTGCCGGAGGTCGAAGTGATCCGTTACGGCATGGCGGAAACGCTTGACGCGGGGATGTATCAGATTCTGACCCGAAAGCAGAAGTTCATCAACGACGCCTTGAAAGGCAAACGCCGCAGCATGGATGAGATCAATGACACTTCGATTGATTTCGCCTCGTTTTCGGCGCAGATTTCCGGCAATCCCAAGCTGATCCGCAAGGTCGAAGTGGAGACCCGGCTGCGGGAACTGCAGTCGCTGGAATATCAGTTCCGCCGTTCGGTTCGCCGTGATGAAGATTTGAAATCCGAGCTTGAACGGGCGATTCCGCGCATGGAAAAGGATATTGTGCGTATGAAAGAACTTGCGGCATATCCGTTCCCGACCGACTTCCCGCAAATCGAAATCAATGGCATTGCCCTGGAAGGCACGCCCGAATACCTGGTCAAACAGCTGGCGAATCACCTGACCAGCAAAGGAATTTATCAGGCGATTCTGCACGCCAGGCGGGAACGGGAAGATGCTTCAATCGACCTCGGTTATGCGAAGATCAACGGCATCGAAATCGAACTCAAAGCGGTCTGCCCGTTTGAAATTTACCGTGCCCGCGAGGATCAGGCGGTGATCCGTTACCGCCTTGCCGGAGAATCGTTCTACAACGGCAAAATCCGTGTCGGCAGCGATGTGACGACCGGAAGCGGGCTCATCACCAGCCTGAAATCCGTGCTGGACGCCAAAGCAAAAGAAGCCGTCGGCGAAGCGGAATCACTGGAACTGAACCGTCAGCGTCTGAAACAGCTTGCCGAAACCGAAGGCAAGCGCGTATTCAAATACGCCGATGAGCGCATCGAACTTCAAAAGGAACTCGACAAGCTCCTTTTCGAGTTGAACGAGCTGGACCTGCTCCATGAAGACCGCCGTATCGAAGTCATGCCGCGCCTCTCGGATTACCTCGACCTCGGCGTCGAAGTGATTGCCGAAAAAATCGAAATCACGGATGAGCTCGATGAAGAAGATGCCGAGGAGGAACCGCTGGAGAAGAGCGCCTGACCAGTCCCTCTGTTCTTTGCGCCGCTTTTCCGGCTGACGGATTCCCGTCCGCCGCGCGGCTTCTTTGCGAAAGAACAGAGTTTTTTAATACAAAATGCAACTTACGATGCGATTTTCAGAAGAAATGTTATATCGCATTGAAGACATTGTGAAAGGGGGTGTTGCCGCATCTGCCATGTGCAGATGGCTTCCCAGGAACATTGAAAAAGATACGACAAACGATCACCATTTTTCATTATTCAGAGAAAGGCCAGAAAATGAAAACAACGAATTTTGCTATTGCAAGAACTCTCACACATAATAATATCGTTTCAATTGCGCTCAAAAGTGCAAGCGAGTTCCATGGACGTGAGTACAAAAAACTCGCGCCACCGTGGTGGATTTTGAACGCATATCGCGAAAATCGTGATAAGAAACAATATATACGCAACTATCAGAAGTATGTGTTAGATCATTTGGATGCCGAGCAGGTTTATCGCGAACTGGGTGACAATGCGATTCTGTGCTGCTATGAGCGAAAAGGCGAGTTCTGTCATCGGCGCTTGGTTGCAGCATGGTTTCAAAAAGAACTCAAAATTGATGTACCAGAACTTTGAAACAAGAAAATTTGAATCATGCAGTAAGCAGAAAACACGAAAAGGAAATTCAGAACCGTCAGAAAGCAAACCTCTGGCGGTATCTCTTTTTCATACTTAAGCAAGTTTGAAAATCCACGATTCGGAAGTATATTGTTCAAGATGAACAAGGAAGATGAATCATGAGCAAAATTTTGGAACGGCTGCGCCAGGAAAAGAACGCGAAACTCAAAGGCGGGCTGTATCATTATACTCAAATTGCGATTGCCTACAACTCCAACCGGATTGAGGGCAATCAGCTGACTCATGATCAGACCCGGTATATTTATGAAACTCATTCCGTTCTCTGTGAAAAAGACTCCGCTGTGCGAACGGACGATATCATTGAAACGCTCAATCATTTCGCCGCGTTTGACTACATGCTGGATACCGCGGAAGAAAAATTGTCGGAAAAGATCATCAAGAAATATCATTTTCTGCTGAAACAGGGAACTTCGCAAAGTCGGCTCGACTGGTTCCGGGTCGGACAATACAAAAAACTTCCCAACACAATCGGGGAAATGGAGACGACGGAACCGAAGAAAGTCGGAAAAGAAGTGCGAGCCTTGTTGAGTGCCTATCACTCTTTGCAGAGTTATACCGTAAAAGACATTGTAAAATTCCATTTCGACTTTGAACGGATTCATCCGTTTCAGGATGGAAACGGCAGAGTCGGCCGCCTGATCATGTTCAGAGAATGTCTCGCGCATGATCTGATTCCGTTCATCATAGATTCCGAGCACAAATTATTCTATTATCGCGGTCTCCGGCAATATGCCGGTATCCCGGAATATCTGGATGACACCTGTCTTTCCGCACAGGACCATTATCGGGAAATCTGCAAAAAATTCAAAGTATAAGACAAGCCTGACAAGTCTTATTCAAATATCTCCAGCTGCCTCATTCTCCTGCCATTGACTGGCATTTTTTCTATTCAAAAACATTTCCAGGCTGACGCATAGGCAGTCCCTCTGTTCTTTGCGCCGCTTTTCCGGCTGACGGATTCCCGTCCGCCGCGCGGCTTCTTGGCGAAAGAACAGAAGTTCTCAAACTAAAATCAAAATAAGGAGTATGAGAAAATGGCTGCTTACGCAAGAATCTACGGATTTCAGGTTGTCGATGGCAAACACATCAAAGGCCGTGAAGAGGAATTTACCTGCCTCGGTGGAAACTGCTATCTCTCCAATGGCGAATATGAAATGCTTGAGGAAATCCTCGAAAAAGAATTTTAAGCCAACGGAGATGAAATGATCATGAATAAAAACAGCAAATCCATCACCGTTCGCAACGCCTCTCCGCAGGAGATCGCAGAATTTATCCGTGAGGTTAACGGGAAAGAAATCCGGAAATTCAAAGTCGTTTATGATGACGGTCGGATTGAGCGGAAACGGCTTTTTGTCAACGGCGACCGAATCGGTTATCTGGCGCCTCGTAAGAAGAAACGCGGATATCTTTTCGATTTGCAGGGCGTTTACGCTATTTTCTGTGATTTACCGCAGGAAGTTGACCGGAATGCGCAGTTCGAGCGGAATGCGAAACGGCTGGTGGAACTATTGGAAAAATCCGGACTCTGGGCAAATATCCGCAAGCAAATCCAAGAACTGCTGGACTTCGGATACGAGAACTATTGCGAACAGAATTGTCCGTCAAGGATTTTCAATCCCGACCTTGCCTACAATATCCTTCACTGGAATGTCAAGAAGATGGATTTCCGTCCGCGACATGCCGGACGAGAAGAAGCCGCCCGTTGCAATGAAATCACTCTGAATGCAATCGCCAAAGCAATGGCGGGTCCGGACAATGAATACCAAACCCGCATAGAAGGGCAGAGTTACGATATTTCGTTTTCCTACAATGCCGGACAAATCGGCAAGCCCATGTGGAAAGCCTATCCTAATGACGCTCAAGGAGACGGGATCAGGCGGGCATGGTATTCTGAAGAATATCGCGGTTGCGGCAATGGTCATTATTATCTGGCCATCAATGCAACTCACGCAATTTACTACGAAAAAGACTGAGAAAGAAAGGAATCTGATCATGAAAGAAAACATCAAACGGGACAGTGCCATCGACCTGTTCAAAGGCATTCTGAAGACGGCGCGCGATGCCGGTGCCTTGCAGGAACTCGACCGGATTATCGACTACGATTCCGCGTGCGAATTTGAAGAGAAAAACAAACAGCCGATCTCCAATTACGAGTTCAATTTTGTCTTTTCTGTCGATTACGGCGGTTCGGAAGGCATCTACATCGATGCCTGGCTCGACGGTTATTTGGATGAGTCCGGGCATACGCAACGGCTCCATTTCGGCACGATCAAAACGCTGGAACGCGATCTTGCCGCGATGAAAATCATGGGCGAAACCTGCGGGATACTGCAATATTACGCATCGGATTATCTCAATAAGAACCTTTCCCGCTATGAACCCGATCCGGCGAAATTGTCGTCGTTCCACGATTCGGATAAGCCGTTTTCGTGCCGAGCCTGCAAAATGATGGGACATATCGCCGTATTGAAACGTCCGGCTCCATGGAACGAACAGATGGAGCAATATGCCTTCCGCTGTGAAACCTGCGGCGCGGAAACCAATTATTTTTTCACATCTGCCGAGTTGCGTAAAGCCTGGAACAACGGAGAATACTGGATCAGGAAAAGTGACGCGATTCTGGTCAAGCGTGATGCTCTGCAATCCGTTTGTAAGTTGCGAGGTCAGGAACCCTGCAATCTCGACTGTGCCCAATGCCCGTATCAAATCATCCGGGAGTTGCGCCATACGGTATAAAGTCTGGTGATCGAACAACATTTCAAGTTAAAAACAAAATTCAGTTCTTCCGGCCGCTTGACCGGCGGATGAAGTCTCATCCGCCGCGCGGCTTCTTTGCGAAAGAACCGAATTCCCCAATAAACCAACAAAAAGAAGGAATCAAAAAGATGAACAACACACAGAACAAGAACAACGTCCGCAATGCCAGCAACAGCAATTCCGCCAGAAAGTTCACCATTTCCGATCCGAATGCCAAGGCGACCGACAGCCAGCGCCGCGCAATTGGTCACGCAATCAAGAACGGCTCTTGGAAACGCTTCTCCGCGGAAGACTGGCAGAATCTCACCAAAGGCCGTGCTTCGGAGATTATCGACCAGATCCGCGCCAAAGAGGGCGATCCGCTCGCCTCCTGGGGCCAGAAAAAGCGTTTTCTGGAACTGGTCCGGGAAGGATTCCTGCGCGGCGTCAAGCGTGAGACCTTCAAGAATCTCCGCAATGAGCAGATCAAGCGCATGATCTACAAAGGCATGAAGAACAAGGAAGCCGGAACTTTCGCCGGACCGTATCTCCATCCGGACGATCCGACTCCGGCTGCCGCCTGAAGCGTTACCATCCCCCGGCTATGGGACACACCTCATAGCCGGGATTTTTTATTTTGGCTATGTCACAACAAACAGTTGATAAATAGCCATTTTTATAGGGGAGTATCAGAACTCCCCTACAAACTGTTATTTGCAGTTATCTATACTCATTTGGAATTTCGATATGAAGTGTCTCACACAATAACTTCACATCATGTGCATCATTTTCATCAAACTCGTATCCCAGATGGAACATTACTTGACTATATGGTTCAATACAGGAAACCTCTATTTCCTCAATTCTTCCTTTACCCGAAAAAGTTTCTACCGGAAAACAATCCCCATCATAAAGAATTTCACCTTCGTCCGTATATTCAAAACAATGCAAATCAATAATTCTGTTTTTCAAATCTTCCCATACAGTATGGTTCAATGTTGTATATTCCATCTTAATCTCATAAAAGCCATTAGCTTTCATTATTTCTATAAAGTTCTGATAATCGTTCTTTTCTACAAAAATGTCAATATCATTATGGGCTCTTGACTGATATCCAAGAAGAGCATCTACACCCCAGCCACCATCAAGAAAGACTTTAATCTCCGCATCTATTGCAAATTGAAGAATCTGTTTTACATCTGTTATATTGACCATCTTATCATCTCCACAAATTCTAATTAGGCGACCAGAGGAACTGCTGGTCTGTTTGATAAATCTCTGCATTTAGCAGTTTTCAATGTTGCCAAAACGAAAGTTAAGAAGATGTTCCTTTTCTCCATGTCGCTTTCTTTGGCGTAATTTACAAGGTTATTCCACACAAGATAGTTGTTCAGATACTTGGTAGAAACACCGTTAAAGCCACGCATAAACCTCTTTAGCTGGCTATGGTAGCTATTGATATGTTGGATATTATAAATGCCTTTCTTGGCTTTGCCAGTCTTTAACTGCACAAGGTCAATGCCATTGGCATTTGTAAATCTCACATAGGAGTTCATCTTGTCCGTAACAAGAGTGGAATTGGTCTTAATCCTACCATCATAAATATGATGTAAATCTCTTGTAGAAACTCTACCAGTATTCGTAATCTTGGAGATAGACAAGCCATTCCTATTAACCGCACAAGGAACACATACCTTTTCTTGGGACAAGCCTCTGATATGTGTAGAATGACCACGCTTATGAGCCTTGCGTGGCATAGCAAATGTCTTACTCTTGCTATGATTGCCCTTGTACGAGATGGCGAAAAAAGTTTCGTCAGCCTCAATAATGCCGTCAAGGGTAACATCGTCTGCCATATTCTGAAGTGCATCCAAAATCTTGTGTCTCCAAAGGAATGCGGTGTTTCTGTGAATCCCACAAGCAACAGCAGTCTTACGAATGGATAAGCCATTCATCATACAATCAATGTACTGCTCCCACACGGACAAGTCTTTTCTTGTACCAGACACAATGGAGTTCGTAGCAATCACGAAGGACTTGCCACAATCCTTACATACATATCGCTGTGTGCCATCTTTACGATGACCATTGCGAACCACATGGATACAGCCACAAAGAGGGCATACACGACCATTTGCAAAGCGTTCCTTTGCTACGAAATCTTCAATATTCAAAGACTTTACAAAGGCAGGACTTAAAAGCATTGTTTTAAGGCTTTCCTGCTCTGCGACAGTCAACTTACCGATAATATCTAATGCGTCTTTGATAGTAGGCATATCCAATTACCTCCTTCGGTGGTACTGTTTCTTACTATTATTATACGCTATTTCTCGTCAAAAATCAACCATTTGTTGTGACAGAGCCTTTATTTTATTCTTCTTGCGATGCGACAGCCTTTATATTCACGCCCTCGACCGGATAAATGCACCGGACCCGCTCAAGCTGCAACATGCAGTAAAGTTGTTTCTGCGGAGCTGCCGCCGCGATTGTGAACGAGACTCCAAGCGAAGTATGAATCTCGATCACCCGAAAAGAGCGGTCGGATTTCACCAGCGCCACATGCACCCACGGGATCAGAAATTCCTCCAGCTTTGTCACGACCCGCAGACGCGGCAGGACATGGGCACTCCTCTGCCAGCAGACGCTCGAATCCAATTCCCTATCAATCGAATCCCATTCCGTGTCCGGACTTGCTCCGGCGTTGCCGTTTCGTTCGTTCCTGTTTTCTGTTTTCATTGCTTACCTCCGTTCCATATTTTTGATAGAATTGACGCTCGAATTCTTCCAATTCACGTAGTTCGACATCTGTTTTCTGGTTGACTTCTCCCGTTTGAACACCGGACTTTTCCGGCACGACTGCCGGAGCCTCCCGCTTCTGCAAATCCTCTTCTTCCTGCCGGGCGATTGCCTGACGATTCTGATAGGAACCGTTCAGCAACAGCATCTTTGAAAGCGCCGCCCTGGTTTTCTTCGTGATTTTGCGCAGGACATCCCGGAGTTTGTCCTGCCAGCATTTTCGCACCAACTGATGCGGATTAGGACGGCACTCCTGCATGATCTGTTCCGCGGATTTCCGAACCGGGATCTTCGTAATTTCTCCCGACTTGATCAGATCGTGAACGGAAAGACGTTCCGTCCGGATCGCCATCAGCTTCTTTTTGAAATACTCCTTCTCCGGCACATGCAACGCAAGGTTGAACTTCCCGCGCGAACAACTGACATAGAACGCCTGTTTCGACATCTTTTCCGCCGCGACAACCACATTTTTCGAGGTCATTCCCTGCGAGGCATGGGAAGTCATCACCCAGCCGTATTTCAGCCCCCGGAAATTCTCCGGAAGCCGGATCGTGGTCAATTCCCGCCGGTTGGAATCCAGCAGAAGATATTCGTTCCGATTGCCCGTCGCAATCGCCAGACTACCGTTGTTGATCTTGTATTCCGGTGTCCGCAGATTTACCGTAAAACGGACAATATCGCCTTTCCCGACCGGCAGGGAAACAGCGTTTCCGGCATCAATACTGTTACGGATTGCAGACGGCTTCACCGTCTTGCCGTTGCTCAAAACGAGCTTGCCATCTTCAATTTTCACAACCTCCGCCATCTCGCCCGGTTTGGCGACGGCCCTGACTTTCGTATTGAAGAAAATCTTCATGCCGACCTGATAATTTTCGATGTTGCCGAGCTGCGGCTTCGTCCAGCCCCAGGAACGGAACGATTCCACCGGATTGGCTTCATCCTCCACGATCCGTCCGGCGGCTTTCATTTTCTGCCGGATCATATCCGTCAAAAGATCGCATTCTTTGTTGGTCGGCGAAACCGCGATGCAGTCCAGCGGGCGCCTGCCGTCATCAGTCAGTTTTACAAAATCCTCTGCGGCGCGTTCCAGATAAGCCGCCTTGTCCTCGTGAATGTAACCGTGCTCATCCAGATGCTCGAAGCCATCCAGAGCGCTTCCCGCCGAGATCAGCTCAATTCCCCTCCGGTATTCCTGCACCTGCTGACGGTGAATCTGCGAAAGACAGGTCTTCGTGATGTTGGAATGATCCTCCAGCAGACGGAAGAAATCGCCCGCTTCCACCGAGGAATGCTGACGCTCGTCGCCGACAAACAACACCCGGTATTCGTTCTCCATCGCAAGTTTCATCATCTCCGTTCCCTGTCTGAGCGAGTTCAAGCCGGATTCGTCGATGATGAGATACGAGCCTTTCGGCGGCAGCTTGTCCTTGTTCTGTAAAAACATTGCCACCGTCTGCGCCGATTCAAAATTCTCGCTGCGCAGCACATCCACCGCCGAATTGGTCGGAGCAACCACATGGATATTGTTCACGCCGCCTTTTTTGAGGCACTTGCAGAGTTCCTGCAAGGTGGAGGTCTTGCCCGCTCCGGCGACGCCGCGAAAGACCGCGAACGGATCTTTCGACTGCACGATTTGATTGATCACCTCAATCTGAGCGGAATGATCGAAGGTATCCTCCGCTTCGCTGAATGGCATGTAGTCGCTCGCAAAATCGTTGCAGACGCCTTTGGTTTTATTCACGATGTCGATGCCGTAATTTTCCCGTTCGATATTCTCCTCCGTCGTAAAATATGGATTCACCGCAGGTTTGCCGAGATTCACCAGACCGGGAATTTGCTCAATCGCGGCATGTAAAGTTTCCAGATCGGTTTCACCGAGATTCTGATTCTGAACCTCGGCAAGAATCGCATCCCAGCGCAGTACGCCATTCCGCTCGAACAGCTGCTCGACAACCTTCCGAATCTGCTGTTCCGGAGTCTCGCGCCCCGGACGCGGCGGCATCAGAAAACTCAACTGTTCCGCCTCGCTTGCCATACTCCGGAAATTGCTCCGTTCCTCCTCGGTGAACAGTGACATCTTGAACGCGGTCACCTGATCTGTTGTCTTTTCCAGCATCTTGCGGCCGCGCGTCAGCAGAGTCATGAGCTTGACTTCATCAGGCGTCGGCTGACGCCCTTTCGTTGCCACGAATTTCTCGATCTCCTTATCAATCTGTTCCCGGCGGCGCGAACAGCGTTTCAGGACATCTTCCGAAACGCCCTTGATCTCGAATCCGGTAATCTCGCCCTTGTCGGACCGCTTCATTTCGATGTCATAACCGAGACGGATGCACTCCTGTGCCAAGGCATTCTGGTAGGACTTTCCGGCATACCGGATCGCACGATACATTTCCGAAGCGTCAAGAGCTTTGAAGGAACCGTTGTCTTCCTGCGTTACATTCACGATCACATTATGAGTATGAAGCTGCGGATCAAGCAGACGGCTCGTGTCATGATGATACTGCGCATACACGATCTTGCCCGTATAGGCAAAATTTTTCGTCGCGAAATTGTCGCCTTTACGGATGCGGACAGCCGCAAACCGTTCCAGCTCCCGCATCCCGATTTCAACCGCTTTCCGGTGCGCTTCGACCAGGCGCGAATCGAACAATGACATCACCGAAACGGATTTCTGCGCCGAACATTGGAAATCATAAAAACGGACGGAATTCGGATTGTTCCGGGGAGTCAATTTCTGTTTGCTGGATGGATTCAGATTCTGTTGAAACAGCAAAAAAAACATCCTGTACGACCGATTCGTTTTCAAGTCCGAATACGGACGCAAGACTGCCCCGCCAGTGTCCTTCGACTCTGTCGTGCTCGCTGTAATAGTCATTGTTGGCAAGGTGCTGACGATAAAAATCCGCACCTTTGCCATGTGTGGCTTTGATCTTTGCCGCAGTGAACAAAATACCTTTCCACACACCCCGGCAATACCATAATCCGCTATCGCGAAAAAGTCCAATGCTGATTTGCGGAAAAAATAATTTTTTTCACTGCCGTCCCATAATTCTTTGAAATCGTCATTCTAACCACCCTATTTGAGCCTGAG
>URVC01000007.1 GCA_900551245.1 uncultured bacterium | reverse complement strand
TCATGCAGCACGTAAACCGGCGCGCCACACCGGTGCAGCACCGATTCCACCGCCCGGAGTGCCCGCCGCACACCGGCACACATGCCGTGAGGAACGGCAACAAGAATTTCTTTTTTCAGGTCCATTTGGATATCATAATCCGTGACGGATTTTTTTTCAAGCGCAAAAACAGTGGAAAAAATCCGTTTTTCTTCAATTCGAATGTTGAATTCACGATAAAAAACGATAGTTTATAACGCGGTACAGGCAGTGCAGGGAAAAGTCCGACGGCGAACGAAAGGCAAACCGGGGAACTGAATCCTGCTTTTTTATTTTAGTTTTTCATTCCAGCATAAGGCAATCGCGTATGGAAAATCAGCTTAGCGAAGCCGCAGTTCAGGCTCAACAGGCGGCCGGTTCCTTCGGCCTCTCCGCCGGGGACAAACTCACGCTGTGGATCGGCATCGGGATCTATATGATCGTACTGATCGGCATCGGCATGTGGTCCAGCCGACGGGTCAAGGGGATGAATGACTTTCTCGTCGCCGGTCGACGGCTCCCGTTGTGGATGTCTACCGCGACGCTGCTGGCCACCTGGTTCGGTGCCGGTTCCAGCATGGGGGTCGCCGCCACCGTCTACACCGAGGGTATCGGCGGCGTACTCGCCGACCCGTTCGGCGCCTCCGCCAGCCTCATCATCTCCGGTATCTTCATCGTCGGTATGCTCCGGCGGCTGAAATGTCTCACCGTAACCGATATCGTCGAGCGCAAATACGGCAAATGGGCGGGCGTCTACACCTCACTGTGGATGATCCCGGTCTACATCGGCTGGCTCGGCGCCCAACTGCTCGGCATGGGGACCATCCTCCACGTGCTCACCGGCATGAGCATCCTGCACGGGACACTGATCGGCGCGGTGGTCGTGCTGGTCTACACCTTTGCCGGCGGCATGTGGGCGGTGACGCTCACCGACGTTGTGCAGGTGTCGCTCATCGTCATCGGGCTCTTCCTGATCGTACCCGGCGCCCTCGGTCAGGCGGGCGGCTGGGACGCGGTGGCTGCCCGGCTCTCCTCCGACGACCTCTCGCTCTGGATCCACACCCAGGCGGGCGTCGCCCCCACCACCACCGACTGGGTCTACTACATCGGCAGCTGGATCATCATGGGGCTCGGCTGCACCATCGGTCAGGATCTGATCCAGCGCTCACTCGCCAGCCGCAATGAGAAAATTGCCGCCAGCAGCGCGGTGATTTCCGGCTTCTTCTACGCCGCAATCGGCCTGGTGCCGATCACCATCGGATTCACCGCGCGCTACGTGCTCGCCGCCCACGGCGTCACCGCCGAAGCGATGGGCGGAGACATCGAAAACCAGGTTCTGCCCCGAATGGCGATCATCATCCTCGGCAACATGCATCCGCTGATCCTCACCGTCTTCCTCGCCGCGCTGATTTCGGCGATCATGAGCTCGGCGGACAGCTCCCTCCTGGCCGGTTCCTCGCTGCTCTGCAACAACGTCATCGGCTCCATCTGGCCGCGGCTGAGCGACCAGCGTCTGCTCTGGTTCACCCGCGTCACCACGGTGCTGCTGACCATCATCGCGCTCTATCTGGCGACCAACGTCGAGAGCATCTACAAACTGATGATCAACAGCTGGGCCTCACAGCTGGTCGTCGTCTTCCTGCCGGTCATCACCGCGCTCTATGTGCCGAAGGCGAGCAAGAATGCCGCCTGGGCGACGATGGCGGTCTCCACCGGCGTCTGGATCGCCTATACCTTCGTCAACTCCTGCGGAACCGGGCTCTCCTTTACCGAACTCATGAACAGCGATGAGTTCGACCGGGCGCTGACCTGCGGCGCGGTCTACGGATTCGCCGCCGGCATCGTCGCCTTCCTCTGCAGCTACCTCGGCGAACGCATTCCGCACTGGATGCTCGACCAGCGTGACGAGGAAGAAGAATGAGTCCCGTCGTCGATCTTGCGGCGACGGGCATCCGCGCGGCCGCCCGCCGCGCCGCCGAACTTCTCGCCGTACCCGGAACCGTTCTGCTGCTGCCGACCGAAACGGTCTACGGCCTCGTCTGCCGCGCCGACGACGAAACGGCGGTGCGCCGCATCTACGAACTCAAAGGGCGTGCCGCGGCAAAGAAGCTCGGCTGGTTCATCGCCAACTGGAGAAAACTCCCGGAGTACGGCGTCCGGCTCGACGGGCTCCCGGAGAAACTTGCGAAACGCTACTGCCCCGGGCCGATCACCATCATCGCCCCGCTCACCGGCGGAGAGACCGTGGGATTCCGGGTGCCGGATCACCCCCTGCTCGCAGAGCTCCTGAAACTGGCCGATTGTCCGCTGGCGCAGACCAGCGCGAACCGTTCCGGGGAACCGGATGCGCGCGACCTCTCCGCCGCACTCGCCGGACTTGCGGGTGACGTGGCGCTGGCCATCGACGGCGGGCCGATCGCCGACGGCGCCCTCGCCTCGACGGTGGTGGACGCCACCGGGACGGAGCCGCGCATTCTGCGGCAGGGAGCACTCCATCTGGAAGAGATCCGGAACTCCTGATCCCCCTCCACGGGCAAAATTCCCGGCTCCACCTTGAAAATTCATCCCGGCGTGCTATTTTTTACGGTATGCTCACCTACTTGAAAATCACAAATTACGCCCTGATCGAATCGGCGGAGCTCGAATTCGGTCCGGGCTTCAACGTCGTCACCGGCGAATCCGGTGCGGGTAAATCCATTCTGATGGGTTCGGTCGAACTTCTGCTCGGCGGCCGCGCTTCCCGCGGCGTTCTCCGCACCGGCGCCGACCGCTGTACGGTTTCCGGCAGTTTCACCGTTCCGCCGCATCTGGTTGAAACGGTGGGGACTCTGCTCGATGAAGCGGGGATTCCGTTCGACCGCGAGACGGCGGAGCTTCAAATCCGGCGGGTCATCACCGCCTCCACCGTGCGGAACTTCATCAACGACACTCCGGTCGGCGCACGGCTGCTGGCTGAAATCGGCGGCCAGCTGGTCGATCTCCACGGTGCGAATGAACAGCTTTCGCTCACCGTGCCGGCCCGCCAGCTCGAACTGCTCGACCACTATGCCGGCAACGGTGAACTCCGGAACCGCTGTGCGGAACTTGTCGCCGCGCTCGACCGGCTCGACGAGGAGCGGCGCGAATTCGACCGCTCCATTCCGGATGAGACGGAGCTCTCCCGGCTCGAACTGCTCGCCGAAGAGATCGACCGGGTCAATCCTCTCCCCGGCGAGGATGAAGAGCTTTCCGCCAAACACAAACTCGCCTCCAACTCCCGGCAGGTGATCGAGACCGCCGGACGGCTCACCGAAGCGCTGACCGACGGGGAGGACTCCCTCGCCGACCGCCTCGGCGACGTCTACCGCAGTCTGCAGGAGCTCGCCCGCATCGATGAAACGCTCACCGGCGGACTGCTCACCGAATGCGACGCCATCCGGGACGAGGTGAACAGCCTCTCCGAATCGGTCAGCGCACTCGCCGACAAAGTCGATCTCGACGCGGAGGCGCTCGCGGCCATCGAAACCCGCCTCGGCGAACTCTTTACGCTGAAACGCCGCTACGGGCCGTCGCTCACTCAGGTGCTCGACGCCCGCGCCGAAGCGGCGGAACGGCTGGCCAACTACGCCCGCACCCGCGAACGGCGCGAAGAGTTCGACGCGCGCCGCAAAGAGTTGACCGCGGAACTTGCCGACGCCGCCCGCCGCCTTTCGGAACAGCGGCATGAGTGCGCCGCCAGGTTCGCCGACGAGGTCCGCGCCAAGCTCGGCGCCATCGGCTTCGGCAAAAGCCGCCTTGAGGTGGAGTTCACAACGGTGGAACCCGGCCCCACCGGCATGGACCGGATTGAACTCATGTTCTCCGCCAATGCGGGGGAAGCGCTCCAGCCGCTGCGCAAAATCGCCAGCAGCGGGGAACTCTCCCGCCTGATGCTCGCACTGAAAACCGTCCTCGCCGACGCCGACTCCATTCCGGTGGTGGTCTTCGACGAGATCGACGTCAACATCGGCGGCGAGACCGCCAACCGGGTGGGCGAGGAGCTCCACAACCTCGGCCGGCACCGCCAGATCCTCTGCATCTCCCACCTCGCTCAGGTGGCCGCCCGCGCCGACCGCCACTACTGCGTGGTCAAACATACCGAAGGCGACCGAACCTTCTCGGAAAGCCGGCTTCTCAACGACCGCGAGCGCGCCGCGGAGATCGCCCGCATGCTCGGCGGCGGTGACTCGGCGCTCGTTCACGCCCGCTCCATTCTCCGGAATCTCCGCGCCACACGCGACTGAATCCAGTTCCTTCTTTGAAAAAAATCGATTTTTCCGCTTGCTGTTTTTACTTTTCGTTTTATATTTAGTAAACAAGCAAGTAAACAAACCGAACAACGGGGATTCCGGCGATGCGGCATCTGTGCGGCGTACGTCACATCTTTCTTGACATGGATGGGACGATCTATCATGGAGGGCGGCTCTATCCGACCACCCTGCCCTTTCTGCGTTTTCTGGCGGAGCGGGAGATCGGGCACACCTTTCTCTCGAACAACTCCTCCTGCAGCACGGAACAGTATGGGGAGAAACTTCACGCGATGGGGATCGATGCAAGTCCGGAGGAGTTCTATATTTCAACCGACTACACGATCGATTTCCTGAAACGCAATCATCCGGAAATCCGGCGGATTTTTCTGCTCGGGATGGCGTGCATCCGCCCGGCCTTCGAAGCGGCGGGATTCCAGCTCGACGAAAGCGCGCCGGAGGCGGTGATCGTCGCTTTCGATCGCGAACTGGTCTACGAACAGCTCTGCCGTGCCGCCTGGTTTCTGAAACAGGGCATTCCCGGTTTCGCCACCCACCCGGACCCTTTCTGCCCGACCGACCAGCCCACCTGGCTGCCGGACTGCGGCGCGCTGACCGCCTGCCTCGAAACCGCAACCGGTGTCCGGCTCAAGGTGCTGGGGAAGCCCGACCCGGGCATGCTTCGTGCGGCGGCGGCCCGCCGGCATGTGCCGGTGGAGGCCTGTTTGATGGCGGGGGACCGGCTGGCCACCGACATTGCGGTCGGCGTCGCCGCCGGAACCCTCACCTGCCAGATCACCGGTCCCGGCGCGGATCTCACTCCCGCCGCGGGAATCCACCCCGATTACCGGGTCAACGACCTGGGGGAGCTCCAGCAGCTCTGGCGGGAGGAGGAGCGACAGCTTCGCCGCTGATCCCCCTGCCCGGGAACGGAACACTCAGAGCGAACGGCCCAGCTTTTCCGCCGTGGCGGCGGCTCCGGTACCGGTGATGTCGCCCGGCAGGTTGACGTTCGGCACCAGCAGTCGGCCGCGCTCCTTCCACTTGAGGTAGGAGTTCATCAGCTCGAAGGTGCGGACGACGCCGTCGAAGTCCTGCATGTCGCCGGTTTCGGCGGTGACCATCAGGAGGGATTCCCGAATCTTCCACTCCCGTTCGCCGACCAGCAGTGCGTAGAATTTGTCGATCGCCGCCTTGATCTGCGCCGGAAAACTGAACCAGTAGAGCGGGGTGATAAGCGCCAGAACCTCCGCCTCCTCCAGCATGGGAGCCAGCCGGTTGAAGTCGTCGTGAAACACACACGCCTGCCCCTGCCGGTAACACTGGTTGCAGGCGTGGCATCCCTGAATCGAAGCCGACGCGGCGTCGAACCGCATCACCTCGTGCCCGGCGGCCTCCGCTCCGCGGATGAATGCGTCGGCCAATGCGAAACTGTTGCCGTTCCGCCGGGGACTCCCGGTCAGAACCAGAACTTTTCTGCCCATGATATTTCCTCCATGATTGGTGACCCGGAGGCAATATATACGAATTCCGGTGGAATATCAAGCCGAAAAGCGCCGGTGCCGCGTCCGTTCCATTCAGTTGAGGTTGCTCTTCGCCTCCGCGATGGCGAGCAACCGGCGCGGGAGCATCCTCCGCCAGCCCATGCCGGCGGAGCGGACCGGCGGCGGCTCCCCGTCTCCGGGCAGACGGCGGGTCATCTTCGACGCGAGGAACCAGCCGATGCCGCCGGCGAGCAGGTCCGCCGCCAGCCGCGCCCAGAAGAGTCCGGCGAGGCTTCCGAGCCAGAGCGCCAGAAGCGACAGCGGAATCATCAGCCCGACAATCCGCAACGCGTTGAGCCATGCCGCAATCGACGGCAATCCGCAACCGGTGAAGAAGAACCCGCTGTAGCGGTGTATTTCAATCATGCCGAAGCCGAACGGAATAATCCGCATGTAGACAACCATGATCTCCTGCACGCCGGGATCGGCGGAGAAGAAGCGCACCAGCTGCGGCGCGAACACGAAATAGATCCCCGCCATCACCAGCAGAAACCAGAAGGCGAACCGCATGGCAAACCGCCGGCACTGGTTGATCCGGCTGTAGAGGCGCGCCCCGTAGTTCTGCCCGATCATCGGCAGCAGTGAAATTCCCAGCGCCATCGGGAAGATGAAGGCGACCATCTCCAGCCGGCCCGCCGCCGCCGTCGCCGCCACCGCGGTATTGCCGAATTCGGCGGTGATCCGGGTGATGACCGCGCTCCCGATCGGCATGAGCAGCATGCCGAGCGCGGCCGGAACCGCAAAGCGGATCATCAGCATCCACGCCGACCGGAGCTGCCGCCACGGCATCACCTCCGGAACGATCAATCCATGCCGCCGGTAGAGCAGCCAGAGCAGCGTCACCGTCGCCAGCAGTTGCGAGAAAATCGTCGCAAGCGCCGCGCCGCTGATTCCCATCGCGGGAAACGGTCCCACGCCGAAGATGAAGAGCGGGTCGAGAATCACGTTGACGATCATGCCCGCCATCATCATGCCGCTGGCAACCCGGGAGTCGCCGGCCGCGATCAAGAGATCGTTGCCCACCATCGAAAGCGAAGCGGTCGCACAGCCGAAATACCAGATGTTCATATATTTTTTCACTTCCGCGAGCGCTTCGCCCTGTGCGCCGAAACACTCGAACGTGCCGTTGATCGTCACCATGCCGAGCACCGCCAGCACCACGGAAAAGAGGAACACCAGCACCAGTCCGGAAGTCGCCAGCCGCGCCGCCCGGCCGTGCCGCCCACCGCCCAGCGCCTGCGCCGCCGTGGTCATCACTCCGACGCCAAGCCCGCGGAAGACACAGCCGATCAACATGATGACCGGAAAGGTGAACCCCATCGCCGCCAGCGGAATCTCCGAATGGAGCTGACCGACGAAGAAGGTGTCCGCAATGTTGTAGCCGGACATCGCCAGCGTGCCCGCCACCATCGCAAACGCGGTTTTCATCATCGTCCTGCCGATGGGGCCGCGCGTGTAGATTGCCTGATTTTTCTTGGCGCTCATTGCAGGATCCCTTTCTGATCGAACTCATTCAAAAGAAGACCGGCAATCCGGTCAAATTCCGCGACATTCCCGGGGGAACACTCCCGGAGCTGTTCGAGAAAGCGCGCCCGGAACAGCTGGTCGATCTCCTGCACGGCGCGCCGGATTCCCGGCTCCATCGTCAGCACGACGCTACGGCGGTCGGTCTCGCTCTGACTGCGGATCACCATTCCGCACCGGACCAGCTTCTCAATCGCCGCCGACGCCGCCGGCGCCGACAGCCCGGTGTGACTCATAAACTCCTGCAGAGAACAGGGTTCACACAGCATTACCGCGAACAGATGAATCCGCTGCCGCGGCGTCAGCCGGGCAATCGGGTCATCCCCGCCGCACCTCTCCCAGTAACTGTTCACGCAGCTCCGCCGGAAGTGATCCACCCGGCGAAACAGCTCAAAAAAATGATCGCTCATAGTAGTTCCATTTTAAAACATTTCCATTTTGGAAATATTAATATACCTCCAATTTCCCCGGATCGCAACTTGTATTTTGAAAAAAAAGAGAGCTTTTTCTTCCGATTCCCGCTTGAAAATTCCCCGGAACGGGGATATAGTTAGCTTTGAAACAATAAGCAAGCAAACTAATTTCCAGTATTCCAGAGCGATGAAACTTCCCTTCAATTTGCTGGTTCTGAAAGTATTCCACGCACAGAAAAACCGGGTTCGCCCGGAGATGGCGCTGATCGGGCTCTCCCCGGGGCAGCCGAAGCTGCTGACCTTTCTGGCGTTGAACGGCGAGTGTCTTCAGAAAGATCTCGCCGCGGCGTGCGACATCGAGGCGGCGACCATCTCCAAACTGCTGAACAGTCTGGAGGAGAACGGCCTGATCCGGCGGGACACCCATTCCGGAGACCGCCGAGCAACCCGCATCGCGCTCACCGAGGCGGGGAGCTGGCTCTACGAGACGGAAATCCGTCCGCGAATCGGCGCGATCAACCAGTGCTCGCTCTCCGGATTCACGCCGGAAGAGGCGGAGCTGTTTCAGCGCTTCCTCAAGCGCATGTACCGGAACCTCACCGGGATGTCGCTGGAATAGGAGGCGCGCACTTTCATGGAGCATACCGATGCCGAACTCCGGCAATTCCGGCGGATGACTGAAACGCCGGTGCCCGGTCTGGTCGTATCTCTGGCCATTCCGACCATCTTCACCATGTTGATCACGTCGTTCTACAACATGGCGGACACCTTTTTCGTCGCCCGGCTGGGAACCAGCGCCGCCGGCGCGGTCGGAATCGTCTTCGCCATCATGGCGTTCATCCAGGCGGTCGGCTTCACCGTCGGAATCGGCTGCGGCAGCATGGTCTCCCGCGCCCTCGGGCGACAGGACAAACGCACCGCCGACCGGGCGGTTTCCAGCGCGTTCGCGCTGGCGCTGCTGCTCGGCATCGTTCTCTCCGCCGTCGGCCTTCTCTTCAGCCGCCCGCTGCTCACACTGCTCGGGGCGACGCCGACCATCCTGCCCTACGCGCGGGATTACGCCCGCTACATCTTTCTCGGCACCGCTGTGCTCTGCTGTTCCATCGTGCTCAACAACACGCTCCGCGCCGAAGGGAAAGCGATCTTTTCCACCGTCGGGCTCGGCTTCGGCGGCGTGCTGAACATCGCGCTCGACCCGCTCTTCATCTTCACGTTCGACCTCGGAATCGCCGGAGCGGCAATCGCCACGCTGATCAGTCAGTGCGTCAGCCTTCTCATCCTGCTCGGGTTCTTTCTCGCCGGGCGCAGCATCACCCGGCTGAATCCCGCCTGCATCTCCCGCGACCGTGCGCTCTATTTCGAAATCCTGAAGATCGGCGCCTCCTCCTTCTGCCGGCAGGGGCTGGCGGGCGTTTCCACCGTGGCGCTGAACGTCAGCGCCGGTGCCTACGGCGACGCGGCAGTCGCGGCGATGTCGATCGTCGGGAGGATCTTCCACTTCCTCCTCTCGGCTCTGATCGGCTTCGGCCAGGGCTTCCAGCCGGTCGCCGGATACAACTACGGAGCGCGGAAGTACGAACGGGTCCGGGAGGCGTTCTTCTTCGCCGTGAAAAACGGAACGGTCTTTCTCACCTGTCTTGCCGTGCTCGGCTTCTGCTTCGCCCCGGAGATCATCTCCGTCTTTCAGCCGGACGATCCCCAGCTCATCGAAATCGGCGCGACCGCGTTCCGCGCCCAGTGCCTGGCACTGCCGCTGCAATCGACGATCGTGCTCTCCAACATGCTTTTCCAGTCGGTCGGCAAAGCGTTTCAGGCGCTGTTCATCTCGGCCACCCGGCAGGGCATCTATTTCCTGCCGCTGATCCTGATTCTGCCCCGTTTCTTCGGACTTGCCGGCGTGCAGTACACCCAGACCTGTTCCGATCTCTGCGCCTTCGCCGGATGCCTGCCGTTCCTCTGGTTCTTCTTCCGTGGAATCGCCCGCGAAAAAAAATAACCTCCCCGCCATTGACAAGCCGGATGTTCCGTACTATATTATCCCACCGGAATGATATAACGTTTGCTCAAAAAAAAGAAGAAGGCAACCGATGGAGCGGAAACGGGCGACACTCAAGGATGTGGCGCAACTGGCGGGAGTCTCCTTTCCGCTGGTTTCCAAATATGTGAATCAGGATCCGCGCGGCAGGATGTCCGCCGAGACGCGGCAGCGGATTGCCGACGCCATCCAACGGCTCGGCTACCGCCCCTCCTCGGCGGCACGTGCGTTGCGCGGCGGCCGCACCGGCATGCTCGGGCTGGTGGTCAGCAACTTCACCAATCCCTATTTCGCCCACTTTGCCGACGCGGCATTGCAGGAGGCGTCGCGGCACGGCTGTCAACTGCTGATCTCGCTCTGCCGTCACGGCAAAGAGGAGGAGATGCATGCACTGGAAGAACTGCTTTCCCGTCAGGTGGACGCCATCCTCTGTTACGAGAATCTCTCCGACATTCTGAAAGAGAATCCGCCGGCCGGGCTGCGCCGCGACATGCTCCTGCTGATGGATCAGCAGTCGGAAGAGTATGCCACCGCCTCCATCGACCTCGCCGCAAGCGTCGCCGAAGCGGTCCGTTTTCTCGGCGAACGGGGAGCCGGCCGTGTGACGCTTGCCCTGAGTGCGTCCGACACCTGGCACCGACTGGCGGAAACCGGCTGTCACCGGCATCAAGTGCAGTTCACCCGCCACCTGATCCCCTCCCCCCGCAAGGAGGCGGAGGAGGCTCTGCACCGACTCTGCGAAGCGGCTCCGCCCGCGGTACTGCTCAACGGAATGCGCAACGCAACCACATTTCTCTCGTTGATTCACCGTGAATTCCCCGGTTACCGTCCGGCGGTGGTCACCCATTGCAACTTCTGCACCGAACTACTCGAGAATCCCCTGCTCGAGGGGGTGATCTACAGCGACACCGCCGAACTGGTACGGCGTTCGGTGGCCGCCGCCGTCGAACTCGCCCGTTCCGGGCGGACGGAAAATGTCGTCATTCCGTCGCAATTCGTTCCGCAATCGGAATTTCACCGCATCCGCCTCCCTGAAGGGCGCATCGGCCTGACCGGTTCTGAATGAAATTTTTTTGCCACGTTGAGCAAACGTTATATCAACCACACAAACAGAAAGGATTTCTCAATGGCAAGCTGTGCAATTCCCCACTACACGGAGGAGATTCTCCGCAATCCGGGCTGCGGCATCTTTTACCTTCAGCGCGGCAGAAACAAGGTACGGTTTGACGAAGTTCCCGCCGACGCCTGGTTTCTGCGGGAGAAACTCACCGACAAAATCTCCTTCAGCCTCGCCTGGAGCGTGCTCGAGCCGGAAGAGGGGAATTTTCTCTGGGAGCACCCCGACTGGGAGGGATGCATCAACTCCTGGATTGACGCCGGATTCAAGGTTTCTCTGCAGATCCGCGGCATGGACACCTGGGGGACGCTCTACAACGACGGCGTACCGCAGTGGGTCTTCGACGCCGGAGCAAAATACATCGATGAACCGATGGCACTTTACCGCAACAGCTTTACGCTCAACTTTCTCTCCGACGACTCCGACAAACCGGTCCGCTACCCGGTCTACTGGGATAAGGTCTACCTCGAGAAGGTCCGCCACCTCGTCAAAGCCATGGGCGAACGCTACAACGGACGCTCCGAAGTGGCGAGTGTGAGCATCGGTCATATGGGGCGCTGGGGGGAAATGCACCTTTCCAGCCACAGTCCGCTCCAGCCGTGGTTCGATGCCGGATTCTCCCGGGAAACCTACATCAAGGCGCACAAGGAGATCATCGACATCTACCGGAATGCCTTCCCCGATACGGAACTCGTTCAGGAGATCTGCGCCCCCGTCTTCGCCGAGGAGACCGGACGCGACCTGATCGGCATCGATGAGGTTCCGGAGATCTACGACTACCTCGCAGAGCACGGAATCTGCATCAAATTCAACGGAATCGGCAAGTCATGGCGCCCCAGTTCCGACCCCTATCTCGACCGGGATGTGGCAGGAATCTTCGACCACTATGCGGGAAAAACCAAGATCTGCTGTGAAAACCTGGTCACTCCGGCGGGACTTGCCAGCGTACTGAACCACCAGATCTCCTGCTGGCAGCGTGGCGGCGAAACCGAAGGGCTCGGCATCCTGATGGTGGATCGCGACATTCCGCTGAAAGAGAAGCGGATCTACTCCTATCTCACCTTTTTCCCGGAAGAGTTCGCCGCCCTCACCCCGGAAGGCGAGAAAGAGCTCTGGCGGATGATGGCGCGCCGTTGCGGCTACCGGATTGTGCCGGAAAGCGTCGAATATGACCGGGACGGCAATCTTGCCGTCTGCTGGAAAAATATCGGCACCGCCCCCTGTTATGAACCGTTGCGGACAGAACTCCTGCTCCCGGCCGGCCGGACTCTGGCCCGTTGCCACACCCCGACGATCCTCCCCGTGGGAAAACAGACCGTCTGCCGCTTCCGTCTCCCCGCCGGGACAACCGGCTCTCTCCGCATCCGGCTGGTCGCGGAACGGTATGGAGAAGTTCTTGAACTCCCGCTGGATCAACGTGATCCGGAAGGGTATTTCAAAGTCGAGCTGTAAGCAATCGCCCTTCCCCCCCCGGAACGCGGGCAAAAAAATCGGCTCTCACTGACGGGGGGGGAGAGTGAGAGCCAATGATTTCAAAGATGTCCGGATGCCGCAGTCAAACCGCTCATTCGTGCTTCCTTGTATGTTGGCATCTAATGTATCATTACAAGATAACCGGAAGATTGCCGGAACATTGCATTTTGGCAATGTTTGAAAAATTTCATCAATTTTTCTCCTCCGGGAAATCGACCGTGAACACCGTCCCCTCCCCCGGGGTGCTCTCCACCCGGATCGTACCGTGATGCGCGGTGACGATCGCATGCACCAGAGCCAGTCCAAGCCCGTTGCCGGGTCTGGTCCGACTGGCGTCGCTGCGGAAGAACCGCTCAAAAATATGACCGAGGTCCTGCGGAGGGATGCCGCATCCGGTATCGCAGACCTCCAGGCGGATTCCGGTTTCCAGCCGCTCCAGCCGGATCGTCACCTTCCCCTGCGGCGGCGTGAACTTGAGCGCATTGTCGATCAGATTGGAGATCATCCGCTGCAACTTCAGCCGGTCACCGCGCATCATCACCGGGCCGGAGTCCGGAAGCACCAGCCGGAAATCGATCTCCCGGTCCTCCGCCAGCGGCAGGAAGAGTTCGTGAGCCCGGAACAGCAGCAGCGACAGGTCGATTTCCTCAAAATCCAGCTTCTCCAGCGACGATTCCGTCCGGGTGATTTCCAGCATGGTATTGATGAGCTGGAGCATCATGCCGCACTCGTCGGCGACCACGCCCGCCAGTTCCTTATAGCGATCCAGTTCCGCCGGTCCGCTCACCGTCACCTCGGCGAATCCGCGCATGCGGGTGAGCGGCGTGCGCAGATCGTGCGCCACATTGTCGGTGACCATCCGGAGTTCGTCAAAAAGCCGCTCCGTGTTGGCGTTCATCATATTGAAGGTGGAAACCAGCTCCTCGATCTCGGCGCCGTCGTTGCAGCTCGGCACCCGCTTGCTGAAATCGCCGCCGGCGATGTGACGCGCAGCTTCACTCACCCGGAGCACACCGGAGATGAATTTGCGCGCAATCAGCCAGCCGCACAGCGTCCCCAGACAGAGCACAACCGCCAGGATGGAGAGGTGGATCAGCCCGTATCCCCGCAGCAATGCCTGCGGCTGCCGGAGGTTCCGGCCGATCTCCAGCACACTGCCGTCGAACATCGGCAGCCGGAGAATCCGGAAATCTTCGCCGCGCACCGTCTGAATCCGGTACCCGTCGACGGATTCCGTGACGGGGAACCGGCGCGCATATTCCGGCACCGCCCCCGTCACGCGCCCATCCGGCGCAAAGAGCCGGAACAGCACATTGCGGCTCCCTTCGCCCGTGACCCGGTCCTCGAAAGTTTTCAGCAGAGCAGGAATATTCTTCGCCGGGTCGAAGCGGCGGGAATAGACCGAGCCGCCGCTCTCCAGCCGCAGTTCGTACACCTTGCCGTCCCGGCCGCCGAAGACGGTGTAAAACCGCTCCCGGGGGGTGTCCATTTCAAATGCAACCAGCAGTTGAACGCCGGGAATCTTCTCTTCGAACGCGGCCAGTTCCTCCGGCGCGACCTGCGACAACGGTACTTCGCGGTCGAACTGCCGGTAACGCTTCCCGGTCAGATACTCGTGGACCAGCTCCCGGGAATCGGAGGCAAGCCGCTGATCGACCGACAGCAAAAGACCGTGCCGCATCATGAGGTAGGCAATCAGCAGACAGACGGCCCATGACACCGCGAACAGCGCCGCATACCAGAGGGCGATTTTAAACTTAACGGTGCCGAAAATCCGCTTCGCGCTCCATGACATATCCAAATCCCCGGACGGTGTGAATCAGTTTTTCAGGAAACGGCTTGTCGATCTTTTCGCGCAGGCGGCACATCCGGGTCTCCACAATGTTGGTCTGCGGGTCGAAGTTGTATTCCCACACATGTTCCATGATCATGGTTTTGGAGACCACCCGGCCGGCGTTGCGGGCCAGATACTCCAGAAGGGAGAATTCCAGCGGCTGAATGTCGATCCGCTCACTGCCCCGGTAAACCTTGCGCGACAGAAGATCGATCACCAGATCTCCGACGGTCAGCGTGGAAGATTCCGCGCTGGATCCCGCCCGGCGCAGCAGCGCCTGAATCCGCGCGACCAGCTCGGAAAACGAAAACGGCTTGACCAGATAATCATCGCCGCCGTTCTGCAGACCGCGGATTTTGTCGGCAACCGAATTTTTCGCACTCAGCACAATGACCGGCATGGTGATCCGGTCGGCGCGCAGCTTTTCAATCAGCGTAAAACCATCCATTCCGGGGAGCATGATGTCGACAATCGCCAGATCACACTCTTCGGTCTCCGCCTTGAACAGGCCGTCCGGACCGGTCGCGGCATGGACAGTCGAATAACCGGACTGCTGCAGGCCCTTGAGGATGAAATCCGCTGTCCTTGCGTCATCCTCCACCAAAAGAATCTTCATAAAAACCTCCTCTGAAAAAAGGAGGCCGCCGACCGCTGGGGAGGCGATCGACGGCCAATCAGGGAAACGACACTAATAGTGTAATCTGTTCCGCCTGTTTTTTCAACCCGGATTGCCAAATTGCAATCAATGTTGCACGCTACCGGGCCGGCCGGCCGACCGGCTGCACATACATGGGAAGCTGATTTTTATCAAGTTTCAGCAAACTTCTCAACACGGAAACATTGAAACTCGCCTTGAATACAGTCGCCAGATTGTTCGCCGCGCAGTAAAGATAGATGTTCTGCCCGATGAATCCGGAATCCACCGCCGCGAATTCCCGTTTCTGCCGCCCCAGATCGGCGACAATGACAACCATGAGAGGAGCGTTGTTCGCCACTTCACAGCGGCCGGCATAGACCTCCTTGAGCACATTCTTCTTCGCATCGTAGAAATAAGCGCCGTTCGGCATGACCACATAGAGCGAAAGCTCCTGCCGGTTCATTGCGGTCGGAGCGGTGCGCCGCCCGTCCTGCCGGTTGATGCCGTTCGCCGCCCAGAGCAGATTGGAGATCTCCGCCGTTTTCAGCGGGGCACTCGAGATGGCCCGCTCGCTCCGCCGCTTGGCGAGCGCCTCCATCAGCGGCATTCCGCCGGAGGTCGTCGGGGCCGGCAGCGCAATATCGGCGGCTGCAACCGATGCGGCAGCGAGCAACGCAACAGGAATCCAGGAAAATTTCATCGTTCATCCTCCTCTTTTCATATTGGAACACCCGGATCAGCCGACCCGGTAACGGACACAGATTCCGGCGGGCAACTCCCGGCCGGTGCTCTCCGGCACGGTCATCTCCCCGGATACAAATTCCCCGCCGGCGCCGAACGCCTCCCGCGCCAGCCGTTCGAGCACCAGCACCGAAAAACCGGGCGAATGGCAACTCAACACCACCGTGAACGGCCGCGAACGGTCGCGCAGTTCGGCACACCGGGCCAGCAGTTTCGGCAGATCCTCCTCGATCTTCCAGACCTGCCCGCTGGAGCCGCGGCCAAACGTCGGCGGATCCAGCGCGATCAGATTGTATTTCGAGCCGCGGCGCACTTCACGCGCCGTGAACTTGGTGACGTCGTCGGCAATCCAGCGGATCGCATCGGGGACCCGCGGATTGAGCGCCAGATTCTCCCGCCCCCATTCGATCATGCCGCGGGAGGCATCCAGATGGCAGACCCCCGCCCCCGACTGCGCCATCGCCATCGAACCGACACCGGAGTAGCCGAAGAGATTCAACGCCTTCGCGCCCTCCCCCAGCCCGGACTCCGGAGAACGGAAAAATTCCCAGTTGCGAAACTGTTCGGCGAAGAAGCCGAGGTGTCCGAAGCCGGTCGGCTTCACCTTGAGCGTGAATCCGCCCCACTGAATCCGCCAGCTCTCCGGGAGCGGACGGCGGAAACTCCAGCGGCCGCCGCCGGAGCTGTCGCGGGTGAACACCGCATCGGCGGCCTCCCACTCCGACGCGGGGAGAGCCGGCTTCCAGAATGCATTGAGCGCGGGCCGGATCAGGCGGTATTCCCCCACCGCCTCCAGCTTCCGCAGATTGCCGCTGTCGAGAAGACGATATTCCATTCTTTACGCCTCCGCCTGATAGACAATCCGCCCGTTGCACACAGTCAGCAGCGCCCGGTTGGTTTTCATTTCAAACACCGCGAGATCAGCGCGCCGGTTCGGCAGGAGCAAACCGCGATCGTTCAGCTGAAACGCCGCCGCCGGATTGCTGGTGACCGCCATCGCCGCCTGCGTCTCCGCCAGATGGCCGCAACTCATCAGACTGTGCCAGCCGGCATCGAGCATCGTGGTCGTACCGGCCAGCACGCTCTGTTCGGTCTGCGAAAAACCATCCTTGACCCGGATCAACGACGGACCGATCCGGTACTCGCCGTTCGGCATTCCCGCCGCCATCGTGCAGTCGCTGATGCCGACCAGCTGCCGGCGGGATTTGCATCGACAGGCGAGATCGACCATGCGCGGATGGATGTGCCGCCCGTCGATGATGAGTTCCACCGTCACCCGGTTGTCGGTGAGAGCGATGCTGGACAATCCCATTTCCCGCTGATGGAGCGGCGGCATACCGTTGAAGAGATGGGTGCAGTAGCAGGCGCCGGCATCGATGGCGCGCAGTGTCTGCTGCTCATTGGCGATGCTGTGGCCCATCGACGGCTTGACGCCATGCTCCAGCAGAAATTCGACCAGTTCGGTGGCCTTGTCCAGCTCGGGGGCGAAGGTCATCACCCGGATCTTCCCCTGCCCTGCCTCGATAAGTTCCCGGGCGAATCCCAGGTCGATCGGCCGGATTGACTCCTCCTGCTGCGCTCCCCGTTTGAAGGGGTTGATGAACGGCCCTTCGGAATTGATGCCGACCGCTTCGGCGCCGGGGAGCTCCCGCGACATCTCCGCGGCGAGCAGAGAGAGATTTTCCAGCATATCGGCGGCGGGAGCGGCCACGATGGTCGGGAAGAACGAGGTCACACCCCGTTCCCCCAGAATCCGGCTCATGGAATCAATCGGCCGCGGGGAGATCGTCACCGACGAGCAATCGAAGCCACCCGCGCCGTGAATGTGCGTATCGATGAACCCCGGAGTCATATAGGCATTTTCAAACCGGAACACCTCCAGCTGCGGCTCCATCTCGAATGCGGAAAGTCCGCCGACCGCCAGAATCCGGTCGTCCTCGCAGAGCACGGCTCCGTTCTCCACCCGGTGGTCCGGGGTGATCAGGTGGTCGGCAATGAAGAGCCTGCGAACCCGTTTTTTCATATGTTCCTCCATCAGGAAATCAAGCGCGTTTTCCTGATAATATACGCCGGAACCGGATTTTTGCCATTCCGCAACGTTTTTTTTTCAAAAAACCAGCGGAAGATGTGACGCGGACCGGAGCAAATTCCACCGCGGCACTTGACAAATGCAGTTGCCGCATTATATTGTTTTTTCAATTACTGGGGAGTAATTTTTCGGTATATTGGACGGCACAGAGGAGGCTGAACAATGAATTTTATCCATCCACAGTTTTTCTACGCGGCACCATTGCTGCTGGCGGCAGTGGTGATTCTCTCCATATCGGCGACGGCACGGCGGCGCAAAAAACTTGCGGCGCTTCTGGGCAGCAGCGCAACCGACCCGGACGCGGTCAAACTGTCGCCCGCCCGGCGGCGCCTGCGAAACGGCTGTCTGCTTCTGGCGATGCTCTTTCTCGTCGCGGCGGCGGCCCGTCCCTTCTGGGACTCCCAGCTGGTGCCCTACGAACCGCACGGCCGGGATCTCATGGTGTTGTTCGACGTCTCCAAGAGCATGCGGGCGACCGACATCGCTCCGTCGCGGCTGGACCATGCAAAATTTCTGCTCCGGCAGCTGGTGGAGGCCGATTCCGGGGACCGGTTCGGGCTGGTCGCATTTGCCGGGAACGCCTACCTGGCCTGCCCGCTCACCTCGGACCAGCTGGCGTTCAACCAGTACATCGATGAACTGTCCACCGACACAGTGCCGCTCGGGGGAACCAATCTGGAGCTGGCGCTCAACACCGCGATGACCGCATTCAAGGCGGCGGCGGCGGGAAACCGGGCGATCGTGCTGATGACCGACGGCGACGAACTCACCGGCGACAGCAGCCGCATTGTCAATGAACTGAAGAAAAAGGAGATTCCCGTCTTCGTCATCGGCCTCGGGGATCCGGAAGTCGGGGCGCCGGTGCCGGAGGAGGACGGCACGCTCAAGCGGGACCGCGACGGGAAACTGGTGACCACCCGGCTCAACGAAGTCAATCTGCGGCGGCTGGCTGCGGAAACCGGCGGAATTTATGTCCGGAGCACCGTCACCGACACCGGCCTGGCCGCGATCGAGAACCGGATCAAACGGCTCGATCAGGCGGAACAGGAGGGGGGAAAACGAACGGTTCCGATTGAGAAGTTCCCGCTGGCGCTGATTGCGGCAGGAGTTTTTCTGCTGATCTATTTTCTGATCTCGGAGCGCCCGGGAGATCACCGGAAGCCCCGCGCCTCCAAAGCGCTGCTTCTCCTCCTCGGCATTCTCTTCGGAGCGGAACTGGCCGCGGCACCGACGCCGGCACCGGCACCGGAACCGGCCGTTCCGGCAATTCCGGCCAAACCGGAAGCACGGACCGAGGGCTCCGTCAAGGTGGAACCGGAACTGCCGGACACCCCGGATGAGCTCTACAATGTCGCACGCGAAAAACAGCTCTCCGGCGATGAACAGGCTCCGCAACTCTATGAAAACGTCATCCGGCAGGCGGTGGACCGGCCGGATCTCCAGGCTCGCTCGTTCCACAATCTCGGCACAGGGGAACATCTGCAGGTCCGCAAAGGGTTTTCCGGCGCGATGGCTCAGGTCAAAGCACAGCAGCTTGACCCGGCGCTTCAGGAGTTGACTCAGGCGGAAGCCCGGGCGAAAAGCGCCGAAGAGCTTTACGTACGCAGTCTTTCCATTCCGCAGAATGAGGCGGCACTGGCGGCTTCCACCGCCAATTTGCAGCAGCTCGCCGATGATCGAAAGAAAATTGAAGAGCTGAAAAAGAAAATTGAAGAGCTGAAAAAACTGCAGGAGCAGACCCGGCAGCAGACCCAGCAGGCCAAACAGCAAAACAAGCAGGATCAGCAAAACCAGCAGAATCAGCAGAATCAGCAGAATCAGCAGGATCAACAGAACAAGCAGGATCAGCAGAACAAGCAGGATCAGCAGAACAAGCAGAATCAGCAGAATCAGCAAAACAAGCAGGATCAGCAAAACAAGCAGGATCAGCAAAACAAGCAGGATCAGCAAAACCAGCAAGGACAGCAGAACAAGCAGGACCAGCAGAATCAGCAGGATCAGCAAAACTCTGCCGATCAGGCGCTGGATCGCGCCCGTCAAAGCGCCGAGGAACTGAAGCAGAAAGCCGAGGAACTCAATCAGCAGGAGTTGAGCAACCGGGCAAAACAGGCGAAAGAGGAACTCGATCGCGCCAAACGCTCCCGGGAGGAAAACCGCCGGGAAGAGGCCGATCAGCATATGGAAAAAGCTCTTGAAGCGCTCGGCGGCTCCGGTCAGGATCAGAAAGATCAGAAGGATCAGAAGCAAAACGATCAGAAGGGCAAGGACGATCAGAAGCAGAACGATCAAAAAGATCAGCAGAATCAGCAGAACGCTCCGGAGACCCGTCCGCCTCAGCCGCAACAGCCTCCTCAGCCACAGGAAGGGAAAATGGATGAAAAGACCGCCAGCCAGTTGCTGGATATGATGGCGGACGAAGAGAAACAGCTTCGCGATGAATTGAAGAAACTCCAGCGCGGTCGTCAGCCTCGCGTGGAAAAGGATTGGTGACAAATATGATACGTTTTTTCAAACTCTTTCTTCTGGCCGCAGTTTCGGCGGCACTTCCCCTTGGCGCCTCCGGGGCCGAGGTTTCCGTAGCGGTTTCGCCCTCGACGGTCGCGGCGGGAGAGCAGGTCACCTTTTCTCTGACCATGGATAAGCGGCTGACCGAAGGGCTCCGTCTGCCGCCGCTGGAAAACGGCCGCTGGATCACCAATTCGGTCAGCCAGCGCATGGAAAGCATCAACTTCAATACCTCCTACACCTATGAGATTCCGATCCAGACGGAACGGGAAGGAACCCTGAAAATTCCGTCGTTCACCTTCCGGCTCGATGGTCAGGAGGTCACCACCCGGGCGCTGGAAGTCAAAGTCCTCCCGCCCGGCTCCCAGCCCGCGGTGCAAGGTTCCGGCGATTCCGTCACGATGAAGGAGGCCGCGTTCGGCACCATCCGCATTCCGGACGAGCGGCGCACCTTCTATGTCGGCGAAGAGATTCCGCTGGAACTCAACCTCTGGCTGCTGCCGGCGCTGCGCGCCCGGCTGGCGGAGTATCCGGATCTCACCGGATTGGACAACGTGGTATTCCGTGACTACTCCCGAAACAATCCGCAGATGCGCAGATTCGACCGGCCGCAGGAACGCCGGGAGCTGCTCGACGGCCGCTATTACGGTGTGCTCACCTTCCGGACCGCCTTCCGCGCCACGCTTCCGGGCAAGCTCACGCCGGGAGCGAACGCGACGGTCAGTATTGTCCGGGAAGACGGCCGCCGGGCGCGCCGCCCCCGTTCTCCGTTCGACGACGATTTTTTCGACTCCTTCTTTGCCCGGGAAAACCGCGTACCCTACCGGGTCTCCTTTGCTCCGGGGCCGGAGATCACCATCAAAGCCCTTCCCCCTGCCCCGGCAGACTGCATCAACCTCGGGCTGGTAGGCGACTGGGAGATCAGCTGCCGCTTTGACCAGAACTCCGGCAAAGTGGGCGAACCGCTCTCGCTGAACATCACCGCAGTGGGGGACGGCACTCCGGAAACCTTCGCCACGCCGAAGCTCACGCTGCCCGGATTCCGCGTCTACCCCGGCGAAGTGAAAAAAAGCTCGCCGGACAGCCGCAGCCGCATTGAACTCAAGTACGCAATCATTCCGCTCGAACCCGGCGAAAAGAACATCTCCCTGAAATTCGCCACCTTCCGCCCGGCGACGGGAGAGTATGTCTGGCACAATTTCGATCTGAAACTTCCGGTGCTCAAGAGCGACCGGAAGATCTCCGCGGCGGTCTCCGACAGCGCGCCGGCGACGGAAACGGAACGCGCCGCAGTGCCCGAGCCGGAGGTGGAGAAGATTTCCGCCCCCCGCGAAGAGCTCTTCTACCTCAAAGCGGAACCGGGTTCCGGTGTCGCACTGCCGCTGATCCGCAACCGGATCGGCTGGATTCTGCTCTTCCTGCTCGGCGGCCCGCTCGCGGCGATTCTGATCGAGTGGCGCTTCCGGCGGCGGGAGCGGCTGGAGCATGACCCGGAATTCGCCCGGCGCACCGCCCTGCGGCACAAGTTGCCGCAACTGCTCAAGCGCCTCCGTCAGGAGGGGGATGTCGCGCCCGCGCTCCGCGACGAAGCGGTGCCGTTTCTGGCTGAAGCCTTCCATCTCCCGCCGGGCGCGGGAGCATCGGAGGTCGCCGAAAAAATCGAAGACCGCGAACTGGCCGACCTTTTCCGCTCCCTCGAAGCGGAGAGCTTCAAACCGGCCGGCAGTGAGCATACGCCGGTGACGCTGACGCCTAAACTTCGCAGCCGGCTGACCACCCTGCTCAAACGGCTGTCGCTCTTCGCGCTGACGGTTGTCGCCCTGACGGCTGTCGCCGCCGGGGTCGCCCCCGCCGCCTTCAACGCCGCTTTTGAAAAGGGGGACTTCAAAGCCGCCGCCGCACACTATGAAAAGCAGCTCAACCCGGCGGAACCGGCCCCGAACGTGCTCTACAACCTCGCCTCGGCCCATTACCGGCTCGGCGATCTTGCCCGCGCCCGGCTCGAATTCGAACAGGCGCATCTGCTCGCGCCGCGCGACTCCGAAACGCTGGAAAATCTCAATCTGGTCAACCGGAAGCTCGTCCAGCCGGAGATCGGCACCGCCGGAACCCCCGGTGCATTGCTGACCTGGTGCCGCGACCGGTTGCGGCCGGACGACTATCTTACCATCGCCGCGGCGATGTTCGCCGTGCTCTGTCTCGCATTCGCCCTGCGCCGCACTCTGCGCCGCAACACGCTGATCGTGGTGGAGAGTGCCGCGACAGCGCTTCTGATGCTCTCGCTGGCGGCGGCCACGGCTCAGGCGGTCGGTCCCTACAACCCGGACCGTGCGATCATCATCGGCAGCACGCTGGAGTTGCGCTCACTCCCGGCGGCGGCGAGCGGCCGGGTCGAAGCGACGATTCCAGGCGGAAGCACCGCGTTTGTGGTGGAGCGCCGCGGCGACTGGGTCCGCCTGCGGGTCAACGGCCGCGACGGCTGGGCGCCGGTCGATCAGGTGAAACTCATCTTCCCCGGCGGAATTCTGTACTGAATCCACGCCCCGGAGAAAACCATCAATAAGGAAACATCATGCCAAACATTATCGGTACCGCACTGACAAAATCCGCCACCAGAGTTCTTTTCTGCGGCGCGGGGGAACTGGGCAAAGAGGTGGTCATCGCCATGCAGCGTCTCGGCGTGGAGGTCATAGCGGTGGACCGTTACGACAACGCCCCCGGCATGCAGGTCGCCCACCGTTCCTACACCATCAACATGCTCGACGGCAAGGCCCTGCGGCAGGTGATCGAAAAGGAGAAGCCGGACTACATCGTTCCGGAAGTGGAGGCAATCGCCACCGATACGCTGGTCGAATTGGAGAAAGAGGGCTATCACGTCATTCCCACCGCGCGCGCCACGAAGCTCACGATGAACCGCGAGGGAATCCGCCGTCTGGCCGCGGAAGAGCTGGGCGTGCCGACCAGTCCCTACCGTTTCGCCGCCACCCGCGAGGAGTTCGACGCGGCGGTCAAAGAGATCGGCATTCCCTGTGTGGTCAAGCCGATCATGAGTTCCTCCGGCCACGGCCAGAGCACGATTAAATCCGAAGCGGACATCGACGCGGCGTGGAAAAATGCGCAGGAGGGAGGCCGGGCCGGAGCCGGAAAAGTGATCGTCGAAGGATTCGTCCCGTTCGACTACGAAATCACCTTGCTGACTATCCGTCACATCGGCGGCACCACCTTCCTCAAGCCGATCGGCCACCATCAGGTCAGCGGCGACTATCAGGAATCCTGGCAGCCCCAGCCGATGAGCGAGGCCGCCATCGCCGAAGCGCAGCGGATTGCCGGACTGGTCACCGGAGCTCTCGGCGGCCGGGGCATCTTTGGCGTCGAACTCTTCATCTGTGGCGACAAGGTGCTCTTCAGCGAAGTGAGTCCGCGGCCGCACGACACCGGCATGGTGACGATGATCTCGCAGGATCTCTCGGAGTTTGACCTCCATGCCCGTGCCATTCTCGGCCTGCCGATTCCGAACATCGCGTTCCACGGGCCTTCCGCCTCGAAGGCGATCGTCGCCGAAGGGGTTTCGAATCAGGTCGCCTTCGAAGGGGTCGATCAGGCGCTGGAGGAACCCGACACTCAGGTGCGTCTCTTCGGCAAACCGGAACTCAAGGGGCACCGCCGCCTCGGCGTCTGCCTCGCCCGGGCGGAAAATGTCGACGCGGCGGTCAAGAAGGTGTTCCGCATGCGTGAAAAAATTTCGATCAAGCTGTGAAAGTCCGGGCCTCGGATTACCGGTTCAGCTGGTCGCTCCGGCGGCGCCGTCTCTGGAACGGATGCCGCCGGAGATATTTTCTGACCTACTATGCGCCGCGCGGCGGCCACGATCCGGCGGCGGAACCGGCGTTGCGTCGCCTTCACCTGGCGAAGTCACTTTTCTCACGCGACGGGTACTGCAATTATCTCCTCCGCACGACCATGCGGGAGCTGTTCTATCGCCGGAACGAAGAGGAGGACACCTCGACCGCTCCCGACCTGCGGTCGCGCGTTCTGCACGCATTCGCCCGAGATTTCAACCGGATGCTGCTCGGCTTCTGGCAGGAGGATCACCGCGTCCCCATGTTGCGGGAGCTGCTGCAATCCGGCGCCGCCCCCGAAGCGGTGCGCCGGGAAGTGGAAACGCAACTGAAGGAATCCGCCGTCGCGCTGGAACAGGGCGGCTGGGGTGAGTTTCAACGTTTTCCCGCCGAATGCCGCCGTCCCCTCCCCTCGCCGCTGGAGGTGCCGCTCGGGGAACTTTCCTGCTGGTGCTCCCCCTGCTTCGCGCTGACCTCCGGGCGCGAACTCTGGCTGGTGGAGAGTGAATCCGACACATCGCCCGAAGCGGCTCTGCTCCACAAGTTTTATGCGCTCAACACCTGCCGCATTCCTCCGGAGCAGGTGCGTTCGTTCCAGCTCGACTGCCGCGACGGCTCCGTCACCGAATTCGGCGGAGATCTCAACATCAGCGCCGCGCTGGCCGGAATCCGGGCCGACGCCGGCGCCATGCAGCAGGCGATCCGTCCGGACGGCACCGTGGCGGAGGAGGATTTCCCCGCCGACACCACCCGATGCGCAAACTGCCCCTTCCCCGGCTGTTGCGCGGCTTTTTTGTCCGCCACGCATTGAAAACCGGTTCGGGCGAGGCTATATTATGAGAGTAACAACCAATCAATGCCCCTTCGGCGACACCCCCGTGGCCGGAGGAGAAACGCATCGGAGAATAGAATGGACTCGGTCGCCTTTGAAGAATTACTGGTATCCTGCCTCGAACAACCCTCCAAGAAAAATCTTGACAACCTGCTCGCTGCTCTGCGCACCGCCGGCAATCCCATCCCGGCGGAAGTCCTCGAACAGCTCAACCTGCTCTGGGAAGCATGGGGCGACGATGAACTCGACGACGCGCAGGGCGCCTTCTGCGTCGGTCTCGCCGCACTGCCGATGACCGACAGCCCGATCTTCCGGAAAATGCTGGTCGCCGGCGTCAAGACGGCGCTGCCTCCTTACCTCGGGCGCAATCCGATCATGAAAGCTCTCGGCGTGCGCGATGAGTCGGTTCCGCTTGCCGAAGTCAGCGCCCGGCTCCAGCGTCTGCTCGCCCTCAAAAGCGGCATGGTGCTCTTTCTGCCCTCCTCCGGCCGGTGGTGCACCGCCGGGGCGATCGACAACATCAACGCCTCGCTGGCGGTCTCCGCATTCGGCCTCACCGGCGGCGCCGCGGCGATTCCGCTGGACATCATCCTGCGCGACGCCGTCATTCTCAGCCCCGGCCCCGAACTGAGCCGGCTGGTCGGCGCGCTGAAGACTCCGATCAGTTCCCGCGATTTCCGCGCCATCGTCGCCCGGCGCGCCGTCGTTCCGGTCTCCGACGCGGTGATGCAGCAGATGGCGCAGGCCGGTTGCGTGCGCAACCTCGACAAGGCGGCCTTCGACAAATACTGGAGCTCGGAAACTCCGGCCGGTCCTGCCGCCGGAACCCGCCGCTCCTGCGACGGCCGCAGTCTCAAGGAGGTCGATCTGCTGCTCACCAATGAGGAGGAGCGCAACGCGGGGAAATTCTCCGACGAGGAGGCGGCCGGGCTCCGCCGCTTCTTTGAAAACCTCAAGCCAGACACCGCGGTCCGTGAAGCGAAGCTGCTCGCCTCCATCATCTCCCGGCTCCACCTGCGTTCCACGCCGGAACAGCTCCGGGAAATCTGCACGCCTCTGCTGGCGAAAGCGCCGTTCTGGCCCGCCAATCCGGGCCGGGTTCCGCTCTCGCAGCTGAGCGTCTGGGGAGAACTGCCCTCCAAGCAGCTGGAGAGCCTCGCCGCCGCCACCGCGGTGGTCTTCCCGGAAGAGTATCTCGCGGAGTGCGCGATGCGCCTGCCGCTCAAATCGCTCAACAGTGTCTGTGCCGGCGTCTCCGAAGAGCTGCTCTTCGACTGCTGCTGCGAACACAAGGTGTGCAGTGCCGACTTGCTGCTCTGGATCTGGAAGAACCGCAAGAAACGCCCCAGCGAGGAACTGCTCGGCCTCATCAATGTTGAGAATACCTCCCGCGCCCTCTCGGCGGACAACCTCCCGAAGGCGTGGAGCGCGGCGATCCGCGAACTGCGCGGCCTGTTGCTGGACAACGTCGACTTCCAGAAACAGCTGCTGGAAGCGGCTCACGGCGACGCGATGATGTTCGCCGCGGTGCTTCAGGGAGCGCTCTTCCTGAGTCCGGGCGAACGGCAGAGTTTGATGGTGAAGCTGTCGCGTATTTCGCCGATGCTGCGCGATTACCTGGAGAACGGCGCAGGACAGCGCATTCTCAAGGCCGGAATCGGCGTCACCGAAACCCGCGAACCGGTCACCAACGAACCCAATTACACCAGCGTCAAGTCGCACAAGCGATTGATGAAGGAGCTGGACGACATCATCAACATCCACGTGCCGGAAAACCGCGAAGCCTTGAAAGTCGCCCGTGCGCACGGCGACTTCCGGGAGAACTCCGAATTCGACGCCGCCAAGGAACGCCGGAACTTCCTCAGCCGCCGCCGTTCGGAGCTGGAGCGCGAACTTGCCCGCATTCAGCCGATCAACCTCAAGGCGATCAAGGTGGAGGATTCCGCCATCATCGGTTCGGAGATCGAACTGCGCTACGACGACGGCGAAGTGGAGGTCTATCAGCTCCTCGGCGCCTGGGATGGAGATCCGGAGCGGAAATTCCTCTCCTACCGCACCCGCCTCGGCGCGGCGGTGCTCAACCGCCGTCAGGGCGAGACCTTCGAGGTGCCGGGCGGACGCAAGTGCACGCTGGTTGCGGTTCGTCCGCTCTCCGCGGAGATCATCGCGGAGCTTGACGAGTGAACCGGCGGCTTCACCAGCACTACTTCCCCCTGACAGTTCCCCATCCGGAACGGCTGGTGAACTGGCGGCAGACGGTCTCCTATTCGCGGGCGCGGGTGGAGGCCGGCAATCCGGTGTCGAAGGTCCTCTACAAGATCCCGGCACCGGCGGCTGCCGGAAAAAAAATCGCCTTTCTGGCCGACGTCCATTTTCGCGGCACCCCCGCCGATTTCCGGGTTGCCGAAAGTGCGGCGGCGGCCATTGCGTCATTTCAGCCTGACCTGCTGCTCACCGGCGGCGACCTCGTCGCGGACGGTTGTGACGTCGGGCGGCTGCCGGAACTGCTGAAGATTCTCGCCGGAACCGCGCCGGTCCGTCTGGCCGTGCCGGGCAACTGGGAACGCGGCAAGGAGTGGATCCCGATCAGCTTGTGGAACAAGTTGTTCGAACAGGGCGGTTTCCGCTTTCTCTGCAACCAGTCCTGGCGGGATGATGCATTCTATGTCTACGGGTGCGACGATCTCGCCCGCGGCACGCCGCGCCTTCCCGGCCTCTGGCCGGCGCACCAGACTGTCATTCTTCTTGCGCACAATCCGGATACGATCATCGCACTCGATGCGGGCGACGCGTACGACGGGGTCCGCCTGGTCTGTTGCGGCCATACCCACGGCGGTCAGGTGCGGCTTCCGGGAGTCGGTTCGCTCTTCACGCCCAGCCGGTACGGCTGCCGGTTCGACTACGGGGAATTCCGGCGCAGAAAGACCGGCACCCGCATGATCGTGACCTCCGGGCTGGGAAATCTGTCGCTGCCATGGCGTTTCCGCTGCCGTCGCGAAGTAGTATTCATCCGCTTCACCGGGCGGTGAATTCTTGAAAAAATCCCTGCGGCGTGGTATATTAGAAAATTGTTACAGAAACGACAGCCAATGTCCGTAAACAGATGGAGATATCATCATGCGCAAGGTTCTGATTCCCACTAAACTCGACAAATTTGCCGCCCAGCTTCTCACCGAGCGCGGCTACCAGGTGGTGCTCGACGGCGCCACTCCCCTCGCCGATCTCATCAAGGCCAACAGCGATGCGGAAGTGCTGATCGTCCGCAGTGAAAAGATCACCCCGGAGATCATCGACCAGCTGCCGCAGCTCAAGCTGATCGTCCGCGCCGGAGCCGGCTTCAACACCATCGACATCAAGTACGCCCGCAAGCGCGACATCGATGTGATGAACACCCCCGGAGCGAACTCCAACGCCGTCGCCGAAGAGGTGATCGCGATGATCCTCGCCTCCTGCCGCCACCTCATTCCGGCGGATATCTCCACCCGCGCCGGCGAATGGGAGAAGAGCAAATTCATGGGCCGCGAACTGACCGGCAAGACGGTCGGCATCCTCGGGCTCGGCAACATCGGCCAGTTGCTGGTCAAACGGCTCGCCGGCTTCGAAGTGAAAATTCTCGGGTACGACCCGATCCTCTCGCCCGCTCTCGCCGACAAGCTCGGCGTCGAGCTGACCAACGTGGACCGCATCTTTGCGGAGTCGGATTTCGTTTCGCTCCACATTCCGGAAAACGATGAAACCCGCGGCATGGTCAACCGCCGCCTCTTCGACCTGATGAAGCCAGGCGCCACGCTGATCAACTGCGCCCGCGCCGGCATCGTCAACGAAGAGGATCTGCGTGCCGTCAAGGCCGAAAAGAAGATCATCTTCTGCAACGACGTCTATCCGAAGGACGCCGCCGGTCCGAAGAGCGTCGCCGATGTGGCCGACATCATGCTGCCGCACCTCGGCGCCAACACGCATGAGGCGAACTTCACGGCTGCACGCCGCGCGGCGGAGCAGACCATCGCCTACTTCGAGCAGGGCATCACCAACTGCGTGGTCAACAAGGCGCTGCCGGACGGGCTCGACGCCAAGTACCAGAAGCTCGCCTACGTGCTGACCGCGCTCACCAACGCCTATCTCGGCAAGGACAACAATCCGACCCGGATTGAGACCAGCTTCTACGGCGATCTGGCCAAGTATGCCAAATGGATGACTCCGGCCCTCGCCGCCGGCATCGCCGCCGACTTCGCCGCCGACAACGGCCCGAAGGACGCGGAGCAGTTCCTGTCGGAAACCGGCATCGAACTGGTGAATCGCGAAGTGGACAACTCCAAGCACTACGGCCAGGCGATGAGCATCGACCTCTTCGTCGGCGGCAATCTGATCTACAAGGCGGGAGCCCGCGGCACCATCACCGAAAACAATCTGATGATTTCGCGCCTCAACGACTTCGATCAGCTCTACCTGGAGCCCACCGGGCACCATCTTTTCGTCGAATACAAGGATGAGCCGGGCGTCATCGGCCGGATCGCCGGAATCCTCGGCGAAAAAAACATCAACATCATCGATATCCGTGCCCCGCAGGATCTCAAGTCCGGACTCTCCCTCACGGTGGTGAAAACCAACGTGGAGGTGCCCGATATGCTCGTTCAGAAAATCCGGGAGGCGGTGAAGGCAAGCAAGGCCTTCCAGTTCACCTACCTGCCGTAATGTCAAAATCTGCCGCGTCCCATTCCGGGGGCGCGGCAGACTCCAACGAGGAGCGGTTCATGAGCATCAGTTTGCCCAATGAAATCATCAGCAGGGTCAAGCGGACCTGGGACTTTCTCCGTCCCGCGGCCGCCTCGCACAAACCGCTCCGCAATGCGGATCCTCTGATTAAGATGAATCTGCCTCCGCTGATGGGGCGGCGGGATGCCGCGTACGACTGCGCGGCGAAGCTCTTTTCCGACGATCTCTTTGCCAAAGAGGACGCGGAACGCAGCCGCATCTACACCATCGGCGACCAGCTCATGCAGCAGGCGGCGGAAGACACCCGGGCGATTCTCCGGATGCTCTCCAGCCCGGATACGGAGTTGCGCGAGCGGGGCATTCTTCACTTTGTCCTGCTGATCCGCAACATCTCCCAGACCCTGGGCGATTCGCTGGAACTCCAGGAGGAACTTCTCCAGGATGAATCGGTTTCGCCGCTGAAAGCGCTGGGGGTCACCCAGACGGAGGCGGAACTGGTCCGTTCGGAAAAATTCCTCGGCGACTACGAAATCAGCGTGATCAACCAGTTGCGCATCTATTTTGAGCGCGCATCGGTCAAGATCAGCCGTTACCGCGGCTACACCAACAAAAGCTTCAGCCCGGCCAATGCTTCCCGCTACCGCAAGGCGTATGACGCCTATATGAAAATTTACAGCGGGGAAGCCTGAGTCCGGCCTGCGGCGCATTTTCCAGAAAACCGCATTGATTTCCCCCGGGGGCGGCGTTATATTAATCGGATTACCACAGGAGGTTCCGAATTATGAAACAACCGCTGCGGGTCAATCTGCACACCCATACCCGCCGTTGTAAACACGCTCAGGGGGAAATTTCCGATTACTGCGCCGAAGCGGTGCGTCAGAATGTTGCCGTGCTCGGATTTTCCGACCACTCCCCCTTCCCCGGAGGGGAATACGCTTCGACACGAATGGACTTTACCGAACTTGCCGACTACTGCGATGACATCCGGCGCGCCCGGGAAGCATTTCCGGACTTGACGGTTCTCGCCGGTCTGGAGGCGGATTATCTTCCCGCGCTCGGCCCGTCGTTCTACCGGGAGGTCTACCTCGGGGAATATGGCCTGGACTATCTGATCGGCGCGGTTCATTTCACCCGCAGAGCAGGCGAACTCATCTGGGTCGGCGACATCACGCCGGAGGAGACGGAGCTGGTCAGAGGCTGCATCGAAGAGTCGATCCAAATGATGGAGAACGGTTTGATCGCCTACCTCGCGCATCCCGACATGGCGCTGGTCTGCTTCCGCACCTGGACGCCGGAACTTGCGGCGCTCTACCGGGATCTCATGCAGGCCTCGATCACATTCGATATCCCGCTGGAGATCAACGCCTACGGATTCCGCAAACCGCCGGTTCAGAACGGTCCGGAAAGCCGGCGGCAGTATCCCTGGAACCCGGTCTGGGAACTGGCGGCGGAGTGCGGAGTGAAAACGGTCATCGGAGCAGATGCCCATAAACCGGTCGATGTGTGGAGCAACATGCCCGAAGTTTTCGACTACAGCCGGCAATTCGGCCTCGTCAATTACAACGAGGCGACGGCAGCCCGGCTGCATCCGGCACGGAAAACGGCCGACTTCCGATAAAAAAACATATTCGGGTTGTTGAAAATCAGGATTCCCGGATTATATTACGCCTCTAATCAATTCAACCGGATGATTCTTTTATGCGGATTCCAATGTTTCGACACCCTTTGCAGACGTTTGCCGGCTATTTCAGCCGGCGGCAATTTTTTGAGCCGGGCGGCTACCTCGAAATCTGGAGGATCGCCTGGCCGCTGATTATTCTGAGCGCCAGCAACACGGTCATGATGCTGACCAACCGGATTTTTCTGGCACACGATTCTCCGGAGGAGATCGCCGCCGCCATGCCGGCGGGACAGATGTTCTTCACCTTGATGGCCTTCTTTCTGATCACCACCAGCTTCAGCGCAACCGTCATCGCCCAGTTTCACGGGGCAAATGACCGGGTCGGCTGCGTACAGGCGGCGTGGAACGGCTTCTATTTCGGTACGATCGTGGCCATTGTGCTCACCTTCACCCTGCCCGCAGGCGGCGCCTGGATCATCGCTCACAACGGGCATCATCCTGCCATCGCGGCCTATGAAACGGAATATTTCACGGCGATGTCCCCCTGCGCCGGGTTCACCTGCATGGAGCTTGGCTTCCTCTCCTTTTTCACCGGCCGGGGGAAAACCATGCTGGTCGCAACCATCAAAGTGATCGGCTGCCTGATCTGCGTACCGCTCAATTACATTCTGATTTTCGGGGAGTTCGGCCTCCCCCCGCTCGGAATTTTCGGGGCCGGGACCGCCAACTCCCTGGCCAACCTCTGCACGCTCATCATTTCCACCTCGGTCTTTCTCATGGTACGGCAGTCGGAGTACGAAACGCGCCGTCACCGCCGCCCGGAATGGCGTTTTTTCCGCAAACTGCTAATTTTCGGGGCTCCCGCCGGACTGCAGACCTTCATCCGCAATGCCGCGTTCGCCATCGTCGTGATGATGATCGGCAACCTCGGGAACGAAGCGCTGACCGCCACCAGCATCGCCCTGACCATCAACATGCTCGGCAATATGCCGATGATCGGCCTCATGGATGCGACCAGCATCATCACCGGCCAGTATATCGGGAAACGACGCCTTCTCGTGGCGGAACGGATCTCCGGCCGTTCGTGGCGGATGCTCGCCTGCTGGATGCTCGCCGCCTCCTGCTTCTATCTCTTCGCGCCGGACCTGCTGATCAATTTGTTCGGCTCGAAAAATGCCGGGACCACCGGAATCAACTTTGAACAGGTTCATCAGAACGTCATCATCATTCTCCGCTGGGCCATCCTCTTCAATTTGCTCGACGCCACCCGGTTCATCGCCATGGGCAGTCTGCGCGGCGCCGGAGATACCCGGATTCCGCTCGCCATCGGCATGGCCACCTCATGGCTGATTCAGATTCCCGGAACGTTCTATCTCATCTGCGTGGTGAAAACAGGCGTGTCCCAGGTGTGGGCTCTGATCACCTTCTACATGGCGGTCGATGCGGTCCTGATGGTCTGGCGACGCCGTTCGGGAGCCTGGAAGACAATCCGGGTCATCGACCTGCCGCCGGCACCGACCGCGGAGGAGGAACAGGCGGAGGAGGCCGCGGCCCTCACCTGATTTGCCGCAACCGTTCAGAACGGAATTCCTTCGGCACGCCCGATCCGCCGCATTTCCGCGATCACCATCTCCGCCGTGATCCGGCGGATGCAGCGGGCGTCGCCTTTCGGACACTCCCGGCGGAAGCAGGGAGCGCACTCCACCTTGTCGAAGAGCAGACTCCATTTCCGGCTGATCGGACCGGTCGCGGTGTAATCGGTCGGGCCGAACACCGCAATTCCCGGCCGGCCGAGCGCGGCGGAAAGATGCATGATTCCGGAATCGTTGGCGACGGTCAGCACCGAATTCGCCAGCAGATGCATCAGATCTGCCAACCCGGTCCGTCCGGAGAGATTGAACGCCCGGTCGCGCCGGAGTCCGGCAATCACTTCGTCGCCGATCGGCCGCTCGGAGGTGGAGCCCAGCACCACGACGATCCCGCCCGCTTCCACCCAGGCGGCGGCGACTTTGCGGAACGATTCCGCCGGCCAGCGTTTCGCCGCGCCGTACGCCGCGCCCGAGGCGACCGTCAGCATCCGGGGGTGCTCGCAGAACGCGGTGATCTCCGGAGCGAGTTCGTTGACTGCCGGTTTCAGGCGGAACTCCGGCAGAGAGCCATCCCACCGCGGCGCGCCGAGAGCGGACGCGATGGCGAGACATTTGTTGGTCTGATGCATTTTCGCAAGCTGACGATCTTCCCGGGGCGGAAAATGGAAACTGTACGCCAGCAGTCGCGAGCGGCATCGCGCCGCCGCACCGTAGAGACGCGGCACCCCGGCCAGACGCATGGTCAGAGCATCGCGGAACGAGTTGTTGAAAAGTACGCCGACCCCGAGCCGCTGCTGACGAAGCGAGAGAATCTCCTCGAACGACCAGCCGCAGTGGATCTTCGCCAGCGGCAGAAATCCATCCACATCGGGCAGCGACCCGTAGAGAGCACGCTGACCGGCGGGAGCCACCACCTGCAACGAACAATATTCCGGAACAATCCGGCGGAGCATGCCGAGCGCGGGCAAAGCCATGACCGCATCCCCCAGATGGTTCGGCATGCGCAGAACCAGCCCGTTCCGCCAGGCCTCGCGCGGGATGGTCAGACGGGGGAATTCCGGTGCCGGGTAGTCGTGCAGCAGATCCAGATGGTGCACATACTCCGGCGGACAGGCCGCATCGTCACAACTCATACCTTCCCTCACAAATTCCCGCAGGCTGCGCCGTCCACTGCCCGAAGCCGAGCTTCGACAATCACCGTGTCGCCGTCAATCAACAAACCCGCTGTTTCTCTGAAATGTTCATAAAATATCACCCGGCGGAACTCTTTTCAATCTGTCACAGGGGACAAAGGTGCGGTTTTTAACGGATTGTTGGACAATATTTGCCGCTTTTACTTGCATTTTCAGAAAAAAAAAGTCTATTAATACAACGAAAGAAAACCCGAATTCTGAAATCAGAAATAATTGTAAGGATATATCACCGTAGTTAGGGGGATCCATGAGTACTCAATGCTTGGCTAAAATGTTCTCCACAGATATCGGCATCGACCTCGGAACCGCCAACTGTCTGGTGTATGTGCGCGATATGGGAATCGTGCTGGCGGAACCCTCCGTGGTGGCCATCAAGGAGAGCACCCGGCAGGTGCTCAACGTCGGCAGCGAAGCCAAAAGCATGCTGGGTAAATGCCCCTGCAACATCCGGGCCATCCGCCCGATGAAGGACGGTGTCATCGCAGATTTTGAAATCACCGAGGAGATGCTCCGCTATTTCATCCAGAAAGCGATCCGCACGGTGCCGTGGCGCAAACGGCTGCTGCACCCCCGGGTTCTGGTGGCGGTTCCCTCCGGCATTACCGAAGTGGAAAACCGCGCGGTGAAAGCCAGTGCGAAACGCGCGGGCGCCGGGGAAGTTGTTCTCGTGGAGGAACCGATGGCGGCCGCTGTCGGCGTCGGTCTCCCGGTGGCGGAACCGGCCGGCAGCATGATCGTCGACATCGGCGGCGGAACCACGGAGGTGGCGGTCATCTCCCTCTCCGGCATCGTCGGCTCCAAGAGCGTCCGGGTCGGCGGCGATGAGCTGGACGGCGCGATCATTCAACATCTCAAGCGGGTTTACAATCTGATGATCGGTGAACTGACGGCGGAACAGATCAAAATCCGGATTGGCAGCGCCTATCCGGTGAAAGATGATGAAAGTCTGGAAGTCAAAGGGTTGGATCTGGTTTCCCGGGTGCCGAAGACGGTCCGGGTCAGCGCGGCGGAAATCCGCATGGCGCTGCAGGAGCCGATCACGACGATTATCGAAGCGGTCCGGGCGACTCTGGAACGGTGTCCCCCGGATCTTGCGGCGGATTTGATCGACCGCGGGATCATGCTTGCCGGTGGCGGCGCGCTGCTCTCCGGGCTCGATAAGTTATTAACCGAAGAAACCGGGCTGCCCGTCTTCATCTCCGAAGAGCCGCTCAACGCGGTGGCGAAGGGGACGGGAGTCATGCTTCAGGAAGACAGTATCTGGTTGGCGTAGAATGAAAATCGATTTCAGCACCCTCCGTCCGGTCAAACTTGAGGACCGGAAATTGTTCGACGAAAAACTGGCCATCGGGGCAAGTCAGAGCTGCGAATGCAGTTTCCCCAATCTCTTCATGTACCAGGAGCCGTATGGACTGGAATTCGTGGAAGCCGGCGACCGGCTGGTCGTTTATGAACGCAAGGCCCGGACCATCCACTACCCCATCGGCCGCTGGACGGAGCCGGCCGAGCTCAAGGAGATCAACGACGCCTTCCTCGCGGAAGGGTTGACCGACGGCGGCATTTACGATGTGCCGGAGGAGTTTCTCGACCGCCATCCGGAATGCGATGATTTCTTCGAACTGGAGTTCGATGAAGGCGCGATCGACTACCTCTATTCGGTGGAGAAGATCGCGACCTTCACCGGTCCGAAACTGCGCAAGAAGCACAATCTGGTCAAACAGTTCCAGACCAACTGGCCCTATGCCGAAGTGCGCCGGATCACCAAAGAGGAGATTCCGGTCGTGGCAAAACTTGCCGCCGACCTGAACTCCCGGCTGGAGCCCTGCGAATTTCTGGAGGAGGAGGCGCTGGCCATGAACCGCGCCTGGAACAACTTCGACGAACTCGGGCTCGGCGGCATCATCCTTTACGCGGAACCGGACTACCCGGCGGGATTCTCGGTCTACAGTTTGCTGCCCTCCGACACGGTGGATGTGCACTATGAAAAGGCCGACCATGCGGTCAAAGGGGCACCGCAAACCCTGACCTGGCAGCTGGCGATTGCGCTTCGCGGCAAGGCGAAGTTCATGAACCGCGAACAGGATATGAATGAGGAATCTCTCCGTCACGCCAAGCGTTCGCTGGATCCGGAACGGTTCTTCAAGCGGTACTTCCTGCGGGCGAAATAATTTCGTATCAATCACATCGAGGAGAAGTGCATGAAAGAGAGAATTTATGTGCTTCTCCCCCTGCTCTGGTCTTTTCTTGCGGGCGTCGCTCTTCAGCGGTTCGTCATTGAACTTCGGGCCTGTGATCCGATTCACGGGATTCTGCTTTATCATGCCCATCAACCAGACGGGTGGCGTTTCATCGGCCTGATCGCAGGTTTTCTGCTTCTCTTTCTACTGCCGTTGTTGACTGGCGGAAAAGATCTGCTGAAAAAAGTTGGGAGAAGCGGTCTCCCGTTGTTGCTGTCGATTCCATTTCTGGCGGTTTCAACAGAAACAGTAACGCCGTTGCTGGCGGTGATCCTCTGCTGGTGCTGGGCCCTCTTCCGCCTGGGTGAATCAATTGCGCCCTCCACTCCTCTGCCGTCACCGGAGTCCTGCTCCATTTCCAGGCTCGGATTATTGTTGGCCGGAGCATTTGCTCTGGCCGGCACCTGGTGGGGATTTCATATGCAGACCCACGCCTGGCGAGCCGTTTTTCTACTCTATCAGGACTGGGGAGAATATGCCACAGATTATCTGCGAATTCTTCAGGGTCCTGACCTGCCGCTCATTCGTTATTTTGTGGCCGGCGGACACTGGAATCCGCTACCCAACCTGATCATGCCGTTGTTTCTGAGAATTCTGCCGGCCCCGGAAACCATCTTTCTGCTCAATGCCCTGCTGATCTACTCCCCGGTTTTTCTTCTCTATCTGCTGGGGCGCAGCATGCGGCTGCCTACTGCCACCTCGTTGTTCTTCAGTCTGATGGCGCTGTTCAATCCGGTAATCAGCAATCAGCCGCTCTCCTTATTTTACAGTTATCATCCGATCAATATGCTCCCCCCGTTGCTGATCCTCTTCTTTCTCTTCCGGGAACAGAAGAACCGGATTGGTATGGCAATTACCTTTTTGTTTTCTCTGCTGGTCCAGGAGACGGTTGCGATTCTCTGGTTCGGCTATGGCCTCTATCTGCTTTTCCAGCGCAAGTGGCGCTCCGGAGCAGTACTGTGTTTCACCATGCCGATTCTCTTTCTCGCAATTTCCCGCTATATCATTCCGGAAGCGGCAGATACGGAACATTATACACAGATGTTCCACTTCTCGCAACTCGGCAATACAATGACCGAGGTGATATTCTCACCGATACTGAATCCCCGGGCATTCTGGGGAACTCTGTTCGAACGCAGCAATCTGGACTTTCTGCTCGCGCTGACGCTGCCGATGTTTTTCTTTCTGCTTCCCAATCCCGGATTACTGCTCGCAGCTCTGCCGCTGGCCGCAGGGGTCTGTCTGCAGTCCAGCCGTCAAATGCAGAATGTAAGCCTCTGGTACGGGTTGGAAATCAACACGCTGATTTTCCTCACAGCGCTCAGCGGTTGCGCGTTGCTGTTCCGGAATCACGACCGCAGGAGAATATACGGGGCGTTGCTGGCCACTTTATTCGGTACAGCTTCCCTCTATTTTTTCATGGGAAAAAGTGTCTTTCTTGGAAAATACTCCTATGCGCCCGTTGCACAGCTCCCGGAAGCAGACAAGGCGATTGATTTTCTAAAAGGAAAAATTCCTCCTGGCTCCACCCTGCTGGCCTCTTCCAAAATTCGCTCCCACTTTGTCTTCGGCTATCGAAGCAAACCGCTCACCGCAGAACCGGAACCGGGAGACTTTCTTCTCATCGATCTGAACGATTCCAACCTTTCCCCGGAAGAACTGGAGCGGCTCAGGGAAAAAACAGCGGGGCATCCGCAGATTGCCCCGATCACCTTTCTGCACTGGTACAATCTGCACTATGCTCTTTTCCGCATGTCTCCGGCGGTGCTGCCGCCGGTCCGGCTTCCCTTTCTGAAAGAGATTACGGAGGAGGAGTTTGCCCACATGGGCAAACTTGTTCCTCTGGACGATCCGGACTTTGAAGCCCGCCTGCAATATGGACACAACGATGCCACATTGCTGATCCGTCTTCGCCGCAAGGTGAATCGCGATGCGAACTTTCTGGTAGACTGCGGCACACAGAAACGTGAAATTCCGTTTGCCCACGGGTTACGCCCGGCGCAACTGCTTCCGCCGGGCAGCACTTTTCTTCTTCCGCTGCCCGATATCCGTCCGGCGACGCCAGTACAACTTCAATGCCGGCGCCGGGCACTCCCCGCTCCAATCAAAGCTGCCGGACCGGCAGAGCTCCGGATTGGGAGTTCCAGTCGCGATTGAACCAGGAGCGCGGAGATTTGCGCACCTTCACTTCAACATCCATCGTCCGGCCGGAACGCCAGATCTGCATTTTGATCGTCGAATCAGAGGCCGCGGCGAACACCACCCCCTGCAGATCATGCGGCGTATGGATGGGGATATTGTTTGCTTTGAGCACGACATCACCCGGCCGCAACGCTTCCGCCGCCGGCGAATTCCGGTAGAGTTGCGCGATCAGCACACCGTATTCCAGACCGGCCTTGCGGCGCTCCTTGCGGTCGATCTCCTGCAGAATCACCCCCAGCCACGGGCGCTCCACCCGGCCGTTGCGGATCAACTCCTGCGACACCTGTTCCGCAATATCCGAGGAGATGGCGAAACTCAGACCGATGTTGCCGCCGGAGGGCGACAGAATGAAGTCGTTTACCCCGATCACCTCCCCCTGAATGTTCAGGAGAGGACCGCCGGAGTTGCCCGGGTTGATCGAAGCATCGGTCTGGACGTAGCTCTCATAGAGGTTGACACCGACGCCGCTGCGCTTCTTGTTCGAAACGATTCCGACGGTAACGGTCCGGCTGAGGCAGAAGGGGGCGCCGATGGCGATCGCCCAGTGGCCGATCTGCACCTTTTCCGCATCGGCGAAACGGAGCACCGGAAATTTCTCTTTGGAATCGATCTTCAGCAGCGCGAGGTCAGTCGGAGGATCGATCCCCACCACCTGCGCCGGGAATTCCCGCCCGTCATGCGTCGTGATCCAGAAAGAATCCTGATCGCGCACCACGTGGAAGTTGGTCAGAATGTAGCCGTCTTCCCGGATGAAAAAACCGGACCCCTGCCCCGACGGCACATCGAGATAGTCGATCTTCCGGCGGCGATAGTCGAAGAGGTTGGAGTACGGGCTGACGACGCCGATCCGCTTCTGCGCGGTAATCAGCACCACCGCTGGCATCGAATTGTTGATCGCCGTGGCGAATTCCCGCTGCAACCCGGTCGCACTTCCCGGAGGGACCACCACCGGCTCCGGAACCATCGCGGAACCGGGCAATGTCGTATGCCCCCCGGGTTCAACCGGCGCCTCCTGCGGACGCGGTCCGACGAAACAGAAAAAAAGCATCAAAGCAATCACCGCCCCAGCCAGCGCGGAAGCGGTGAGCAGAAAAATCATCTTGATATTGTTCATTCGATCTCCTCACAGTTCGGGGTGGAAAATTCGAATTCAATATAAGATGATTCTTCCAAATATCAATAATAGTTCCTGATTTTATCGCTATTTTTTACAATCTTTTTACAGAGCGATCTCCATGACGAAATCATCCATGAAGAAGCCGCCGCCGATGTCGATCTTGACCGCTTCGACCTGCTGGAATCCGTTGCGCCGGTAGGCGCGGAGCGCGTTTTCATTCTCCTTGTTGACATTGAGCCGCAGGAAACGATACCCCTGTTTCCGGGCGACGTCAATTGCATATTGCAACGCGTTAGACCCGATGCCGCGCCCATGGTAAGAGAAGTCCAGATAGAGCTTGTGAAGTTTCATCGTGGGCGGCTCCTTCCGATAGGGGCCGTAGGAGAGAAATCCGACCGGGCGGTCTCCGTCGCAGATGAGGTCGAAGGAGATTCCCTCCCCGCGCTCCCGCTGAAGCACTGGAAGAGCGTACATCATTTCGATCATGTAATCGATCTGAGCCGGAGTGAGAATTTTCCCGTAAGTTTCCGGCCAGATCCGGCGGGCGAGTTCCTTGATGAGCGTCAGTTCGGAATCTGCCGCGGGCCGGATGGAAATTCCATTCAAATTCAACATATCTTCTTCTCCTGTTTTATTCTTTTCAATATGCTGCAATTTTCAATTTTTTCAAGTTCCCGGCATGAGTTCAGAAATGAAAAATTTCCCGTCGCTTGCAATCGATCTTTTGGCGGGATATTTTAAATGAAACAAGCTCGGAGTTCAGCCATGGATCTATTGTTGCGATTTTCCGCCACTCACCGGCGGCATCTGGAACTGCCGCTCGCTCTTTTGATCGGAGCAGCGGCGGCTTTTTCCGTCAACTGGTTTCTGCGGCAGGTTCTTCCACTTGATCTGATCCACCATCAGCTGACCGGCCTCAAACCAGCCAATCCACTTCTGGAGGGCGGTCTTCTTCTCGGCGGCGCACTGCTCCCTGTATTCTGCGCCTGGATTGCCGGAAATTTTGCCGCTGCGTTGCAACAGATCAACCGGGCGCTGTTTCCCCTGCTGATTCCGCCGCTGCTTCTTCTCGTCGCGCCGAACTCCTATCTCACGTTGATACTGCTGGCGATTCCTGTCGGGATCGCTTTCTATCGCGTCGGTTTTCTCCTGGCGGATCAATTCCGGAATTTCCATCTTTCCTCCCGCACGGGGCGTCTGCTGATCAGCCTTCTTTTTCTGGGAGCTGCGGCGTGGGGCTTCTTCCTGCAGGAGCGGGCGTACCGCGCCATGTTTCTCTATTACAACGATTGGGGAGAGTATGCCGAAAATTACTTGAAACTCGCGTTTTCCAACGAAACCTCCCCGGCCAACTGGCTGGGAACCGCCGGCCATTGGAATCCGGCCGTCAACGTGGTCATGGCCTCCGCCCTCTGGCTTTGTCCATCTCCGCGGACACTATTTCTGATCAATGCACTGGTCATCTACAGTGCAGTGCCCCTCTGTTATGCGCTGGCACGCCGGCTTCGCCTTCCGGTGACGGCCGCGCTTCTGTGGGGTGGAATTGCGTTTTTGAATCCGGTGCTGAGTAATCAGCCGCTGGCCCTGTTCTACGGATTTCACCCGATCAATTTTCTCATTCCGGTGCTGCTGGGGTTCTTTCTGTGCCGGGCGGCCGGATGCCGTTCCGGGATGTGGGTTCTGTTCCTCTTTTCTCTGTTGATTCAGGAGACAGTCACCATTTTCTGGGCGGGCTATGCGCTCTATCTGATGTTCGAACGGCGCTGGCGGCACGGAATTGTGCTGTTTTCAGCCAGCCTTCTTCTATTCTGGAGTCTTTCCAGTCTGGTCATGCCGCGACTGTTCACACAGGCGAACTATGCGCAGATGTTCCACTACGGCCGGCTGGGCTCCACTCCTCTGGAGGTGCTGTGTTCACCGTTCCTGCGGCCGGCAGCCTTCTGGGGAACCGTATTGCAATGGCAGAATTTTGCATTTGCCGCGGAACTGCTGCTGCCGCTCTGGCTGCCGGTGCTGATCCGGCCGAAACTGGCAGTGGCGGCCCTGCCGCTGCTGGCGGGTGTCTGTCTCCAGGAGTCTCCGGAGCTCAAAAACATCGTCATGCAGTATGGCGTGGAAATTACCACCCTTCTGCTGGCAGTCGCCATCTTCAATACCGCCTGGCTCCGGCGCGGCAAACCCTGCCGGCTGCTGAAACTGTTCGAAGCAGGGCTCCCGGTCAGTCGCCATCCGACACGCATAACCGGAGTACTGATGTCTCTCAGTTTGACCGCGCTCCTGCTCTTCCGTCTGGCCGGTTGTTATCCGTGGCAGAGGATTCGCCATCTTCCGACAGGCGACAGTGTGCTTCAACATCTTCGCGCCCGGCTCCCGGAAGAGGGGCGTGTCGTCGCCACCCAGCGACTGAGGCCGCACTTTCTCTTCACACATCCGACGGCGGCGCTCAGTACGTCTCTGTGTCCCGGCGACCTCATTCTGCTCGATCTGCACGATTCTTCCGCCAGTCAGGAGACATTGGAAAGGGTACGGTCGGAACTGGCAGCAATTCACGCAATCCCGCTCGGATGGGCGAACTGGCACGGAAGTCAGCTCGTTGCGTTTCAATACATGCCGCATCCGGAGCCGATACCGCGCCCGCCTTTTCTTCAAAGAATGTCCGCTGAGGAGTTTGCCCGCTGCGGCATTCCGCTGACAGACGGCGCAGGAGACGGGACGGACTTCGACTTTCGCCTGCTAACCAGCCGGGGAGGAGCTATACAACTGGCAGCCCGTCTCCGGAAGTCCATCCTCTATGATGTGGATTTAATCATTGAAATTCTGCATGGCGGAAGACGAAAGCGGTATGTATTCCCCTTTGCCTACGGGCTCTTCCCCGCCTATACGCAACCAGCCGGCACAGTATTCTTTCTGCCCCTGCCCGCAGCGGGGGCTCCGCCGGAAACAATCCGCGCAGAAGCGAAACGACGTCCATTTTCAGCCGCCGCTCAGCGTGATGCCGGGCGGTAGACTTTGCCGAACACCTTCATCACCTGCTGCAGATCGCTCCAGGCCAGCCGTTTTCCGGAGGGATCCCGCAGCAGATAGGAGGGGTGGAAGGTCGGCATCACCGGGATGCCGTTATACCCGAGCCAGTGGCCGCGCAACCGGGTGATCCCCTCCCGCCGCTGAAGCAGGAAACGGGCGGCCACCGCACCGAGCACCACGATCACTTCCGGCTGAATCAGCTCAATCTGCCGCGCGAGATACCCGCGGCAGGCATCCGCCTCCTCCGGTTCCGGATTGCGGTTGTGCGGCGGACGGCACTTCACCACATTGGCGATGTAGACCTCCTCGCGGGTGAACTGCATCGCGAGGATCATCCGGTCCAGCAACTGCCCCGCGGGACCGACGAAGGGACGCCCCTGCAGATCCTCCTGTTCCCCCGGCCCCTCGCCGACGAACATCAGCCGGGCGTGAGGATTCCCCTCCCCGAACACCACCGTATGCCGGGTGGGCGCCAGAGGGCACTTTTGACATTGCAGGACGATTTCTCGCAGTTCCTCGAGCGTTTCCGGCTGCTTTCCGGCAGTGGAAGCGCACTCCGGAGCCGGTGGAACCGACGGAGGGATTACCGGCCGGGATTCTCTTGGAACCGCTTCGGAACGAACCGGCTTCGGCGGCAGCGGTGCGTCCGCCTTCCTCCCCTCGTTCATGGCGGAGGCGCCGTTCCCCTCCGCCATGAAGGCGCGGAGCGTCTCCTCCGTCACCAGGTGGCCGGGATGGCGTTTTGCCTCCCGTTTCATGCAATCGATCAGCTGTTGAAAAAACTCTTCCGCCATAAATGCAGAAATCCCCTGCGTTCGCAAACGGTTTCCCTCAGCAAAATATACGGTTTTTTGCGGAAAACAGTTGTTAAAAATCAAAATCGGGCTATCTTAATATAAACATACATCTGTTTTTTTAAAAGTGGCAAATTCGAAAGTTTCGCAAACATTGTCGAAAATTCATGCGGCCGGCTTCCGGTTCGCGCCAGTTTTCTCACCAACAAAGGAGTGCAGTAAATGAAAGTAGTCGTCGCTTACTCGGGCGGTCTGGACACCTCCGTGATCGTCAAGTGGGTCAAGGAGAAGTACAATGCCGAAGTGATCGGCTTCTGCGCCGACGTCGGCCAGGAGGAGGAACTCAACGGCGTCGAAGAGAAGGCGATCCGCACCGGCGCCTCCAAGTGCTACGTTGAGGATCTCACCGAAGAGTTCGCCCGCGACTTCATCTTCCCGATGATGCAGGCCAACGCCATCTACGAGGGGAACTACCTGCTCGGCACCTCGATCGCCCGCCCGCTGATCGGCAAGCGGCTGATCGAAATCGCCCGCGCCGAAGGCGCCGACGCGATCTGCCACGGAGCCACCGGCAAGGGCAACGACCAGGTCCGGTTCGAGCTCACCGCCTACGCGATGGAGCCCAACATCAAGATCATCGCCCCGTGGCGTGAATGGGATTTCGCCGGCCGGATGGACCTCATCGCCTATGCCAAGAAGAACGGCATTCCGGTCACCTCCACCGCGGAAAAACCCTACAGCATGGACCGCAATTTGCTGCACATCAGCTTCGAAGGCGGCATTCTCGAAGATCCCTGGAATGAGTTTCCGGAAGACATCGCCGTGATGACCCGTCCGCTGTCGCAGGCGGCCAATGAACCCGAAGATGTGATCATCAGCTTTGAAAAGGGCATTCCGAAGAAGGTCAACGGCGAGGAGCTGTCGCCGGCCTCCCTGATGCGCAAACTCAATGCGCTCGGCAAGAACCACGCGGTCGGCCGGGTCGACATCGTCGAGAACCGTTTCGTGGGCATGAAGTCCCGCGGCGTCTACGAGACCCCCGGAGGCACCATCCTCAATATCGCCCACCGCGGGTTGGAGGAGATCACCATGGACCGCGAAGTCATGCACCTGCGCGACAGCTTCATTCCGCGTTACGCCGACATGATCTACAACGGCTTCTGGTATGCGCCGGAGCGCGAAATGCTCCAGGCGGCGATCACCGAAAGCCAGCGCTTCGTCACCGGCGACGTGCGGGTCAAGCTCTTCAAGGGGGCCTGCCATGTCACCGGACGGCGTTCGGAATACAGCCTCTACGACGACCACATCGCCAGCTTCGAAGACAACCGCGCCTACAACCACAAGGATGCGGAAGGCTTCATCCGGCTCAACGCCCTCCGGCTCCGAGTGCTGGCCAACAGCAAGCAGCGTCGTTACTGATCCGGCCGGTTCGACAGAGCGGCGCCATCCCGGCAGGGAACGGCGCCGCTTTTTTCTTGAGAACGGGAAAAATTTCGGAAAATCCCGCTTCTCCGGGCCCGGCCGATTGAAAAAGAGCCGTCCCCGTGGTAGATTATGGGATCGTTGATCTGTATCCATGGAACAGGAGTTATCATGTCGAAAAATTACAAAATCGCTGTGCTGCCCGGCGACGGTACCGGGCCGGAAGTCATCGCCGAAGCGGTCAAGGTTCTCGACGCCGCCGGCAAGAAGTTCGGGTTTACCACCGACAAGAAATATTTCAACTGGGGTGGCGAGCACTACCTCGCCACCGGGGAAACCCTGCCCGCCGACGCCAAGGAGCAGCTGTCGAAATTCGACGCCGTACTGCTCGGCGCCATCGGCCACCCGAAAGTGAAACCCGGCGTGCTGGAGAAGGGAATCCTGCTCAAGCTGCGCTTCGACCTCGATCAGTACATCAACCTCCGCCCGGTCAAACTCTACCCGGGCGTGGAGACTCCGCTGGCCAACAAGAAGCCGGAGGATATCGACTATGTGGTCGTGCGGGAAAACACCGGCGGCGTCTACACCGGCATGGGCGGCAATGTCCAGATCGACACCCCCGACGAAGTCGCCTGCCAGAACTGGGTCTACACCCGCAATCAGGTGGACCGCTGCCTCAAGTTCGCCTTTGAACTCGCGGCAAAGCGGCACACGAAAGAGAATCCGTGGCGCGGCCTCTCCGAAGAGGACCGCAAGGCCGGCTACACCTCGCAGCTGACGCTGGTCGGCAAGACCAACGTGCTGACCTTCGTCTGCGGCCTGTGGGAGCGCGCCTTCAACGCGATGGCGAAGAACTATCCGACCGTGAAGACCGCCTACTGCCACGTCGACGCCACCACCATGTGGATGGTCAAGAATCCGGAGTGGTTCGACGTCATCGTCACGGAAAACCTGATGGGCGACATCATCACCGACCTCGCCGCGATGACCTCCGGCGGCATGGGCGTCTCTTCGGGCGGAAACCTCAACCCGAACGGCGTGAGCATGTTCGAGCCGATCGGCGGATCTGCGCCGAAGTACACCGGGCTCGGCGTCATCAACCCGCTGGCCGCCATCGGCGCCGCGGCGATGATGCTGGACTTCCTCGGCGAAAAAGAGGCGGCCGCCGCCATTGAAAAGAGCATCGCCCACGTCACCGGCACCAAGCTCAAGTCGATGGCCGCCGGCAAGATGGGCTACTCCACTTCGCAGGTGGGCGACCTGGTGGTGGAAAACCTCTGACCGATGCCGCACTCTGCAATGGAACCGGATATGCAGGGGATCCTCGATCGCTGCCGGGAAACCGGCGGCCCTTACCTGCCGTTCCGGGGGCACGGCCTCTCCGGGCTGGTGCTCCGGGAGTGGCAGGAGCGGGGCGGCGATCTGGATGAGCTGCTGGCGAAACTGGACGGGCAGGAGACGAAGATCTTCAAGGCGCGGAAAAAAATCCGCGCCGCGATGGTCGGCGAGCTCTTCGTCAAGCGGTACAACTACCGCGGTTTCGGCAACGCGTTCCGGCGCATGTTCAAAATGCCGCGCCCTTACCGGGTGCTGGCGGGGGCGATCCGGCTCCGGGAGTTTGAAATTCCCACGCCGGAGGTGATTGCCGCGCTCCGCAGCTACCGGTGGGGGTTGCCGTACTGCGACTATCTGGTCACCCGCGGAGTTTCTCCTCTGCGGATTTTCTGTGACAAGCTCGCCGGGGAGTTCGCCGCCGGCGACCCCTACCGTCAGTTTGTCTCCGGCATCGTCTCGCTGCTGGTCAAAATGCACGGAGCCGGGGTGGAACACGGCGATTTGAGTTTGCGCAACATCTTCTGCCGCAAAAGTCCGATCGGCGTCTACTCCGACTGGGGTGTGATCGATCTCGACGGCTGCAAGGTGTGGGCGGAGGAGCTGCCCGAATCGCGCCGCCGCCGCGAGCTGGCCCGGGTGGTCAGCTCCTATCTGCGCTGCGTCCGCGCCTTCGACAAATCGCTCACGCTGGACGTCAACACCATCACGTTCGATTTCACCCGGAAATACCAGGAGCTCTCCGGCTGGAATCTGGCCGGCAGTTCGCTCGACGCGCGAATCGCCTACCTCGCCGGACGCCAGAGAAAGGATGCGCGGAAATGACGGAACAATGGCTGCTCTGGCGCGACGGCGTCCACGATCCCTGGTTCAACATGAGCGTGGATGAGCTGCTGCTGGAGGCGGCCCCGCAGTTCGGTGCACCGCTGCTGCGCACCTACCGCTGGGATCGCCCGGCGCTTTCAATCGGCTGTTCGCAGGTGTATCCGGAGGAGCAGGAGGCGCATTATGCGATTGTCCGCCGGCCGACCGGCGGCGGCAACGTCTTTCACGATGTCGATCTGACCTACACGGCGGTGATTCCGGCCGGACACCCGATCACTTTGCTCGACCGCATGGAGAGTTACCGGATTTTCCACGAAGCGATGCTGCCGATGCTGGAGGAACTGGGAGCCCATGCCGGGCTGAAGGCGGACGAGTCTGCACACGTCGACCGCCGGACCATGCAATGCTTCACATCGCCGAGCCGGTTCGACGTCGTCGCCGATGACGGAGCGAAATACGCCGGAGCCGCCCAGCGGCGTACCCGGAACGGCATTCTCCACCAGGGGAGCATCCGGCTCTCGGCAGCCGGCGGCAGCTGGGAGAAGCTGGAAGAAGCGTTATTGAAAGCGCTGAAACACTATTTTAGCGCGGAACAGATCCTGTTTACTCCGCCGACCGAACTGCTGGAGCGTGCGGAGCAGCTCGCCCGCACCAAATATGAAATGGCAAGGTGGAACCGTGGCGCGCAATCTTGAGGAACTCAAACAGACTCTGGGCTTTCCCGGGCCGTGGAGCAAACGGCTTGACGAGGCGATGACCCACCGCTCCTACGCGGTGGAGAACAACCTTGCCTACGACAACCAACGGCTGGAATTTCTCGGGGACGCGGTTCTGGAAATCATTCTTACGGAATATCTTTTTCATCTTTACCCCGACGCCCCGGAAGGGGAGATGACCAAAATGCGCTCCGCGCTGGTGCGGGAACCGGCGCTGGCCCGGCTCGCCCGCAAACTCCGGCTCGGAGACTACCTGCGGACCGGCCGCGGAGAACGCGACGCCGGCGGAGCCGACCGCGATTCGACGCTGGCCGACCTCTTTGAAGCGACGCTGGGGGCGTTCTACCTCGACGCCGGATTTGATGTGGTGCGCGATTTCATGCTCCGTCTGGCCTGGGAGGAGTTTCCCGATCCCCGCTCACTGCTGACCACATTGAACCCAAAAGGGCTGTTGCAGGAGTACTCCCAGCGGCGCTGGGGAACCACCCCGGAATATTCGGTCCTGCACACCAGCGGCCCCGAACATCTCCCGGTCTACGATGTGGAAGTGCATCTGCACGGATACATCGCCACCGGCCGTGCCGCCAGTCGGAAGCATGCCGAAAGCGAGGCGGCGAAGAATTTGTACCGTTTTCTTGCCAATCAGGAGAAACGCCCATGATGACCCCCGTCAACCTCCCTGCGGAAATTCATTTCGGTCGCGGCATCCGCAACCGCCTCATCCAGGCTCTGCCGCCGGGGCCGGTGCTCTTCATCGCCGGGAAACACTCCCGGAAGCGGATCGAAGAGGAGGTGATTCCCCGGCTCGAAGAGCGGGAATTCCGGCTTTTCTGCGGAGTCTCCCCCGAACCGCCGCTGGAGGAGGTCGAACAGGCCCGAGAGCTGGGGCGCGAAATCGGCGCGGTTTCGGTCGTCGGCTGGGGCGGCGGCAGCGCCATTGACGTGGCCAAAAGCGTCGCGGTTCTGCTCCCCTGCCCCGGAACGGTTGCCGATTATTTCTACGGGCGCCGGACGATTCCCGGCAAGGGTGCTTTCTTTGCGGCACTGCCCACCACTGCCGGAACCGGCGCGGAACTCACGGCCAACGCCGTGTTGCGCGACCCGGCAACCGACGTCAAGCAGTCGTTGCGCGGCGGCGACATGCTCGCCGACATCGCGCTCATCGACCCGGATCTGGTTCGCGACTGTCCCCCCGGCGTGATCGCAGGGAGCGGATTCGACGCGCTCACCCAGGCGATCGAAAGTTTTCTCTCGCGCAAAGCGACGCCGGTCAGCCGTCTGCTGGCGGGTCAGGCCGCGGAAAAACTCCTGTTTCATCTGCAGAACGCCTTCGAAGGAAATTTGGAAGAACTCGATTTCGTCACCGAAGGGAGCATGCTCGGCGCGGCGGCGTTCGGTCAGTCCGGCCTCGGTGCGGTGCACGGGCTGGCGCATCCGATCGGCAGCATTCTGCACGTGCCGCACGGGGTGTGCTGCGCCATTCTGCTGCCGGAGGTGCTCCGCTGGAATCTCCCGGCGGCGCGCGACGCCTTCACCGAACTTGCCGGCCAACTCGGCTGTGCGTCGCCGGAAGAGCTGATCGACCGGATTGAATCTCTGCGGAAAACGCTTCAACTGCCGGAGAATTTCCGCCGGTACGGCCTCGAAGCCCGTCACCACGCCTTCATTCTGGCGAACTGCCGGTCGGGGAGCATGAAATGCAATCCGCGCGAACTCTCCGACGCGGAAGTTTCCGAACTTCTGGAGAGAGTGTCATGAACACCATCGTCGCGCTCGGCCCGAATCCCGCCTGGCAGAAGACGCTCTTTTTCAAAGAGTTTCATTACGGGAAAGTCAACCGGGCAGAGGAGATGCAGGCCTTTCCGGCCGGGAAAGGAATCAATTTCTGCCGGGCCGCCGCCTGCCACGGCAGGACGAAAGCGGTATTGATTCAGTTCACCGGTGGCGAAAACGGCGACCGCATCCGGCGGGAGCTTGAACGGGAGGGAATGCCGGTGCGTTCAATTCTGACCGGCGGCCCCACCCGGAGCTGCACCACCTGCCTCGACCGCGCCCGCCAGGTGATGACCGAGGTGATCGAACCCTCGTTCGCCGCCACGCCGGAGGAAGTGGCGGAGATGCTCGCCGCCTTCCAGGAGGAGCTGAACCGTGGTGCGGCGGGGGCGGCTCTCTGCGGCACCTTGCCGACCGGAACCGATCCCGACCTCTATCCGCGTGCGGCGCAACTGGTCCGGCGTGCCGGAATTCCGCTGCTGCTGGACTCCTTCCGCAATACGCGCGATGTGTTCGAATCCGGGGCGGAGGTCTGGTACAAGGTCAACCGGGAGGAACTGCGCGAAATGACCGGGGAGCCGGATGTGACCTCCGGCCTGCGGCAGGTGTTCCGTTTCCCGGCCGTGAAGTATGCCGCCATCACCGACGGCCCCGACAACGCCTATGCGAGCGACGGCAGAACGCTTGCCGTCTATCATCTGCCGGCGTTGCCGGAGGTGGTCAATCCCATCGGCTGCGGCGATACCGCCAACGCGATCTGGATGAGCGAAATTCTCGCCGGAAGCGATCTCTTTGAAGCGTTCCGGCAGGCGCTGGCGGCCGCCAGCGCCAACTGCCTCACCGCCTTTCCCGGCAGTTTTTCGCCGGAGGAAGCGGAGAAAATCGCCGCCGAAATCACCGTCGACTTCGCCGAACTGTAACGCGAATTTGCAGAAAAGTCCATAGTTTGTCTGAATTTCTCCATTGGGAAATCCTCCTGCGGGCAGTATACTATACAGCAGAAGGATCCGGCATTCAACCGAACAGGAGAACAGAAGCCATGGAAGTAATCATTCGCCCCACGACACAGGAAGCGGTGCATCTCACGGCCCGCCTCATCGCCGACGCCATCAACGCCAAACCGGAATTCAAGCTCGGACTTGCCACCGGCGCCACGATGGAAGCGGTTTACGCGGACCTCGCAGCGATGAACCAGCGCAACGAGGTCGATTTCTCGCTGGTCAAGACCTTCAACCTCGACGAATACATCGGCCTGCCGCCGGAGGATAAGAACTCCTACCGCTATTACATGAATTATCACCTCTTCCGCCACATCAACATCGACATTCGCAACACCAATCTGCCCGACGGCATGGCGAAAGACGAGGTGGCCGAGGGAGAACGGTATGAAGCGGCCATCCGCGACTGCGGCGGCATCGACCTGCAGCTGCTCGGCATCGGCAGCGACGGCCACATCGGCTTCAACGAGCCGATCTCCTCGCTCGCCGGACGCACCCGTTCGAAAGCGCTGACTCCGGCGACCTATGCGCAGAACAGCATCTACTTCAACCCGCCGGAATCGATGCCGCGCCGCGCCTTCACCATGGGCGTCGGCACCATCCTCGACGCCAAGCGGATCATCATGCTGATCACCGGAGCCAGGAAAGCCGGAATCGCCGCAAAGGCACTCGAAGGGCCGGTCACCTCGATGGTCACCGGGAGCGCGTTGCAGCTGCATCCGCGCACCGTGGTCATCCTTGACGAAGCGGCCGCCGCGGAACTCACCCAGAAGGAGTACTACAACTGGGTCTTCGCCAACGAGCCGGAATGGGCGCAGTACCGCTGAACGGCAGGAGGTTTTGCCATGCAGAAACTTCAGATCTCCCCCCGGCATCTGCCGGAACTTGATCCGGGCTTCGTGCCCGCGGCGCTGTGGAACCGGGAATTCCGCCGACAGGCGGAGGCGTCCGGCGCCCCGGTCAAACTGGCGCTCGTTCTGGAACGCGCCAATGGAACCCGCTCCCGTTTCGACACGGTGATTCTGCCGGACACCGAGGAAAATTTCGATCTCAACTTCCGTTATGTCGAGCGGATCGTCAAATTCCTGCTCTGGTCGCGGGGCGGCTGGAAACTCACCGTCGGCGGCAGCAGCCGTCTCGGCGATGCACTCCGGAGCACCTACTCTCCCAAAGGAGAGCGTGCCTTCGATTACGACGTGATGGGCCGGAAAATCTACGACCGGCAGTTCACGGTGGAAAACTGTTCGTTTGAAGCGGCTCCCGCCGCCGGAGAGATCGGCGTCAAGCTCGGCGGTCACTTCGACGGCTGCCGGATCGGCTTCGACCTCGGCGGCTCCGACCGCAAATGTGCGGCGATTCAGGATGGAAAAACGATCCACAGCGAAGAGGTGGTGTGGGATCCCTATTTCCAGAGTGACATCGAATACCACCGTGCCGGCATTCTCGACTCGCTCCGGCGCGCCGCCGCGAAACTTCCGCGCATCGACGCAATCGGCGGCAGTGCCGCAGGAGTTTATGTGGACAATCAGCCGCGGATCGCATCACTCTTCCGGGGCATTCCGGAAGCGGATTTCGCCACCAAAGTCCGGCCGATCTTTCTGGAGATCGCCAAAGAATTTCCCGGCGTGCCGTTCGTCGTGCTCAACGACGGCGAAGTGACCGCGCTTGCCGGTTCGATCAGCCTCGGGAAGAACAGTCTGCTCGGCGTCGCGATGGGCACCAGCGAAGCGGTCGGCTACGTCACCCCGGCAGGATCGCTCACCGACTGGCTCAACGAGCTGGCGTTCGCGCCGGTCGACTACCGGTGCGATGCGCCGCGCGACGAGTGGTCCGGCGACCTCGGTGTGGGAGCAAATTACCTGTCACAGCAGGCGGTCGGCCGTCTCGCTCCGCTGGCCGGATTTGAATTTCCGGCGGGGACTCCGCTGCCGGAACAGCTCAAGCTGGTCCAGAAGGCGATGGCGGAGCAGGATCCCCGCGCGGAAAAGATCTACCGCGCCATCGGCAGCTACCTCGGGTATGCGGTCGGCCATTACGCCGATTTCTACGAGCTGGAGCATCTGCTTCTGCTCGGGAGAGTCTCTTCCGGCCAGGGCGGTTCGATCATCATCGAAGAGGCGCAGGCGGTGCTCCGCGACGACTTCCCGAATCGTCACGTCGAGTTCCACATCCCCGACGAATCGTTCAAGCGTCACGGTCAGGCGGTGATCGCCGGGACTCTGCCGGAGTTAGGCTGATCGAAATTCTTGACATTTGTCAAACCAATGATATATTACGCGCATATCTTCGGAATATCCGAAACAACCAACCCCTGAAAAGGAGAAGAAAAATGGCGGCGAAAGTCAATGAGGAAGCCTGCAGCGGCTGCGAAACCTGCGTCGGAGCCTGCCCGGTGAGCGCGATCGCGATGGACAACGGCAAGGCCAAAGTCAACGAGGCGGACTGCATCGAGTGCGGCGCCTGCGTCGGCGAGTGCCCCTGCGAAGCGATCTCCCTCTAAGAGCATCCGCAGACAGGAAGCGGGCCGGAGTCGGTGCATGCCGACAACCGGCCCGTTTTTCATGTTCAGGCAAGGAGGAGCTACGTTGAGACAGCGTTCCGGATTGTTCGTCCCGCTGATGGTGCTGGCGGTACTGCTCTGTTTCGTCCAGGGGTATCTGTTCCGCGACTTCTGGTTCGACGAGGCGCTCACGGTGCTCAACTTCGCCCTGAGCGAACCGGTGAGCAACATCTACTTCAACTACCCAATTCCCAACAACCACATCGTCTATACGATGGTGCTCCGTCTCTGGATCGAACTTCAGCCCTCCTCGATCGATCCGGTGGTCTGGATGCGGTTCCTTTCGGTACTCTTCGCCGGAGCGACGCTTGTTCTGCTCTACCGGCTTTTCCGCAGTCAGTTCGGCGGAGCGCTGATGCTTCCGGTGCTGACCGCCACCGCGGCCTCCGTGCCGTTTCTCGTCTACGCGACCGCCGTCCGGGGCTATATGCTCAGCGCCCTGCTGGTCACAGTTGCACTGCGTTTCGCCCTCGACTACGCCCGCTCCGGTTCCGGGAAGACGCTCGCCGGGTACGCCATCACCTGCTTTCTCACCACCGGTGCGATTCCCAGCAATCTGGCCGCGCTCGGCGGCGTTGTCCTTTATGCTCTGCCGCTCTGCGGAAACAATTTTCTGCGCCGTCGCCGGTTCTGGATTCTCGCGCTGACTCCGGTGGCGATGTTTCTGCTCTTCTATCTGCCGCTGGCACGGCAGTTTCTCGGCGTCCTCCAGCTCGGCGAAGGATGGGACAACGGCTTTGCCGTACTCCGCGCCGTGCTGGCGGCCTTCCTCTACAGCTACGCCATGCTGCTGATTCCGGCGACGGGATCGATCCTCGCCTTCGACCGCAACCGCTACAACTGGCTCTGGTCGGCGCGGGCGATGATCTGGCTGCTGCCGGTACCGGCGGCGCTGCTGCTGCCGACGGCGCCCTTCCCCCGAATCTTTCTGCCCTTCTTCCCGCTCTGGGCTCTGCTGCTGGCGGGAGGAATCCGCGACCTCTCCGCGCTCAACTGCCGCTGGCGCCGCCGCTGGCAGCCGGCAATCTGGATCGGCGCACTGACGCTGGCAACTCTCGGCTGGGGCTGGACGGCGCAGTGGCCGGAACTGCGGCAGGCCTTCTCCCGCCGTTGCGGCGGCGCGCCGTCGGACGATTTCTTTTACGGGTACTATCTCCGGCCGAACCACGTTCCCTCCCAGACGATCGCCGCGCTGCAGAAGCGTTTCCCCGACGGTGCACCGCCGGTCTACATGAGTTTTTCAGCCGACCCGTGGCCGCTGATGTTCTACGGCCAGCTCTCCGGATTCGCTCCGGCGAACTACCTCTTTGACGGTCCGCGCGGACCGGTTCCGGCCCTGCCCCGTGGGACGCTGGTGATCCAGCGCCGCGGCGAGTCCGCCGAAGAGCTGGAAAAGCGCTTTCACTGCACCCTGAAGCCGGTGCTGGAAAACGAAAATCACGAGGTCCGGCAAGTTGAGTAATCCCCCGCCACTGCTGGTTCTGATGGGGCCCACCGCTTCCGGAAAAAGTGCACTTGCGCTGGAGGCGGCACGCCATCTCAACGGCGAAATCATTTCGGTCGACTCCATGCAGCTCTATCGCGGTCTGGAAATCGGCACCGCCCAGCCCACGCCGGAGGAGCGGAAGCGAGTTCCCCACCATCTGGTCGGAGAGTTCGACTTTCACACCCGGATCGACGTGTTTCAGTTCTGCCGCCTTGCGGAACGGGCCATCGACGACATCCGTTCACGCAACCGTCTGCCGATCCTCGCCGGAGGAACCGGCTTCTACCTGAAAGCACTGCTCTACGGAATCGACGATCTCCCCGCCGACCGGGCTCTGCGCGCCGAACTGGATGAGCAGTATGATTCCGACGCCGGGGAAGCCGCGCTGCATGACCGAATGCGCACGCTCGACCCAGCCGCTCTGGAACGCTGGGAGAAGTGCCGGCGGCGGCTGATCCGCGCCCTCGAAGTGAGACTGCTCACCGGCAAATCGATTCTGGAGTTGCAACAGAATCCCGGCGACACTCTGCGCTACCCGGTCCGCGCCTGGAAGCTGGAGGTGCCCCCCGAACTTCTCGCAGAACGGATTGCCCGGCGCGCCGAAGCGATGCTCGACGCGGGCTGGATCGACGAGGCGCGCGCCGCCATCGCCGCCGGGTTGCTCGACACCCCCACCGCCCACCAGGCGATCGGGTACCGGCTGATCGCCGAACATCTCGCCGGAGCTCTGACCCGAAGCGAACTGCTGGAACGGATCATCACCGTCACCCGGCAGTTCGCCCGCCGTCAGCGGACCTGGTTCCGCCACCAGCACCCGGAGGCCCGCTCCCTCCCCTGCCCGGACGGCACAACGCCGTCGTGGGAGCGCCTTACGGAATCTCCAGAAAATCCTCCGCTTCGGTAAGACAGCGGGCGGCCCCGGCAGGCGCGACATACATCAGATCCTCCAGACGGATGCCGCCCCACTCCGGATAGTAGAGGCCGGGTTCGACCGTCACGATTTCGCCGCCGCGCAGAGGCGTGTGGTTGCGCGGAGAGAGACGCGGCGCCTCGTGAATATCCAGCCCCACGCCATGGCCGAGACCGTGGAAGAAGCCGAAATCGGCCTTGTCGCTCCGGCCGGTACGGAATCCGGCCTCCTCCATCTTCCGCGCCGCCGCGAGGTGAATCTCCGCCGGGTCCGCCCCGACCTTGACCAGCGACTTGCCCAGCTCACGGGCGGCGAGGACCGCGTCGTACGCCCGGCGCACCAGTTCCGAGGCCTTTCCCTTGACCACGGTCCGGGTGAGGTCGCCCCAGTAGCCGGTCTCCGCGGAACGGGGGAAGATATCCATCACAATCGGCCAGTCGGCCCGGAGCGGTCCGGAACCGGTGTTGTGCGGCTGTGCCGCCTGCTCACCACCGGCGCAGATGGTTCCGGTCGGTTGCATTCCGAGCCGCACCATCGCCACATCGATCTCCGAACGGAGAATTTCGCTGGTGAGAAGCTCCCCCCGCCACCGGATCATCCGGTCGGGGGTGATTTCACTTTCGCGCAGCACTTCGACGGCGCGGCGCAACCCCGCCTCGCCCGCCCGCTGTGACCGGATCACCGCGTCGACCTCGGCGGAAGACTTGAACTCGCGCTGCGGGAAAAACACCCCTTCTTCCACCCGCACCTCCAGCCCGCGCCCGCGCAGCCGGTCCGCCCAGAGCACCGGGAAGTCGGCGGGCACAAGATACCCCGCCACCCCGAGGGAAGCGGCCAGCCGGGTCAGCATCTCCAGCCGGTCCGGGCCGCCGAACTCCGCCTCGGCATGGACGGTCACCCCGTCGCGCGCCTGTGCGACCGCCCGGCTGAACTCCAGCGGCGAACAGATGACGCCGCGCTCCCGGTCGGTGCTGAAATAGAGGAACTCATCCGGCGTCGAAAATCCGGCGGCGTAGCGCATATCCGGCGAACTCTCCCCGGAAGCGAGAATCAAACGTGCAATTTTATTCATGAAACCCTCCCGCAACGGTTGAAAAACATGTGGATTCGAGGCATATTTTATACAGGATATAACATAACGCGGCTCGACCGCCGTTTCAATCTGAAAAAAACAGGTTTTTTATGAACGCATGGCATTTCGCCGTTCCGGTGGCGGCTTACTTCATCGGGGCGATTCCGTTCGGCTTTCTGATCGGCAAACTGCACGGCATCGACATTCGCAAGGTCGGTTCCGGGAACATCGGAGCAACCAATGTCACCCGCTCCGTCGGCAAGGCGGCGGGAAAACTCTGCTTCTTCCTCGACTTTCTCAAAGGAATTCTGCCGGTCTACCTCGCCGGACTGCTCTGCCCCGGGGAACCGGTCGTGGCCCTCGCCGCCGGTGCCGCCACCATCGCCGGACATATGTTCCCGGTCTACCTCGAATTCAAAGGGGGCAAAGGGGTCTCCACCGCCGCGGGCGTCGCCCTCGCGCTGGCGCCGTATCCGCTGCTCATCGCCTTTGTCAGCTGGGTGATCGTCTTTCTCGTCTGGCGCTACGTCTCGCTCGCCAGCATCGTCGCCGCCGTCGTGCTGCCCTGCACGGCGATTCTCTTCGCCGTCGGCGGCATCGGCGGAGCGACGGCGACCTCCGGCATCACCATCGGATTCTTTCTGTTGATCAGCCTGCTGGCAATCTATCGCCACCGGAGCAATATCGTGCGGCTGCTGAACGGTACCGAGAGCCGCTTCGAAAAGAAAAAACACGGAGACGCCAAATGAGAATCGCCGTACTCAGCGACGGAGCGTGGGGCACCGCGCTCGCGTTGAATCTTGTCGCCAATGGTCACGAGGTCACCCAGTGGGGTCCCTTCCCCGACTACCTCGCCGAAATGGCCCGCACCCGGGAAAACGCCCGGTTTCTGCCCGGGGTGAAACTGCCGCAGGAACTCCATTTCGAGCCGGAGATGGGCAAGGCGGTCAGCGGGCGCGAACTTCTTCTGCTGGCCACGCCGACCCAGTATCTTCGAAGCGTCCTGAAACAGCTTCAGCCGTTCCTCGAGCCGGAACGGCAGCTTCTGGTCAACGTCGCCAAGGGGATCGAGGTGGAGAGCTGGCTGCGCATCAGCGAAATGGTAGCCGAAGTGCTCGGGCGCACCCGGTACGCGGTACTCTCCGGCCCCAGCCATGCGGAAGAGGTCTCCCGCCGGGTTCCGACTGCAGTGGTGGCGGCGTCGGAGAACTCCGCCGACGCGGAGCTGGTACAGCGCATTTTCCTCAATGACAACTTCCGGGTCTACACTTCGGCCGACGTGGTCGGCGTCGAACTCGGCGGCGCGCTCAAAAACGTCATGGCCATCGCCGCCGGGATCATCGACGGCATGAAACTCGGCGACAATCCCAAGGCGGCGATGATGACCCGCGGAATTTCCGAAATGGGCCGTCTCGGCGAACTTCTCGGCGGCAAGGCGCAGACTTTCTCCGGATTGAGCGGCATCGGCGACCTGATCGTCACCTGCACCAGCGGGCACAGCCGCAACCGTCACGTCGGCGAAGAGCTCGGGCGCGGCAGAAAACTCCCGGAAATCCTCCAGTCGATGGGGATGGTGGTTGCCGAAGGAGTTCCCACCGCCCGCGGCGCCTACACCCTCGCCCGGAAAACCGGCGCGGAGACGCCGATCATCGACGAGATCTACGCAGTTCTCTACGAAGGGCGCGACGTGCCGACCGCCATCCGCAACCTGATGAGCCGCACGGCAAAACCGGAATAAGAGTTCATGATGCGAGGCGTTCAGCGGCTCTTTCTCCTCCTCATCGTCGCGGGCGCGGCATTTGCCGCGCAGGCCGGACGCATGGTGACGGTGGAGCCGGCGACGCCGATCTTCCGCGCCCCTTCGTTCGACGCGCCCCTGCTCGGAATCGCCAACCGCGCCTTTCAGGCCGAGGAAAAGGCGGAGAAGCTCGTGCTGGTTTCACGCCACCCGCTCGCCCGCTACCACCGGTTCAGCGAACTTCTGCTGCCGGATGGCCAGACCGGATATGTGAATATCCATCTCACCGCAACCGAACGGGGCACCTTCCGTTCCGGCAACGTCATCGAATGGTGGCGGCTCACCCTGCTGCCGCTGTTCGCCGGCGGAGTGCTTGCGGCGGCGGCCGCTGCCTGGAAATTCCGGAATGAGCCGGGGCGCCGCAGCTGGCTCTTTCTCGCGCTCACGCCCATCCTGCTCCGCCAGTTCCTTCTGCTGCTTCTGGTCAACGCGGGGCAGAACATGATGCCGAATCCGGCGGATGAACCGGGGTACTACGCCAATCTGACCGATTTTCTCGTCGGAGATTTTTCGCGCCGCTGGCACTTCACCGTCGGCACCAGCCTCTTCTATCTGCCGTTCGAACTTGTCTCCGGCACCCGCAACCTCACCGACATCCTGCTGCCGCTCTGCTGGACAGAGGGATTTCTTCTTGCGCCGCTCTCGCTCGGTCTCGGCTTCCTGATCGCCCGACGGCTCACCGGCAGTTCCCGGATTGCATTCGCCGCCATGCTGCTCTGGGCGGTACTCCCCTTCCTCTGTCACCATCAGCCCGATTTCGTACACAAAATATTCCAGGTCTGGCTCGGCATGCCAAGCACCGGCTTCACCTATCAGCATTACATCAACCTGATCGGCTGCGGCTTCAACGCCATGAGCGACACGCCGTCCACCTGTCTCGTGCTCCTCACCATGACCGCACTGCTCTACCTGCCGGTCTCGTGGAAAAGCGCGGCGCTCTCGGCCTTCCTCTTCGCCCTGGCCTGTCTTTTCCGCATCAACAACATCCTGTTTCTGCCGGTTGTCGCAGTTCTGGCACTCTTCCACCGGCGCGACTATTTCACACGCGCCACGCTCCCTGCCGCCCTGGGGGCCGGATTCGCCGCCTTTCTGCTCGGATTCCTCCCCCAGCTGCTGGTGAATCTGCACGGCTTCGGCAATCCGCTGCGATTCTCCTACACCAACTATGCCGAAGGAGCGCACACCTATCTTGCCTGGATCTTCGTCGAACTGACCAGCGCCTTCTACCTCAGCGCCAACGGCACGCTCTGGAGCCTCGCACTTCTCTCGCTCCTGCTGATGCGAGACCGGAAACTGCGTCTGGAGCTGCTCGTCTGGATTCTGCCGGTCACGCTCTTCTTTTTCGCCTACAGTCACGGCACCGACGACCCGGTCCGCTTCATTCTGACCGCGATTCCGGCGCTCTGTCTCGCCGTCGCCGCCTCCGGGGTCTGGAATAACTTCCGTCTGCCGGACGCCGCCTGCGCGGCCGCTGTCGTCGCCGGATGGTTCTTCGCCCCGCTCAATCTCTCGGCGGGGGACTGGAGTTTCTACGGGGAGAATCCACTGCAAATGATTCTGCGCCGCAATGGCTTCGGCGGCGCGGAGGTGACTCTGCTTCTGCTTGCCGCCGCCGGAACAGCCCTCCTCGCAACACGCAAACACCGTCGGGCCGCTCTGCTGCTGGGCGGTGTTACCCTGTTTCACCTTTTCGGCAACGCCTGCTGGCTGTTGTGTCTCTTCCCGGTGTTGCTGATCATCGCGCTCCGCGATATGGTGCGGTTCAGACGAGAGGCTATTCAGAAAAAAAATTCCGGAACGGCGCAAATCACCCAGGAGACGGCCCGTCCAGCCGCCCCGTCCCGCTGAGAAGGTTCCACCGGCTACGCCGGCAGGTGCAGAGCCAGAAGAATGCCGACGAGGAGCAGGAGAAGCTCCGTCACGGCGCCGGCCAGCGTGATGAGATCAGAGGTGATCCCGTCACTGCAACGCTCGAAATATTTTGCAAATCCGGTCGCGCAGAAGTAGACCGCCGCGCCGGCTCCGATCATCCCGACCGGAAATGCGAGCATCATCACGACGTACAACACCACCAGAATGCGCCAGAGCCGCATCCGGCTCTCCGGCGCAACCGGCAGGAGCGGAGGAGCTCCCCCCGCCGCAGGCTGCAGCGCCAGAAACGCCTGCACGAAAAAGGCGCCGACGAGCACCGCCACAATCCACAACTTGGCATGAAAGAAGCAGAGCAGGAACAGAAAACAGATTTTCAACGCTTCAAGCAGTCCGAGAAAAAGTCCCGCCGCCACATTGTTGAGCGCGGCAATGTCGGAATTGAGCCGGGGAAGCGCCTCCACCGTCGGAACTCCCCGCAACCGGAGCAGGAAGAAAGAGCCGAGCAGCGAAGCTCCCCGCCCGGAGTCCTTGAATTCCAGGAATGCCGCCGCCAGCAACGCGAAGACGATGCTCCCGCCCACCGGGTTGAACACCACGCAGCAAAACCCCGCCACAATCACCAGCAGCACGCCCACCGCCAATCCGACCAGAGGGAAGCCGCAGGCCGTGGAAAGCGCATCGGCACCGTGCTTCAACTGCAACCGGAAATATTCCGGCAGCGGGAAGTCGATCAGCATCCCCCACGCGGCCAGCGTACCGCGATACAGCTTTTCGATTTTAGACATCGTCCTTGACCCTCCAATACTCTCTCTCCATCAGATCGTGTACGCGAAGCGCCAGCGCCTTGCGATCCTCACCCGGCTCCGGATGCACCACCGGCAGAACGTAAACCCGCATTTTGATCTCCTTCAGCCCGAGAATGCGCCAGACATGCGGCAGCAGCTCCTGATCACCGTACCAGGCGAGCGGCTCCGTCTGTTTCGGCACCCCTTCGTAAAAGAGCAAGGTCGGCTGAATCGGCAGAGCGAGTTCCGCGGCCGCCTCAAACGGCGTCGACTTGAACGGCAGCAATCCGTGCTGGCCATCGGTGCTGGTGCCCTCCGGATAAACCAGCATGGCAATGCCGTTCTGCATGGTCGCCTCCATCTCTTCGGCGGCCTCCTTCGATTTCTGCCGGGACTTCCGGTCGATCCAGACCGGGCGGTTCAGGCTGATCATGAATCCGAGAAACGGCCAGGAACGAATCTCTTTTTTCGGCGCGAAACGAATGCGGAAAATTGATGCATGCGCCACAATGTCAAGGTATCCCTGGTGGTTGCCGACGATCAGACCGCCCTCAAACGCCTCCGGATTTCCGTAGACGGTGATTTTGTGGCCGGCAATCCGCGCACTGCCTCGCGCCCAGAGCCGGGTCCAGGCCGCCGCTTTCGCCACCCCGTCCCAACCTTTCTTCCGGTTGACCAGAGCCACCCATACCGTCAGGATGAGGAACCAGAATAGGAGCAGCAACGCCCGCACCAGCCGTCGAATCAGTGCCATGAGTCCCGTTTCTCACACGTTGAAGTGTTTCACATATTTATCCGGAAGTTCCGCAAAATCAAACCAGACAAGATAGTCGATCGAACCGAATTCGCGATCCAGCACCGGCACACCGGCCACCTTCGCGCCGATCCGCAGGTACCCTTTGAACAGCGGCGGAACCTCCCGCCGCAGATCGACTGCAGCAATTTCCTGCTCCGACGGGCGGGCCAGTTCAAACCCGGCCCGGGGCGTGGCGGCAATCGCCGTCGTGAGCTGCCCGGAGCGCCGCAACTCCTCGTAGAGCGCCCAGCCGATCGCGCCGTTGGTGTGCTCCAGACTGACGCAGCCGAGCATGTAGCGGAATCCCGCCCGGCGGTGTGCCTCTGCAATCCCCTCCCACAGCATCGCGACCACCGCTCCGGAACGGAACGCCGGATCCACACAGGAGCGGCCGACCTCCAGCACCTTTCCGGCAAGCTCGCGGAGTCCGGAGATCTCATATTCCTGCTCGGAATAAAATCCCCTCCCGGCCAGAGCGGTCGTGCCGAACTGCATCCGATAGGTCCCGACCACCCGCCCGGTCTCCCGGTCGATCACCAGCAGATGGGAACAGTAATCGTCGAACTCATCCCGGTCAATCCGGCTCTGGAGCGAGGCCATCCGCCCCTGCTCCAGTTTGAACACCTCATATCGAAGTCGGAACGCCTGCTCCAGTTCCGCGGAAGTTTCCGCAAGTTTCACCAGAAACCTGCGACTCTCCGCCAGCACCGGCCCCCCGTGGATCAAATTCATCTCTGCCGTCTCCAACTGCATTTTCTCCTCAATCGCCCCCGCCGACCGGAGACGCATTTTTTCACTTCATGGTAAAGGCCGCCTCCGCCGGACAACTCCGGATTCCCAACCGGCGCGTCAGCTCTCCGCGGTACGCCTTTGCTACCATTGATAAACGATAGCACTTCTCCGGGCTTTTTGCAAGAATTTATCTGCTTAAACTTCGCGAAAAGACTTGAGATCCTCGCATTTCGGCACTATATTTAATGAAGTGACCGTCAGGATGATTTTCCCGCCGGACTGTGCGGAGCATCCGGAACATCAATTCCAGCCCAGGATTTACTATGCTGTTTCGCACCCGCTTTGGCGCCGTTGCCATACTGTTTCTCGCGCTCACCGCACTCCTCGCCGGGTGCTCCGACCGCGGTGAACACACCGTCGATCTAGTGAGAATCATGCAGGGAGATGAACAGTGCGCTCTGCCCGGGCGGGAATTCCCCCGGGAAATCCGCATCGAACTGCTCGGGCCGCAAGTTCCCGGCCTGCTGGGCGGCAAAGGCAGCCGCGCCCCGGTCGGCGGCGTAAAGGTCCTCTTCGTGCCGGTCGACGGCTCCGATCTTGTCGTGACTCCGGCGGAAACCATCAGCGACGCCGGCGGCCTGGCGGCGGCGAAGGTCCGCGCCGGGCAGAAAACCGGCGACCAGTATCTCAAAATCATTCCAGTCGGATTCGAGAGCAAGAGCGTCACCCTCCGGCTGATCTCCGGCATGCAGATCAAAGGTGACGAAGAGGAGTACCGCACCGGAACAATCGGCGACAACTCCGTCGAAGTGAGACTTCAGAAGGACAATAAGCCCGCCGCCGGAGTTCCCGTGAACTTCAAGCTGCTCGCCACCAGCGAAGGAGCGACCAGCAACGCCTCCATCCTCTCTCCCACCGTCGTGACCGATGAACGCGGCGTCGCGAAAACCAGCGTCAAACTCGGCCAGAAAACCGGCATCTACCAGGTCGGCATTGAAGTGGTGGATCCCGATGCCGGGTTCCTGATCCGCAGCAAAACCATCAAACTGCTCGGCTTCAATCTGTGGGCCGTCGTCATCGCCGTGCTCGGCGGCCTCACCCTCTTCATCTTCGGTATGAAGCTCATGGGCGACGGCATTCAGAAGGTCGCCGGCGAGAATATGAAGAAAATCCTCCAGTTCTTCGCCCGGAACGGCATCGTCGCCGTGCTGGCGGGGACTCTGGTCACCGCGGTCATCCAGTCCTCCAGCGCCACCACGGTGATGGTGATCGGATTCATCAACGCCGGACTCCTCACCCTCACCCAGGCCATCGGCATCATCTTCGGCGCCAACGTGGGGACGACCGTCACCGCGCAGATCATCTCCTTCAACCTCTCCGGACTCGCGCTTCCGGCGATCACGCTCGGATTTCTCATCACGCTGTCGAAAAAACGCGAAATCAACGGGTGGGGCGAAACACTGCTCGGATTCGGTCTGCTCTTCTACGGCATGACCATGATGAGTGATGAACTGCGCGTCCTCGGGGATTTCCCGAGCTTCAAAGAGTTCTTCAAGGCGTTCGACTGCATGCCCGCTGAGCCGGGGAGCTGGATGCCGCTCGGCGCAGTGCTCGGCGCGATCGGCATCGGCATCGCCGCCACGGTGCTGATCCAGTCCAGCTCCGCCGCGATGGGTATCGTGCTCGCCCTCGCCGGCAGCGGTCTCATCAACTTCTACACCGCGGTCCCCCTCCTGCTCGGAACCAACATCGGCACGACCATCACCGCCATGCTGGCCGCGGCCGCCGCCAACCGGGTGGCCAAACAGGCGGCACTCGCCCATACCCTGTTCAACGTCTTCGGCGTCGTGCTGATGCTGATCCTCTTCTACGTGCCCTATGGGTCGGAACGGATTCCGGTGTTCCTCTATTTCATCAACGCCATCACCCCGGGCGATGTGTTTGCGGCGATTCCGCAGAACGTCGAGCGTCATATCGCCATGGCGCACACCTTCTTCAACGTCACGGTGGTGATTGTGCTGCTGCCCTTCCTGAAGCAGTTCGCCAGCTTGTGCAACTGGCTGCTGCCGATTCCCCACGACAGCAAGATCAAAATCAAAATGCTGGAACCCGGCCTTCTGAACACCCCCTCCATCGCACTCAAACAGACGGTCACCGCCATCCGCAAGATGGTCAAGGACGCCTGGGCCATGGTCGATGAGGCGGTCAACAAACAGTTCCTCCCGGGCGTGTCGGACAAAGAACGGTGCGAAGCGCTCGCCGCCGCCGAAGAGCGAATCGATGAAATGCAGGCGGAGGTGACCGCCTACCTCGTCCAGATCACCCGCAAACAGCTGACGGAGCCGCAGTCCGAACTCGTCCCGCTGCTGATGCACTGCACCAACGACGCCGAACGGATCGCCGATCATACGGAATTGATTCTCCAGCTGACCAGCCGGCTGGTCAAAAATGAGAAAAAACTCTCCGAAGCCGGCCGGAAAGACCTCCGCAAGATGTGGGACGTGCTCAATGACCAGGCGAAAAATGTCATCAACGCGCTCGGCAGCGACAATCCGGCCATGGTGAAATTCGCCCTCAAGGACGAACGGAAAATCAACAAAATGGCCGACAAATTTGAGTCAGCCCACATCGATCGGCTGCGCAAAGGCAACTGCACGATGACCAATGGAGTGATCTTCATCGAGATGCTCGGCGAGCTCGCCAAGATCGGCGATCACCTTTCCAACATCGCAGAACGTACTCCGGAAATTCAGAAGCATTATGTAAACTTGTAACAACCAAGTGACAGAATATCATGAATCCCATTCGAATTCTCTCTTTTGAAGCCGTTGCAGAGGCCGTGGCCGAGCTCTGCGGCAAGGCCGCCTGTGACCTGCCGGCCGACGTTCTGGAGGCGCTCCGGACCGGCCGGGCCGAAGAGCGCGGCGAAACGGCCCGTGACTTCTTCGACCAGTATCTGGAAAACGCCCGGATCGCCCGGGAGGAGCGGATGCCGCTCTGTCAGGACACCGGATTCGCCGTCTTCTTCGTCGAACTCGGCGACGCGGTGCGGCTCGACCGCGGCACGCTCACGGAGGCGCTCACCGAAGGCACCCGGCGCGGCTACCGGGAGCACTACCTGCGCAAATCGATCGTCAACGATCCCCTTTTCGACCGGAAAAACACCACTGACAATACGCCGCCGGTGATTCACCTGGACCTCGTCCCCGGCGACCATCTGCGGATCGTCCTCGCGCCCAAGGGAGGCGGTTCGGAAAATATGGGAGCCGTGCGGATGCTCAAACCGTCGGACGGGAAAGAGGGTGTCGTCAACTTCGTCGTCGATACCGTCCGCAACGCGGGTGGCAATCCCTGCCCTCCCACCATCGTCGGGGTCGGCATCGGCGGAACCATGGAGAAAGCGGCACTGCTGGCCAAACGGGCTCTGCTTCGTCCGCTCGGCCAGCCCAATCCGGATCCGCGTTACGCCGCTCTGGAACGGGAGATTCTTGAAAAGATCAACGCCACCGGCGTCGGTCCGCAGGGGCTGGGCGGCGACGTCACCAGCCTCGCGGTTCACATCGATTTTCATCCCTGTCACATCGCCAGCATGCCGGTTGCACTCAATCTGAACTGCCATGCGGCAAGACACGCGGAGGTGACGTTATGAACACCATTTCTCTTACCACGCCGTTTACAGAAGAGCAGATTCGCGCCCTGCGTTGCGGCGACCGGGTCCGGCTCTCCGGCGTCATCTGGACCGGCCGTGACGCCGCTCACCGCCGGCTGGTCGCCCTGCTTGACGAAGGGAAGCCCCTGCCGGTTGACCTGAACGGACAGGCGCTCTATTTTGTCGGCCCCTGCCCCGCTCCTTCCGGGCGGGTGATCGGCAGTGCCGGGCCCACCACCAGCGGCCGGATGGATGCCTATTCGCCGCGGCTGATCGCGGATTGCGGCCTGCGCGGCATGATCGGCAAAGGAAACCGGTCGGCCGCAGTCGTGGAGGCCATGAAACGGTATGGCGCGGTCTATTTCGCGGCCACCGGAGGAGCGGGCGCGCTGATTGCCCGGTGCATCCGTGCCTGTTCCGTCGTAGCGTTCCCCGAGCTCGGGCCGGAGGCAATCTACCGGCTGGAGGTGGAGAACCTTCCTCTGGTTGTGGCAATCGACGCCGCCGGGAATTCGCTCTACCGTTGAACGACCTCCCGCAAACCAGCGTTTCCCAACAGAACCACCGCACAGCACGGTGGTTCTGTTTTTTTCAGCCGGAATGTTTTCTCTTTTTTTCCCAGGGCATTTGACAAAAGATCGATGTGACACTATTAGTAAAAAAAGGGAAACGTTCGCCCGGGGGCAGAAAAGATTTTCCGGGGAAGGTGAGATCGCGCCCGCGGCGTCCGCATTTTCCCTGCAACATTAAGGAGAATCTGTCTATGAAACATCTTTTCGTGATGGCCGCGGCGGCGGCATTTTCGTTCGGTCTCGCCGCCATGGATCTGCCGGTGCAGAATTCCGACTTCGTCGAAACCAACGGCAAGCTCACCGGCTGGACCAAGGCCGTGCAGACCAAAGCCGGCGACAGTGTCGCAGTGGAACCCATTCCGGGGGAAAAAGATGAGTTTGCCATTGTTCTTTCCTCCACCGGCGGCAAGACCTGGCCCAGCGTCTGGCAGCGGCTGGTCAAGGTCTCCGATCTCCCGGCCATCCCCGCCGGCAAGACGATGGTTATTGAACTGGAATACAAGCAGAAGACGGAAAACGTCACCGGAGTCGCCTTCGGGACGCTCGCATTCTTCGACGCCAAAGGCAAGCGGCTGATGTACAAGGACGGTGTCAATATGAAGGGAACGCAGGGCTGGCAGGAGCGCAAGACCGTCTTCCGCGTCAAACAGATTCCGCAGGGGGCGGCCACTCTCGGCATCGCCTTCTACCTCGGCAAATCCACCGGGAAAGCCTGGTTTGCCGATCCCGATCTGGATCTGGAGATCAGATAATCTCCCCCTCCGTTTCGAAAGCCTTCCCGGCGGCGGCCCGAATTGCGGCCGCCGTTTTTCCTTGTCGTCACGTGGGGCTGTTCCACGCGGCCACCCCCGCGGCCAGCGCCTCCGCCGGACCGGCAAACTCCCCCGCCAGCTGACGGTCGTAGATCGATTCGAGCAACGGCCCGAACTCCGGCCCCGGACGGCACCCGGCGGCAATCAGGCTCTTCCCGGTCACCCAACGTTCCGGCAAAGCGGTTTCCTCCCCGCGCCGCCGGCGTTCGACAAGTTCATCGAGCAGATAGACGAAACACTCCAGAAACCCGTGACAGGCGATGCAGTCGAGCCGGTGCAGTTCCAGCTCCAGCGGAAAATTCGGATCCGCCAGCAGGCGGCGGAGTTTTGCCGCACGCATCTCCCGCACCGATGCAAACCGCATATGGCCGCGCACCGCCTGCACGATCGCCTCACGGTCGGCCGTAGAGAAGCGCAACCGGTCGAGAATCCGCCCCGCAAGCTCCGCCCCCTCGCTTTCGTGACCGAAAAATCGAATCCGCCCCGTCTCGTCGATCGATTGGGTCTGCGGTTTGGCGATATCGTGCAACAGGACGCTCCACGCCAGCCGGGCATCCGGATACGCCATATGGGCAAGCATTTTCATCGTATGGGTGAAGACATCCCCCTCCGGGTGAAACTGCGGCGGCTGCTCCACGCCGTCCAGCGCGGCGACCTCCGGCAGTACGGCCCGCAGCAGCCCCAGCTCCAGCAACAGTCGCATGGCCCGGTCCGGCGCGGGGCCGGTCAGCATCCGGGTGAGTTCCCCCGCAACCCGTTCCGGAGCAAGTTCCGCAGTCAGCGGTGCGAGTTCCGCAATCGCCCGCCGGGTACCGGGCGAAAGTTCAAATCCCAGCCGTGCCGCAAACCGGACCGCCCGCAACATCCGCAGATAGTCCTCGCGGAAACGCTCCTCCGGGTCGCCGACCGTCCGCAGAACGCCCCGCTCCAGATCCGCGACACCGCCGACGCAGTCGCACACCTCTTCCGTCTCCGGATCATACCAGAGCGCATTGACGGTGAAATCGCGCCGCGCCATATCAAGTTCCAGCGAATCGGTGTAGCGGACCAGTTCCGGATGGCGCCCGTCAAGGTAGTTGCGCTCCTCCCGCGCAGTCGCCGCTTCGAACCGGATTCCCTCCACCTCGATCAGCGAAACGCCGAAGCTCACCCCGACCGAACGCTGACCGGGAAAGAGTTCCGCCAGCACCTCCGGCACCGCGGTGGTCACCAGATCGTAATCCGCAGGCAGGCGGCCGAGCAGAAGATCGCGGACGGAGCCGCCGACCAGCCCGGCCTCGAACCCGGCCTGCTTCAGCTTCCGTACCGCATGGCAGGCGGCGTGGAACGCCGGATTGGCAACCTGAAATTTCCGCCGGAAACGCTCCATGCCGAGCCCTAACAAACCGAATGAATCCGAACCGGTTCCGGCTGCGTCGCCCGGGGATAACGGACCGCCGCCGGGCCGAAGAGCATCACATATCCGAGCCGGTATCCGGCAGGGATTCCGACCCGTTCCCCGAGATCCGGGAAGAGCGAGAACATCGCCGCCGCCAGACCGCACCAGACGGTGCCCAGCCCGAGCGACTGCGCATAAAGTTCAAAATAGCTCAACGCGATCGTGGGGTCGTAGGCCGGACAGGGGGAATCCTCCGGCGCGGAAACCACCAGCATGTGAGGTGCGCCGCGGAAGATCACATCCTTCCCCGCCAGCACCTGTTCCCGGTAGCGCAACAGGCCGCCCAGCGTCTCCGGCGCGCTGTTCATGCGTTCGAGAATCCTGGCGTTCACCGAATTGCGAATCTCATCCATCACGGCGAGATCGTCGACGAAAGCGAAGTCGAGCCGGTGGTTGTTCACTCCGGTCGGGACCCAGGCGAGCATCGATTTGAGCTGGTCGAGTGTCTCCGCATCGACATTTTTCCGCTGATAACTGCGGCAGGATCGGCGCAGACGGATCAAGCGGAGCATCGACTCCGGCTCCGGCAGATTCCCTGCCGGGGTGCTGTCCGCGGGATTGCGGCCGAAGATGGAAACCGCACCGGCCGGGCAGACCGCCAGACAATGCTGGCAGCGCGTACAGCGCGCTTCGCTCCCCGGCAGAAGAACCGGCAGACCATCCTCGCCGGAAGCGAGAATTCCCGGCGCACAATCCCGGATGCACGCACCGCAGCGAACACACTTCTGAGAATCCACTTCAAACTTCAAACCGTTCATCGCGCCCTCGCCTTTCCTTTAAAATCCCTTGACCGCAATCACGAATTCCCCGAAGGAATCCACCTCGAAGTCAAACTTCTCCTCCCGCGGGTCCCCGAAGCCGTAACGTGCCAGCGCGCGGCGGAATCCGGCCCGGCGCGCCGCTTCCAGATCGGTGTAGTGATCTCCGAACATCCAGCAGGAAGAGGCGTCAAAGCCGTACTTCGCCTGAAGCGCCAGCAGCGCATCCGGCTCCGGCTTGAGCGGATAGTTCCCGTCGCCGCCGATGATGTCCGAGAAAAACCCGGCGACACCGAGCCGGTCCAGAATTTTTGCGGACGCGGCGGTCGGCTTGTTCGACAGCACCGCCAGTGTGATTCCCGACTCTTTCAGCTCCTTGAGCCCGGCGGATACTCCGGGATAAAGGCAGGTGGTGTCCACCAGATGATCGGCATAATACCGCTTCATCCGCCGCAGCGCTTCGTCGAAATCGACCTCCGCATCGGCCACAGAACGGCGCACCAGATTGATGATACCGTTGCCGACAAACGAGACCACCCGTTCCGCCGACAATGGTTCCAGCCCCATCGAACCGCGCATGTAATTGACCGCCCCGGCCAGGTCGTGGCGGGAGTCGATCAAAGTTCCATCCAGATCAAATACAATCAGTTTTACCATTCTTCACTCCCCCAGAAAAGGCACCTTCGTGATGGCGGGCAGCCGGGCGTAGGAATCCGTATCCAGCGAGGTGAATTCCCCCCGGCGGAAATAGTGCCAGCCGAGCCCGCCGACCATCGCGGCATTGTCCGTGCAGTATTTGCGCTCCGCCAGCCGGAGCCGCACTCCCGGCGGAGTCAGCTGTGTCAGCCGCTCCCGCAGGAGCGAGTTGCAGGCGACACCGCCGGCCGCCACGATCGTCTTCACGTGGAAATTCTTCGCCGCCAGCATCGTCTTGCGCGCCAGCACATCGATCACCGCCTCCTGATACGAGGCGACGGTATCCTTCAGCAGCTCCGGCGGCAGTTTTCCATCCGTCCCGGCGTGATTCCGGACATGGTAGAGCAACGCGGTCTTGATGCCGCTGAAACTGAAGTTGTAGAGATTTTCCGGCGCCAGCGGTTTGCCCGCCGCCCCGGTGAGCGGACGCGGAAACTCAAACCGCGAGGAGTCCCCTCCTTCGGCGGTCCGCTGCACCACCGGTCCGCCGGGATACCCCAGCCCCAGCAGTTTCGCCCCCTTGTCCAGCGCTTCCCCCGCCGCGTCGTCGATGGTGCAGCCCAGCTGACGCGCCCGGCCGTCCGCTTCAATCAGCATGAGCGACGTGTGCCCGCCGGAAACCACCAGCGCCAGCAACGGGTAACTGGCGGGATCCTCCAGCGCTTCGTGCGCGCCATCCAGAAACGCCCCGTAGATGTGTGCGATAAAATGGTTGATGCCGATCAGCGGCTTGCCGTTGCCCATCGCCAGCCCTTTTGCAAAGCTCAGCCCGACCAGCAGTGCCGGGATCAGCCCCGGCCCCTGCGTCACCGCCACCGCGTCGATCTGCGCCATCGTGACGCCTGCTTCGCGCAATGCGGATTCGACCACCGGATTGAGCGCGACCAGATGCTCACGCGCGGCGAGTTCCGGCACCACGCCGCCATGAACTGCATGCCGGGCGATCTGCGAAGCGACGCTGCTCGACAGCACATCCTGCCCGTCGCGCACCACCGCCGCCGCGGTTTCGTCGCAGCTGCTCTCTATTCCAAGAATCAAACTCATGGCAAAAATTCCTCCGACACTTGATAATTTGAAAATATACTATATCTTTAAAACAAAAACAATCCGGATTGCGGACGAAACTCGAATTCCACGTGAAAAAAATTCTGAAAACCGCCGTCGGCCTGCTCACCGGCAGCACACCCGCCGTTGCGGGGATTCAAATTGCCGCCGCCCTCGCGGTCGGAACGCTCCTGCTGGTGCGCCCCGTCACCGCCTCCCGGATACTCCCCTGGGCACTCTGGCTGATCTTTCTCCTTGCGGGTGCGGCTCTTTTCGCCGCCGGATGGGAGAATCCGCGCCGCACCCGCTGGTACTGGCTGGGAGCCGGCGCGGTCATCATCGCGGCCGTCACCATCGCCTTTCAGGTGCGCGGCGACTACCTGGCCAGCTGGGGGGCGGGAGTATGGGCGCTCAACTCCGCCGTCTCCGGGTTCCGGCGCGCCTTCGAGGGGAGCGGCACGCCCCTCTCCCGCGGGCTGAGTTTCGCTGAAGCCGGACTGCTCGCGACGACGGGCATTCTCTTCTTTTTCCGCTTCGACCGGGCGTTCTTCGAGGCCGCGCCGTTTTATACGTTGTTCTTCTACGCCGATGCCATGATCCGTCTGGCATCCACTCCATGGAGAAAGGCTCACAAATGATTCGAATCGGACACGGATACGATGTTCACCGGCTGGTTCCGGGCCGGGAACTGATCCTCTGCGGCGTGCACATTCCGCACCCGACCGGACTTCTCGGACACAGCGACGCCGACGTCGCCGTTCACGCGCTGATGGACGCGATCGCCGGAGCACTCGCCCTCGGCGACATCGGCCAGTTCTTCCCCGACACCGATCCCGCCTACCGGAACGCCGACAGCCTCAAACTGCTGGCCCGGCTCATGCAACTGCCGGAGGTTCAAAACTGGCAACTGGTCAACTGCGACCTCACCATCGTCGCCCAGAAACCGAAGCTGATGCCCCACCGGCTCGAAATGCGCAGCAATCTTGCTTCTGTGCTGGATCTCCCGCTCGACCGGATCTCCGTCAAGGCAACCACCACCGAAGCGCTCGGCTTCGAAGGACGCGAAGAGGGAATCTCCGCCACCTGTGTGGTCCTGCTGGAAAACCGCTGAATATCGCGCAACGTCCCGCCGGAGGTTCACCGGGAGATTTTGATGACATAGGGTTCCGGCCGGGCGGCCCGGTAGAGTTCGCGGTAGAGCTTCGCCGCTTCCGCCTTCAGCGCCTCTTCCTTCGGCCGGTTCTCCTTGTAACTCCGGACGACGCTGCAGTAATACTTCCAGGCGGGATTCGACTTCGACGCCTCCAGCCATTTCTCCAGCGTCGCCACTGCCTCTTCCGGGTTTTCAATCGATCCCTTCTGCCGCTGTACAAGGATGTTTCCATGGACGATGTTGCGCAGTTTCTGATCCACGGCACGGTACTGGCCGGCAATCTGCGCCGCGCGTTTCGCCCGCCGTGCAGAGGGGGTGTCGAGCAGGGCGAGATTGACTCCCTTCTCCAGCTCCTCCCCGCTGAAAGAGCCGAGTTCCCGGCCATCCGCGGAAAGCGTGTAACGGCCCGGCGTCAGCCCGGTCACCCGGAGCATCTCCTGATTCAACCGGGAGGTCAGCGGGCGGATTTTGTCCACCGCCAGATAGTCGCCGTCCACCGGCCAGGGCAGTGCCCTCGGGAAGTAGCAGAACGAACCGCCCTCCTCGCCGAAAGCGAGATTCTCCACCTTCGCCCCTGCCGCCTTCTTCGCCTTCGCGTCGATCAGAATGGAACCGACCTCCGGCGTCTCGCCAAGCGCCTCCAGCAACAGCGACGCCATCAGCAGATGCCCGCGACGGCCGGGATGAATGCGGTCACGGCCGCAAAGCTGCATCTCCGGATATTTTTTCAGCAGTTCCGTCATCACCGGGTGGAACTCGACCACCGGCAATTTTCTTTCCGCCGCGATCTCGCGGACAATCTTCGCACAATCGAAGAGGCCCGGTTCATTGCAGGGGGTGAAACTGCCGCTCTTGAATGTTCCATACTGGTCATACGGCGACGGCGTAATCAGCACGACCTTCTTCCCCGCCTGCGCCAGCCGGTCCACCACGGCGGACAGATTGCGCCGGTAGGAGTCAAGCGAACGGGAACGGGCGGCAAGCGTCTTCTCGTCCGGCGTGCCCGGGAGGTAGTTGCCGCGGCCGACGTCGTTCATGCCGAACATGACGAACACCCGGTCCGGATTGCGCTCGAGCAGATCGAAATCAATCCGCTGCAGCCCGCTCCAGGCAGAGCCGCCGGAGATGCCGGAATTCAGAATCCGAACCGGAGCATAGGGATGGCGGAGCGCTTCAAAGAGTTGAAGTTCATAAAGATAAATCCCGCCGTGAGTAATGCTGTCTCCGAAGAAGGCAATTTTTTCATTTGCCTGGAACGGCGCAACCGGCCCCCTGTCTGCGGCCACACACAAAGAAAGCCCCAGCAGGAGCACCGCCGAAAATTGCTTCAGGAACTTCATGATCTCCTCCTTCTCCGTCGGAATCCGTCACCGCGTATTCTCTTTAGCCGGAACTCATCCGGCCGCTCCTCAAGGCTTCACCGTAAAATCATATCGAATTGTCATCACAGGCTCCGCCCGGCGCTCCCAGCTGCGGCGGCATTCGCCGATCAGCGCCGCATGGCCGGGCTGCGCGGCGTGGACCATGAGCTCCCGGACGCCGGGAGCTCCCGGCTGCTGTTCCGCCGGCGGCAGAAACCGTTCTCCGGCAAGACGTATTGCACCGTCTTTCCGGTTTCCCTTCTCGCCGTTGTCGGTCACCCGGAACATCCAGGTATATCCGGTGGAGGGGTTCTCTTTGAGGGTGATCTTCGCGTACTGCCCGAGGCGCAGCGGAGTGGTTCGATTGACATCGGCGGCGGTAAGCGTCACCGCGGGCGGAGGCAGCACAACCGCCTCCGGACCGGTTTCGCAACCGGCAAGCATTCCCAGACACACGACGGCTAATCCGGCCCAGCCGAACAGGCGACTTCTCATTTCCGGCTCCTTTCCTGACGGGATCGATCGATACAAGTCTCGGATAATATAGCCCGTTTTTCTCCCTGCGTCAAAAGTTTCCGGAAAATTCGGTTGAAAAAATCCGATGCAATATTATATTCTTTTTCAGGCCAACCAAACAGGGAGAAGTCAGCCAGATGATCTACCGCATGCTCGCATTTGCCATTCTGACCGTGTTCGCCTTCACCGCCTCCGCCGCCGCAGAACTGGATCAACTGCTCGAAAAGGGCAGAGACGCCTGGCAGCTCACCGGCGACGCCCTGCTCAAGGAGTTCCCGCAGAACCTCCAGTTTCTCGACTCCAGCAAAAAGCGTCTTCGCGGCATCCCTGTCAAAAACAGCCCGCTGACCCTCTTCGGCGAACCGGTTCAGGAGCTCACCGTCGAAATCGCGCCGAACGGAAAAATCAGCAAGTACACCATCTCCATCTACAACCGCGGCGATGCCGGGAAGATTGAAATCTCCGACTTCCGGCAGAAACTGCGTTCCCTGATCCAGAAGTTCAGCAAACTTACCAATGTTCCGGTTCCTTCCCAGCAGAGCGCCTTCCTCGCCGGAGCCAAAGTCTACTCCCGCATCTGGAAAAACAACAAATTCGATCTCATCCTCCGCTGGAGCACCACCGACAACCGGACCGCCGAATACATCGCGCTGGACGCCTACCGCCCCGGCACCGCCCCCCGCAACCTCCGCGACAGCCTGAAAAGCACCACCACCACCGAGGAGCTCACCAGCAAAATCATCAACGATCCCGACGGTTCGCGCTATCTCTTCGTGCCGATGGTCGATCAGGGGCAGAAAGGGTACTGCGTCGCCGCCACCGCCGAACGAATGCTCCGGTACTACGGCAGCACCGTCGATCAGCATGTCATCGCCCAGATCGCCAAGAGCGACGCGAAGCGGGGCACCAGCATGCAGGCGGCGCTCGAAGCGCTCGACGACGCCAAAAGCCGGCTCGGCGTCCGGGTCAAACCGCTCATCACCTGCGAAATGGCGACCAAGGAGCTGCGCTGGAACACCTTCACGCGCCTGACGAAAGATTACAACTCCTGTGCCCGCAAGAGCGACGCCCGCGAACTGAAACTCAAAAATTTCGTGACGGTCCGGGGGCGGACGAAATATCTGAACGTCGACGCCCTGCTCAGCGCCATGGATCCCAAAATCTACACCGAAATGCGGTGCGAGGACAAGAGCGCCTACCGCGAATTCTCCGAAGAGATTCGAGATAACATCGATGCCGGGGTTCCGCTCTGCTGGGTCACCATCACCCTTCCCCATCAGGCGGACAACAAGACGAACCAGATCCAGCCCCACATGCGGATCATCAACGGCTACAACACCCGTACCGGCGACGTGATCTACACCGACAGCTGGGGGCCCGGTCACGAGAAGAAGGTCATGTCTCTCCAGGACGCCTGGGGAATCACCCAGATGCTCTGCGCCATGACGCCGCGCGGCAGATAATCTGTTTCATGCGTTTCTCCTGGCCGCATCCCCCGGGGATGCGGCATTTTTTTCGAAATATAACTCTAACATCATTTGACTTTTATATTTTATTGCATACAGTATACAAAAGCCATCGGCGCAGTGATCGACGGCTGAACCAGGAAAGGTCCGCATATGTTTCACCGAATCTTGTTTTTCGCCGCGGCGCTTGCCGCACTGCTCGCCCTTCCGTTTGCCGGAACGGCAGCCGCAGAAAAGACCGTTTACGAACTCAAGCGTGACATTCCCTATCTCGCGGCGAATGCCAAGGCGGATTCCTACCGCCGTGACCGCTGCACGCTCGACCTCTATTACCCGGCCGACAGCAGAGGATTCGCCACGGTGATCTGGTTCCACGGCGGCGGCCTCACCGCCGGAAGCAAGCACATTCCGTCTCAGCTGAAGAACCACGGCTTCGCCATCGCCGCCGTCAACTACCGCCTCGCCCCCGGCGGAAAAACTGCAAAGGACGCCCCCAACGCCGGCGTCAAGGTAACCGACTGCATCGAAGACGCCGCGGCGGCGGTCGCCTGGGTGTACCGCAACATCGCCTCCTTCGGCGGCGATCCGAAAAAAATCTATCTTACCGGCCACTCCGCGGGCGGGTACCTCACATTGATGGTCGGCATGGCGCCGAAATACCTCGCACCCTATGGGCTTTCTCCCGCCGACCTCGCCGGCCTGATGCCGCTCAGCGGCCACACCATCACCCATTTTACAGAGCGGCAGCAGCGGAATATTTCGATCCTCCAGCCGGTGGTCGACGAACTTGCGCCGCTCTACTTTGTCTGCACGCCCAATCTGCCGCCGATCCTGCTGATCACCGGCGACCGTGAGCTGGAGATGGTCGGCCGTTACGAGGAGAACGCCTACCTGATGCGGATGCTCAAACTGAACAAACACCCGGTCACCCTCTATGAACTGCAGGGATACGGCCACAATATGACGGAACCGGCAATGCCGCTGCTGGTGAACTATCTGAAAAAGGAAAACGTGGCGAAATAACCCATTCCCCCCGTTCCGTTCGAAGGGAACGGGGGCGGTTTCTCAAGGAGAGAAAAATGATCATTCCCCCCGCAGTTGTTCCCAATTCCGCCTGTTACTGCGAAACGGAAATCCTTCATTACGGGGAGCCGGGCAACGACTTCCAGATCTGCTATCTCACGATTCCCAGGGAGTGCCCCTCCCCTGCCCCGGTCACTGTCTGGTTCCACGGCGGCGGCCTCACCGGCGACGGTGCCCAGGACTGCCTGCCCGCCCTCTACAACGGGAAAAACATCGTCGTCGAAGTCCGTTACCGGCTCTCGCCGGCGACACCGGCAACGGGAGCGATTGAAGACGCCGCCGCCGCTCTCGCCCGCATCATCTCCGGAATCGATTCCTGGGGCGGCGACCGCAGACGGCTCTTCATCGGCGGCATTTCAGCCGGAGCGTATCTGGCGGCCATCGTCGGGATGAACCCGCGCTTTCTCGCCCCGTACGGCCTCGATCCTCGCCGGGAACTTGCGGGATTGATGCTGGTGAGCGGGCAGATGACCACCCATTACCAGCTTAAAATTGATCTCGGATACCCGGGCAATCAATTCACGCCGGTGATCGACGATTACGCGCCGCTTGCGCACGCCTCCGCCGATCTGCCGCCGATCGTGCTGGTGACCGGAGCGCCGGGGCTGGATATCGCCGGGCGTCCGGAAGAGAACGCCTTCTTCGCCGCAACACTGCGGGCGCTCGGGCACCGCCATGTCGAACACTACGCCCTGCCCGGCCACGACCACGCCGGAGCCTTCGCCAGCTGCAACTTTCTACTGGAACGGTTCCTGGAGAAAATTCTCGCGGAGCGGCAATGAACACTCTTCTTTTCGGTGTCGGCCCTCTGCTCGGCTTCGTCGGCATGCTCTCCGGCGGCTACTGGGGCGTCGGGTGCGGCTGGATCGTCGTGCCAGTGCTGCTGATTCTCGGCTTCGAACCGCTCGACGCGGTCGGCATCGGCCTGCTCCAGATGGTCCCCTCCACCCTGCTCACCGTGATGCGGCAGGCGCCGGAGATCGGCTGGAAGCCGGGAGAACCGGGTCGCTCCCTCGCCATTCCGGTCGGCGTCGGCGCCCTGCTGACCTCGCTCTGCGGCAAATCGATCAACCGCCGCCTCTTCGACCTTTGCGGCCCCGCTCCGCTGCAATGGATGTTGATCGGGCTCATCACCTTCATCGCGGTGCAGACGCTGTGCAGCCGGACCCGCTGTTACAACGACACGATGCCGCCTGTCACCCCGCTCAGGAGCCGGATCGCCTTCGCCACCGGTCTCGTTACCGGGCTGGTCAGTTCCCTGCTCGGCGTGGGGGGCGGCCTGCTGATCCGGCCGCTGCTGACCTCCGGATTCCAGGTGCCGGAGTACTACACCAGCCGGATCGTCCGGCTGCTGGTGCTGGTGACCACCGTCACCGGCGGCGTCACCTATCTCTTGAGCGCAGGCGGATTCAACTGGCAGATGTTCGGCGCCGCCATGCTGATCGCTGTCGGCGGCATCGTCGGATTTCCGCTCGGCGCCCGGCTCCACCGGATTGTCTACGACAACGGCTATGCCCAGCACATTCACAAGAGCTTCGCGGTGGTTGCCGTCGCGCTGCTCACCAGCACGCTGTGCAGCATTTTCGGCCTGCAGGCGCAGAGCCGGATCATTATGATCGCCATCGCGGTTCTGCTGATGGTTTACCTCGCGCTCTTCACCCTCTACACGCGGAAGCATCCGCGCAGGATCGTGCGGTAACGCCAGGATCAATCCTCCCGCCGGGAGAATTCGCACCCGCAGAAATTCTGCAGGTAAAAGCCGTATTTGCGGGCGAGTTCCCGGCTCCGGAGGAAACCGTTCTTCTTCTTGAAGTCGTGCGGTTCGAAGTGGTCCCAACGGGAGCCGACCTCGAAGATCACCCGGCTCGATTTGTGCGGACTGACCGTGAGCGTGGTGGCGAAATTCGCACCGAGCGCCGCCGCGCGGCGGGCAGTCCGCTCGAGCGAGAAGTTGAAACAGACCGGACAGCGGGCGCCGCGTTCCGGTTCGGCGGCAAGACAGCCGGCACACTCCAGCCACGACGGATGATCGTAGCGGTCGATCTCCAGCGGCAGGTCGAAGATTCCGGCCAGCGCACGCACCGATTCCAGGCGACGTTCAAACTCGTCGGCGGTGGCGATGTTCGAATTCGAGTAGTAAAGCGTGACCTGCCGCCCCGCTTCGAGCAGCCGTTCGACGCATCCGGCTGCGCAGGGAGCGCAGCAGACGTGCAGCAGAAGTTTCGTCTCCATGATCTTTCCCGACATGCGACGGGGAACCGTTCCACGTCGCCGGTAAAACATACACCCCCGGACGATGGTGGTCAAATCTATTTTCCGCCGGAACCGGGGAAAACTGGTAAAATCGCCCCGTGCATCATCTCATCGCGGCAGATGATTCAGATCTTCGCGGATGGCCTTCAGGCACTCCTCCGGCGAGAACTCTCCGTGCAGGAACGATGTGATTTTCCGCCCCGCACAGGCGAAAGCCCGGCGCATGCCGGAGAAGTCCGGCTGTGGAACGGAGTTCCGCAGCATGTTGTGCGCCATGGCGTACAGCAGCGGATTCTCCCTCTGCAGATAGGATTCGACACCGCGGCGGACCGGAAGTCGGAAATCCTGCGAAAGCAGATACTGGGAACGGCGATGAAAGAGGAATCGAATCCACTCCCAGGTCACCTGCAGCTGCTCGCTCGAAGCGATGCCGTTGCGGAAGATTCCGACGCTGAATCCGGAGTGAAACGAACGGTATTTCCGGTGTTCCCCCACCGGCGGAATCGGCGAGATGAAATAGCGCTGCTCCTGATTCATCATCTCCAGCAGATTCAGACACCAGCTGGAGGCGAACGGCAGAAATCCCACCTCGCCGAGTGCGAAATGTTCATCGCACTTGCGCAGGAGCGTTCGTCCGCGCGGCAGAATCTTTTCGAGCAGTTCCAGCCCCGCCAGTGCGCCTCCGGTCTGGAAGAGTCCGGCAAATGAGTTTAGATCCGTCAGCGGTACGCCGCGTTGAAACAGATCCTGCCCCAGAAGTTCGATGAAGGGTTTCACGCCGTGATAGGAATAGGGCGCGGCAATTGCGGCCGCAAAAGCAGCGCCGGAACGCTTCCGCTCCGCCATCGCCCGGCTGATGCGGAAAATCTGCGGCCAGGAGAGCGGTTTGTACGGCACACGCCCCCCCGCGTGTTCCAGATGATCCACATTGAAAATCATGAAGAGCGGTACGCCGAAAAAGAGATAGAGCGCGTGGATGTGCGACTCTCCGGAGCCGTTCCGCGTCGGATAGACCGCGCCGGGGTGCAGCTCCTGTTTGAGCTCTTCAAAATCGGGCAGTTCCTCCAGCGGGTAGAGCGCGTCCTGCTCCGCGTAGGCCGCATGCCAGAAAAACTCCCCGCACTGCGGCAATTCGCCGGAGGCGATCAGCTGCAGCCACGGGTCCTCCATTCCGCGCGGCCGGAGCTCGGTGAATTTCACCGAAATTTGCGGATTCTTCTCCATAAAAGCATCCGCAAGCATGTTCATGAGGTAGGAATCGGTCGGCTTCGGCGCGAAAAGCAGATGGGTGATCTCCAGTTTCCGGCCTGCGGAAGAAATGGCGGAAAGATAGTATTCCTGCTCCTTTTTTCAGCAGGCGAAACTTCCGCGCCCCCGCACCGACCGGATGTAGCCCTCCTGTTGCAGATTGCGCAACGCAGTCCGGATCGTGATGGCGGAGACCGCGAACTCCCGGCACAACGCCTCCCGCGACGGCAGCGCCTCGCCGTACTTCCAGTAGCGGGAACGGATTCTCCCGCGCAGGATTTCGTAGATCGCCCGGTGACGGGGGACGAAGGATTGCGGATTTTTCATGCGCCATTTCCCGTTTTCGGAAATATAACGCCCCCGACTCCCGCTGTCAATCGGAATGATGCCATTCGTTGCCCGCCTTCCGAAGAAAAGTATAAAAAAATATACTTTACGAAAGGTTTTGCCGATTTTTCCGTCGAAACTGTTGTTCCGTTCCGGGATTTATACTATACTATCGGGAAAGGGAAGACAGCCCAAACTCTATCTGGAGAAAATGATGAAAAGTCGAATCGGATGCAACACCATTCTCACCAACTCCGCCGGCGACGAAGAGCCCTACACCTTCGCCGCATATGAGCGGCTGCTGGCGGACTACACCGCCTACTCGGACTGGATCGGCGCACTGGAGTTCTCCCACGTGACCCGGATCACGCCGCGCGAAGCGGAAGCGATCGGGCAGCGCGCCAGAGAATACGGCTTCGACACCTGGAGCATCCACTCCGAACACTTCAACGTGGGCGACACGCTGGACTCCTATCTGGAGATTCAGAAGCACGAGGCGGAGGTGTGCGCCGCGCTCGGCTGTCCGGTCATGGTCTGTCACCTGCCGAACCTTCGCCCCTATGTGGAACTCGCCCGGGATGTGGAGGTGATCGGACGCGTCGTGGAACTCACCCGGCGCAACGGCGTGCGGCTGGCGGTGGAGACCTGCTACTACCCGGGGCCGGACAATGCGACGCTTCCGGATGCCGACCTGGTGATCCAGGTGGTCGAGCGTCTGGATCTGCCGGATGTCGGAATCAATGTGGATACCGGCCACTGTCTGCTCGGCCAGACCAACGCCCGTCCGGAAGGGGTGCGCCGCCTGCTCGAAACAGGGGAACCGCAGACGCTGCCCGCCCTGATCCGCCGGATTGGCAAACGGCTCTTCACCACCCATCTGCACGACAACTTCGGGCTGCGCGACGACCATCAGGGGGCGGGGCTGGGGTACATCGACTGGCACGGAGTGATTCCGGCGCTTCTGGAGACCGGTTACCGGGGGCCGCTGATGATGGAGCTGACCGGGCGGAGGTGCGCCGCCGCCCGGGATGTTCCGGAAATGCGCCGTCTCTCGCTGGAGAAGGAACTGGTATTCGCTTCGTCGTATCTGACCTTTTTACTGCGGCAATATGAAAACAATGCTGCACAACACCAGAGAGGAGAGAAGGAGGCATGAGCATCATTCCGCATCGAAGTCGGGGAATCCGGAGAATTTTTACGCTGATCGAACTCTTGATTATGATTGCGATCATCGCCATTCTGGCCGCGATGCTGCTGCCGGCCTTGAACCAGGCGCGGGAGCGGGGCCGGGAAACGCTCTGCGTCAGCAACATCAAACAGATCGGGACTGCGATCGTCTCCTACTCCGGAGACTTCCGCGATTACCTGCCCCCGCCGGACGGCCCCTCCTCGCAGGCGCGTCTCATTCGCGGCAGAGTGGCGACCTACATGGGAACCGGCCTGTCGGACGATTCCCAGAAAGGGGTGTGGTTCTGCCCCTCCTTTGAACCGGTTCCTCCGGCGGAAGGCAGAAAATTCTTCGGCTCGTACAATCCAATCTGCACCTACGGTACACAGGACTCCCACTGGTGCGCCGCCGCCCATCAGGGGTCGACACACAACTACACCGACAGCTGCAAGCTGATCCGGATGAAGTCCAACTTCTATCTTTTGACCAACCGCAAATGCGGCCCGGGCGCCATCCTGGACAACGGCAACCCGGAGGTCGCCTCCAGCAACGATGTCTACTGCCTCAACCGGACCACCCATACCTGCCTGACCACCCCCTTTGTGAAAGCGGTCGATCAGGTTTTCGTCCACCGGGGCAACGCACCGTTCCTGCTGGCGAACGGCAGCGTCATCACCCGCCGGGCCGGCTCGGTCAAGGATCCGAGTTATATCACCGCGAAAGGCGGCTGGCAGGCCGATTTCAAATAATTTTCCACCTCCTCCGGAGATCTGACCCATGACATTACGACATTGCCTTTCCCTCCTTGCCGTTGCGGGAGCCATCGGTGCCGCGCAGGCGGAAAACCTGCTGTTCAACGGCTCCTTCGAACTGGACGATGCGGGAATCGTCCTCAACGGCAAACTCCGGCCCGACACCAATCCGGAGTTGAAAATGGTCCCGCTCAAACTCGCCCCCGATGAGCATGGCTGGCACCTGGTGCTCTCCAATCCGCATCGCGAAGAGAAGACCCTGATTTTCCGGGAGTTCCGGCTCGATTCGAAAAGACGGTACCGCCTCACCTTCCGGGCAAAGGCCGACCAGCCGCTCAAACTTTCCGCTTCGCTGCTTCAGGTGGATACGACAACCGGCTGGACCAGTCACAACCACTACTTTTCCATCACACCGGAATGGAAGGAGTATTCCACCGTCATCCCGGAGAACCGCGGCGGCTGGTACCATCTGCGACTGCAAGTCCCGGCGGCACAGAACGCAACGGAACTCCAGCTGGACGATCTCCGGCTGGAGGAGCCCGGCTCCGCCACGCCGGACACCGCGCTGGAAGCAATTGCCGACGCCGAAAGCAATCTGTACGAAAAAGAGCTGGTCCCCGAGGCGAAAATCACGCTCAAGGTGTTCAACCGGAGCGGGAAACAGGTTTCGGATCTTCTGACGGTGACCGGGTGCGATGAATACACAAAGAAGGTGCTGTTCCGGAAGGAGTTTCCTGTCACGCTGAACCCGCAGGAACGCCGGGAGTTCCCGTTCTGCGAACCGAACGACCGATTCGGCGCCGTGCGGCTCGTCGTCTCGGGGAAAAATGTCTCGACCTTCCCCGGCTTCTACGCCGTCATCGGCCGCTATGTGCCGGGCCGGGAGAAGATCGACCTGCGGAAGGATTTCGTACTCGCTTTCTGTTACAATTCCGTTTTCAAGTTTCCTCCTTACGAACAGCCCGGCGGCTATCGCCTCACCGGAGACTACGAGGCGGAATACGCGCTTCTCGCCCGCGCCGGCGCCCGGTTTCTGCGCGATCACAAGGTCGCGGCATGGGCGTACATGGAGCCCGAGGACGGCAAGTTCGACTTCACCGAATTCGACCGAGCACTGAGGACCTATGAAAAATATCAGATGCAGATGGTTCCGATCTGGGGCCGGAACGACGATATGAATCCCTATCTCGACTGGATGATTCCCCGTCTGCCGGAGTGGCTCTACCGGCTTTCGAAGCGGGTGGAAAAGTGCACCCCCCTTCAGCGTCAGGGCGAACAGCGCTCCTGGCTCTATCCGCTCGACCGCTGGGAACGCTTCACCCGCACCACCGTCGAGCGTTACAAGGGGCGAATTCCGGCGTATGAGATCATCAACGAACCGTGTTTTTCACTCCATCCGGATTACTACATTCCGATTCTGAAAACGGCGTATCAGGCGATCAAAAAGGCTGATCCTGCGGCGCTGGTGGTCGGTTACTGTCTCTCGACCGACTTCCAGTCCGACCACGGGCCGTGGATCCGCGCCTGCAATGAGCTCGGCGGGCTCAACTTCTGCGACGTAGTAAGTTTCCACCCCTACGCCTCGATCGGTCTGCACTCCATTCAGCCGGCGGACCGGGCCATCGAGGAGATGCGCGAGGAGTTCGCCAAATTCGGCCGGCGGGACATTCCGCTCTGGAACACCGAACTCTTCTATCTTCACTCCAACGTCCGCGAACCCAACGGCAACGATGTCAAGATCAGCGAATTCCAGCCGCACCAGGGCGCCGCGCGCTTCCTGCTCGACCTCGGCGAAGGGGTGAAACAGAGCGTCTACGCCGTCAACTACCAGCTCTGGAAAAATCTGCACATTCCCCATATGATGAACAGCGCCAGCCGGGCCTGCAAGCTGATTCCGTCGGAGAACTACGTCATGTTCAACGCGCTTGCCCGGCTCTTCGAACGGGCGAAACCGGTTGCAAAATTCAAGCGCGATTCCGGCGTGATCCTCTACGTCTACCGCGACAGGGAGGGCGAACTCATCGCCGCCGTATGGAACTACCTCGACCGTCGAAACATCCGGATGAATTTCCGCGGTCTGGAGGTGATGGATCTCTTCGGCAATCCCGTCGAATCCGGCGAGCTTCCGGTCACCGGGGCGCAGTACTATCTCCGCCGCGGGCGGCTCAGCGAAGCGGAATTTCTGAACCATCTGAAGACGACGCCGGTCCGTTCACTCCAGCCGGTTTCCGTCTGCGAGGTCGGCCGCCGGACCGGTGACCGGGTCTTCGTCACCCTCTACAACGAAGGCGATTCCGAAGAACACGGCCTCGCCGCGGTGCGCGGCGGCGGCATGCGGTCAACCGGAGCGCTTCCCTACCGGATTCCGCCCCGCGGGTCGCTCCGGATGGAGTTCCCGATCGAAGCAGCGCCGGCGGAACAGGATCCTCCCGCCCTGCGGCTCTACGCCAACCGGCGGAATTTCGTCCTGCCCTTCCAGCTGGAAGAGAACCGGAAATTCCGCAGCGGTGAACCGTTCCGTTACGGCAATACCTGCGGCAAAGTGGAGATTCTGAAAGATTCCATCCAAGTCCGGGTGGAGGTCAGAGACGCCACCCCGGCGGGAACGCGCGGCAAACGCGACCTCTGGCGGACCGACTGTGTGGAACTGTTTTTCGACCTCGATCCCCTGCACCTTCCGCTCCGGCACACGGCGCGCTATACGCCGCAGGTGTTCCGCCTCTTTCTCACGCCCCGCGACCGCGAAACCCTCCACGTCATGCACAACATCCGCCCGGAAGAGTGCGATGTCAAGATGGAAATTCTTCCGGGCGGATACGCCTTCACCGTGAACATCCGCCGGAAGGTGAACGGCACGTACCTCGGCTTCGAATGCAAAACCGACGACGCAACCTCCACCGCATTCATCGGGGAGAGTTCCCTCTCGGGGAAACACCGCCCGAACGAATATCGAACCCGTTTTGAACTGATCGGACAATGAAAGGAGACCAGAATCATGAATCCAGCCAACCTCGCATTCTCTGCCGTTCTACTGTTTTCCGGAGCCGCGCTTTTCGCCGATATTCCCGGTATCGTGCCCAGCTACAACGTAAAGCTCTCCGACGGCGTGTATTCGTTTGACAACAGCAAAACCAACTATGCCGCGCTGAAATGGGAGGCACCCGTGGAGGCGGGGAAGCACTATCTGCTGGAATTCCATGTCACATCGGAGAAACAAGCCGAGCTGATGTTCGATCTGAGAGGATTCCAGGACAACGCCTGCAATCTCTTCAACCGGTACGCCGTCGCTCCGGGCTCGGAACAGTATCGGGTCTACTTTTATGCGCCCGCCGCGGCGAAACTTTCATTCAAACTCTTCTCGCGCGACAGCCTGAAACTCTCCGGACTCAAGTTTCAGGTGATGTCCGACGCGGAGCTGCAACGCATCGATACCCAGTCTCTCGCCTCTCAATTTTATTACCTTCGCCGGGAGAACGGCGCGAAGGTGGAATCCGTTGCCGACAGGGATTCCATCCTGGGAGGACGGGCCGTCCGTTACACGCTGCTCGCCGCCGACGGGATGCCATTGACCTCCCGTGACATTCCGCTGCAGCCGGACCGAAACTATGAACTCTCCTTCTGGTGCAAGGGTCCGGCCGGGTTGCAGATGCATGTTCGAGTGGACGGCTGGGCCTCCGGGCGCAAACACTGGTATCTCACCCGGGAGTTCAAGCTGGAGAACGACGAGTACCAGCTTTACCGGATCCCCTTCCGGACGCCGGACGATGTGAACCGTTTTCTCGGCCGCGGCCGTCTGATCCTCACCTTGAAGACCACGCAGGCAACCATCGAAATCAAAGGGCTGACGCTGGTCCGGAAACCTGCAGAAAAATAGAGATAGAGAAGGAAATATGTCGATGAAATCAAAATCCATCTTGACCCGTTACGAAGGAAATCCCTTGTTCGATCCCGCCGATTTTCCCTACTACCGCGTGGAACAGATCTTCAATCCCGGCCAGGTGATGACGCCGGATGGACGGACGATTCTGATTCTCTCCGTTCTGCCGATGGGGGCGAGCCGCCCCTGCTGTCATATTGCGGAAAGTGCGGACGGCCTCCATTTCGAAATTCAACAGGAGCCCTGCTTCACCTTTGAGAATTCCGCATTCCAGGGCTATGACGGCTGGCCGATCGACTGCCGCGTCACCTTCTTCGCCGAGGAGAACTGCTATTACATCATCCGCCCCGGCAACGGCGCGGACCTCGGCCCGGCGGCGCTGCTGTACCGGACGGAGGATTTCCGGACATTCGAGCCGATCGACATCATCTCCCTGCCCTCCAACCGCGTTCCGTGTCTCTTCCCGGAAAAAATCGGCGGTAAATATGTCCGGCTCGACCGCCCCTACTCCCACGGCGCCCCCATGGCGAAAGCCTTCGCGAACATCTGGCTTTCGCGATCGCCGGACCTGATCCACTGGGGAGAAAACCGGGTGGTGCTCCGGCGCGGCTGCACCCGGTGGGCCTCGTCAAAAATCGGACCGACTCCGCCGGTCAGAACGGACAAAGGATGGCTGGAAATCTACCACGGCGTGCTCGACACGTTCTCCGGGTTCCGCTACTGCATCGGAGCGTGCCTGCTCGATCTGGAACAGCCGGAAAAGGTTCTGGGCGTGATGAAAAGTTACCTGCTCGCCCCGGAGACGGAATACGAACTCAACGGCGTGATTCCGAACGTGGTGTTCACCACCGGCTGTGTCGTCGACCCGGCAAGCCGCGAATTACGCATCTACTACGGAGCGTCGGATACCTCCATCGGCCTCGCGACAGGGAATGTCGACGAGATTGTCGAAATGTGTCTGAGGGGAGAGTGAGGATGAGGGCGAAAGAGTTCCGCGGCATCCGTCCGGATGATCCGCACGGCAGAACAGGTCTGAGGAATCCGGAACGGGGATTCCGCACGGAGATCTATTTCAGCACCATTCCCGGCGAGACCGCCGGCACCTGCTCCTGCCACAGCAAGCAGAACAAGCTCGACGGGCGCGCTCTCAAACCGTCGTGTCAGAACGAGGAGCTGACCGGCTGCCCGCGCCTGATGCGCGGAAACCGTCTGGACGCGGTCGAATTCTCCCACGCGCAATGGCAGGACGAGCTGGATTATTTCACCTACGACGGCGTGACCGTCATGCAGAGTTACTGTTTTCTGATGAACTACTGCGACGGGCGGCCGCTTTCTCAGCAGAAACTGGATGACATCGAGAGCTTCTTCCGGAAACTGCGCGAATCCGGCGCCAAGGCGCTATTGCGCTTTGCCTACGAGCTGTATCCGACGCCCGCCGGCCCTTCCGCGGAGACCGTACTGAACCACATCGCCCAGCTGCGGCCGCTGCTTCGCCGCTATCAGGATGTGATCTATGTTCTGCAATGCGGCTTCGTCGGGCGGTTCGGCGAATTTCATCACAGTTTCCATCATCTGGAGGAGGATGCCGGTTTCTGCCGGGAACTTCTCGCCGCCGTTCTGGAAGCCCTGCCGGAGGGGCGGAACACCATGCTCCGATACCCCCGGCTGAAACGGGCGCTGTTCGGCAACGCTCCGCTTTCGGAATCCGAAGCGTTTTCCGGAACCGCCCGGGCGAGAATCGGCCACTTCAACGACTACTTCATGGAGAACAACAACCATGGAGGGACGTTCGGCATGGACAACCTCTCCCTCGAGGAGGAGTTCCGCTATCTCGACGGGGAGAGCCGCTATCTCCCGATGGATGGCGAACTGCAATGGCGCGACCTGGCGGGAGTGGCTCTGCCGCACGAAGCCCTGCTGAATTTTCACCGCTGGCATTACGACACCTTCAGCATGGTGCACGGCCATTCGTTGTTCGAGCAGGATTTTTATCCGATCGACTGGTGGAAATCGGTTCCGGTCGATCCCATGTTCCTCCATGACAACCGGATTCCGGTTTCAGACGGGTACTTTTTCGATGCCGCGGGCAGGTTCGTTCCGCGCAGTCACTTTGAATTCATCCGGGATCATCTGGGGTACCGTCTGGAGCTCCGCTCCGCCCGGCTTCCGGAGAGCGTCCGCCCGGGCGGCAAACTGGAGGCGGAGATCCGTCTGGTCAACCGGGGCTTTTCCGCTCCGGTCAACGCCCGGCCGGTCCTGCTGGTGCTGAAATGCGGTGCCTGCTGCCATTCGTTTCGTTTCCAAACCGATATCCGGCGCTGGTACGGCAACAGCACCGAGCAGGTGCTGAATCTCTCCGCCACACTGCCGCCGGACACGCTCCCGGGAGTCTATCAGGCGGGATTCGCCCTGCCGGACGCATCCGAAACTCTGGCGAACAATCCGGATTTCGCGATCCGCTGCGCCAATTTTCTGACGTTCCGTGACGGCGTCAACTGGCTGGATATGGAGATCACGGTTCACGCCGATGCAGAAGCTCTCCGGGGAGAATAAACGTTCTTTCTTCGAGAGTTCCCGGCGTCATGGTGGATCCTGCAAAAGAGAAGCGGCGGTTCGAACGGCTTGCGGAATCCAAGGATCCATTACGCCGGGTCCTCCCCGGGGACCGGCTGCCGGCGGCAGAAGCGGATGAAATTCCCGACGAAATCGAGATCGGCCCCCGGCAGGTAGAGGAAATTCAGCTTCCGGATCATCCGCCCCTCGACAAACCGCCCGCACTCGAGAACGCCGGAAGCCAGTTCGTCGCGAACCGCCAGACGCGAAATCACCGTGATGCCCACCCTTGCCCGCACCAGAAGTTTCAACGCGTCGAAGCTGTTCACTTCGAGCAGTTCCAGCACTCCCGGCCGCCCCCCGCCGCACTCCCGGAGAAACCGGTCGAAATAGTACCGCGTGCCGGAACCGGCCTCCCGCAGAATCAGCCGCTTCCCTTCGCTGATATACTCCACCAGCGAAAACTCCGGCGGACATTCCCCCGGAGCGAAAACAGGAACGAGTTCATCGCAGCAGTACTCCTCCGCCAGAAAGGAGTTCGGCTCGAACGGCCCCTCGACCAGCGCAAGATCCAGTTTGCGGGAGATCAGCTGCTCACTGATCTCCCGCGTATTGCCGATCTGCAGCCCGAGACGGTACCCGGCATGGGAGTTCATATAGGCGGCCACCAGTCCGGGCAGAAGATAGCCCCCCGCGGTCATGGTTCCGCCGATGGCATGGTAGTTCCGCTTCGCCGCCGCACATTGTACCGCCCGCTGAATTTTCTCCGATTCCGCGAAAAGCTCCCCGCACCGGGCGGAAAGCTCCCTCCCCGCCGCGGTCAGCCGCACGTTCCGCCCGTCCCGCAGAAACAGCTGCACCCCAAGCTCCTCCTCCAGACGGGCGAGCTGATGGGTCACGTTGGGCTGACTCATTCCCAGCGCCGAAGCCGCTTCCGTGAAGTTCCCCACCATCGCCGCCATTCGAAAGATTTCCAGTTTCCGGTCAATCACGTTCCACGCCTCCCCTCCGTATCTCTGGTCTGCTCCGTCTTACTATAATCGATTAATTTTATTTATCAAACTATAATCATCAATTATTTTTATTTTGCAAAGAAACCTCTATATTAGAGGGCATCACCCCAAACCAAGGAGATGTTTTTTTATGGAAGCTGAAATTATCGTTCCGCAGGATCCCGCCGAGAAGCTGAACCGGCTCCGGCAGGGAGTGTTTCTGGCGCTTGCCGCCGCGTTCCTTCTACTGCCGCTCTTCTGCCCGCCGCTCCGGAATCATGCGCCGGGCATCGCGGTCATCTGCGGCGTCATCTTCTCCGTGGCGTGGGGGAACCCCTTTGAGGCAATCACCACCCGGCTGACCTCGCCGCTGCTCGGCGCGGCGATCGTCGGGATGGGATTCGGCATGAACCTCAATCAGGTTCTGCGGGCCGGCGCACAGGGCATCGTCTACACCTGTGCCGGAATCGCACTCGGCCTCGGGCTCGGCGTGTGGCTCGGCAAAAAACTCGGCCTGCCGAAGCATACCCTCTACCTCATCAGCGTCGGCACCTCGATCTGCGGCGGCAGCGCCATTGCGGCGGCGACACCGGTATTGAAGGCGAAGGCGCACGACATCGCCATTGCGTCGGCGGTGGTGTTCACGCTCAACGCGGTGGCACTGCTGGTGTTTCCGGCGGTCGGCCACGCTCTCGGGATGAGCCAGTATCAGTTCGGCTGCTGGTCGGCGCTCGGAATCCACGACACCAGCTCGGTCGTGGGTGCGGCGATGAGCTACGGTCAGGAGGCGCTGGAGGTGGGGACGACGGTGAAGCTGGCGCGGGCGCTCTGGATCATTCCGGTGACCCTGTTTCTCTCGATGTTCGTCGCGGACACCGCCCCGGGAGAGAAGCGGAAGATTCAGTTCCGGGTGCCGTGGTTCATCCCGGGCTTTCTGATTGCCTCTGCCCTGGTGACGTGGGTTCCGGCGACGGCGGAGGCGGGACGGTTCCTGAAAGAGTTTTCGACCTGCCTGATGATTCTCACGCTCTTTCTCATCGGAGCGAATCTGAACCGGGCGAAACTGCGCGAGCTGGGGCTCCGGCCGGTCATCCACGGGGTGGTGCTCTGGATCATCCTCGCCGGAATCTGGTGCGCGGCCATTCATTTCGGCATCGTCCGCTGAAGCAAAGAAAGCACGCCCGGCCCTCCGTCCTTACCGGAGAGCGCGGGGCATGCCCTGTGCAGGTGGCCGGCTCCTCCCCCCGGCCGCCCGGCGGAACTCAGCGTTTTTTCTCCCCGCCGCCGGCCGGGCGTGGCAAAACAGTTTTCCCCACGCCTTCGCTCTTCAATACCGCTTTGATGTAGCCAAAGAGGTTGTGCGGACTGTAAAGCAGGGGAACCGGAGTCGTCATACGAGACGGCTCCCCGGCCTGATCGCTGTTTGTCCTGACCAGCATGAAGTAAAGTACTTCCCCCGCCCGGGGCGGATTGCCGCGGGTGTATTCCGGGAGCGCCCGCCATGGAATCGATGTTTCAAGGCGGAAGCCGTTGTCCCGTTTTTCCGTCTGCACCGCGATGCCGTACTTCTCCTTTCCGTTCGGAACAACACACTGAAAACTCCCGAAACGGTCGTTGACGTGGAGAGCGGTGAAGATCGTTCCGTTGGGATTGACGATGATCTCCCGGTAAAGTTTCGCCTCGTAGTTCGTGCAGAAAAACATCTCCAGCGCATCTCCCCGATAGAGCTGCTCGTCATTCGGCCGGCACTCCGCATCGGGAAAATCCCCGGTTACGGTGATCGTCTCCCTGTCACAGCGGATGCTCCAGATGGAGTTCTCCGATTCATGAGCGGTGCCTCCCAGCGGATACTCTCCGGAAAAGACGACCGGCGGGCCGCCGATCGTCAGTTCGATCTCTCTTCGTTCCCCGGTCCAGCGAATGCCCTCTTCGATTCGGGCGATTTCGGCCCGGATCTGCTCCCGGACGGAATCCGGATCCCGGTCATCATAAACACCGAATCGGAGACGATACGAAACCGAAGGCGGTTTTTCCGCCGTCTGGTTGACGGCAAACCGGGCCGGATGTTCTTCCGGCAGTTGGTGATAGTAACTCCGGTACTGGCGCAGCAGCTCTTCATCCGGAGAGGTGCAGCCACTTAGAACCGTTCCGGCAAACAGCACGCCGGAGAAGGAGGCGCTCCAGCCCCCTCCCCTCCGTTCTCCAACCCTCCGCTTTGAACGCTCCACGGCATCCTCCTCATGCTTTTCTTTTGAGAATCGCCATCCCCGCGCACGGCACCGGCAGACGGGCGAAACCGGCCGGCAAATCCAGAGTCCGGCACAGCGTCCCCTCCGGGGTGTAGATTTCCGCACGGCAGGGAGCCGACGGCGCGGCGACAAGCCCCTCCATACCGGTCGCATTGATCAGGTAGTGGGTTCGCTCCATCGCAGCTTCAGTGAAGATTTCGGCATTGTAGACGACGGTAATCCGTTCGCCCTCCGACTCCGCGGCACACCATGGGATGTTCTCCTCCATCGGCCCGGGGAGGAAGTCACTCCGATAGAGGGTATCAGCATGGCGTCCCATGAAATGGAGATAGAAATCCAGCATGTTCCGGTGAGCCGGTGGAAGCTCCGCCAGGCGAACCGAAACCTGCGGAACCGCGAAGAACGCATTCAGCAGCTGCATTGCCGCATTCTCCACCGTGTCGGCGGTGTTCCATGCCAGCATATCCGAATGCACCGCAGAACCGCCCGACGTGAGGCGCAGCAGGACATACCGGTTCCGGTTGCTGAGCACGTCATTGGGACAGTCTCCCGCCCGCATCAGATTGCCGAACTGCCGCATGACCGGCCCGATGTAGGTCTGGCGGAACTCCAGCATCACCTCCGGATTGAGCGCGGTAAGGCGCGTCCGGATTTCGCGCATCAGTTTTTCCAGCGCATCGGCGACGGAATCGGTATCGCGTCCGGGAGCCTCCTCCAGCGCGGTGAGATCCTGTTCGCCATTCATGCCGCCCTGTGCGCTGAAATCGCTTTTCAGTTTCCGGAATTGCTCCAGATAATCCAGCTTGAATCCGTCGACGCCCCACTCCTTCATGGCATGTTCCAGCAGAGAGGCGAGATGTTCCCGGACATCCGGATACCGCGGATCCAGAATGTAGACCGCATGCTGCGGCCGGCAGCGCAGAAATTTCCCCCGCATTGTTTCGAAGAGCGGATTCTCCCGCCCCACAAACGGAATGGCAAACCAGATCAGGTATTTCATGCCGATCTCGTGAACCCGGCGGACATGGGCGGCCATATCCGGGAATTTCTCCCGGCAGATCTCCCAGGAACCGCAGTCGTGCCACCAGTCGCGGTAATTCGGTGTCTGCCAGCCGTCGTCCTGAATGACGGTCTGCATCCCGAGCGAGCGGGCGATGCGGCACTCCTTCTCCACGATGTCGTCCGTAACCGCCTGAAAATAGGCGTACCAGCTCGAATAAAACGGCTGGAAGGCGGAATCCGGCACGAACATCGGCGGGAACCTCTTCTCGTAGTCGGCGACAGCCTCCCGAACCGCCTGCGACCAGAGAATCGGCCGGCAATCCAGACGCAGAACCACCTCAAATTCACTGCCGCTCCGGTCGTCGCCGGGGCGGAACAGCGAAATTTCCATCTTCAGGGAACTTTCACTCCCGCTGGGGCGGGCGCAGAGAATTTGCGCTTCACATTTGGGATCCAGAAGAGAAAGCGTCAACCGGTTGCGCCCTCCGGCTCCGTACAGAGAGACGATCGGCACATAGAGGACACAGCCGGATTCAAACGGGGAACGCAGGAGAGAGGGAATCCGGTTCGTCTCCGGCGTCCAGCGATAGAGAATGCCGGTGTGCGGAACGAGAAAACTGACCGTGCATTCCGGAATGACCCCGCGCCCCTCCCGCCGACCGCGGATGCGCAACCGAATCTCATCGGAATCAATTTCCGGAGTGCAACTGACGTTCCAGTTGTTTTCTTTGCATGTGATTTTCAAATCTTCCAGTTTCATGACAGTTCACATCTTCCTTCAAAATATTACAGAGGTTCCATTCGGATTGACTGAATCGTATAGACGCCGGGGCGGGAGATGGAGATGCGGGCGGAAATCTCCTTGAGCGTATCCGGCAGAACAGCCTCAAAGGTACAGCTCTGCAGTCCCGGTTTGAGTTTCACGTTCTTTGCCCGGTAGAAATGCGACCGGGTCCGCCCTTCAAAATAGAGGGTCAGCGAGCCGTTTTCCGGCCCGGAAACGACAAGGGTGATCCGGTTATTGGGCAACGTGGATTTTGTCACGTTCCCCGCGAGTTTGAGTTTGTCCAGATCAAAAACGGCCCGGAGATTGAGATTCGGTTTGTCGGGAACGGTTTTGAAGTACTCCGTCGGATCCAGCGTCAGCCCTTCCGGAGTACGGGAGAGCTTCAGAAGGCCGATCTCGCCGGGACGGCCGAAGATGTAAACTTCCGCAAGTTGTTTTCCCTGTCGAACAACGACGCATTTTCTCTGCCCTTCCCGGATGCTCAGAATCTGCGCCGGTGAGGCGGTGAAGTTGTACTCTTCCGCACAAAGCGCAGCCGCAGCGAAGACCAGAGCGAAAATTCGAGCAATCATGATTCCTTCCTTTCGGTTTTCTGGTTGTATTCCGGAACCCTTTTCCGGCTTCTTCTTTCTTTATTTTCCCAGATAACAGTCCATCCAGTTGGCGGGTTTGCAGTAACTCTCCCCGCCGAGGTCGAGCTTGACCATGTAGTCACCGTGTTCATCCCGCATCCGCTGGTTCACCAGCAGACTGAAGCCGATGACATGGCCGGGACGGAGATCGGCGTCCGGCAGCGCTTCTTTCGGAATCGTTACATCATAGACGGTTTTCCCATCCTTGTGAGTTACGGTTCCCCGGACGGGAATTACGGCGCGCCGCGGGTATTCCAGAAAGAGTTCGGGAACTCCGTTTAAAAGCCCGAACTGAAACACCGCGTCGTTGTCGTCGTAGCCCGCGCCTGCATTGCAGGGGGTGTCGTTCTTCTGGTCGATATAGATCTGAATGGAGTCGCCACGATACATGGCGCCGCGTTCTCCCGCCGGCAGAAACTGGGGATCTTCCGCCTCCACATAGATCCGCAGTCCGTCGCCGTTCCGGTCATAGAGAACGGCATACCGGCAGGAGAGTTTTCGGTCACCGATTCGCTTCTGATCCTTCCGGCGGATATCCACCGTATCGGTGGAGATGGTGCCGCTGAAATGTTTCGGAACACCTCCGACATCCTCCCATGCGTCAACTGTCGGGAAATTGTACTGCAGCTCCTCCGTGGAATGATGTTCCGTCAATGCCAGCGTGAAGAGATCTTTTGAAGTCAGCCTGCGGGCAACTCCCGTCACCGGGAAATCAATCTGCATCTGTTCTCCGGGCTCCAGCCGGATTTCCCGCCCGGCAACCGGCCCCGTACAGCCCGGCGGAAGTTTGAGCAGCTGAACACTCCCGTGAAACGGCGTGAGCCCGTAATTCATCGCCCGCACGGTGAGCGTCGATTTGCCCCGATCGAAAAAGGGGATGACCGAAACGGTTTTCTTCATGCGGGCAGAGCGAACCGCCGAAGTGAGCAGCCAGCGCCTCGCTTCCGAATAACGCCCCTGCTTCAGCGCCCGTTCGAAATGTGTGACTGCATTTTCCAGCTCCCGGGCGCCATGTGAGGAGCTCAGAATGAGTTTGAGTCGGCGAAGTTCCGCTTCATATGCCGCCTTTTCCTCCTCCGGGATGTCGACGCGAAGCAGAGAGAGCCGCGGCCTCCGTTTCGTCTCTTCACAATAAATTTCACCCCCTTCCAGTCGCCGTTTCTGCCGCTCGCCGTCCCTCTCGTAGACAACCGTTGCCGGGAAACCCTCCCGGTTCACCATGTAGAACCCCTTCTCGCCGACGCGGATGGCGACCGGATCATCGGCCCCCGGAACCAGCTCGAAGCGGCCGCGCGGAATCCGGCGGAACTGGGTATAGAAACGGCGGAAGAGTTCATTGTGTCCCTGTTCCGGAATGCCCCACCATCCATGTTCGAGATCCTGAACATCCAGTTCAGCAACCAGATGGGCAAGCGGCTCCAGCACAAACTGCGTATCAGGGTATGGCGTGGCATAATTGTAGAAGTCCGCAACGTTCTGCACATTGCTGCCGATCGGCGCCCACCAGCGGTATTTCCACTTGAGATCCCGGTTGATCAGCTTCGGATAAATCTCCAGATTGCTGTGCCGGAAGATGTTGACGGCGGTGATATGATTGCGGTTCCACAACTCTGAAACCTCCCGCGAAAACAGCAGATACGGTTCGTTGGTCGCGCTCCCCGAACCGCCGCGGAAATAATCCGGCCGGATGCAGGGAACCACCTTCACGCCCGGCAGCCGGGTCAATTGTGCCAGATCGATACCGGCTTCGCAGAGGGCGTCTTCATAGCGGAACGCAGGCCATGCCCCTTTGTCCGCCATGAAATCGCCGCGCACCCAGTATTGGAGTTCCAGCTGCGAGTTTCCTTCCGCGCGCAATGTTTCCGCCAGCTCCTGAACCACTTCAGTCACTTTGCGGCAGCGCCAGGAAATCCACTGCTCTTTGGCATTGGCAAGCAGCCATCGACAACGTTCCGAAGGAGTGTTGCCCGGCACCGGAATGCCGGTTTCCCGGGAGAACAGCGCAACGGTCCAGTCGCCGTAACCGTTGTCCAGAGAACCGAAACAGATGGCCGGGTGCTCGTTCAGGGAGATGCCACGAAAATGCTTGTAAACCTTGAACTTATCCCGATAGGCGGCGATGATTTTCTTATAGGCGTTCCGAACCTCCGGCCGCAGAAAGTTGAAGTCGCAGCTGTGGTTCTGCGCATACGGTTTCCCGAGTTTGTCGATCCAGAGCAGTTCCGCCGGATTTTTCAGATTCGCAATCCCGGCAAACCACTCCCCGTTGAAGAGTTTGTTGTTAAGCCGGACCAGGATATCCATACCGGCCTGATCCAGCATCTCCGCCCCGAGTTCCGCCCAGCCGGGAACCCGGAAGCGGTCGGAAAGGGTCCGGCTGGTGTGCTGAAGCGTCGCCTCCATCTTGGTCACATCGCCGTTGTATGACATCACTTTTATAAACCACTGATTCATACCGGTGTAACGCATATAGTCCAGAATCCGCTGCCACTTGATCCGCCAGAATTCCAGATCGGCACTCTTGTAGTTGACGGCACTGCTGTAAGCCAGCCCGGAATCCATGGTGGGGTCCTCATCCCAGTTGGAAACGCTCCGCCCCCCCTGCGGCACCCTGGCGGCAGGCAGCTCATCCGCCCGGTAAAGACGGATCTTCGAAGCCGCCGGCGGAAGCGCATTTTTCATCGCCCGGAATCCGAGGATCCCCACGGCGAACTCCTTCCCGTCCGGCCAGAAGAGAAAGGATTTCGTCTGCATTTTCCCGGTGTTGCGATGGTCCACGCCGGTGATAATACCGGCACAGTCCAGAGAGCCGGTGTAAAAACGGCCGTAGTTCTGTGGATAGACCGCAATGGAAAACTCCCGGCGGCCGGTGTCCGGATAATCCACTTCAATCCAGTGCGGATTGCCGGGCTTGTCCGTGGAGAGCCGGTAGAGAAACCCGGCTCCGGTCGCGTTGATGTCCACCACCCGGCAGCCGTCGGCCACATGGCTGCCGGTGTCGTTGCCCATGCCTTCCCGAATCGGTTCGGTGCAGTCGATTTCCCGCAGAAGAACCCGTCTGGCAGGAGCGTCGGAAACGGTCGGCTTCGGCGGATGCGCCTCCAGAGCGATCAACTCGAACTCCTGAAGAAATCGTTTCCCCGCCATCAGCCGGAGCCGGAAAAGGCCTTTCTCCTCCCGGCGCACCGGGAGGGAAAATTCCGCCAGCGCTCCGGGTTCGATGCGGAGGGTTCGCGTTTTCCCCGCGACGCTGAAACACTCCTGCCGGGACTCCCCGGTCAGATTGCGGACCCGGAAGCGAAGAGGTTTCTCATTCCCGGCAATGACCGTATAATCAAGAAGTTCCACGGTGTAATAACGGAGAGTTGCAAACTCCCGGGTGATCTCCTCCGGCGAAAGCGGGCGGTCAAAGGTTTTGAATTCGTCGACGGCGCCGCAGAATCCGCGCCGCCCGGCGGCATCCGTACCGAGGGAGAAGGTCTCTTCAAGCTCCAGCGGCCGGGAAGGAGCGCTCTTCTGCGAAACCAGATGGCCGTCGAAGTAGAGTTTGATCGCGTTGCGATCCCAGGTCAATGCGACATGGTGCCATTCCCCGGCAAACAGCTGGCGGATCCAGGGATAGTAGTCAAATTTTCCCATCGCCACCCATTCCAGAAACGTTCCGCCGTTGATCCGGAACAGGCCCGACAGAAACAGCGGCCGGACCCGGCTGGAGCTGTGGAGGCGGCCGCTCCAGATGCCGTTTTCATCCGCGTCCCGGTCGCGGAAGTTCAAACCGCCCCACGGTGTGGCATCCTGGCAGATCCAGAGCGAGAGAGTGCCCCGGTCTTTTTTCAGCACCGAACCATCCATCCGGTAGATCAGGCCGCCATCGGCCGGGATGTGCACAGCCCGGCCCCGGATGCCGGGAACAAATTCGACATTCCGAACCTGAATCGGGGCCCGCCCGCCGATGGAGAAATCCCGGTCGAAACTGCCGTACTGAAGTGGTGTCGGCGCCGCCGGAAGAGCGAATGCTCCGGAGAGCAGAACAACCGGTAACAGAGATTTGATTTGCATCGTTTTCATTCCTGACTTTTCAGATACAGTTCATCATTACGAGCGGCAATTGCGGAGGAGCGGACCGTCACCGCGCCGTCAGCCCGCAACCCTACAAATTTCCGGTGATAATAGCGTAAGTTCACATTGGTGAAGGTGTTCAACAGATTGGGGCTGATGTCGTCACCCTGCCGGAGCTTGCCGCGAATCACCCCACGGGAACAGATATTAAGAATCCCGGCGGAGTTCTGATTCAGCAGGCGGGAGATTCGGTTGCGCCCCTCATTGGCCCAGCCGCCGTTTTTGTTCTGAAAGAGATAGGTTGCAGCGTAGGACTGATACGCGATTCCGTACCCGCTGTGCGGATATTCCGAAATCAGAAGCGGGTCGGTTGCGGATTCCGGGCAGAAGGCAACCGATTTGCTGTAGGCTGTCGACGACTCTCTCCAGCCGGCAGTTCCCGAATACCCCAGATAGCGACAGAGAAAGTGGATCCGGCCGCCGACGTTGCCTCCGGATGCGGTTTCCGCCGGCATCCAGTCGTTGTGGTCCGCGCAATATGCGACCAGAGCTCCTCCAATCTGCCGGAGATTTGAAACACAGGTGACGGCTCTCGCCGTCATTCGAGCTTTCTGCAATGCGGGCAGTAAAAGCGTCGCCAAAATTGTGATGATCGCGATTACAACCAGAAGTTCCACCATTGAAAAATGTTGCCTGATCGATTTCATTCTCCGCTCCATCCTGTTTTGCCGTTTCATAGTTGCAGTTCATTAATCTTTTCACCTTGTGTATATTACAATAATCTTCTCAGATGCCAAAGTTCATTACACCTCTGATTTTTCCTCCGCATTGTATAAGTATTATATAAGTGAAACAGGGGTATTATAGCATACAAAATAAAAAATGCAAATCTAAAACATGAATTTCATGCCGCCGGCGAAAAAAATCGTCCAAAAAACGATCTTCCCCTCAAGAAACGGGAACGAGCGGAAGATTTGCAAAGAAACTCATGTCGCAATTCCCTCTATTTTTTTGCGCACACTGCTGTTTTTCGCTTGTAAATCCGAATCCGGCATGGTATGCTATCATGATATGATTTTCCGGGACGCAGATAGACAATACTTATATATTTTTATTCTTTGACCATCATGAAGAAAAGCCTTCTTGTCAGACACTATGTGATGCGGGCGCTGTTCCGCAACGACCGGGCTTCGGTGAAAATGCCGTCGAAACGGGAATTTGCGGAAATGTTTCAGATGTCGGTCAGCATGGTTTCGCTCATTCTGGACGGCCTGGTCCGGGAGGGATATCTCACCGCCCGCCAGGGGGTCGGCTACTTCACCACGCCGCAGCGGGTCACCCTTGGTCAGGGGAAACTAGTAGGCCTGATCTGGGGAGATGGGAAGGCGTACTCCAAGCAATACGAACAATGGGTGCATGAATATCAGCTCGGTCTGGACCTTGTCCGGGCCGGACACTCCATCCGGGAGCTCCTGCTGGAGGGGGATTCCGGGGAGACGATCTGCCGGGAAATCGCCATCAACCGCTTTGACGGGCTGATCTGGTGTGCCCCCGGGGAAAAGGCGTGCAATCTTGGCAGCCTGCGGAAACTCCGTGCCGGAGGGCTTCCGGTGATCACGCTGGAACAAAATGTCGCGGATGAGATCGACAGCATCGAATTCGATCAGGCGTCCGCGTTTGCCGACATGGGGCGGCATCTTGCCCTGGCCGGGAACCGCCGGATTCTGCTCTTCTCCACCTGTCCGCTTGCCAACCGGGTAATTCGCGACGCGTTTCTAGCGGAGTGTCCGCAGGGTTCGCTGGAGATCAACCAGGAACCGCCGGAAGTGTACTTCCCCAGAATCGACGAAATCGTTGCCGCGGACTATGACTGCATCATCGCCAATCCGCTGTTCAAACCGGACTTTCATCAAGCGGTCAAAAGGGCGAATCTTCACACGGACGTCTATCAGCTGATCTGTTATCCTTCCAACGGGGTGGACTTCTCCTGGAAACAGGATTTCGAAACCATCGGCAAATTGCTGCTGAAACGCTTCTCCGACATCTGGGAGGGGAATACCACCCCTCAGCACCTGACCGTACCGCTCATCAAAGTACAGCTGTAATTCCACGCCGCGGAACCGGCAGTTGCTTTCGGCTGTATGCATTGGGTATTGGTGCTGCCGCCTGTTGCTGTGCCCCATTTTCGGCATAAAAAATGCCAGACGGTGTAAACGTCTGGCTGATAAGATCAAACTGGAGCCAATGATCGGAATCGAACCGATGACCTATTCATTACGAGTGAATTGCTCTACCGACTGAGCTACATTGGC
>URVC01000006.1 GCA_900551245.1 uncultured bacterium | reverse complement strand
AGTTGCCGGCTCCCACCACTGCAACTTTCCACTTTTTATTCATGAAATCCTCCTGGTTGCGCATCGGGTCCTTCCTTACAGGTTCCCGTGTTTTATGATAATTGTCACCGATGTCAAATATAGTATATCCGACTTTTTGCAAGAGTCAAGAAGAGAAAAAAATTTTTCTGTTTTTTTGCCGGACAATGATGGCGAAATTGCAGAGTTCTCCGGGAGACACGGTATGCGGTTGTGCATCAGCAGAGAACTGCAGACAAATCGCGGCCGGCAGGAACGAGGACGACAGGCAAATCCGTCAGACGGCGAAAAAGCTGGAATACTCCCCCTTGAAGAGTGTCGTCCGCTGACCTGCGGTCGGCTCCGTATAACCGGGTCTGCTGCTGCCGGGCCTGATCGACATGTTTTTTATGCGGCGGCTTCCGAAATTGCGAGGGGGAAGCCGCCAAGGAGGATCATTCGATTCTCCTGCATTTGATACCGTGTAAAAAAACATAGTGCGGGGAACTCTCCTTCTGCCGCGGGTTTCCGATTACGAGCGGCGTTTTGCTGTTTTACGGTTTCTGAACCTGCAATGCCTTTTTCAAAACCGCTGCCGGCGCAGAGGTCTGGAGATACCACAGCCGGCTGCCGGAAAGAAACGGCTGCTCGCATGGATTCCCGAATAAGTCATATGCGGCCGCATCAGCCAGACGGCAGGTTATGTTGATCTTGCCGGAAAACCGTCTGGGAATGATCACCGCCGTGGTTCCCGCGGAGGATTCGAAGAGATAACACCAGACATCCGATGCGATTTCGAAGACCTCCTGGAACGTTCGCCCGTCAACACGGCGGGCCAGAGCCGAAAATGCAACCAGCTGAGGGGAGGGGAACCCATCTGTCTGTTCCAGCACGCTGAATGCGGCCGGCTTCATGATCGCCACATATTTCCATGGTTTCCCGCTGTAGAGGTAGATTCTCTGCATGCCGCAGGCGAGGTTGCTGACAAGGTAGCGCATCTGTCTGTCGGCATCTGCCGTGAAATCAAAGCGGTTGATCCAGGAAATAGAATGGAAGTTGAGGCCGATCTGCGGTTCCGGAGGAGTTCCCAGATTGCCGCTGGCGCACCCCTGTCCCTCGGTATTCCAGATCGGTTTGCCCCAGTTGATCTCACCCAGGGAGGTCTGAATCCCCCGGGTGACGGAATCTCCGGGGAAACCGTTCCATGCAGAGGAGTAGAGATGCAGCTCCACGATGTCACAGCTGCGGTCCGCCTTGCGCCGGTGAAGTTCGCAAGCCCAGCGGGGATTGCGAAGCGTCGCATTGATTCCGGCGACAGTGAGGCCGGGATCCACCTGTTTCGCCGCGCGATATGCGGCCGTCTGATAGGCTGCAAAATTGCGGTTCTGATCGCTGCGGATCCAGGAACCGTTTTCATAGCGGTCCAAGAAATAGCCGCCCCACGGCTCATTGCCGATTCCCCAGTCGCGGATGGAATTTCGATAGTGCGATGCCGCTTTCGAGACGTAGTGTTCGAAATCCTGCAACCGGAGGGGAGTGAGCCATTTCGCCTGATAGGCGTCGGCGATTTTCCTGTTCCCCGCCTCCCGGGTCGCCCAGAGAGGAGTGGTTCCGAACGAACCGAGAATCCAGAGGTTGAGGTTTCGATAACGGGCGATTTTTTCATCAAAAAACTTCCATTTCCCCGGTTCCGGCTCCGCAGCATACCAGCCGGTGAACTGCAGACCTCCGTGGTCATGAAAGCGCGCGTGGTTGATTCCGGCAGCTTTCATGCTCAACAGCGATCGATCCAGTTCGGCAATGGCGCCGAAAAAGGAGTGTGGAGCGTCCTTCCCCCAGAAAAGCGGTCTGGGAATCCGGGTGACGACCAGCTCGTTGACCGGAGAGAGAATGTCCCCCGCTTTCTCCGCATAGGCTTCGATGCGGAACTGGCCGAAGGGACGACGGGTCAGTGCCGCGGTGAAATCGACGAATCCGGCCGGCACGGTACTGCTGCCGAGTTCAAATGTTTCTCCATACAGATTGACTGCCCGGAAATGGATCGTGACCTGATCGGTTTCGCCGGTCAGAAGGTATCGGACTGCCGCTTTTTCATCGTCAAAAAGAATCCGGGAATCTGCGGCTGCCGCGTTTTCCGGGACGGCCAGGGCCACCTCACAGCGATTCTGCGGTTTGTAGTCCCGTTCCGGGCTGTCGCATGCCCGCACCGCATCCAGATCAAGTCTGCCGCTGCCCCGAATCTGCAGGACATGGCCCCGGGCATTCTCGCAGGGGCGGTAGGCGAGAAGGACTCGTTTCCACTCTTTCGAGGGAGGTAGGTCGACGTTTTTCATCCGGAAGGAACTTCCCTCGCCCGTATACACCCGTGCATGCCATTTGCCGGAAGCCCGGTAGGAGAAGGAGACATAGTTGGTCCTGCTGAAGTCGGCGGGATTGAATGGTTCGGAGTTGAGCGGCGTTTCCGGCACATCGGTTTCCAGGATCAGAAAACGTTCTCCCGACGGCCCCGGCTCTTCTGAAACACGCAATGCGTCACGGTCGACGGCGCCGGTGGACCAGCCGCAGGGGAGCCCCAGAGGAAAACGGCTGTTGCGAAACAGATTGACGCTGTTTGCCGGAACCGGGCGAAGTGCATAATACGGTTTCCCCGCCGGGAGCGTCCTCGTTCCGACGGAATAAATTTTATAAAGACCCGGGTCTGCGAGTTCCAGCAAAAGCCAATAACGGGAATCCTTCCGCCAGTCCGGGGCGTTGACGGTGGATTTCCAGGTTTGTATGCCGGGGCTGTATTCCAGACGGATTCCGCCGAGAAAGCCGCCTCCCCAGACGGAAGGCTCTCCACGGCCTCCCTTTATGCTGAGAATAGTTTCGTTGCTCCACTCCTCCGGCCGTTCCATGGTAATGTGGAATTCCGCAGGGCAGGCAACTTTTATTTCCGGAGCGGGGATGACGAAATAGGCGATTCCCTTTTTCAGATTGCAGAGGAAAACCGGTTTGCCGTTCTCCTTGGCGACGGAACAGGAAAATTCACCGCCCCGAATCGTGCTGGCCTGCCAGGTTGCGGGAATCACTCCTGTTGCCCGGGCTTGTGTCCAGGCCGGAACGGTCACGGGAACGGTCTCCTGTATCTGGAGCAGCTCCCCGCTCCGTGTGACAAAAGGAAGCGTTGAAATACACGTGAAACATACAATCAGCAATCTCTTACAATCAAAACTCATGATGGTGTCCGTCGTTGTTGCAATGCGACAAATCATTCAATCTCGTCACGGAGAGGCTCCGGAACGAATCGCCCCGGAATTCTGAACTTAATAATAGGAAATCCATCTCGTATCAGCCGGAGTGGAGGACCAGGAAATTTTGAACCACGGATGTTCTGTGACCAGACTGGAGTCAAAAAGCGGAGAGGCACCGACGTGTCCGTCGAGGAAGAGCACGTTGGCTTTCCCGCCGTGACGATTGGCCGGGCGGCCCGCAGACGAGGTGGTGAACCAGCGGCAGTCGACATAATAGCACCCCAGTTGTCTGTCGAAGGGGTTGTTGTGCCATGTGTCAATATAGCGCACGCGAACAGCCGGATTTTTGATGCTGCCGGCCCGGCGGGAACTGACCAGCGGATTGAGCGGGTCATAGGTCCCCGGATTGGACTGGATGGCTCCCCGGCTGACGGCATTCATCCAGTAGTTCATGCCGTATTCCATATACCATTGCACCGTGGAGAGAATGTTGCTTTCCGTATCAAGTTTGAAAGATTTTGGATTGCGCGCGCCCATTGACGGACAGAAAAAAACGCGATAGTCAACTCTCATTTTCTGATAGAAATAAACTCCGGGGAAATTCCAGATCGCATCGTCGGAGGAGCTGCCGGATACCAGCGGAATTTCATATTCATTGTTCTCGACGGAATATTGTTGACAGAGAAGGCCGATCTGCTTCATATTGCTGGTACAGGCGATGGTACGCCCCCGTTCCCGGGCGTTGTTCAGAGCAGGAAGAAGCAGGCCGGCGAGAATGGCGATGATCGCGATTGTAATCAAAAATTCAATTAGCGTAAATTTTACATTCATCTGGAGTCTCCTTTCTGTCATTCATCCTTGTTGCATGAGGGCCGTTCCCTCTTGATTTTATCGTTCTAATGCCTGACGATCCGTTATGATGAGCGGATAGTCCGTGACGGGGATGGCGCGTAAATAAAGGACGCTGTTGGAGAGCTCAAAATCTCGAAATTGATATATTGTTCCGCTCACCGTGTCCACCAGAACCGGGGCGGAAATCGTTTTCCCGGCACAGGCCTGAATTTTATTCCCGTTCAGTGCGGAAACAGTTTCCGAACGCTGCAGATCTCCTGGATAGTAATACAGATAGAACGGCCAGTCGTTTCGCGTGTAGGAATCCGCGATGACTCCGGTGAAAAAATCCCGTGCCTGCAGGGGGGCCCGGCAGGGATCCTGAATGTCCTCCTCCCCGAGATGTGCCATCAGGGCCCGTTTTTCCAGTGAGGAATCAAACATGGCGCAGAAGTGTTGCAGCACGTGGTAGGAAAGTTTGGGAACTGCTCCCGGCGCCTGGAGAATTCCCATCCGACCGACCTTGGTGGGGATGCCTGTCCCATTGACATAGGGATGCAGTGTGAGATCGCTGGCGTGATAGTAGCTGAAAAGATCGACTTCGTTCCGGAAGTCGGTGGCGATACGGCGGGCGAGCCATTTCGCCTGAATCTCCTGGCTGCTTCGGTAAAGGCGGAGCCACTCGTCGTAATGGTCTTTCGATTCGGAAGGACAGCCGCTCTCGCCGTGCCAGAGCTTCAGATGCGGCGCATAGGTCTCAATTGCCTCCCGGAGGTACGCGACGGTGTTGGCGCTGTACAGCTCCGGAAACATGGTATAGGTGTGATAGGAGAGAATGTCACACTCCTGCCCCAGCCCCAGTTTCAGGCACTGAATCGCACTCAAGGGGTTGGAAAATGCTCCGGCAATGATCTTCGCTCGGGGGGCGGCGCTGCGAATCACTGCGGAGGTGATGCGAACCAGCTTCATGTATTCTTCCAGAGAAGGTTTGCCCGGCCCCCAGAACTGGCCGTTATCCGGTTCGTTCCAGATTTCAAAATGGGTGATCCGGTCGCGATACCGGCTCACGACCGCCCGGACGAAATTTTCCCACGCACTTACGGCAGAATCCCCGTAACATACTGGTGGGCAGCCTACTGCGGAGGCGTGCCTGGCGTCAGGCGAGTACAGCGCGTTGCCGAACGTTAAACTCAGCCAGGGGGTGATTCCGACGGCGAGAAACCGCTCCATGACCTGATCCAGCCAGCGGAAATCGTATTGCCCGGCTTTTTTTTCGCAGCGGGACCAGCCGCTCTGACACCGTGCCCATTTGACTCCCGACTGGCCGAGCACCTCATAACACTCATCCGGATCGAAGAGTTCGCGATCCAGTGTTTCAAAGCCGATGCTCAAACGCTGTGCCGTCGACTGAATGGAGTTTACCGGCGCCAGTCTGCCCGTCGCTTCCAGACCGAACGCCGGCGGAAAGGGGCCCTGATTCGTATCGAACAACATGATTTTCATCTCCCTTGCAGAATCTCAATTCTCTTCTTATTATGATGGAAACGGAGCGGAATGTCAATACTGAAAAAATGATACTCTATATAGAAATCGTGCGTTATGTTCCCTGCCGAAGCCGGGAGTGTCTCATCTTCGAAGACAGGGTTTTCTTGTTGAGTATGAAACGATTTTATCTTGCTGAATGCCAAAATAGATCATTTCGGGAGAAAATTTTTTTCTTTCGAAATTGGATTTGGCAGAAGCTCTGTTTCATGCTACATTAAAACATGGAAAAACAACATAAACGTGTTCTTCTTCTGTTGAATTTTTACGATCCACGTCTTCATCGCGGAATCGTCGATTACGCCCGCATGCATCCGTGGGATCTGGAAACCGCCTATCCCCGTTTTCTGAAAGAGAGCGCCCGCAACTGGCGGGGAGATGCGATCATCACGGATATGGAGTACAATCTTTTACAGTTGAAAAAGATCGGTGTGAAAATCGCCGTTCCCACCGAGGCGCTTGCCGAGCATGCCGATTGCATCGTCTGCCCCGACGAGGTGAGGATTGGGGTTATCGCCGCGGAATATTTTATTCACAAGGGATTTTCCCATTTCGCCTCCTGTTCCGGAACTCTGCGTGGAAGAGCGTTTCAAACACGGCTGACGCAAAGTGGATATTCCGCGATTCCCATTGTTGAGACCTATCCTTATATTACGAGAAAAAAAATGAAAAACAGCACCGCCCGCCTGGTGGATCTGCCGCGGCCCTGTGCGATTTTCTGTGAAAACGACAAGGAGGCCGGGCATGTGGTCAACCTGGCGCTGGAAGCGGGGTTGCGTGTGCCGGAGGATCTTTCGGTTCTCGGCGTCGGCAACGATGATCTGCTCTGCAACTCGACGGCCGTCTCGCTCTCCAGCGTGGAAACCCGTCTCTACGAACGGGGATTCCGGCTTGCGGAAGCGCTCGACCGCATTCTGGACGGCCGGGAGAACAAAATCATTCAGAGGCTTGAACCCACGCAAAAAGTGATCGAACGGAAAAGCACCGGATTTTATGCGATTGAACAGCCGCAGTTGCGGGAGATGATTCAGTGGCTTACGGTTCATGCCGCGACACCGGTTCAGATTGCCGACCTGGCAGCTCAGTTTCATCTTTCTGTCTCCGCCGTTTATCGGACTTTTATGAACCATCTCGGCATCTCCCCCAAAAAACTTCTGCTCGATGCCCGTATGGATATCGCCCGGCGGCTCCTGCTCGACACGGATGATAAAATTTCCTCCATTGCGGAGGAGGCCGGATTTCCTACGGCCGCCTCTTTTTTTGCCGCATTCCATAAAGTTCACTCCTCCACACCGCAGGTCTGGCGAAAACTGAATCGCTGAAAAGCGGCATGGATCGCTCCATCCCTGGTGTGATCCGAAGAGAGCCGGGAGCGTTTCTCTCAGAATTCCGCTCTCCGGAAAGAAGTCGTCGGCCTCTGCGGAAAATAACTGGACAATGGTTGCAAAAGAGAGCGGCGCTTGCTATAGTATCCAAAATAAAATGAGCAATGAGGTGCATGATGATTCTCTTCCCGCCACCGCACAACATGACCACCCGAAACGGGCTGTGCGATTACTCCAGCTGCCGCTGGATCACGCTTCCCGCGCAAGCCGGATTTGAACTCAAGGAGGCGACACGCCGAATCGCCGCGCCGCTTTCGCCGCGTTTCCTCGTTCCGCCGGAGGTCACCGCCGGAAAACCGGGCGCCGGTTGTGAGCTGCTCCGGATGGAGCGCGACCTCCGGCTCCCGCCCGAGGGGTACCGTCTTGAAACATCTCCCGACGGGGCTCTGCTCGCCGCCGCCACCGATACCGGATTTTATTACGGACTCCTGAGCTTTCAACAGCTTCTGCAGACCCCCGCCCGGGTGCCGGGAGTTCTGATCGAGGACGCCCCCGACATTTCGCGGCGCGGCTACATGCTGGACGTCTCGCGCTGCAAGGTTCCGACCATGGCGTCGCTCAAAGCGATGATCGACAGTCTCTCTCTGCTTCGCTGCAACGAGCTTCAACTGTACATGGAGCATTCGTTCGCATTCGCCGGCGACGAGCGGGTCTGGTACGACTCTTCGCCGCTTTCGCCGGCGGAAATCATGGAGCTGGATCAGTACTGCCGGGCGCGTTTTATCGAACTTGTTCCAAATTTGAACAGCTTCGGCCATCTCGAACGCTGGCTCAAACTGGAGGAGTACCGCCACCTTGCGGAAAGTCCGGAACCGTGGTATTTTGCGGAGAACGACACCCGGTATCAGGCGACGCTGGCGCCGGGGCGCGAGGCGCTCGCCTTCATCGACCGGCTGTATGCGGAGTTCCTGCCGAACTTCACCTCCCCGTTCCTGAACGTCGGCTGCGACGAAACCGTCGAACTCGGCCATGGACGCAGCCGGGAACTCTGCGAACAATATGGAACTCACAGAGTGTATCTCAAGTATCTTGCCGGATTGACGGAACTGGCCGCCGGATATGGCCGCCAGGTGCAGTTCTGGGGGGATATCATTCTCCATGAACCGGAGCTTATTCCGGAGATTCCGGCGGGCGTGACGGCGCTTCTCTGGGGCTATGAGGCCGATCACCCGTTTCAGGAGCAGTGCGGGCAGTTCCGCCGGGCGGGAATTCCATTCTACGTCTGCCCCGGTACATCGACCTGGAACTCCATCACCGGCCGGACGGCGAATATGCTGGCGAACATCGCCTCTGCGGCGCGCTGCGGCAGTTGCTTCGGCGCCCGCGGCTTCCTGCTGACCGACTGGGGGGATGGTGGTCACCATCAGTACTGGCCGCTTTCGTGGCCGGGCATTGCCGCCGCCGCCGGATGGAGCTGGAATGCCGCCGCTGAACTGGAGGCGCAGATTCCGTACGCCATCGACTTTGCCTTCAATCCCGGCGGCGACGGCACACTCGGCTCATGTCTGCTCGAGTACGGGAGAATTCCGGAGGCATTTGCTCACCCCGGGGTGAACTGCAATAATTTCTGGGCGATTCTGAACCGGCCGGAACGGCGCGGAAACCAGACGCTTCTGCAGCAGGCGACCCGGCAGGAGGTCGCCGCTGCGCTCCGGAAACTTGCCGTCTGGCGCCGCCGCGTGGAGACGCATCCGCCGAAGGCGCCCCGTCTCGTCCTCGATGAGCTTGACAACTCCAGTCTGCTGGCGCAGCTCGCTCTGGAATCCATGGCCGCACGCAAGGGGCGGCGGCTCGACCGTGCCGCCTGGAACGACCGGTTGCGCCACGTCATCGGCCGGCACCGCGACCTGTGGCTGGCCCGCAACCGTGCCGGAGGACTGCGGGAGAGTCTCGGCGTGCTGGAACGCTTTCTGCTGCGTTAATTTCGCTGTTCCCCGCCGGGGAGGGGGGCTGCGGGCGAAGGAGAGGTTCCGGCATTTTTCCCGGTCACGACCAGCGTGACGGAGCCGAGGATGATCAGAATGCCGAAGCACTGCTGCAGCGACAGAGTTTCACCGAACAGCGTGATGCCGAAAAACAGAGCAGTGACCGGCTCCAGTGCTCCCAGAATCGCGGTTTTGGTCGGTCCGATGCAACGGATGGCGACCGCCATGAAGAGAAACGAAAGCAGCGACGGGCATATGGCCAGACCGAGCGCACAGCCGAAGCTGAAAAGATCCGGCAGTTTCTGCAGCTCCAGCCCGCACCGGAGCGAGAAGAAGAAGACCGGCAGGCCGAAACAGAGCGCGTAAAATGTCAGCGTTGCGGCGGGGAGCAGGCGGAGCGATGTGACCTTCAGCAACACCATGTAAACCGCGTAGGCGAGGGCGGAGAGCAGGACGAAAATCAGCCCGGTCAGCTGAAATTCGCCGTTGGAGTTCCCCAGCGAAAGCAGGGCGATTCCCAGAATCGCCAGAACCATTCCGATCAGCGTGGAGATGCTCTGCTTCACCTGAAAAAAGAGGAACATGATCCCGCAGACCATGATCGGATATGCGAAGAGAATCGTTGCCGCAATCCCCGCGTCGATATGGTGGAAGCTCAGAAACAGGAAGAGACAGGAGAGCGCCAGCAGCACCCCGCTGATCCCCATCGGGAGAATCTGGCGCGGCTGCAGCCGGAAGGAGCCCCGCCGGACCAGCAGAATTCCTCCCAGCAGAAGGATGGTGAAGAAAAAGCGGTAGAAGAGGACCGACGAGGTCGTCAGGCCCCGCTGATACAGCGGCAGTCCGAAGAGAGGATTCATCCCGTAGGTGACGGCCGCAAGAATTCCGCAGAGAGAGCCGCGGAATGTTTCGCTGATTTTCATCTGGTCTGCTCCGCCGGATTCAGTGCCGCGTCAAGTTCCGCCGTGTAGGAGCGGAGCAGCCGGATTGCCTCGCGCAGGTTCGCCGGTCCTGTCGCGGCGACGGCGGCGCGTTCCTGTTCCAGCAGGGGCTCCATGAAGTTTGCCGCATAGCGTTTCCCGGCTTCGGTGAGCTGAAGGCGGCGTTCCCGGTGGTTTCTGCCGTCCGGCTTCAGGAGCAGCAGTCCCCGGGCTTTCAAGTCGTGAACGATGTTGTGAACGGTCTGTTTGGGCAGGGCGTAGCTGTCGCTGATCTCCTTCTGCGTGCATGTTCCCATGTCGCGGAGGGTGTAGAAAATCAGCATCTCGTGATATTTGATGCCGCATCTTCTGCACCATCGGCGGTACACCTCCCGGTAGCGGATCACGGCGAATCCGATTTCCCGCAGCAGATTTTCTGTCTCTTTCTGCATGATCTCCTCGTTTACAGTCCTGAATGGGACTGATAATATAGTCTTGATTCCGGGAATTTCAACCGCATCGCTGAAATTTCTCCCGACGACGCGACATTTGCAACCTCCCGAACCTCTGCTTGCCCCGCAGGATATGGGAGAGGTGTGATTCCTGACAGTGGCGCTTCATTGGCGATGCGGTGAAAAAACGTCGTGGATATGGAGGCGGGCTTCCGCTCTTTTGCCGGTTTTTCCGGATGATCGATTGCATTTCCGCCGGAGTGATGATATTTTTTATAGGTTGCATCGATAGTTGAAACGGCGGTGGAGCTCCTGCGCCGTGTGAGTCGGGAACAAAACGCTTTGATGTTTTTTCAGAAATATTTCCGCTACATTGTGATCGCTCTCCTGGCGCTGCTCTATCTGGGCAGTGTCTGGCAGCGGCCGCTCTACATCGATACGGAATTCCGGCAGGCGGAAATCGCCCGCGAAATGACGGCGACCGCCCCGATGCCGGGGTTATGCGGGGAACTTCTGCCCGGGGAACCACCCCTCGTCCACTGGGTCAACGCCGCCGTGATGGCGCTGACCGGGGAACAGCCCGCCGCCGTCCGGCTGGCCGGCGCTCTGGCAACTCTGCTGACGGCCGGAGTGATTTTTCTGCTGGGGAGACGCTCCGGCGTGCCCCGGCTCGCGGAGGCGGCCGCACTGGTCTGGCTCTTCAGCGCCGCGGTCTTCGCCGCCGGAACCAGCGGCGGCGGTGATGCGCTGTTCGTCTTCTTCAACACGCTGACCCTTGCGATGTTCTTTTTCGCCGCGACGGAGAGCGCCCTGGCTCGCCGTTGTGCATATCTGGCGCTCTGCGGCGTCGGCTGGGCCCTCGCAATGCTCTGCCGCGGAGCGGAGGCGCTCCCCATGGCGGTGATTCCGGCGGCCGTTTTTCTGGTGTGGCGGAAGGAGTGGAAATCGCTTCTTGTTCTGCCGTGGGTTCCGCTGGCGGTCGCGGCGCTGATCGTCGCCGGTTGTGCGATGGCGTGCCGGGTGAACCTGATGGAGTGGTTCCCGTTTCCGCCGGAAGCGGCCGGGGGCGGAACGTTCCCGCTGGCCTGGCTGATCCTGCCGTTTGCCGGAACTCTGCCGTGGATTCTCTTTTTGCCGATGGTGTGGCACGGCTACCGGATCGATTTTGCGGGCGCCGGGAAGATTTCACTGCTCCGGTTTGCTCTCTGCATGTTGCTGATGGGTGTGGTGGTGCCGTTTTTCCCGGCCGGCGGGGCGGCGTTCCGGTTTCTGCCCTGCCTGCCTGCCGCGGCGATTCTCTTCGCATTTGGAATGCTCCGCGCCTCCGACCGGGGGGATTACTGGTGGGTGAACCGGGGGATGAATCTGCTCGTCTGGTGCCTCCTGCCGTTCCCGCTGTTGCTCTTTCTGTTGCAGACGCTGGCGAAATTCACCCGGCGTGTCCCGTCGGAACTGGTGGTCTACCGCTTCCATGAGAACTATTATCTGCCGGTCGTAGCGCTGATGGTTATGGTAATCTGGTTCCGGATGGCGTCGCGCGAACCGGGGGGGGCGCGTAAATTCGGCTGTTTCTGCATCGGGCTGGCATTCCTCTTTCTGTCGGCGCCGGTTTCGATGCCGTGGCGTTTCGTGCGGGATTTCGCGCCGGAGGCCTTTCTCCGGCAGGTCGCCGTCCCCCGGGCCGCCGGGGATACCGCGGTTCTGGCGAATGGCTCATTGCGGGCGGCTGCGGCCTGGACCTTGAAACGGAGCGATGTCGGCACGCTTGAGGCGATGCCGGTGAACGGCGGTGTTCTGGAGTTGCCCCGGGAACGGGGACTTCTTGTCATCACCGACGACGAGGCGCAGGTGCGCCGGATGCCGGCCCCGAAGACCACCTATCGGGCCGGCGGAGTGTTTGTTGTGCATTATCCGGGCAGTTCGGGAGGAGCGAAATGAGATATTTCTGGTTTGTTTTTCTGTTTTTCATCGTGGCCTATCTGGTGCCGCTGGCCGGGCGGCCGCTGGTGACGCCGGATGAGTTCCGCTATGCGGAGATTCCCCGTGAAATGATCGCCGACGGCGACTACGTCACACCCCGGTTGCTCAATGTGCGCTATTTTGAGAAACCGGTGCTCGGTTACTGGCTGACGGTCGGGTGTTTCAAGATGTTCGGAGACAACGCGTTCTCAATTCGGCTGCCCGCCGCACTCGGCGCGGGGCTGACCGCTCTGCTGATCTGGCTTCTGGTCGATCAGGCGCTGCGTGACCGCAAACTGGCCGCGCTGGCCGCCATCTTCTACCTCTCCTGCGGGCTGGTCTACGGGATCGGCACCTTCGCGGTGCTCGACAGCCAGACCACCGCGTTCATCACGGGTATCCTGGTGACCTCCTATCTGGCGGCGGTAGAACCGTGCTTCAACCGCCGGAAGGCGCTGTTGCTGGTGCTCTGCGGCGTCTTTACCGCACTGGCTTTTCTGACGAAGGGATTCATTGCTTTTGCGGTTCCCGGGCTGGCGATGCTCGGATTCCTGATCTGGGAGCGGCGCTGGAAGGAGTTTCTGATCCTGCCGTGGATTCCGCTGGTGGTGGCGCTGGCGCTGATCGCCCCCTGGGCGATTGCGGTTCACCGCGCCGAACCGGATTACTGGCGTTACTTTGTTGTGATCGAACACTGGCTGAGGTTCACCGCCGATGCTCCCGGTCAGCACCCGGAGCCGTTCTGGTTTCTGTTTCCGTTTCTTGTCGGCGGCGTGTTTCCGGCTGCCCTGCTGCTGATTCCCAGCTTTTCCATGGGCCGGACGGCGGCGGGAAAACTGCTGCAGCAGCCGCTTTACCGCTTCTGTCTCTCGGCGGTGGTGCTGCCGTTCCTCTTCTTCTCCGCCTCCAGCGGCAAGCTGGCGACCTACATTCTGCCCTGTTTCCCGCCGTTGGCGGTGCTGGCGGCGGCGCTGATCGCCGCCTATTTCAAAAGCGGGGGGCACAACCGCGGTTTCCATCGCATGCTCACCATCTGGGGAAGTCTGCTGGTCATTGCCGCGGTCGGATTCGGCATTGTTCTCTTTCTGCCCTTCATGAATCGGATTGCCTACGGCTGGTGTTTCCCCGCCGCGGTCGCCATGGCGGTGGTCGGGCTGGCGTACGGAGCGTCACTGCTGCTCTCGCGCCGGGCGGACTGGCGCATGCGCTTTCATCTCTTCTTCGCCGGTATGGCGCTCCTGCTGGCAGTGGGCGGCTGGGCGATTCCGGATGGTCTGCTCGGCGACAAGGCGCCGGAACGGGCGATGCGGGAGCTGGCCGACCGGCTCGGCTTTGATCCGAAGCGCGCGAAGTTCTTCACCACCCCGAGTACCATGCATGCGGTCGCGTGGGTCTTTGGGCGCGAGGATGTGCAGACGCTCAACTCCCGGGGTGAACTGGATTACGGTGATACGCATGCGAAGGCGGAAGGCAAACCCGGCGTGATGATTGACCGGGCGGAACTGGATCGCATGCTCACGTCGCCGTCTCATCCGGCCGTGGTGGTGATCGGCCGTGACCGGCGCAGTTTCTACCATCCTCCGGTCGGAACGAAATACCGTGAGGAACTGCTCAACGAGATCCGTGCGATCTACATTCCGGAAAAAGGGAAACAGGGAGGAGTTCAATGAGCCGGCAGACCCTGTTTCGCAGTTTTCTCCGCCACCCCGGCCGGGTGGGGGCGCTCTGCCCGTCTTCGCCATCGCTTTGCCGGATGATGGTTTCTCGAATCGGGGTGGAGCGGGCGGCGCTGGTGGTGGAGCTCGGGCCGGGAACCGGTGTGATCACCCGCGAAATTGTCCGGATGCTTCCCGAGGGTGGAAAGCTGGTCGCGGTGGAGCTCGACGAGATGCTCTGCCTTCAACTGCGCCGGAATTTCCCCGCCGTGGAGGTCTTTCACGACAGTGCGTCGCGGCTGGATGCAATTCTGGCGGAGCGGAATCTGCCCGCCGCGGATGCGATCGTCTCCGGCCTGCCGTGGGCGGTCTTCCCCGAATCACTTCAGCGGGAGATCCTCGATGCGGTTGCCGGCAGTCTCGCTCCGGAGGGCTGGTTTACCACGTTCGCCTATCTGCAGGGGCTGATGCTGCCGGCCGGCATGCGGTTCCGGCGGCTGCTCAACGAAACCTTCGGCGAAGTGCTGACCAGTTCGGTGGTCTGGCGCAATCTGCCGCCCGCGTTCGTCTACCGTTGCCGTCGCCGGAGCAAGTGACGGCAGGGGCCTGACTACTGTGCCGGGGCTGTGAGGGGGCGGGTTCCCCACAGGGTGCGCGCCTTCTCCGGCGGGAGGTCGTATTCCGGTGAGGCAAAGCGCAGTTCCGGAGCGCCGAAGGTGTGACGGATTCCCATCAGGTCGAGCATCAGTTCAAAGACCAGATCGTTGGTGAAGAGTTTTGCCGCATTGTTCCGCAGGGCGTGTTCCAGCTGCGGGCGCTCCCGCCTCAATGTGTCGGAGAGGTAGAGCATCATCGGAATCTCCGCCATCTCCGGCTCGAAGAGGTCGGCGGCATGGCCGATACCTGGAATTTCAGAGTGGTCCGAAAGATAGAGGGCCGCGCGCACCTTCGGATTCCGCCGGAACATCTCCACCATCTGCTCCAGCAGAAAATCGGTGTAGCGGATGCTTTTGTCATAAGGAACCATCTCCAGATCGCGCCCGAACTCCTCCGGATAGCGTTTGAAGTAGGGGCCGTGACTGCCCATCAGGTGGAGCACCACCAGGCCGCGCTGAGACTGCAATGCGGCGGGGAGCTTTTCCAAAAGTGCGCCGTCCGGCCGCGCGCGCCAGAGGAGGAAATCCTCCATCGTGTTGAGCCACTGGCTGTTTTTCGCTTCCGAGGCGAGGGCGGTGACCGGCGAGTCAAACCGGCCGTGCGGATACTGGTTGCTCAGAAAGGTGGTTTCATACGCACAGTAGTTCGCCACGTCGAAGAGACTCGGCCAGACCGCCTGTTCCCGGGTGTCGTACTGGTTGCGCGCGGTGAGAAGCATGGTCAGCACCTGCATGGTCTGGACGTGGCAGGAGCAGGCGTTCCGCATCAGGATGCAATCCGGCGAGTCGGCTGCCTGCCGCAGAAACGGCGTGGTGTCCGGCGAATAGCCGTAGGCGCTCGAATGGCGGCGGCTGTGGGCTTCCCCGAGAATCAGCACATAGATGCCGTCGTCGCCGCTGGATTTCTCGACGCGGCGTGCAACCTCCGCCAGCCGCTCCTCGTGCCCGGCGGCGTAGGATTCAATCACATCGAAATAGCCGAGGCTGTCGGTGAAGAGCACTTTGGTCCGGTTCAGCGCTTCGCGCCCGGCGAGTTCCAGCCACACCCACGGCAGGAGCGCCAGTGCCAGAAGCGCGCACCCGGCACGGAACGCGCGCGGTGCGGGGGCAGGGGTGCCGAAGCGGTTCAGAAACCAGAGCAGCGCCGCCGCCGCGACGACTGCCGCGAGCAGGACAAGGCAGGTCGGATCGGTGAAGAGATAGTGAATCGCTTCGGCGGTATCGGTCTGGTAGACCGCCTGAATGGAATCGTAGGTGAACTTCCGCCCCGAGGCGATGTGATGAGCGAGGATCGTCAGGGGCAGCAGGTAAAGGATTCCGCCGATCAGCAGCGTTGGCAGCCAGGCGAGGGAACGGAATTTGACGGCGAGCGTTTCGCCGAGCGCCGTGTCGCAACACCAGCACCAGACCGCCAGCAGCAGCGCGAACGGAAGCTGACCGGAGCCGTAATACTGGTCGATCGGCGCGAAATTGAGCGCTTCTTCCAGAAAGAGTACGAAGGGAAAGGCAAAATAGATCAGCCGCGCCGGCCGCCGTTTCAGCTGCAGTGCCGCGAAGAAAGCCCCGGCGTAGAGCAGCAGCGAGAGGGGAATTTTCCACTGCGCGCCCGGCTCCAGAGAGTCGCCGGGCAGGAGGGCGAGATAGAGCAGGCAGGCGAGAACCGCCGCCCCGGCCGGGAGTCCGCTCCGGAGGGCGGTGCGGAAGAGAGGTTTGTTGAAGTGAAACGTATCCATCACCAGCAGTTCCATCGTTTCGGCCGAGGTTCGGAATTCTTCGGTCCGCATTGCGGTAATATAGCAGTAGTTTGCCGCTTTTCCCCATCTTTTTTTCAAAAAAAACTGTAGATTGCCATTTTGCAATGCGGCGGCAATCTAACTGTAATTTCCTGGTGCTATATTGGATAGTATGCAAATGTGAAATAACGAAAACGTTCAAGACACATGAAGAGGAAATTCGAAATGGCCGGACAGTTCAAGCAGTCTTCTGGTTCCCAAGACAAAACCCTGATCGTAACCTTGATCAAATACAGCACCTTCTTTCTGGTGGCGGTTGTGCTGGCGACCGCCATTCTGCGCTTTTCCTGGCAGAGCTTCGGGGAGCTTTTCTCGCTGGAGTTCATCGCGTCGGTGGGGGGCGTGCTGCTCGGGCTCAACATCTTCTACTATGCGTTTCTGCTGGTGCTCGCCTACTTCTTCTATAAGCCGCATCGGGCGCTTTCGGATGAGGAGCTCCCGACCTGTACGGTGATCGTCCCGGCGTATAACGAAGGGAAGACGGTGCTGAAATCGCTCGACAGCATCCTCGCGAGCGACTATCCGGCCGACAAGCTGGAAATTCTCGCCATCGACGACGGCAGCGTGGATGACACCTGGTACTGGATCAAGCTGGCTGCCGCCCGCTCCGAAGGGCGCATCACGCCGATCAAGCTGGAGAAGAACGGCGGCAAGCGCCGCGCCCTCTATCGCGGCATCCGGCAGTCCACCTCCGAAGTGATCGTCACGGTGGACAGCGATTCGGTGGTCGCCGCCGATACGCTGCGACGACTGAACTCCCCCTTCATCGATTCGAAAATCGCCGGTGTCGCCGGTGACATTCGCGTGCTCAACATGCAGGACGGCATCCTGCCGCGGATGATGGACGTCAACTTCGTCTTCGGCTTTGAGATCATGCGTTCCGCGCAGAGCGTGCTGCGTTCGGTCTTCTGCACCCCCGGTGCGCTCAGCGCCTACCGCCGCACCGCGATGCTCCCCTTCCTGGATGAGTGGGTCGAGCAGAAGTTCTTCGGGCAGCCCGCCCACATTGCCGAGGATCGTGCACTCGCCACCTACCTCATGGCGGAGGGGCACCGGATCGTCTTCCAGCGTGACGCCATCGCTCACACGATGATTCCGACCGACTACCGCACCACCTGCAAGATGTTGATGCGCTGGGGGCGCGGCGATGTGCGCGAGACCTGCTCGATGTACCGCTTCGCTTTTCGCAAACTGGATTGGTTCCATCTGGGGATTCAGTTCAACCTGCTGATGCAGACCATGTGGCTTTTCCTGCCGGTGCTGATGCTGCCGCTGACGCTCATGGCTCTCTGCGCGGCGCCGCTGGCGTTTGTTCAGGCCCTGATTCTCGGCGTGGTGATCTGGTCGAGCATTCCGGCTTTCGTCTACAGCACCCGCCGCTGCAGCAGTGAAGCGATTTTCGCCTACACGTTTGCCGTGTTCAAGCTGTTCTTCCTCTTCTGGGTCGATCCCTACTGCCTGGTGACGGTTCGCAACTCCAAGTGGATGACCCGCACCCGGGCGGCCCGCCCGCAACTCGCTGTCGGCCGGAAGCTCTCCTCGTCCAACCCGCAGGCGTTCTGAGCCGGAACCGCATCGAAACGCTTCCAGAACGAGACCCCGTTGCACGAACGTGCAGCGGGGTCCTGTTTTATGCCGGGGGAATCAATCGATCCGGGGCAGGGGAGGCAGCGGCGTATCCGCCGGGGACGAATCGTCGTCGGCCAGCTGAAACTCCACGTCGAAATCCGTTGGATCATCCTCCGGAGACGCGGAAAGCAGTTTGGCGTCGATCAGCAGATAGACGATCCGGCCGACATCGGAGGCGCTCTTCAGCCCCCATGCGTTCAGCACCAGAGCTGCCATGGGGCCGTATTCCTGTCTGGCGAAATCGCGCAGTCCGTAGAGCAGTTCCAGCGCCGAGACGTGCCGGTGGGCGGGGAGCCGGCCCACGGTGAAGGTGACCGCCTGCGCGACAAATTTGTAGGCGGCCCGGTCGTAGCGGTCTTCTCGGCCGAGAATCTCGTCGATTTTCTGATCGATTGCGGTCTGGTTCATGGCTGTCGGAGTACGCCGGGCTTCTTTTTCCCGGAAATGAGGGAGCTCGGATCCTGGTTGAGATAATCGGCCAGTTCCCGCAGGGAATCGAGCGCCTGGTTGAGTTTTTCCAGCGTGTTGGCCAGCTGGCTCTGGCCGTCGATGAAGGCGTCCGCGGCATCCCGGAACGCGGCCGTGCTCTGCGGAATCTTCGCCTCCCGGGATTCCGCGATCAGCTGGCGGGTCAGGGCGTCGATCGCCTGCAGATCCTTTTCCAGCAGGTCGAGGAACTGGTTGATCCGGTTCTCGCTGAACACCCGGGTGATGGTGCGGCTGCCGGATTCCAGATTTTCGGCGGCGTCGTTGATCCGGTTGATCGCCGATTTGAGCGCCGGGTCGGCCAGCAGGCCGGAGAGTTCGCTCAGACTCCGCTCCAGCCCGTCGGAAATCTCTTCGAAGCGCACCCGGGAAATCCGCTCCAGCGAAGTCCCCAGCGCCTCGAGCAGATCGTGGAACGAGGAGGGAACCGCCGGAATGTAGAGGACGCCGTTTTCCTGAGCGTCCGGGGGCGCTTCGCGCAGGGATTCCCCGGGGGTGGCGAAGTAGTCGAAATCGATGTAACGCAATCCGGTGATGCCGGTGTATTCCAGGCGGCAGCGCATTCCCTGTTCCAGTTCCGCCTGAAAGAACCGGCGGAACTCCCGCTCCTGCTGTGCCCGGCCGCTCACCCGGCTGCTGACAAAGGTGTCGAAGTCCACCTCCATGTCAACCTGGACAAGTTTATCCGAGACGCGGATTACAATCCTCGTGACTGTGCCGATCGGAACCCCGCGGTATTTGACCGCGGAGCCGACGGTCAGCCCCTGCACCGATTCCGAGAAGAAGCTCTGCACTTTCGCCCGGTGCGTGAAGAGGTTGGAGAGGCCGAAGAAAAAGAGCATCGCAAGCAGCACCACCACACCGCCGAGCACGAAAAGACCGATTCGGAATTTCTGATTCTGGTCATTCATTCTGTTGCGCTCCTTCCCGTTTTTCCGTTGATCCCGCCCCGGCGCTCTTGAGGCCGTCGCGGCTCAGAAATGCGCGCACCCAGGGGTTGGGGGAGTGGTCGCGAAGCGAAACCGGATCTCCCTCGGCAACGATGGTTTTTGCGGTTTTCTCCATCATGACCACCCGGTCGGCGATGGTGAAAACGCTGTCCAGTTCGTGGGTCACCACGACGATGGTTGCACCGAAACGGTCACGCATCCGCAGGATCAGCCGGTCGAGGCCGGCCGAGGTGATCGGATCCAGCCCCGCTGACGGTTCGTCGAAGAAGAGAAGCGTCGGATTCAGCGCCATCGCCCGTGCCAGGCCGGCCCGTTTGCGCATGCCGCCGGAGAGTTCGGCCGGCATGTAGTCGCCGAACCCGCCGAGGTCGACCAGTTCGAGCTTTTCCTGCACCAGCGCCGCAATCTCCTTCGGGGACTTGTCGGTGTACTCCTGCAGCGGAAGCGCGACATTCTCCGCCAGCGTCATGGAGCCGAACAGAGCGCCGCCCTGGTAGGTGACGCCGAATTCGCGCATGATCGCCTGCCGTTCCGCGCCGCCGGCTTTGACGATGCTTTTGCCGCGGATCAGAATGTCGCCCCGCATGGGCGAATAGAGGCCGATGATATGCTTGAGCAGAGTGCTTTTCCCACAGCCGGAGCCGCCCATGATGCAGAAGATTTCTCCGGTTTTCACCTCGAAATTGAGGTGCTCCATCAACACCCGCGACCCGTAGCCGATGGAGACGTCGCGCACGGCGATTTCAATGTCGCTTTTTTCACTCATAACCCCGCCTCAATAACCGATGAACGAATAGAGAATTGTGATGATGACGTCGGCGATCACCACAAGAAAAATTGACGCAACAACCGCACTGGTGGCCGCTCTGCCGACGCCGAGCGCGTCATTCTGCGCGACGAAGCCGCAGTAGCAGCCCGCCAGAGTCACGACCACCGCAAAGACCAGGCTCTTGGCCGCGCCGAGCAGAAAGGTCATGTAATCGAGCACTTCGAGCGTGCGGCTCCAGTAGGTCGGCACCGGGATTCCCATCGTCGTCGTGCCGATCAGCATGCCGCCGAGCAACCCTGCCGCATCGCCCAGCACGGTGAGCAGCGGCAGGGCGACCAGCATGGCGATCAATTTGGGCAGCACGAGGTAGGCTTCCGGCGTGATCCCCATCGTTTCGAGGGCGCTGATCTCTTCATCGACCTTCATCGTGCCGATTTCCGCGGCGAAGGCGGAACCGGCGCGCCCGGTGGCGATGAGCGCCACCATCAGCGGGCCGAACTCCTTGAGCACAGCGAAGCCGACCAGATCGACCACGAAAATCTCCTGCCCGACCTTGCTCAGCTGAATCTGGCCGTTGACCGCCATGACCACCCCCATCAGAAAGCAGATGGCCAGCACGATCGGCAGGGATTTTGCTCCGCACAGATCGAGGTAGTAGAGCGTTTCGCGCAGGCGCAGTCGGCGGGGATTCCGGAGTTGCGGCAGTACGGAAACAACCCTGCCGATGAAGACGATCGGCTCCATGGTCCGCTCCCCGAGGGTGCGGATGAGGGTGCGAAAGCTCTTCTCCCGCGTCACTCCGTGCCTCCTCGCTCTGCCGGCGGATGGTTCAGTATCCTCTCACAACCTGCCGCTGCGGCTTGATTTTCGGTTCTTCCAGGTAGAGGGAATACCAGGCGTCGCCGAATCCGGCGTTGCTGAAATGTTTCAGTTTGCCGTTGACCAGCCGGTCGCAGTTCTCGACCAGCGTGGCGTTGTCGGAGAGTTTTTTCGCGGCGACGAGGGCGGCGACCGCCTTCTCCGGCTGCTCCTGGCGCAGCTTGATCCAGGCGTAGGTCGAAGCGACCAGCGCACCGTCTTCACCTTTCAGGCGGCGGCACCGCTTCTGATAAAATTTATCCAGTCCGGGATCTTCCGTTTTGTAGAGACGCACGAGCTTGATCGCCAGCGAACGGGGATCCATCAGAAAGCAGTGCTTGAGCAGCTCGTCGGTCTTCGAGAACTCCTTGAGCTGGAAGTAGAGCTGCATTTTCATCGTGTTGATCTGACGCTTGAGCATCGGGTTCCACTTGTACCAGGGGGCGAAACGCTCCGTCTCCTGCAGGGTTTTGCGGATGGCGTCGTTCTGCATTTTTTCCAGAATCTGCTGCGCCATGCGCAGGTTGCCCGGGGGACGCTGCTGAAACTGCTGCATCTGGCGGTTGATTTTTACCTGCGCTTCCTGCATGATGGCCTGGAGCGACTGCTGAATCGCATTCACTTTGCGCCGGATCGCCAGCCCGATGAGGAACTGGACGATGAGGAACGTGCCCACCATGCAGACAATTCCCCAGCCGGTGCCGAGATCGCGCGAAGTGATCATGCCGATGATGATTCCGGCGATAATGGAGAGAATGATACTGAGCATATCGATCGAATTCCTCTCTTATTTCCGCCGCTTGCGCTGCTTCTGGCGCTCTTTGCGGGCGAGTTTTGCGAGTCGTTTCTTGCGGTCCTGCTCCTTTTTCGAGATCGGGGCGGGGCCGCCGAGCAGTCCGCCGAAGGTGCCGGGCGCCGGAGTTTCCGGAAGCGGAGCGCCGGACATCAATCGACCGAGCATTCCATTGTGCTTCATCATCTTGCGCATCGATTCAAACTGCTTGACCAGATTGCTGACCATTTCGATCGGCACGCCGGAACCGCGGGCGATTCGCTTTTTGCGCGAGAAGTCCATCAAGTCCGGATTGGAGCGCTCCTCGGGGGTCATCGAGAGGATCACCGCCTCCATTCTGGCGAAATGTCTGGGGTCGAGTCCGGAGAGCGCACCGGCGATCTGGCGGCCGCCGGGCAGGAATTTGAGGATGTTCTCCATGCCGCCGAGTTTGCTGATCTGACGGAACTGCGTGAGAAAATCGTTGTAGTCGAACTTGTTCGCCCGCAGCTTTTCCTGAAGTTTCTTCGCCTCTTCCTCGTCGATTTCCGCGGCGGCCTTCTCCACGAGGGAGACCACGTCGCCCATGCCGAGAATGCGCCCGGCCATCCGTTCCGGATAAAATACTTCGAGGCTGTCGAGTTTTTCGCCGAGACCGACGAATTTGACCGGCCGGCCGGTCACTTTGCGGATGGAGAGCGCCGCACCGCCGCGGGCGTCGCCGTCGAGTTTGGTCAGGATGAAACCGGTGAGATCGAGCGCCTGATGGAAGTGTTCCGCCACGGAGACCGCCTCCTGACCGAGTGCGGCGTCGGCGACCAGCAGCACCTCGTCCGGGTGGACCGCCTGCCGGATGCGCACCAGCTCCTGCACCATGGTGTCGTCGATCTGGAGCCGCCCCGCGGTATCGATGATGACCACGTCGCACCCCTCTTTGCGCCCGACCTGTTCGACCGCGTTCAACGCGATGGCGGCGACGTTGACGCTGGTGCGTTCGGTGTAGACCGGCACGTTGATTTCACGGCCGATGATTTCGAGCTGATCGATCGCGGCGGGGCGGTAGACGTCGCCGGCGACCAGCAGCACCTTCTTGCCGTCGCGGCGGAGCTTCAAGGCGAGCTTGCCCGCCGTGGTGGTCTTGCCGCTGCCGTGCAGACCGACCAGCATGATGACGGTCGGTTTCGATTTGAATTCCAGTTCGGATGCGTCGCCGCCGAGCAGTTCGACCAGCTTGTCGTGGACGATCTTCACCACCTGCTGCCCGGGTGAGACGCTGCGCACCACATCGCGGCCGATGCATTCGGCCTTGACCCCCTCGATGAACTCGGAGGCAATGTTGATGTTGACGTCCGCCTCGAGCAGGGCAAGACGGATTTCGCGCATCGCATCTGCGATGTTCGCTTCGGTGAGCGTACTCTGCCCGCGAAGCTTGCGGAATACGTCGTGCAGTTTGTCACTCAGTGATTCAAACATCTTTTCCTTTTAACCTTATAATTGTCCCATATGAAATAAATCATTTTTTAATATACCGTCTGCGACGGTGAACTTCAAGAGTTGCTTTGAAAATTCACGCTTTTCAGTTGCTTTTGCCGCGACTTCATGGTAAATTATGGAAATTCGATTCACCGAAACAACCAGGAGAATTCTGAAAATGCGCAGCGATACCATGAAGAAGGGGCTCGAACGCGCCCCGCACCGCGCCCTGATGCGCGCCACCGGTATTACCACCGAAGAGATCAAACGGCCGTTCATCGGCGTCTGCAACTCCTACACCAATATCGTTCCCGGCCATTGCCACCTGAAGAAGGTCGGCGAGATCATCTGCGACGCGATCCGCGAAGCCGGCGGCGTGCCGTATGAGTTCAACACCATCGCGGTCTGCGACGGCATCGCCATGGGCCACAAGGGGATGAAATATTCTCTGGCCAGCCGCGAAATCATCGCCGACAGCGTCGAAACCATGGGGACGGCTCATCCGTTCGACGCGATGATCTGCATCCCGAACTGCGACAAGGTGGTGCCGGGCATGCTGATGGGCGCGATGCGGCTGAACATCCCGACCATCTTCGCCTCCGGCGGTCCGATGCGGGCCGGGAAGCCGCAGACGCCGGGCGGGCCGGATACCGACCTCATTTCGATTTTTGAAGGCGTCGCGGCAAACCGGATCGGCAAACTCAGCGACGAGGGGCTTGAGGAGCTCGAATGCACCGCCTGTCCCGGACCCGGCTCCTGCTCGGGCATGTTCACCGCGAACAGCATGAACTGCCTCTGCGAGGCGCTCGGCATCGCACTGCCCGGCAACGGCACCATCGCGGCCGACTCGCCGGAGCGGGTGGAGTTCTGGAAGCGCGCGGCGCGCCGCGCGGTCGAACTGGCCAAGATGGAGAATCCGCCGACGGCGAAGGATTTCGCCACGCCGACTGCGTTCCAGAATGCGCTGGTGCTCGACATGGCGATGGGCGGCTCCTCCAATACGGTGCTTCACACGCTCGCCATCGCGAACGAAGCCGGGACGAAACTCGACCTGCGCAAGCTCGACGAGATCTCGGCCCGCACGCCGAACATCTGCAAACTCGCCCCGTCGGTGCAGTATCACATCGTCGAGGACTGCGGCCGGGTCGGCGGCATCATGGCGATTTTGAAAGAGATCAGCAAGATTCCGGGGCTGCTTGACGGCAGTGCCCCGACGGTCTCCGGCAAGACGCTGGCGGAGGAGTACTCGACGGCGCCTGATCCGGACGGCACGATCATCCGGCCGCTCTCGAATCCCTACAGCGAGAAGGGGGGGCTGGCGATCCTCTTCGGCAACTTGGCCGAAAAGGGATGCGTGGTCAAGGCGGCCGGCGTCGCAAAGGCGATGCTGACCCACAAGGGCCCGGCGGTGATCTTCGACAGCGAGGAGGAGGCCGGCGAAGGCATCCTCGCGGGCAAGGTCAAGGCGGGCGACGTGGTGGTGATCCGCTACGAAGGGCCGAAGGGCGGCCCGGGGATGCAGGAGATGCTCGCGCCGACCAGTTACATCATGGGGCGCGGGCTCGGTGAGAGCGTCGCGCTGGTGACGGACGGCCGCTTCTCCGGCGGCACCCGCGGTGCCTGCATCGGCCATGTGAGTCCGGAGGCAGCCGCGGGCGGTCTGATCGGTCTGGTCGAGCCCGGTGACATCATCGAGATCGACATTCCGAACCGGAGCATCCGGCTCGATGTGCCGGACGAGGTGATCGCCGAGCGGCGGAAACACTGGAAGCCGCGGGAGCCGAAGATCCGGACTGGATATCTGGCGAAGTACGCCGCACTGGCCACCAGCGCCGATACCGGCGGCGTGCTCCGGGTTCAGAAGTAAACCGTGTCGTTTGTTTCGCGGGAGCGGGGGAACCGCTCCCGCGTTTTTTCTTTCTACTGGATCCTTCAGAAACAGACCGCCGGATAGCGGGAGGAATCCTTGTTCAGCATGCCGGGAGAGGCGGAAATCGCACTTTCCCGGCATGTTCCGTCATTGTCGTTGACCAGGAAACTGAGGTGGAAGCCTTCTTCGCCGATCTCCTGCGTCAGCCCGATGGCGCGGAAGGGGATGACCGCTTCGTAGACGGTTTCGCCGGCGGATTCACTTCTCCGGGTGGAGAGGCGAATCTGACGGAGACTTTTTGCCGGATCGTACCCTTCCGGATGGAGCCAGACGAAACATTCGGGTTTCCCGTCGGCGAGGCGGGTGAAGCCGAATTCCCACTGACCGTTCTGGCGCGGCAGCCGCAGGCCGAGCTGGACGTTGTCCCCCTGCCACACATCCCGGCCGGAAACGGGCTGGTGATGGATGTCGTCGCGCACGATCATCCGGAGCCGCAGTTCACGGTTGCCGCGGGCGAGGAAGAGTTCGGCGCTCAGGTCCGCCGGTCCCTTCCACTGGAGGTGGGCCGTCGCATCTTCGACCGAAACGAAGGAGGTCACCTGTTCCGGCCGGTTCACGCGGAACTGCGGCTCCCGGCTGAAGGCGCCGGAGGGAATCGGAATGACGGTTTCGAGCGGCAGAGCAAGCGTGCCTTTCCAGATGGTTCCGGCGGAGACGTCGAGCGGCAGCGAATCGGCCCGGCAATTTTTATCCGTCCGGAAGGAGAAGGAGAGCGAAACGTCCTCTCCCGGCGGAATCCTCACCGAACGGTTTGCCGGCGTGACCGCAAGTCCGGCCGGCGGCCGGAAGGTGAGAGCGAGTTTCAGCGGCGTCCGGGAGGGGTTCCGGCATTCGACGACGCTCTTCACCTCCCGCCCCGGCTGGAGACGGAAGTTCGGGGCGAAGCGGAGGAGTTCGCCCGTCGGTTCCGGAGGCGCCGGCTGCCCCTTCACCTGCAGAATGACCGGATGCCCGGTGGATTTCAGCAGGGCGATTCCACCGGAAACGGGGAGTTGCTCCCGGTTGCCCCAGAGGTCGATCCGGGTGGCTTCGCCGCGGATGCCGGTGAAGAGCAGCAGGGCATGCCGGTTGCGTTTCTCCAGCGGGGAGCAGGGAATCAGCCAGCTGCCGTCGGCGGCGCGGAAGAGGGGAGTGCTTTCGCTGTGGCGGAGCAATTTCGCTCCGCGGAAGTAACGGGCGAGCGTGTTGTAGGCGGCGTAGACCTTCTTGGGCTGAAAGTCCCAGGTGAGCATGCCGTAGTTCGCTTCGGGGTCGCCGGGATCCTCCTTGATGTTTCGCAGGTTGTACCAGTTGTAGCCTGCCGCGCCGTTGTTCCAGGCGCAGAAGAGATTCAGAAAGAGCGTCTCGGCCTGATCCAGCTCGGAGATCTCTCCGAATGAGGCGAGGGCGGTTTCGTTGGAGTACCAGGGCGTGGTGTCGTTGAGCTCCTTGCGGAAACGGAGCAGGTTTTTTACGTAATATTCGCGGTAGCGTTCCGGGCGGGTGTGCATGTGCACGGCAAAGAGATCGTAGAGGCCGCGGCCGCCTTCGACGCATTTGCGCACATAGTGCGGATCGGCGGTCCGTTCCGGCGGATTGAGGTCGGGGGAGGCGAATCCGGCGCTGATGACGGTGATCCCGGGAACGGTTTCCCGCAATACCGAAGAGGTGATCTTCAGCAGTTGCAGATACTCCTCCGGCGGGAAGTTGGCGAAGCCGATGAGGTCGGGTTCGTTCCAGACCTCCGCGAACCGGAGGCTGGAGCGGTAGTGTTCGGAGACTTTCCGTACATATTCCTCCCAGAGCCGGTAGTCGGGGCGACGGCCGCGGGTACTGCTGCTCTTCACCGCCTGACGGTAGTCCGCCGCGACCGCCCAGGAGGGGAGATTGAGAAAGATGGGGGCGAATTCAATCTGATATTCCCGCAGAAGTTTTGCAATGTGATCATAGGTGCCGAAGGTCCACTCGCCGTGCCGCGGCTGAATCCGGTGCGATTCCAGTGAAACCCGCAGCAGTTTGGCGCCGCACAGTGCGGCGGCGCGCGCCATTCTCCGCCGCTCTTCGGCGGGGTAGCGCTGAAGGTGGGAACAGATGCCGAAGAGAAATCCGTCGACGCCGCCTTGCGTCGTTCCGGCGGGATCGAGCCGGGCGTAGCGCAATGTCTCGTGACGGAGCGAATCCTTCTCTTTCAGCGTGAGTTTGACGGTGTAGACGCCGAACCGTTCCGGAGGGGGGAGGGGGATGGCCTGTACGGCGGCTCCGGCGATCTGGAATTCGCCGCTCTTTTCCAGCAGGAGCCGGTCGTCCGGGTCGAACAGGCGGAGGGCGGCGGTGACGCTCCGGGGCGCGGTGCCGGGATTGCGCAGCTGGAGGCGGACCTGCTTCTCTTTGCCCGGCAGGACCAGCTGCAGTTCGTCACCGGTCTCCACCGACGCTTCCAGCGGAGCGGAAAGCGTGTGAATCATGAGTTTCCCCAGAACGATGGGGGCATCCTCCTTTGGCGGCCGGGAGTTGCAGACGACGCTCTGGAGCCGCAGCGGAAAGGCCGGAGGATGGAGCTTCCCCTGAATGGTCTTCGTGAGCTTCTGGTGATTCAGAGGAAAGCGGAGCGTCTCCCATCCTCCCTTCGCCCGGGGGAGCGGGGTGTAGAGCGAGGTGTATCGGCCGTTCCGGTCGGAGACGGTGACGGCGGCGCCGCCCGCGGCGGAACCTGTCGGGCGGTAAAGTTCCAGGGTGAGTTCCGCGCGGTCGAATTCCGGGAGTTCCAGTTTCTGCAACAGCCCGAGGGCGACCCGGGGAGAGGTGGGATCCTGCCGGCGGAGGGCGAGGCCCGGGCGGCCGTCGAAGGAACCGCACTGTGCCGTCACCGGCTTCGTGCCGAGCCGGGGATTGATTTCTGAATCGAGAAGGGTGCTGAAATCGACCAGCTCCCGCCCCGGCGGCAGTGCGACGGCGGAGGGGGCTTCCGGAGGGGTTCCGGGGGAGAGCTCCCAGGTCAGCTGCCCCAGTGCGGCGGATTCGATTCCCTGCGTCGCGGCATAGCTGCAGGTGACGCCTGCGATGCGGAGCGGAAAGTCCGGAATGCGGTTCTTCCTTTTCCCGCCCCAGACATTCCCCTGGATCGCTTTGGGGTCAAGAGTGAATTTTACCGTTTTCCAGCCGCTTTCTCCGGCGGGAAGCGGCGTGGTGAGCTGGAAGACCTCGTTGTCACGGTCGGCCAGCAGGAGACTTGCCCGGCGGACGGTTGACCCCTGCGGTCGGAAAAACTCCAGCGAGAACTCTGCGCGGTCGAACTCCGGTAGACGCGGAGAGCGTTTGCAGTTGAGGCTGAACCAGCGGGCCTCACCGCAGTTCCACTCTAGGAGGAGCGCCGGGCGGCCGCCGGCGGTGCCGGCTTCGACGCTCTGTCCTTTTGCCTGGAGCGGCAGGACAAGTTCCGTCGGAGACAGTTTGGCAAAGTCCAGCGTTCCGGCGGAGAGGCCGCAGGAAACGATGAGACAGGCGGAAAGAAAAGAACATTTCAAACGCATATGGCTTCTCCATTCATTGACGGATTACAACAGGTTGCCCACGCCGTTGATCGCGCCTCGCAGGGCGCCGAATTCTTTGGTTTCCTGCGGCGAATGTGTGGCAGCATGCCCGTCGATAAAGACGATGTTGCTGCGCCCTGCGTGGTGGTAGGAGATCATCTCCATACCGTTCTGATTGCGCAGCGGGCACATCCAGCTGCCCAGCGGCGGGGAGAAGTTGAGGTTGACCGTGTCGGCGAAGTGGGGCAGTTGCGACGGCTTTTTGATGCCTGCGAGATGGAGGTAGAGGTCGCCGCCGTTGATGATTGCGAACCGGCCGAATCCCCGTTCCACCCAGAATTTATGATGATCTTCCCAGGCGATGTAGTTGTGGCCGTAGGTGCGCCACTGCGGTGCGCTGTTGTTCATGGAGAGATCTTTGAGAGTCGGGCAAAAGAGGAACGGTTCACGAAGCGTTCTGACGTAACGGTAATCGACCAGCCAGTTCGGCCACGGTTTGCTGCTCTGGGTGGCGATGCTGTAGTTGTTGTAGTCGTTCGCGTAAAAGTGCATGACCCGGGCGAGTTCCTTCTGATTGTTGAGGCAGTTGATGGTCCGGGCGCGGTCCCGTGCCTTGTTGAGCGCCGGCAGCAGCAGGGCCGCCAGAATCGCGATAATGGCGACGACGATCAGGAGTTCAATAAGCGTGAACATGGCGGAACGGAAACTCTGTTTCATAAATTCAACCTCCCTGTTGTGTCGTTTGGGCCGCAAATCGACTTTTTGATTGATGATTTTATATTTTTTATTTTAAAGGTTGCGGTAAAAAAGTGCCTTAACTCTCCTTGATTCTTGCGGGAAGCCGTTTGCAGACCGGCTTGAAACTTCGATTTTCGATCTGGCGCAGAAGGATTTCCGCCGCGGCCTTGCCCAGTTCGGCGAGCGGCAGTTCCGCGGTGAGCAGTTTCTGAGGGAGAAAGCGCAGCAGTGAGAGGTTGTCGTATCCGGTAAAGCGAATATTGGAATAGTCGATCCCTCTGATTCTTAACAGTTTCATAAGTTCCAGCGCGCTCCGGTCGTTGTGGCAGCAGACTGCGTCGGGGGCGCCGGGGCCGGTGAAGCGGAGCAGGAACTCCTGTTGCTGTTCCGGGTGGAGGCAGAGCAGGGTTTCCTGCGGCTTCAGCCGACAGCGGCGCATGCCGTCGAGGAAGCCGGCAAAACGCTCCTGCACCACCTCGACCGAAGGCGGGATATCGGTGAAGAAGGCGAATCTGCGGCACCCTTCGCGATAGAGGTGCTGGACGATCCGGCAGAACTCCCGCCGGTTGTCGATGATGGCCAGGGAACCGCTCTCCACGCCGCCGGGCAGCCGGCAGAGGAACACGGTGGGAATGGGGCCGGAGGCCAGCTCCCGGTAGATCGGCAGATCGTTGTGGGTCTGGTCGGCGGAAACCGCGATGCCGTAAGGGGATTGCTCGATGGCGGTCCGGATGATCTGCTCCTGGGTGAAGGCGTCGCCGTCGAGCGGCACGATGGAGAGAAAATAGTTCTCCTGCCGCACTCTGGCGGCGAATGTCGAGAGGGTGGTGGAGTAGAAGTTGAGGTTGTTGCACAAAAAGATGAGTTCACGCCGCATGGCGCTTCTCGCACCGATGACCACGCTGCCGATGCCGTTCTCCTTGGCGATGAGGCCGTGCTCTGCGAGTTCCGCGAGCGCCCGCCGCAATGTCGGCTTGCTCACGCCGTACTCGTCGGCGAGCGTCTGCTCCGCCGGGAGGATGGTGCCCGCCGGCAGGCGGCCGATGCGCTGCTCGAGCTCTCCGAGAAGGGAATGGAAAATCGTTTTCCGCGCCATGTGCACTCCTCGTCTTATTTATTTTTAAGGTAATATAGTGACGGTTTTTTCGGAATACAAGGCGGTGCTGCGATTTTTTTCTCTTTTTTTTATCAGGGGAAGACCGGCACCGTCAATGGGCGCGGAAGCTGCCGGGACTGACGCCGACGGCGCGGCGAATCACCCGGCAGAAGTAGCTGACGTCGGAAAATCCGGAGCGGTCCGCCACCTCTGCAAGCGGCAGCCGGGTCTGATCCAGCAGCGAAAGGGCGTGCTGAATCCGCAGTTTCGCCAGATAGTCCGACGGGGTCATGCACATTTGCTGTTTGAAGATGCGGCGCAGGGTGGAACGGTCCATCGCCAGTTCGTCGGCGAGGCGGTTGACGTTGAGATCCGGGTCGGAGAAACGCTCCCGGCAGACGCGGATTGCCTCGTTGACCACCCGTCCCTCCCGGGTGGTGTCGTCGTTCCTGCCGCCCGCGCGGGCGAGGAGGGCGCAGATGATCGCCACCATCTGCCGCCAGCTGTAGGGACTCATTTCGCGCATCCAGGTTTCCAGTTCGAGGAAGAGCTCGTGCGGACAGGCTCCGGCGTGGAACGCGGTGCGCGGGTACTGGTAGGAGAGCATGAACTCCCGCGCGAACGGCCCGTCGAACGCGACCCAGCGGTACTCCCACAGATTCGAATGGGCGCGGTGAACGTGCGGTTCCATCGGCAGATGGTAGAAGCAGTCGCCGGCGCGCACCGTTACCGGCGTGCCTTCAAGTTCAAACTCCCCTTCGCCGTCGACGCACCAGAAGAACTGCACGAAGTTCTTTGTCCCGGCCGGAACCAGCTCGACGTAATCACCCGGCACCAGAAAGTTCCCGAGGGAGCGCGGGTAGATCGGCAGTGGAATGTTCTGCAGGGTGTTGGGGTCCGCCCGATGGACTCCCATCCGGCCGGGATGTCGTTTCCGCTCCGGCATATCTTTTGCTCCAAAAGTGCTATTTTTAACGCAAAATTTTTATTGTCAACTTGATGTTCTATGAGATATAGTATAACACAGCACCGCAAAAATGCAATTCAGAAATGCAAGAAAAAGGAGTGACAGCATGTCGAAGATCGTTCTTGTCGGAGCCGGCGGCGTGATTTTTTCGCAGAATTTCATGAAGGACATTCTGCTGGATGAAGAGCTGCGTCATTATCAGCTTACTTTGATGGACATCGATGCCGGGCGGCTCGCCCACGCCGCCACCATCGGCGGGTTGATCGCCAAAAAAATCGGTGTCGAATTCCATCCGGAAACCACTACCGATCTGCGGCAGGCGGTCCGTGGCGCGGACTACGTCATCACCATCTTCCGCTGCGGCACGATCCACCATCAGGAGCTGGAGTACAGCATCCCGATGAAGTACGGAGTCGATCAGGTGGTTTCCGACACCCTCGGGCCCGGCGGCGTCTTCCGCGGGCTGCGCACGTTGCGCGACCTCTTTGAAGTGCTCGATGTGATGGAGGAGGAGTGCCCCGGCGCCTATCTGCTCAACTACGTCAACCCGATGTCGATGAACACCATCGCGCTCTCCCGCCGGGCGAAGACGGTCAAAGTGATCGGTCTCTGCCACAGCGTCCAGCACACCTCGAAACAGATTGCCGACTGGCTCAAGGTGCCGTATGAGAAACTGCACTTCTTCGCCGCCGGAGTCAACCATCAGGCGTTCATGCTCAAGCTGGAAGCCGACGGGCGCGACCTCTATCCGGAGTTGAAGAAGTGCCTCGACGTTCCGGAGATCTACAAGCGCGACAAGGTGCGGTTTGAAATCTTCCGCCACTTCGGCTACTTCCCGACCGAGTCGAGCGGCCACGGCAGCGAATACATCCCCTACATCCGCAAGCGTCAGGATCTCATTGACAAGTTCTGCAGCAACGACTTCCCGAAGATCGAGGACGGGCTTGACTGGAATACGATGAGTTCCGGCGTTTCCGGGGCGTCGGTTGTCCTCTGCAAGGGGCTTCAGGTTCGCAACGAGAACGACCTCAAGGCCTACCTCGCCGGAACCAAGGAGATCGACCTTACGCCGAGCGCCGAATACGGCGTGCAGGTGATCGCGGCGATTGAGAAGAACCATTCGTTCACCGCCAACCTCAACGTGATGAACCATGGCCTGATGCCGTCGCTTCCGCCGGAGTGCTCCGTCGAGGTCCCCTGCCTGGTCAACGGCGGCGGCATCTTCCCCTGCCGGATCGAAAACTACCCCGAGCAGCTCGCCTGTCTCAACCGCGGCATGATCAACGTCCAGCTCATGGGGGCGCAGGGGGCGCTCAATTGCGACCGCCGGGCGATCTTCCACGCGATCGCCGCCGACCCGAACACGCAGTCGAAGCTCGGTCTCGATGAGATTCAGGCGATGACCGATGAACTCTTCGAGGCGCTCCGCAGCGAGATCGACCCGCGTTTCTTCCGCTGATCCACGGCGTTCGGTTCGCCCGAATCTCTCCTGCCTCCTGTCCGCCGGTTGAAAAAACGACGGACAGGAGGTATATTATTTATAGATACAGAATGGAAGCGGATTCTTTCAAATTCCACCGGGGGCGACGACGGCAGTGAAGAAGTATATTCTCTTTACCCTTTTCACGCTTGTTGCCCTGTTTCTCGCGGCCGCGGGCGATGCTGACAACGCGGTGGCGGAACGCTCCTCCACAGTGACGGAACCGGTTGCCGCCGACGTTGCCGCATTTCTCCCGCTCTCCGGGGAGCCGCTCAATGACCACTGGGAGTTCCACTCCCGTCTGCCGGACCTCTCCGGTGTGGCCGGGCTTCAGCTGCGTTCGCAGCACCAGTCCCGCCTTCATCCGGCCCGCTTCTGCGGGGATTGCCCGGCGGTTTGCCGGTTTCTGCGGTTCGACACCGGTCGTCGCGCCGGTTTCTGCGGTGTCGTCGAAGGGGTTTCCCCCTGTCCGGTGCGGCTGGCAACCGTTATCGAGGCCCGGGCCGGCCCCTGCGCGTGAGCGCGGCGGCGAAATCCGGGCGGAATCATCGCTCCTTCTTTCTTCTTTGAACAGCTTCGCAGAAGATGCGGAGCCGTTCCCGTTGCCGCGCATCTCCTTGCCGGGCGCAACTGCGCCGCCGTCTCTTCTGGTAGACAATCCAGGCGGAGTAATTCCCAATTGCACCTTTTCCGTGTGCTTCTCTCCGCCGCCATGCAAAGAAGGCAACTGTCATGGAAGGAAAATTTCTGAAACTGAGAACTTTTGTCATCGTCGCGGTGATTGCGATCTTCGCACTGTCGATCCACCCGTTGACGCCGCGCGATTTTTATGAAACATTCCGTAAAACACTGAAAAACGCCGACGACCCGGTCGCGGCCGGGCTGGTCGAAGAGGCCCGCAAACTGCAACAGCAGCGCCCTGATCTCAACCAGGCGGTCGCTCTGCTGGAGGCCGCCGGCAACGCGAAGGTGGACCTCGTGCCGCTGGTCAAGGGGAGCGACCTCGCCGGAAACGCCGACGTGATCGCGCTGGTCCGCAAGGAGGCGGCCGGTTCCATCCGCCTCGGACTCGACCTCAACGGCGGCGTCGAATTCGTGCTGGAGCTGATTCCCGACCGGGAACTGCTCGCCGGTTTCGCGGCGGAGGGCGGTGCGAAGGACCGCGCCGAGATGGAGGCGCGCATGGAGTCCGAATTCAACCGCTACCGCGACCAGGCGATTGAAACGCTCCGCAAGCGGCTCGAAACGCAGAACATCTTCGAGTCGGAGATCACCCCGTTCGGCAGCCGGGCGGTTTCGCTCAAGGCGCCGATCGTCTCGCGCGACGAGAAGGATAAACTGCTCGATCTGATCCGGATGAGCTGCAAACTAGCGTTCCGGCTGGTTCATCCGGAGAACGACACCCTGATGCGGAGCTACGACCCGGCTCATCCGGAAGCGTTCATGCCGCCGCCCGGATACGAGGTGATGGCCGCCCGCGACGAACGCGGCGCCGTGACCGAATATCTTCTGATCGCCCGGCGGCCTGAGATGGACGGCCGTTCGATCGCCGAGGCGCGCCCGGTGCGCGACCAGTTCGGTCAGACCAAGATTTCGCTCCTCTTCAACTCCGCCGGTGCACAGCGGTTCGGCGAAGTGACCAGCCGGAACATCGGCCGGCGGCTGGCGATCGTGCTCGACGGTGAACTCTACTGTGCTCCGGTGATCCAGGGGAGCATCACCGGCGGCAGTGCGGAGATCTCCGGCCGTTTCTCCAACGAGGAGGCCCAGAATATCGCCGACGCCCTGACCAGCGGAAGTTTCCCCTTCCAGATCAAGGTCAACGCGGTCTTCGACACCGCTCCGTCGCTCGGCGCGGACAACGTGAACAACGGCATCTTCGCCGGAATCCTCGCGATGGTGCTGCTCACGGCTTTCATGTGCATCTACTACTTCCGGGCGGGGGTGATCGCGGTGGCGGCGCTGGCGGTCAACGTGGTGCTCATCCTCGGTGCGATGGCCGCGTTCGGTGCGACGATGACCATGCCCGGCATCGCCGGAATCATCCTCACCCTCGGCATGGCGGTCGACGCCAACGTACTGGTCTTCGAACGCATCCGCGAGGAGCTGAATGCCGGCAAGACATTGGCCAGCGCGGTCAATCTCGGGTATGAAAAGGCCTTCTCCGCCGTGCTGGACGGCAATTTGACCACACTGCTCTGCGCGGTGATTCTGATGTACTTCGGCAACGGGCCGGTGAAAGGGTTCGCGGTAAGTCTGGCGATCGGACTTCTGGCGAGTCTCTTCACTGCGGTGTTCATGACCCGGCTGATCTTCGACTATATGCTCCGTTTCTTCCACTGGAAGACGCTGCGGATGTGCCACGTCTTTTCGCATCCGCATTTTCAGTTCCTGAAGCAGGCGAAGTGGGCGTTTCTCTGCTCCGGCGTGCTGGTGGCGGGGAGCATTCTGCTCTTTGCGGTCAAGGGCGAGCGGATGCTCGGCGTCGACTTCACCGGCGGCACCCGGCTGAGCTATTCCTACGCCGAACAGGTTCCGGTCGGAGAGATCGAGAAGGTGCTTTCCTCCATCGACTCCAACGTCCGGGTCGGCTACAAGTCGAATCCGTCGGCGGGGGACAATCGCAAGCTGGAGATCCTGATCCGCGACCGTTCGGCGGAGGCGGGGACGGAAGGGGAGGCCGCCTTCGGCCTGAACGACCGGGTGAGCCGGATGCTCATGCAGGCGTTCCCGCAGCTCAAGCTCGCCAACGGCGAAGCGACCACCGTCGGCGGACTGGTCGGGCTGGAGGCGACGAAGAGTTCGGTTCTGGCGATTGTGCTGGCTTTGATCGGCATGAGCATCTACGTGACGCTACGGTTTGAACTTACCTTCGCGGCGGCGGGCACCATCGCACTGGTGCACGACGTGATCGTTTCGCTCGGCATCTTCATCCTGATGGGGCGCGAACTGTCGCTGCCGGTCGTCGCGGCATTGCTGACGATCATCGGCTATTCGATCAACGACACCATCGTGATCTTCGACCGGATCCGCGAGGATGCGAAACTTTACCCGGGAGAAAACTTTCACACTTTGATCGACGCCGCGATCAATCGGACGCTCAGCCGGACGCTGCTCACCAGCGTGACCACCTTCCTGGTGGTGGCGGTGATGTTCTGCTTCGGCGGCATTGTCATCAACGATTTCGTATTAGTCATGATGCTGGGCATCGTCATCGGAACCTATTCGTCGGTCTTTCTGGCCAGTCCGATGGTGGTGGCGTGGCATCGCAAAATAGGAGTGAATCATCGATAAATGAGACGTTTCAGAAACTGCTGGAGGACGCGCGCGGCCGGAATTCTTTTCGCCGCCGCGCTCGTGGGAGTGTTTTCCGCCGGCTGTCGCGACGAGAGCCCGGTCCGGGTGGAGCGGGTCAATGTCGTGCGGGGCGCGGAGAGCTGTGCACGGCCCGGGGAGATGTTCCCCGGACCGCTGGTGATCGAACTGCAGGGGCCGCAGGAGCGCGGCCTGCTCGGCGGCAGCGGCAGCCGCCGTCCGGCGGCGGGGGTGAAACTGCTCGCTGTGCCGGAGCAGGATTCCGATCTGGTTCTGGAGAAGAGCGAGTTTGAGAGCGACGCCGGCGGAACCATCCGCATTCCGGTCCGGGCGGGGAAGCAGGTGGGGGATCAATACCTTCGGCTCATCCCGGTCGGCGCGGAGGAGCGCGCGGTGACGGTCCGCTTCATCTCCGGTGTTTCCGTCCGCGGGAACCGGCAGGAGGGGGCCGCCGGCGCGATGCTTCCGGAACCGGTTTCCGTGCAGCTTTACGGCACCGACGGCCGTCCGGCGGCGGGGCGGCGGGTCTTCTTCGATCTGGTCAGTCAGCCCGCGGGCGGAAAATCCGCAAAACTGACCTCGCCGGTGGCGGAAACCGATGAAAACGGCGTCGCCAGTACCGGCGTGATGCTCAACGGCGGTACCGGAAGCTACCGGATCGACGTCAAACCCGCCGACACTGACGGCGGCCTGCTCTCGCGCGGCATTTCGGTCGAAGTGCTCGGCATGAACTTCTGGATGCTGATGCTGAATGCCTTTGCCGGGCTGGCGATCTTCGTCTGGGGCATGCAGATGATGAGCGACGGTCTGCAGAAGGTCGCCGGCGAGCGGATGAAGAGCATTCTGCGCTTCTTCTCCCGCAACCGGGTGGTGGCGCTGCTCGCCGGGGCGGGTGTGACCGCGGTGATTCAATCCTCCAGCGCGAGTACGGTGATGGTGATCGGCTTCATCAACGCCGGGTTGCTGAACCTCTCGCAGGCGATCGGAATCATCTTCGGCACCAACATCGGTACGACGGTGACCGCGCAGATCGTCTCCTTCGACGTGGGGGCGCTGGCGATGCCTGCGATCATCGCCGGACTGCTGCTCTACTTCATCACCTGGCGCGGCATCCGCGGCATCGGGGAAACCGTGCTCGGATTCGGCTTCCTCTTCTTCGGCATGTCGATCATGAGTGAAGAACTCACCTCGATCGGGTCGTTCCCGTCGGTCATCCGGCTCTTCGAACGGTTCGACTGCACGCCGGTCGACGGGGTGATGCCGTTCGGCGCGGTGCTGGGGGCGCTCCTGATCGGGCTGGTGGTGACGATGATCATTCAGTCGAGTTCGGCTTCGACCGGCATCATCATCGCGCTCGGCGCGGGCGGGCTGATCAACCTCTACACCGCGATGCCGCTGGTGCTCGGCGCCAACATCGGTACGACGGTGACCGCACAGCTGGCGGCGATTCCGGCGAACCGGGTGGCGAAGCAGGCGGCGCTGGCGCACACGCTGTTCAACGTCTTCGGCACGACGGTGATGGTGATCTTCTTCTACGTTCCGTTGGGGGAAAGCGGCATTCCGGCATTCTTCCAGTTGGTTGACTGGATCACGCCGGGCGACGCCTTCGCGGCGGTGGCGCAGAATGTGCCGCGCCACATCGCCAACGCGCACACCTTGTTCAATGTGCTGACCGCGCTGATTCTGCTGCCTTTCGTGACGCAGATGGCGCACCTCTGCGAAAAGCTGATTCCGGTCCGGAAGAAGAAGGTGAAGTACACCAAGCTGGATCCCTATCTGCTGGAAAATCCGCCGGTGGCGTTGCAGCAGGCGCTCTTCCAGCTCCGCACGATGACCCGCGGCGCGTGGAATCTGGTTTCAAAGACCATGGCCGACGGCATCTTCGAGGGGCGGATCGACACCGCGCGCCGCGAGGAGTGGACGCGCCGGGAACACAAGGTAGACAAGATGCAGGAGGAGATCACCGCTTACTTGACCGCGTTGATGCAGCACACGCTTTCCTCGCAGGAGGCGCAGGCGCTGCCGGTACTGCTCCACTGCACCAACGATGCGGAGCGGCTCGCCGATTATGCGTCGGGTGTCATCAATCAGGCGGACCGGCTGGCCGGGTTCCATGAGAAGTTCGGGCGCAAACCGGAGAAGGAGCTGCGGCAGTTTTTCGCATCGATCGAGGCGATGGCGCAGGATGTGCTTGCTGCTCTGGATGAGATTTCTCCGGAACGGGCCGACTCCGCCCGCCATCGCGCCGAGGAGATCCGGCGGCAGGCGGCGAAGCTCGAGGATTCCCATCTCGAGCATCTGAGCAAGGGGGACTGCACCGCCGAGACCGGAGTGATCTTCATCGCGCTGGTCGGCGTGCTCCGGCAGGTGACCGACCGGCTGGACAACATCGCGGCGCGCACTGCGCTGCTGCTCAACTTCGACATCGGGTTGAAGAAAAACCGCTGACCCTCCCGCCCGCCGGAGTGGTGGAACTCTTCGGATTCCGCCTTCCGGCGGGCTTTTTGTATTCCGGTTTCAGCGTGCCGGGGGCAGGGAGGAGAGAAAACGTTCCGTCTCCGCCGGAGTATGGAATTCGCGGAGCGTGCATCCGGCGGGGCGCTGTGCGAGAATCTGCCGGACTTCCGGCAGGACACGGCGGTTGAAGTTCCAGACGAAGCGGAGGAACTCCCCGTCGATCCGTTCCGGACAGCCGTCGGCGAGGTCCGGGCGGGTTCGCCCGTGGAATTCACGGAGCCGCCGGAAGATCTGCCACAGGCACCGGGTGCGCGAATAGGCGAGGAGGAGAACGGTGTCGGCGTACCTCAGCCGCTCGGCGAGGGTGCGCTTGTAGTTCCCGTCGATGATCCAGCATTCGCGGAGGAGTTCCGCGGCAAGCCGGGCGTCGAACTTCTCCGGAGTGGATTCGATCCAGCCGGGATTCCACCAGAGCCGGTCGAGGTGGACGACCGGCAGATTGAGCCGCTTTGACAGCTCGTTCGCAAGGGTGGTTTTTCCGGCGCCGCAGCAGCCGACGATCAGAATCCGTCTCACTTCTGCGAAGAGGGCGGATTGCGGGGCGCGTCGGGGGTGTGCGCGATGAATTTCGCCAGCGGCGTACCGTCCTCGCCGAACAGCGTGAGAATTCTGCCGTCGATGCGGAAGGATCTGGCGGCGGCGAGCGCATCCAGATAGGTGCGTTCGCTCTTCAAGCCGGGACCGGCCATGCGGGTGGTCGCCTGCGGGCCGAACTGCACTTTGCCTGCATCAAGATCGATGGTGGCGCTGCCGGTGTAGCGGTTGACTCCCGCATTGCCGGAGGTACGGTTCTCTTCGTTGATCAGCAGTGTGATCGGCCGCAGCGGGCGCGAGGCGGGGTCCGGTGGTTCCGGCAGTGTGTAGAGATCGAGCACCCAGCTGGTGTTGTTCAGGGGATACTCCGGGGCGTCACCGCCGGTTCCGCAGCCGGGGAGAAGCAGAAATGCGGCGAATGCGGCGGCCGCCGCCGAATGAAAAAGAATCGATTTCTTCATGATGTATCCTTTCGTTTGTTTGCCTTTTACCATACACGCCGGGCGGGAAAAGTCAAATCTCCGCCGGACTCTTGCAATCGCTCCGGGCGGCGTGTATATTGGGAGAAATTCATGTTTGATTCACCGAAAAAGGAGCAGATGATGTCGGAGAAAATCCTTGCCGAACTTATGGATGCCGTCATCCGGTTCGACGGCCGCAGACTGGTGCTGGAGAATTCTCTTGTTTCACGAACCGTCGATTTTTTCAAAGGCTGTCCGGAAACGGTTTCATTCCGGCGGACCGACCTTGATCTGGAATTCGCCGACCCGGAGGAGCCGGGCAGCGACCTCTCGTTCGCCGGAATCACGCCGCCCGGAGCGTACGACATCGTCTTTCAGCGGCAAGAGGTTACGGCGAAGTGTGTTCCGGCAGGCTGGGCGGAGGCGGGCCATCTGGAGGCGGAGGTGACGCTCTTCGAACCGGTTCAGCAGGTGCGGTTCCGGCTGACCTACTTTCTCTATCCGGGAGTTCCGGCGGTCGGTGTGCGGGCCGCGATTCTGAGCCGGGTGATGCCGAACCTCTACTGGTCGTACCGCGATGAGATGCGTGCCGCCAACGATTTTCTGCCGGTGGAACAGCGTTCCGGCGCGGTGGATGGATTCCGGCTCGCGCCCGGCTTCGCGCCGGAGCGTTCGCTGGAACCGGTTGCCCGGACCGATGTTCACGACGATCTTCTGCTCGATCACCCGGCGTTGCCCGGCGAGGAGTTCTTCCGCGGCAATCTGCTTTGGTGCCGCAATGGAGCGGGAGCCGGCGTGCTGGTTCTGCAGGAGAGCTCACCGAGCAGTGAGCGGCGCGACTGGGCGGAGTTCGATTTCGAGGTGCGTGACCGGCGGCTCCGCTCCTGCGTGTGGAATGCGGCGCCGTGGGAGCTGTCACCCGGCGTGGAGATCGAATCCGGCCGCAGTGTGACGATCCTTGCCGCCGACGAAGTCGAGCGCGACTGCCGCCTCAAAGCCTACCTGCGGGGGCGGTTCCCGACTGCGCCGGAAACCCATGTGGCGATGGTCAACCCGTGGGGGTGCGGCCGGTTCCGCGAGCTGGTCGGCGAGGAGTTTCTGCGCTGTGAAATCGCCGCCGCCGCCGTCTGCGGAGCCGAATGCTACCAGATCGACGACACCTGGCAGCAGGGGGAGGGGCTGGGGCGGCTGATCAACGTCAACGAGCATCTGACCCCGGCGTTCTGGAAGATCTCCGAAGAGCGGCTGCACGGCACCTTTGCCGGTCTTCTGCCGGTGGCGGAGCAGTCCGGAGTGGAGCTGGCGCTCTGGTGTGCGCCGTCGAGCAACGTGGAGTTCCGCGACTGGGAGGAGTTCCGGGAATTTCTGCTCGACTTCCATCGGAGGTGGAACTTCCGCTTCTTCAAGATCGACGGCGTGAAGATCCGCACCTGCGAGGCGGAGCGCAATCTGGAGGCACTGCTTCGTTCGGTGCGCGAGGCGACCGGCGGGCGGGTCTACTTCAACCTTGACACCACCGCCGGGCAGCGGCCCGGATACTTCCGGATGGTGGAGTACGGCAACATTTTCCTCGAGAACCGCTACGTCTGCCACGAGTGGGGGCTGGGGTACCATCCGGAGAAGACGCTGCGGAGCCTCTGGCAGCTGGCGCGGGTGATGCGTCCGCAGCTGCTGCAGGTGGAGATTCCGAGCCCGTCGGACATCCGCCGCTCCTTCTACGAAAAGAAAGGCATGCCGCAGCCGGACCTCTATCCGGTCGAATACTGGGTGGCGATTGCGTTCTTCGCCAATCCACTGCTCTGGTTTGCGCCGTCGACGGTGCCGGAGGAGATTTGCGGCCGGATTCGTCCGCTACTGGAGCTGTGGCGGCGCCACCGCGACACGATTCTGGGCGGCGAAATCTATCCGGTCGGCGCGGCGCCGGACGGGAAGGCGCTGACCGGACTGGTTTCCACCGGCGGCTGGCTGATCGCCTTCCGGGAGCTGGGGGCGCCGGAGGCGGGGAAATTCGCTCTCACGCACTTCCCCGAAGCGGAGGAGCGGCACTGGCGTCTGGCCGCGGGGGAGGGGAGCGCCGAACCGGTTCCGGGCGGTGTTTCACTGCGGTTGCCGGAGTTCCCGCGCTTCGCGCTTTTCCAGCTCGAAGCGTGAGGCTTTCATCCGCAGGTGCAGAAGCTGATCTCCTGGTATGGGGGGCGCATGCAGGAGACCGGAGCACCTCATCGTTCCTATCGTCGCTCTTCCCTGCCGACTATCGATGGGAAGAAGGGCGGGTGCATCGCTGGCCGAATCACGATCGCCATCTGCGGGTGCTTGAGATGCAGCAATCTTGTTACCAGTCGCTGGAAGGTGCATCCAGCCCGTGGCTTCACATGCATGACCGGTACTGGGAGTCGGCCGTCGGCTCCCGCCGCAAAAGCCATTGGAGCACAAACCCAATCCATTGTCTGCGCCGTGGCTGACGGAAACCAGCTGGAGGGGCAGCGCGCTCTCTCCCGCGGGAATTCACGCCATGCGCTACTACATTCTTCCCTTCCGCTATCATGATCTGCTCGGTGTGACCCGTGAAGAATGTGCGGCGCGGCAGATGCTCGATACGGAGTTCTGGTGGCGCAGATGCCGGGGAACTCCGGCCGAATTTGCCGGCAACTGGCTCTGGCAGTGCCGGCGTGAACAGGAGGTGTTGCGGGGAAAGGTTCCCGGGGATGAAGCGGCTGCGATCAAAGTTCTGGCCGAATATCACGCCAGAATTCAACGCGGCCTTCACTGGCGGGAACCTCGCCGTACCCTGGAGGTGCCGCGCTTGAAAAAGGCGCCTGTCATCGACGGCGTTCTCTCCGCAGATGAAGTCGCGGCGGCCTTTCGCTTCTCCGGAGAGTATCCGTTGGATTCCATGCAAAAGGTGGCGGAGAATGGCTCGTTCTGGCTCGTCGGCTGGTATGATGACAGATTTTATGCAGCAGGATATTTTTGCGATTCTGAGATCATCTCTTTCAACGGTGCGGCGAGGAATTCCGGGCGAAAAATGCATGAAGCCGATTCTCTGGAGTTGTTCATGCGTCCGGATTGCCGGCGTCCCCACTATTACGAATGGATTGTCAATCCGGCAAGGCAGATGTGGAGTCTGGAGCACTGGAGCCGTGAGCGGGGCGGTTTCTGCATTCTGCGATGGAAACGGATTGCCGGAGTCTTTCCTTCGCAGAAAGAGGGCCCGGCTCGCTCAATTCCTACCGGAACCTCTGACGGCAATGGGGGCGGCCCTCCTATCCATCCCGGAATATTCCGGAGAACTGGAGTTTGACAGAGAAAGAAGAAAAAGCCACAATATTAGATTTAGCTAATTGAAAATTTCCGTTTTGCGGCTATATTAGTTTTGTCAATCTGCGATGGCGGAATTTTTTTTGAGTACAAAATTAGCTTATTCTAATTTTTAAGGGAGAAATCATGTCGAACGAACCGATGAGCTCGCACATGGAGGATTATCTTGAGACCATCGCCCTTTTGATCGAGGAGCATGGCCATGCCCATGCGCGGGATGTCGCCCGGCGGCTCAATGTGAAAATGCCGTCGGTGACCAGTGCGCTGAAACAGCTTGCCGCCCGCGGCTGTCTGGATTACGAGCCGAACATGCCGGTACTGCTGACGCCATTGGGGCGGCGCCTGGCGGAGGATGTGTTGAAAAAACACGGGATCCTGCGCCATTTTTTTCAGCACATTCTGCTGCTGCCGCCCGGGGCGGCCAACCGGCTGGCCTGCCGGATCGAACATGAAGTGGATGAGCGGGCGGTTCAGGCCGTCCGGACTCTGACCCTGGCGATTGAGTCCCGGCCGGATTGTGCGGCGCTGCGCCATCATCTGCACGAGACGCTTGCCGGAACGCAATCCGTTCCGGATAAAATGATTGTCAATTCCGAAACAGGAGAGTGAAACATGTCTGAATCGAAGAAGTGTTCCTGCGGATGCGGTTCCGCCCCGGGGAAGCTTCGGGAGTACCGCACCGGTACGCGGCCGATGACCCTGGCGGATCTGCCGGTCGGAACCACCGCCACCATTCTACGCGTGCTGCCGGAGTGGCGCGGGCGAAGGAAGTTCGCCGACGTCGGCCTGATTCCCGGCGTGGAGCTGCTGATGGAGGCTCACGCTCCCTTCGGCGGTCTGCTCCGCATCCGGGTGATGGATACCAGCATGGCGCTCCACCGCGATGACGCCGCCTGCATCATGATGAAAGAAAAGGACGCCGCACGATGAAACAGGAGTTCACCATCGCCCTGGCCGGAAATCCCAACTGCGGCAAAACCTGCATCTTCAACGCGCTCACCGGCGCGCGCCAGCATGTCGGCAACTACCCTGGCGTGACGGTGGAGAGCAAGTCGGGCAGTTTTTTCCTCAACGGCATGAAAATCAAACTGATCGACCTGCCCGGCGTCTATTCGCTCTCCTCCGGTTCGCCCGAAGAGGAGGTGGTGTTTCAGGAACTGACCCGGCCGGGAATCGATCTCATTGTGAACGTGATCGACAGCACGATTCCCCGGCGCAGTCTCTACCTCACCACCCAGCTGGCTGAGTTGCACATCCCGATGCTGCTCGTCTTCAACATGAGCGACGATGCGGAGAAGAAGGGGATGAAGTTCGACATTCCGAAGCTGGAAGCCTTTTTCGGTTCGCCCATCGTCCGGACGGTCGGCAACCGCTCCGGCGGAGTGACGCTCCTGCTGGAAAAACTTGCAGACACGCTGACGAAACTCGATGAGCACGGTTCTCCGCGGCTCTCCTACGGGCAGGATATCGATCAGGCGCTGGCCGCGGTCGCCGCCCGGATCGACGCGCTCGGCGTGGAGCGTTACCGCCACATTCCCTCCCGCTTCTTCGCGGTCAAACTGCTCGAACACGATTCCTGCGTCGGACGGATGGAGGAGTTCGCCCCCGTCCGCGACGAAGTGGAAACGCAGATCCGTCATCTCCGGCAAAAACACGCGATCGACACCGACACCTTTCTGGCCGACCGCCGTTATGCGATGCTGGCGGGCGCCTGCCGTGAGGCGATTTCCGCAACCAGCGAGCGGCGGCGCGAAATTTCCGACCGGATCGATGTGGTGATGACCAACAAATATTTCGGTCTGCCGCTCTTTTTTCTGATCATCTACCTCACCTTCTGGTTCACCTTTACCTGCGCCGATCCTCTGATGGGATACATCGAAGATGGATTTGCCATGCTTTCCGACGCGGTGAAGAGCATCTGGCCGGAATCGGCGTTCCCCTATCTGCGCTCCCTGCTCACCGACGGGGTGATTGCCGGCGTCGGCGGGGTGCTGGTCTTTCTGCCGAACATTCTCTTTCTCTTCTTTGCGATTGCGATTCTGGAGGATTCCGGATACATGGCGCGGGCGGCGTTCGTGATGGATGGCGTGATGCGCCGGTTCGGGCTGCAGGGGCGCTCCTTTGTGCCGCTGGTGCTCGGTTTCGGCTGTACGGTTCCGGCGATCATGGCGACCCGCTGCATCGAGTCCGAACGGGACCGCAAGACCACGATCATGGTACTGCCGCTGATGAGCTGCGGGGCGCGGCTGCCGATCTATGCGTTGATCGTGCCGGCCTTCTTCGCCGCGAAGTACCAGGCGTTCGTCATGTGGCTGATCTACCTGATCGGCGTGGTGATTGCGCTCGTTGCGGCGCGGTTGATGAAGTCGACGCTCTTCCGGGGGGAGGGGGAGATCTATCTCATGGAACTGCCGCCCTACCGGATGCCGACGTTGCGCAGTCTGCTTCTGCACATGTGGGATCGCGGGAAGATGTATGTGCGGAAGGCGGGCTCGATCATTCTTCTGACCAGCCTCATCCTCTACTTCTGCAACACCTGGCCGGAGAAGCGGGAGTTTTCCCGGAACTACGACGCCGCAATCGAATTGGCGCAGAAGAACCACGATGCCGAGTCGGCCGCCGCGCTGGAGAATGCCCGGCTGGCCGAACAGATGGAGTACACCATCTCCGGCCGGGTCGGACATGCGCTGGAACCGTTCTTCCGCCCCATCGGATTCGACTGGAAGCTGACCACCGCCTGTATCGGCGCGCTGGCGGCGAAGGAGGTGTTCGTCTCGCAGCTCGGCATCCTCTATGCGGAGGGGGAGGCGGATGAGGAGTCGGTGCCGCTCCGGGAACAGCTGGTCCGGAACTACACGCCGCTGCAGGCGTTCTGCATCATGCTCTTCTGCCTCCTGTCGGTACCGTGTCTGGCGACGCTGGCGATCATCCGGCGCGAGATGAACTCCTGGAAGATGGCGGTGGCGGAAGCGGGCGGGTTGTTTGCGCTCGCCTACCTTGTCACTCTGGTCGTCTTCCAGCTCGGTTCACTGCTGGGAATCGGCACGTCGCTCATCGGTTGAGGAGAGGAAACGCACCCTGCCGCCGGAGCAAATCCCAGGAATATTGCAGAAAAGCAATTGAATTTTTTCGGACAAAGAGTATATTAAACAATTGGATATTGCATCTGGAACTGGTGTCGGCGGAGAGAGTCAAGGCCGACGGATTCAATCGCGGTTAACGGGAGTTACGTTTTTTATGTCTTTGTTCAGCAGCGGGAAATATTCGACGTTGCGCATGCCGACCAGCGGTGAGCGCAAAATGGTGATCCCGGATGGTTCGTGGGTCAAGTGCAAGAACTGCGGCCAGACGCTCTATACCGACCGGCTTCATGACAATCTTCTGGTCTGCTGGTACTGCAACTGCCATCTGCCGATGAGCGCGCATGCCCGGATTGTTTCGCTCACCGATCCGGACAGCTTCGTTGAGATGGATCGCGGCCTCAAGTCGATCGACTCGCTCGGGTTCACCGATTCGAAGCCCTACAGCGCCCGGCTGGAGGAGAATGTGAAGAAAACCTCGCTCAACGACGCGATCGTCTGCGGTTCCGCCCGGCTCGACGGACATCCCTATATGCTCGGCGTGATGGATTTCCGCTTTATGGGCGCCTCGATGGGCTCGGTGGTCGGCGAAAAGATCGCCCGGATGGTCGAGCGGGCCACGGCGGAGAAACTGCCGGTGGTGATCGTGACCGCGTCCGGCGGCGCGCGCATGCAGGAGGGGATCCTCAGCTTGATGCAGATGCCGAAGACCTGCGCGGTTCTCGAGCGTCATGCGGAAGCGGGGCTGCCCTACTTTGCGATTCTGACCAACCCGACCTACGGCGGTGTGACCGCCTCGTTTGCGGCGGTGGGCGACGTGATCATCGCCGAACCGGGTGCGATGATCGGCTTTGCCGGTCCGCGGGTGATTCAGGAGACGACCAATTCGAAACTGCCGGAAGGTTTTCAGACGGCGGAGTTTCTGCTGGAAAAGGGATTGATCGACCGCGTGGTGGAGCGGAAAAATTTGCGCAAAGAACTCGGTTTGCTGCTTGAATTTTTCAAAAAATAGAGTACTGTAAGAAGACAATCGAATCAACAGTTGTCGCCGGGCCGGACCCCGTGCGTTGTCAAAAGTGCCAACCGAGTCAGGTGGGGAACCAAGCAGCTCTACGCGATTTTTTGACAGGCCACGGGTCATCTGGCCGGGCGACTCTTTTTTTATCCCGGCAGAGCCGGGCCGCAGTGGCAGGGAGGATTTTTTTATGACCCGTATCGACGGACGTGCGCCGGATGAGCTCCGGCCGATCATCATCACCCCGGACTATCTTTCGCACCCGCTCGCTTCGGTACTGATCTCCTGCGGCAACACCCGGGTGGTCTGTGCCGCCAGCGTCGACGCCAAGGTTCCGCCGTGGATGAAGGCGCAGAAGGTTCCCGGCGGCTGGGTCACCTGCGAGTATGGAATGCTGCCTGCCTCCACGCACGAGCGGATGCGCCGCGAGGCGAGCGCGGGCAAGCAGGGCGGGCGCACGGTGGAGATTCAGCGGCTGATCGGCCGTTCGCTTCGCATGTCGGTCGACCTCCTGAAGGTCGGGGAGAACACCGTTTCGCTCGACTGCGACGTGATCGACGCCGACGGCGGCACCCGCTGTGCCGGAATCACCGGGGCGGCGGTGGCGCTGGCTCTGGCCGGGAAACGCGGGGCGGGGAGCGTTTTCCCCGAGAATCCGTTCCGTGAGAGCGTCGCCGCGGTCAGCGTCGGCATTGTCGACGGCGTTCCGGTGCTCGATCTCTGCTACGCCGAGGATTCCCGGGCCGAGGTGGATATGAATGTGGTGATGACCGCTTCCGGGAAGCTGGTCGAGGTGCAGGGCACCGCCGAGGGGGAGCCCTTCTCGCGGGCGCAGCTCAATGAACTGCTCGACCTTGCCGAACACGGACTGCGGCAGATTTTCGAAATTCAGCGCCAGGCGGTCGAAGCCGCGCGGGAAGGGGCCCGTTCATGAGCGAATATCAGGTCATCGCCCGCAAATGGCGTCCGCAGCGATTCTCCGACGTGGTCGGGCAGGAACATGTGGTTCGGACACTGCGCAATGAAATTCTCAGCGACCGGACTGCGCACGCCTACCTCTTCGTCGGGCCGCGGGGCGTCGGCAAGACCACACTCGCGCGTATTTTCGCCAAGGCGATGAACTGTCTCGATCCGCAGCAGGGGGAGCCGTGCTGCCGGTGTGAATCCTGCCGGGCGATTGCCGAGGAGCGCAACCTTGATGTGCTGGAGGTGGACGCCGCCAGCCGCAACACCACCGGCGATATGCGCGAACTCGCCGAGGATGTGCTCACCCAGCCGGTCAACGGCCGCTACAAGATCTACATCATCGACGAAGTCCATATGCTTTCGAAGCAGGCGTGGAACGTCCTGCTCAAGACGGTGGAAGAACCGCCGCCGCATGTCAAATTCATCTTCGCGACCACCGAAGTGCACCAGGTGCTGCCGACGATCATCTCCCGCTGTCAGCGTTTCGATCTTCTTCCGATTCCGACCCGGTTGATCGCCGAGCGGCTGAAGCTGATCTGCGAGACCGAAAAAGTGGGGATCAACGACGGCGCGATCAACGCGATTGCGCGGGCGGCCGAAGGCGGAATGCGCGATGCGCAGTCACTGCTCGACCAGATGATCGCCTTTTTCTCGCAGGGGGATGGCTCGACCATCACCGGCGAACAGGTGCTGTCGCTCTTCGGTCTGACCGACCATGCCGATCTGGATGCGTTGCTGGTGGCGATGCTCCGGAATCAGCCCGGCGAAGTGGTTTCCATCATCGCCCGGTTGTCGAAGAAGGGGAAAAATCTGGAGACGCTGTTCGACGATCTCTTAAGCGCGGTGCGCGCGGTACAGCTCTGTACGATTCTGCGCGACCCGGGCGAACTGCTCGATGAGAGCCCGGAGATGATCGAACGGTTTCGCCGCCTCGGGGCGCTGGTCAAGCCGGATACCATCCAGATTCTGCTTGAAACCATTGCTCCGGTGGGGCGCATTCTGCACGACGCTCTGAACAAACAGGTCTATCTGGAGACGATTTTGCTCAAGGCGATGCGCGAGGCGCACGCGGTGCGGATTGACGACCTGCTGGCGCGGCTGAATCAGCTTCGCACTGCCGGTGAACTCAAGTTTCTCGATCAGCTCCCGGCGGGAAAAGTGCCGGTTGCGGCTCCCTCCATTGAGCCGCTGCCGTCTGTCTCGGAACGGGTTGCCGAAGAGAAGGTGCCGCAGACAGCGCCCGCGGAAGAGGAAAAGGCGAAGCCGGCCCCCCAGCCGGAAGTTGCGCCGGAGCCGGATGTTGCGCCAGTTGCCGATGAGAAGAAGCCGGAACAATCCGGCCCGTATCCGGAGATTCCCGCAGAGCCGGAAGTTGCGCCGGAACCGGAAGCTGCGTCAGTTCCCGACGGGAAGAAGCCGGAACAAACCGGCTCGTATCCGGAGATCCCCGCGGAGCCGGAAGTTGCGCCGGAACCGGAAGCTGCGCCGGTTGCCGACGAGAAGAAGCCGGAACAAACCGGCTCGTATCCGGAGATCCCCGCGGAGCCGGAGGTTGCGCCGGAACCGATTCCCGAAGAGGGGGAGCCGGAACAATCCAGCCCGTATCCGGAGATTCCCGCGGAGCCCGCGGCAGATGGTGCCGGGGCCGGCAGCTCATATCCGGAGATTCCTTCCGATGCGTCGGCCCTCGTGTCGCCGTCTCCTGCGCCGGAGATCGCGGAATCCCGGACCGCTCCCGGCGGACGCAAACATCGTCACAGCATCGCCAACGATCAGCCGCAGGCGCTGGTGGAGGCGCTGCAGGATCCGCTCATCCACGAGATCGTCGATCTCTTCGACGGCAAGGTGGTCGACATTCACCGGTAGAAAAAACGCCGTTTCTCCAGCAGGAGGAAACGGCGTCGGGCAGGGATTTCCGCTCAGAGTACCGGCGGGCGGAAATCCGATGCCGGAATCACTGCATCCAGCTTGTAGTAAACCACCCGTGTCGTCTGTTTCAAGCCATTCTGGACGACGGTGGTCTCCGCCGGAATCATCACCCCCTCGTAGAGGGAATAGCGCTGGATGGTCGAATCGTAGCGAAGTGACCGCGACCCGATCTGGAACACCGCTTTGATCCGGCGGATGAGAAAATCATTTTTGTCGATGTAGATTTCGACCGGATTCCCGCCATTTTGGCTCAGGCCGGTCACCTTGTAATACTCCTGCTCCCCGACACGGCAGAGGGTGAGGCGGATGTCGCGGAGAGCGCGGGTGAGCGAGTTATCCGGATTGGAGGTCCCCGAGAGCACCTTCAGCTGGTCGAGCTGTTCCGGGGTGAGTTCGGTGATCTTTTTCCCGGAATAATCCACCACCCAGCCGTTTTTGCCGTTGACGATCAGGCCGGTGACCGGGACGTTGTCTTCCAGCGTGGTGAGGCGGAAGTTGTCGGGGCGCTCGAATTTTACTTCGGCAACCTGTTCTTCCGGGTCATCGAGAAACCGTTCGGTCAGAACGATCTGACGCTGGATGAAGGTTTTGGCTTTGGCGTAGCGGCCGTCGGGATCCATCGCATGGCGCATCTTCGTCTCCAGTTCGGCGACGGTGATGTCGGCGGGGGATTCCATCTCCGGCTCCGCAGTGGCGCAGCCGGCGAGAAATGCCAGCGCGGCGGAGAAGGCGAGGGTGGTCAACAGCATCGATCTCATAATTCAGCTCCCGGTTGGTTCCATTCGTGGTGGAAGAATTCGCCCCGCGGGCGGTCTTTGCGTTCAAAGGTGTGCGCGCCGAAGAAGTCGCGCTGCGCCTGGATGAGGTTGCTCGGGGAATCCGCGCGTCGGCGGCTGTCGTAATACCCGACCGCCGAAAACATGGCCGGCATGGCCACGCCGGAGAGCAGCGCATCGGCGGCGATGAGCCGCCACCCCTCCTGGCCGTTGTCGAGTTCGGTGCGGAAGTAGTCGTCGAACATCAGATTTTCCAGCTCCGGATTGCGGTCGTAGGCTTTTTTGATCTCCCCGAGGAAATCGGCGCGAATGATGCAGCCGCCGCGCCAGAGCAGGGCGATTTCGCCGTAGTGGAGCGGCCAGTTGAACCGCTGTTCCGCCGCCTTGAGCAGTTCGAATCCCTGCGCGTAGGCGCAGATTTTCGAACAGTACAGGGCCGATTCCAGAGCGTCGATGACCTCTTCCTGTTCCTCTTCCGGGTAGGGTTCCGCCTCTTCCGGGGGGGCAAGGAGGCGGCTGCCGGTCTGCCGGAGCTCCTTGGCCGCATCCAGGTTCCGCTGGTAGACCGCCTGGGTGAGCGTCGGCACCGGCGTGCCGGTTTCCAGCGCGGTCTCGCTGGTCCAGCGGCCGGTGCCCTTCTGCCCGGGGGCGTCCAGGATCAGGTCGAGCAGCAGTTTGCCGCTTCCGGCGTCGCGGACCTTCAGAATCTCCGCGGTGATGTCGATGAGGTAGCCGGCGAGCGGGCCGCGCCGCCACGCTTCGAAGACCGCCTGAATTTTTTCAGCATCCAGATGGAGCCGGTCGCGCAGATACCCGTAGGTTTCGGCGATGAGCTGCATGTCGGCGTATTCGATTCCGTTGTGCACCATTTTAACGTAGTGGCCGGAACCGCCGGGCCCGATCCATTCGCAGCAGGGGGTGTTGCCGTCCACTTTCGCGGCGATCGCCTTCAACATCGGCTCCACCTCCGGCCAGGCGGAGGCGTCGCCGCCGGGCATCAGCGAGGGGCCGTGGAGGGCGCCCTCTTCGCCGCCGGAGATGCCGACGCCGAGATAGCGGATGCCGGCTTTTGCCAGCTCTTTTTCCCGGCGCACGGTGTCGGCGTAGAAGCTGTTGCCGCCATCCATCACGATGTCGCCCGGTTCGAGCACCGGCAGCAGGGAGGAGATGCAGGCGTCGACCGCTTCGCCCGCCTTGACCATCAGCAGGATTTTGCGGGGGCGTTTCAGTGCGGCGGCAAACGCCTCGATCGAACGGCAGCCGATCAGCGGTTTCCCTGCGGCACGCTCCGCCATGAAGGCGTCGACTCTGGCGGTGGTACGGTTGTATACGGCGGTGGTGAAGTTGCGGCTCGCAAAGTTGAGCGCGAGATTTTCGCCCATGACGGCCAGCCCGATCACTCCGATGTCTGCGGTTGGATTCATTGCGTTCTCCTCCTGTTCTGTCTCGAATAATATAGCACGGATTTTCCCGTGTGCGAATGATAATTGGCAAAAAAAAGCGGATGGGACTTGACAAGGCAGGCATTTCGGCGCTAGAGTATTCCTATGTATGTGCGTACGCGCGCGAGAAGCGCGTTGTGAATGTTTCAGGAGGGGAGTCAGTTCCCGGGAGTGATACAGAATGTCCAAGTTGTTGATAGTGGAGTCCCCGACCAAGGCCCGCACCATCGGGCGGATGCTGGGGAAAGAGTATGCGATCATGGCCTCGATGGGGCACATTCGCGACCTGCCGGAGCGGGAGTTCGGCATCGATATCGCACACGGCTTTGCGCCGCAGTATGTCGATACCGCACGGAGCAAGGCGGTGGTTCGCGACCTGCGCGCCGCGGCGAAGAAGGCCGATGAAATTTACCTCGCCCCCGACCCTGACCGCGAAGGAGAGGCGATCGCCTGGCATCTGGAGGAGGTGCTCGACAAGAGCACCAAGGCGCCGTTCTATCGGGTGAGCTTCCACGAGATCACCCGCGGTGCAATCGAGCGGGCGCTCCAGGAGAAGGGGGAGATCAACCGCAATCTGGTCGATGCCCAGCAGGCCCGCCGGGTGCTGGACCGCATCGTCGGCTATCAGGTGAGTCCGCTGCTCTGGTCGCGGGTGGAAAAGGGCAGCAGTGCCGGACGGGTCCAGTCGGTCGCGTTGCGGCTGGTGGTCGAGCGGGAACGGGCGATCGGCGCGTTCACGCCGGAGGAGTACTGGGTCTTCTCCGCGGTGTTCCAGACGGAATCCGGCGAGAAATTTTCCGCGCGGCTCTTCAAGATCGATGCGAAGGAGTTCCGGATCGGCTCCGGAGAGGATGCCGCGAAACTGCTGGAGGCAGTTCTGCACGGCGACGTGCCGCAGGTCTCTTCGGTGACGGTGAGCGAACGCCGCCGCTTTGCGCCGGCGCCGTTCACCACCAGCACGCTGCAGCAGGCGGCGAACGTTTCGCTGCACTACTCGGCGACCAACACGATGCGCTATGCGCAACAGCTGTACGAGGGCATGGACATCGGCGAAGGCGGTGCGGTCGGTCTCATCACCTATATGCGTACCGACTCGGTGACCATCGCCCGCGAGGCGCAGATTGCGGCGGCGGCGTTCATCCGGGAAAACTACGGCGAAGCCTTCGCCCCGCAGAAGTTCAACTATTACAAGAACAAGGCGGCCGCGCAGGAGGCGCACGAGGCGATCCGGCCGACCGACGTGCGGCGGACTCCGGAGGCGATGGCCCCCTATCTCGACCCGATGCAGCTCAAACTCTATTCGCTGATCTGGCGCCGGTTCGTCGCCAGTCAGATGACGCCGGCGGTTCAGAACCTGACGACGGTGGATGTCGGTATCGCCGGGGCGGATGCGCGGAACTACACCTTCCGGGCGACGGCGACGGTGCCGGTGTTCCCGGGGTTTTCGAAGGTGTACGAGGAGGTCTCCAAACGGAAGGATGAGACGCGCGAGGCGGAGGTGCTGGGGAAACTGCGGGAGACTCAGCCGCTGACGATTCACGATGTGGAGAAGGAGCAGAAGTTTACCGAGCCGCCGCCGCGCTACTCGGAGGCGGCTCTCATCAAGGAGCTTGAGGAGAACGGTATCGGCCGTCCTTCGACCTATGCGACCATTCTGCGCACGATTCAGGACCGCAAATATGTGTCGCGCGAGCAGGGCAAGCTGGTGCCGACGGAACTGGGATTTTCGGTCTGTGATTTTCTGGTGGAGAAACTCCCGGCGCTCTTCGACATCGGCTTCACCGCCCGGATGGAGCAGCAGCTCGACGAGGTCGAGGAGGGCAAGGTCGGCTGGACCGACATGATGGCGGACTTTTACGCGCAGTTCGTTCCGTGGCTGGAGGCGGCGAAGAACAGCGACCTGCCGCCGGCGGACGAGGCGGAGGCGCTGTTGTCGCTCTTCGATCACGTCACGTTCGAGGCGGCGCAGAAGGTGGGGAAACGCACCTACGACGATGGCAAATTCTGCCGTTCTCTGCGGGAGAAGTTCGATGCCGACGGCAAAATCACCGCCCGGCAGTACCAGGCGCTGATCAGCCTGGCGGCGAAATATGCCAGCCAGCTCGAAGCCGGGTTGAACGCATTGCCGGAGAAGTTGCGGAGCGCGGTGGAGGCGGCGGTGGTTCTCCGGGCCGAACGCGAGGAGAAGCGGGATCGTGCCGAGGCGGCTTGTGCGTCGGCGGAGTATCCTGCGCTGTTCGCCGCATTCGACAAGGTGAATTTCGAGCCGGTGACCAAACGGGGCCGGTTCAGTTACGACGACAGGAAATTCTTCGACTCGCTGCGGAAACAGGCGCTTTCCGGGCGTGCGCTTTCCGAAAAACAGCTCGGCGCTCTGCGCAAGATGGCGCAGAAGTACCACGGGGAGCTCACCGATCCGGCGCTGGTCGACCGGCTTCTCGGAACCGGGGCGGCTGAGGCTCCGGCCGCGGGGGAGGGCGCTGTTGCCGGAGAGGCGGCCGCCGCTCCCGTCGCCTCTCCCGAGACGGAACGTCTGCTGGAGGGGTTGAAAGCGGTGACGCAGTGGGCGGAACCGGTGAAACGGGGCCGGTTCACCTACGACGACAAAGCATTTTACGAATCACTGGCCAAGCAGTACGCCGCCGGGCGTCGCTTCAGCGAAAAACAACAGGCCGCTCTCGCGAAGATGGCGGCAAAATATGGAGTGAAGTAGTATGAAGGAAAATGAGGGAATCGAGAACGCGGCCGTTCCGGAAGAACAGGAGAGCGCCGTTGCCGCACCGGAATCGAACACTCCTGCGGAAGAAAACGGGGAGCGGAAGCCGCGCCGCCGGAAGCGGCTGTTCAAATGGCTCGGCATCTTTCTGATCGGGCTGGTGGTGGTGCTGGCTGTTGCGCTGATCTGCCGGGATGTCATCGTGAAACAGGCGGTGACCCGGGTCGGCTCGATGGTGACCGGGACGAAGGTGGAACTGGACGCGTTTTCCAGCTCGCTCTTCGGCGGAAGTGCGGAAATTACCGGTTTCCGGGTGGGAAATCCGGAAGGGTATCAGAATCCGGAAGCGTTCCGGGTGGAAAAGGTGGTGGTCCGCCTGAATCCCGGTTCGATTTTTTCCTCGAAAATCGAGATTTTCGAAGTGAGCGTCTCCGGCATGCGGGTGGATTTCGAGATGCGTCTTGACGGTTCCAGCAATCTCACCGATATTCAGGAGAACGTCGAGCAGTTCGCCGGAACCGGCGATGCGGAGCCGGCGGAAGAGCAGACGCCGGCCGAGGCGGAGGAGGCGGAGAGCGCTTCCGAAAAACAGCTGGTGATCCGTCTCTTCCAGGTTTCCGACAGCCGGGTCTCGCTCTCGTCGAATGTGCTCAAGACCACGGCGGATATTCCGCTCCCGCCCATCGAGATGACCGATGTCGGCGAGGGGAAGACGATGGGAGAGACCTTTCAGGAACTCTATGCTCAGCTGATTGTCTCCATCTCCAAAGCGGTCGCCGCGACCGACTACCTGAAGGATCTGGGCAGTTCCCTTCAGAAGAGCGGCGAAGGGCTTTCACAGGAGATCAAGAGCGGAATCGACCAGTTCAAGGATATCTTCTCGCGAAAGAAGTAACGGGGATTCCGCAAAGCGGGCGTCCGGAATGATTGCCGGGCGCCCGTTTTTTCTGCCGGGAGCGGTGCGGAGGACATTCCTGAGTGGAAATGGCCGCCGGGGCATGATATATTATCCTCCACGGAAAGAGAGGAGCATTTCATGGATAAGATTTTCAACAAGTCCGCCTTCATTCTCGATATGGATGGCGTCGTCTACCACGGAAACCAGCTGCTGCCGGGGGCGAAGGAGTTCGTCGACTGGATGACCCGGCACAACAAGAAATTCATCTTTCTGACCAACGCGAGCGAACGCACCCCGCGCGAACTGCGGGAAAAACTGATTCGCATGGGGATCGATCTGCCGGAGAACCGCTTCTACACCAGCGCGCTCGCCACCGCCGAATTTCTTTCGCGGCAGCACCCCGGATGCACCGCCTACGTCATCGGCGAAGCGGGGTTGTACAACGCGCTCTACGAACGCGGCATTTCGATGAACGACACCGATCCGGATTACATCGTCTTCGGCGAGACCCGCTCCTACAGCTACGAGCGGATTGAGAAGGCGGTTTTCCTGATTCAGAAGGGGGCGAAGCTGATCGGCACCTGTCCGGATTTGACCGGGCCGACCGAGGCGGGAATCGTGCCCGGCAACGGCGCGCTGATCGCCCCGATTGAACTGGCGACCGGGATGAAGGCCTATTTTGTCGGCAAACCCAACCCGGTGATGATGCGCCGCGCCGTCGGGCGACTCGACGTCGATCCCGGCGAGGCGATGATCATCGGCGACCGGATGGATACCGACATCCTCGCCGGCGTTGAAGCGGAGATCGACACCGCGCTGCTCTTCAGCGGCGTGACCGCTCCGGAGGATCTGAAACGCTTCTCCTACCGCCCGAACTACACCTTCCTGGGGTTGTTTGAACTGGCGGAAAAACTTGCCGGATTCGAAGCCGGGAACGGGAAGTAGCAGAGCCGCTCAACCGAGCGTCTTCTCCAGAAACGCGGTCAGAACGGGCGCGTATTTCTGGAGGGAGCACTCTGCGGCGAGTTCGCGGGCGCGGCGCCCCATGCGGAGCCGTGCACCTTCGTCGTCGTGCAGGGTGCGCAGGGCGGAAACCCACTCCTCCGGAGTGCGGGCGAGAAACCCGGTTTCCCCCGGGACGATCATCGTGCGGTTTTCCCCGACCGGGCTGGCGATGGCCGGAATCCCCGCCGCACGGTACTGGATCAGTTTGAAGGCCGATTTGCCGCGGGCGAAGGGATCCTCTTCCGGCAGCGGCATGATGCCGGCGTGGCTGCGGGCGAGGAGTTCCGCTTCGGTTTCGGTGCTCCAGTCGACAAAGCGCATCGGCACGCCCGGAATTGCCCGCGCCTCCAGCTGTCTGCCTGCGACGACCAGAAGTTCGAATTCAACCGCCCGGGCCATGGCCCGGAGCGTTTCCGCTTGCTGTTCCAGAAAGGCGTAGGTGACCGGAGTGCCGATCCACACGACGGTGAAACGGGGGAACTTCTCCGTCGTCGGAACGTATTCCTGCTGATCGACCACGGTGGGAATTTTGATCGTGTTGGCGTTGAGCGGCCGGATCCGTTCGAGCAGAAAGTCGTTGGCGGCGATCACCCCCGCCGCATGGCGGCAGAGCGCGTCATATTTCCCGGCGAGGCGGGGACGCGCGGCATATTTCTCCCAGACGTTGTCGTCGAAATTGAGCACGTACCGGCGACGGCCGAGCAACAAAGATTCCACGGAATACGACAGCTCCGGCAGCAGTTCGTATTCGATCAGCAGCCGCTCCGGGAGGAGGGGGGCGAGCGCCAGCCGTTTCGCCAGCGCGGCTCCGGCGAGCAGGTGCGATTTGCCGCCGCCGGAGTAGAGATTCCGCAGGTAGCGCCCCCCGAAGAACGGGTGGAACTCCGTTTCAAAGCCCGCCGCCTTCAACGCCGGGGCGTAGAGGTAATAGCGCAGGCGGCTGGAGGCCCCCTGCCGGGAATAGCGGGTGCAGATGGCGAGTTTTCGTTTCATGGGGTGTAACATACCGTGGGAAGCGCGGTTTGTCAACCGGAACTTGACGGGAACGGAACTTTTTTGCTTCGGGAAGAGGGGTTCCGCAGGCGGCCCGGTTGTATTTTCCCGGCGGCGGTGGTAAATTATCCCGCGGAAAACACGATGCAACGATGAGGCCTGATGTGAACGATTTTGACGGAACCCGGCGGCTCTACCGGGAGGCGAAGCGCAATATGCTGCATGAGATGGGGGCGAAACTTTCCGGCTCCTGGCGCTGGGCGGCGCCGGAATTTGAGACGGCGCTGGAGCAGATCCTTTCCCCGGGCGGCCTTGACGGTGCGGAGTGCATCTGGAAGACCCGCCACAAGGAGGTCTGGAAGTGCCGGATGGAAACTCCGGCGGGGCCGAAGACGGTCATCTACAAGTGCAGCTACAGCTCCCGGCCGCTCTTTTACGCGGTTCACTATTCGAAAAACGCCCGGGAGGCGGCCAACTACCGCGGCCTTGCGGCGATCGGCATCCCGGTGGCGCGTCTGCTCGGTTGCGGCGATTTCCGCGACGGCCGGATTCTGCGGCGCTCCTTCCTGGTGACGGAATTCGCGGAGGGGTTCCGGGACGGGCGCGCATTCCTCCCCGGCGGCGCCGCCGAACGGGAGAGCGAGCTGCGCGATGAATTTCTGCGCGGCAACCTCCGGCATCTGGCGAAGATGCATGAGGCGCACTGCACCCACCGCGGCTTTCTGCCGAACAATCTGTTGTGGCGGAAGCAGGAAGGGGAGGCGGCGCCGGAACTCCTCTGGATCGACGTGACCAGCGCCTTCTTCTGCCCGCTGCCGGAGCGGCTGTTCGCCCGGGAGATCGTCCGCGACCTCGCGACGCTGTTTGCGGCGATGAAGCTGAATGAGGAACTCCGGGCGGAACTGATCCGGTTTTATCTGGATGCGAACCGCCGGACGACGCTCCGGTTCGACGAGCTTACCCGCCGGGTCGCCGACGCGGTCGCGCGCCGCTGACTTTCTCCGGCGGGGAAGCGAACGGTCAGAGGGCGACGCTCTCACACTCCGCCGTGCGTTCCGTCGCCGGATCGACCTTGCGGAAGAGTTTCATGAAGAGGTCGGTGGTGGTGATCATTCCGACGATGCTTCCGCCGGAATCCTTGACCAGCAGCAGACGGGAGTCGAGCTTTTCGCTGTTCTCTGCCAGATGGAGCTGCGCTTCGTCCGCCGGGATCACCTGCGCCGGCAGGAGCAGTTTCCGCCAGTCGCCGTCGTGAAACAGCAGCTGACGGAGCTCCAGGACGCCGATGAACCGTTCCGGCTCCGCGGCGGAACGGACCGGGTAGCGGGAGTGCAGGCACCGGCGGGCCGTCTGCAGAACCTCTTCGCGCGACATGTCGTCGGTCAGGCTGACTATCTCCTCCCGGGGGACCATCAGCTGGCGGATCTTATCCTCCTTCAGGTCGGGAATCTGCTGAATCGCCAGCTCCTGCGCGACCGTGATGTGTTTCGCCTCGCGGGCCATCGAGGCGAGAGCGTCGAGCTCCTCCTCCATGGCCGCGCCGGTGTCCTCTTCCTCCTCCTTCCCTTCGAATGGGCGGTTGACGAAGTGAACCAGCCAGATAACCGGCGTCAGAAGCGCGATGGAAAGTTTGAGCAGACGCGCGGTGTGGGCGACGATGAAGGCGTTGAAACGCACGCCGAGCGTCTTCGGCAGAATTTCGGTGTACTGCACCATCAGCACGGTGAAGATCAGCGAAAAGAGCCAGATATAGTCGCTCCCGTAGAGGCTGTCGAACTGCGCTCCGGCGATCGCCGCGCCGAAGGTGTGCGCCGCGGTGTTCAAAATGAGAATCACCGCAATCGGCTTCTCGATGTCGCTTTTCAGCGCCTCGCAGATCTTGCCGACCTTCGGACGGCGCTTGCTCAGAATCGCCAGTTTCCCGGGATTCAGGCTGAGCAGAGCCGCCTCCATGATGGAGCATAAAAATGAGATTCCCATTGCGACCGCGACGGCGGCAACCAGTGTAAACATACGATTTCCTTCTGTTGATTGTTTTATTTCACGCCGGTTGTCGGCGTGGTTTCTCTTTGGTTGGGGCGATGGTACGGGTTATTCCGATGGCATTCCGGCGGTCAAAGCGGCCTCTTCCTTCCTCCCGGCAAAGCGTTCGATCAGCAGTACCAGCGCGAAGCCGGCCGCACCGAGCAGAAGCGCCAGAAAAAAGGTGTTGTCGAAGGCGGACGGCAGGATGTTTTCGTTTTCGATGCTGTCGCCGAGTTTCCACGGCCACACCTTGCGCAGAGAACCGAGCATGAACCCGATCAGCACGGCGATGGTGAGGTCATGAAAGCGGCGCAGCAGGTAGCCGAGCAGCCGGATGAACCACGAGATGCCGAGGACGATTCCGAGAACAAACAGCGCCAGTGTGAGGAGATTTTCACCGAAATTGACGCCGCTCTTCAACTCGTGGACCGCGTTGAGCACCTCGTGATACTTCCCCATCAGAAGGAGGATGAAACTGCCGGAGATCCCGGGCAGGATCATCGCGCAGATGGCGACGGCGCCGCAGAGGATGAGATAGAACGGGGAGTCCGGCGGATTCTGCAGCAGCGGCAGGCCGACGATCAGCCAACCGGCGGCAGTTCCGGCGATCAGGGCGACGAACCGCCCGGCACTCCAGCGCTTGACCCGCGGCAAAACCGCGACGGCGGAGGCGAGCACCAGCCCGAAGAAAAAGGCGAGGATCAGCGCCAGCCGATGCTCCAGCATCCAGCGGATCGGGGTGGAGAAGAGCGCAATGGCCGCCAGAATTCCCAGCCCGAGAGTGGCGAGAAAAGGCCACGGAAGCGTCTGCACTGCCCGGCGGAGCTGAAAGCGGAACAGCATGGAGAAACACTCCTTCCCGGTGAAACGGCGGATCGATTCGATGAGTTCGTCGTAAATGCCGAGGATGAAGGCCATGGTTCCGCCGGAGACGCCCGGCACGACATCGGCGGCTCCCATGATGAAGCCGCATGAAAGAATGCGTAAATACTCTTTTACGGAACGTTTGGAAGAGGGAAACTGTTTTTCCTGCATGTAAAATCCCTGCGTGAATTCTAGATGGATCCGGATTTTCTCCCGGAGTCCATTCCGCGGAATCGAATGCAGTGCAGTCAGGACAGCGCCGGGAGAGGTGAAGAGCACAGCTTCGCCGCCGGCCCCGCCCGGACCGGCACCGAATCGTTGAGAATGTCGGAAAGCGCCGGAATCCCGGCGAAACTTCTTCCGCATGGATGAGGTACATCCTCTTCCTGCATCACGCATGGGCAAAAATCCGCCGCAAACACCGCGCGCAGCGGGAAATGGGTGCGGGGCTTCAGCTTGAGTGGAGCCACCGTGCGGCAGGAGCCGCTCCGGAGATCGCGGGGCAGAGCCTGAACATCCGGTTCGCCGGAGAGATCCGCGGACAACGCAACCGGAGAGGACTGTGGAAAAAGAGCCGCCGGCCGCGAGGAGAGTTCATCGCGGCTTCCCGGGAGGAAGAAGAGGGCGGAGAGCAACAGAAGGCAGAGCACAGCCGCCTTCCTGCTGCTTCGTCGGTCGTTCTCTTCGGGTGCTGGTTCGCTCAAGCGGAAGTCTCCAGTTGCGTTTTACTTGCTTTCTCTATTACTATACAGGCATTTTGCGAGGATGCCAAACCATTATCACAAAAAAACGGCATAAAAAACCGGTCAGTTTTGGCCGGTTGAAATCGGGAAATTGGTAGCGGGGGTAGGAATCGAACCTACGGCCTTCAGGTTATGAGCCTGACGAGCTACCACTGCTCCACCCCGCAACGTTGTTGATACGTCTAATATAGCAGAAAATGAGGTTTTGTCAAGCTCAAATCAGAGAAAAATCGTGATTTCTGTTACAAAAATCGACGATTTTTCTCTCTCCCCGATTCCTCAGAGCTGATTTACCAGCTGGCAGGCGGTTTCCCGGATTTCCTCCAGACTCCGGCCGGGTTTGTAGAGGTTGGAACCGATCCCGGCTCCGGCGCACACCTTCAGAAAGTCGTGAAGATTTTCCGGATTCACTCCGCCGACCGCCATGATCGGCGCCTTGATTACCGCCTTCAGATCCTTGACGTACCCCGGACCCAGCGCTCCCGCCGGAAAGAGCTTCAGATAATCCGCTCCGGCCCGCAGTGCCGCAAAGCCTTCGCTTGCGGTGAAAAAGCCCGGCATCGAAACAAGTCCCGCCCGCTTCGTCGCGCGGATCACCGCCTCGTTGGTGTCCGGCGAGATGATGAACCTCCCGCCTGCCGCCGCCACGCGCTCGACATCGGCCGCGCTGAGCACCGTTCCGGCGCCGATTAGCATCTTTTCCCCCTCGTGCCACCGGTTCGCCGCCCGGCGGATGCTCTCGAGCGCATCGGGCGAGTTGAGCGGAATCTCCAGCATCCGGAAGCCGGACTCATACAGCACCTCGCAGACCGCGTCGATCTCCGCCGGCGTGATGCCGCGCAGAATCGCGATCAGCGGACACTTCTGCAACTTCTCTGCAAAACTCATCGGATTTTCTCCTTTCCCATATTACCGCATGACACGGCCCGAACCGCTGCCGTTCATCAAATTGACCACCTCGGCGAGTGAGACGTAGTTGTAGTCGCCGTGGATCGTGTGTTTGAGGCAGCTTGCCGCCGCCGCGAAGCGGATCGCCGTCGCCGGGTCGCGGTACTCCTCGCTGTGCAGCGCGTAGATCAGCCCCGCGCCGAAGGAGTCGCCGCCGCCGAACCGGTCCACGATGTTCCGGATCTCGTAGGGATGGTATTCGTCGTTTGCATCGTTCGGCGCGAAGAACGCCTTGCCTTCCGCGCGGCTGTAGAGCATCGCGCCCCAGTTGTTGTGGTTGGCCGAATAGCTTTCGCGCAGCGTGATCGCGACATACTCCGCCTTCGGGAATCGTTCCAGCAGACGGCGGGCCACGCCGCAGTAGCCTTCCGCGTCGATTTTCCCCTCTTCGATCGAACTGCTTTCGCTGGCGATGCCGAAGACGTCGGAAGCGTCCTCTTCGTTGCAGATGATCCAGTTGACATAGGGGACGATTTTCCCCATGCACTCGGCGGCGAGTTCCCGCGGCGCGGTTCCCGGGCGCCACTTCCAGAGCTTCTTGCGGAAGTTGAGGTCGCAGGAGATGTTGATTCCCTGCGATGAGGCGTATTTCACCAGCTCGAGCGTGGTGAGATATGCCTTTTCACTCAGGGAGGGGGTGATGCCGGTGATGTGCAGATGGCTGGCGTTTGCCAGCATCGACGGGAAGTCGTAGGCCTCCGGACCGAGCAGGGAGATCACCGAATTTTCCCGGTCGTACACCACGTTCGAACCGCGCTGGGCCGCGCCGTGTTCCGCATAGTAGACCCCCATCCGCCCCGATTTGGTGTAGAGAATGTGATCCACATCCACCTTGAGGCCGCGGAGCTGGGCGGCGAACGCGGCGGAGACCGGATTTTCCGGCAGCGCGGTAAGATACCGGGATTTTGCCCCGAGCATCGCCAGCGAGGCGCAGACATTCGCTTCGCCGCCGCCGAAGGTCGCCTCCAGCTGCCCCGGGAGCGCCTGCGCAAACCGTTTCCGCTCCGGCGGACAGAGGCGGAGCATCACCTCTCCAAAACCGACCAGGTACCCATCTTTCATCGCTTTGCCTCCTTGCATTGGATTGAAAAAAAATAAAAAATTCTCATATTGTGAGATTGCATTCTCAATATTTTAATATATCTTATCCGGGAGATAAATACAAGAGGTGGCGGCAGTGAAAAACGGCGAAAAGAGTTTGAGCAAGGTGTTTGACGTCATTGAGGCGGCGGGGCGGCATCCGGAGGGGGTGGCGGCGAAAACGCTGGCGACGGAGCTGGGCATGCCGGAGAGCACGCTGTTTCGGATGGCGAAGTTTCTGGTGGAACGGGGATATCTGCGCCGTTCCGCCGGCAGGCTGACGCTGGGGGCGGCGGCGCTCCGGCTGGGCGCGCTGGCACAGCGGCAGAATCCTCTGGCGCGGGTGGCGCATCCGGCGCTCGCCGCCCTTTCGGAACGGACCGGCGAGACGGTTCACCTTGCCGAGCTTCAGGGGGATCATATCGTCTATGTGGACAAGGTGGAAGGCAGCCGTTCCGTGCGGATGGCTTCGCTGGTCGGCAGTGCCGGGCCGCTCTACTGCACCGGCGTGGGGAAGGTGATTCTCGCCTTTCTGCCGGAACCGAAGCTGGTGCGGTTGCTGGAGACGATCCGTTTCGAGCCGTTCACTCCGGCGACGATCACCGCGGCGGAGGCGCTGCGGCGGGAGCTGGAGAAGATCCGGCGGGCGGGGTATGCCGTCGACGACTGCGAACATGAGCGCGGGGTCTTCTGCGTAGCCGCGCCGGTGTTCCATGCCGCAGACGAGGTGCGCGCCGGGATCAGCGTCTCCGGTTCGGAACTCTATCTGCGCGACCATGTGGACGAACTGGCGCGCGAGGTGGTCGCCGCCGCTTGTGCCATCTCCGCCGGACTGGGCGGAAGCGTCTGTTGAGACCGGAAAACAGCGGATTTCTGTTGCATTTTTGCGAAAGTGTTGTTACATTAATAGAACAGGATAACTCCGCATTCTGCGGCACCTCGTGAAGGAGAGTTTGCATATGAATCTCGAACACATCATCGAAGCTCAATCCGGATTGATCGACGCCCTGGGGAAGTTCGCCGCCGGCGAACTGGAACCTGCGGCATTCAAACCGTTCGGCGCGCCGTTCGGCGTCTATCAGCAGCGCAACGGCGCATTCATGAACCGCATCCGCCTGGTCGGCGGTGAAATTCCGCTGGAAAAACTGAGATTTCTCCGCGATCTGGTTCAGGAAAGCGGCGCGAAGTTCGCGCACATCTCCACTCGTCAGAACATCCAGCTCCACGATGTCTCGCCGCTCAATTCGATCGAAGTGATCCGGCGCTGCACGGCCAACGGACTGCCGTTCCGCGGCGGTGGCGGCGACACCTTCCGCAACATCGCCATCACGGCGATGGGCGGCATCGCCGCTGACGGCTCCTTCGATCTTGCGCCCTACGCCCGTTTCCTCACGGAGGCGGTGTTCGACTGGGATATCGCTTTCCATCTGCCGCGCAAGATCAAAATCGGCTTTGCCACCCGGGAGGATGCTGCGCTCGCGCTCCGGCAGGATCTCGGATTTGTCGCCGCGACCGATGAGGCCGGCCGGCGGGGATTCGCCGTCTACGGCGGCGGCGGTTTCGGTCGGGAATCCACCACCGGAGTTCCGCTTTTCGACTTCCTGCCCGCCGAAAAAATCGTGCCCGCCGCCCGTGCGATGGTCGAACTCTTCAGCGAGCACGGCGACCGCACCAACCGGAACCGCGCCCGGATTCGCTTCATTGTCAAGCGTCTCGGCGAGGCGGAGTTCATCCGGCTCTACCATGAATATTACGACAAGATCGATGCCGGGGCGTATCCGGTGCCGCCGGAGTTCCCGGCCGACTGGGCGTATGGGAAGACGGTGAAGCGGTTCGAGGCGGACAACTCTCTGGACGCCGATCCGGAATTCGCCGCCTGGCGCAGGATCGCGGTTGCTCCGACCCGGTTTGGGGCCGATGTCGTCGCGGTCACGCTCTTTGTGCCGCGCGGCGTGCTTTCTCCGGAGGAGTTCGCCGCGATGACCGGCGTGATTGAAACGTTTGGAGTTCCGGCGGTCCGGCTTACTTTCGAGCAGAACGTCATTCTGCCGGCCCTGCACCGTTCCGCACTGCCGCACCTCTACCGGGCGTTGCGCAAACTGCCGTTCGATCTCTGCTTTTCCACCTTCGCCGGTCAGCTCGACTGCTGCATCGGCGCCACGGTCTGCAAGATCGGCGTGCTCGATACGCCGAAGTACGGCGCGCTCGTCGCAGAAGCGCTCGACCGCTATTTTGCGGAACATCCGGAAAAGAAGCCGGTTCTGGCGACGAAACTTATTGAGATGCTGCACTTCTCCGGCTGCCCCAACTCCTGCACCGCGCACGAGGTGTCCCGGTTCGGGTTCCAGGGGTGCCGCAAAAATCTCGACGGCGTGCTGACCGACTGCTTCCAGCTCTGGCGTAATCCGGAGTTCCCTGCTTCCGCCATCGGCGGGGCGGCGGATGAGGTGATTCCCGCGGCGAAGATCGGCGAGCGGGTCATCCAGCTGCTCGAAGAGGAGCATCTGCTCGACTGAGAACGGCAGGGAATACGGAGGCGGCGGCAACGCCGCCTTTTCTGTTTTCAGTGATAGATCACCAGGGCTGCCGCATAGTCACAGCCCGGCGCGAGCGTCGCGCCATGCGGCAGGTGGGCGTCAAGATAGAGGGTGTCGCCCTTCTTCATCCGGCGGCGGTTGTCGCTGCTGCCGATGGCGTAGTCGACTTCGCCCTCCAGGACGACGAAGAACTCCTGGCTGTCGTGCTGAAGAAGTTCCCGCTGTTTGTCGCTCGGGCGGTATTCGATCAGGAAAGGATCCATTCTGCGGTCGGTTTTTTCGAAGGCGAGGGCGAAGTAGCGGATGCCGTACTCTCCGGCCTGGTTGCGGTCGATGAACTCCCCGTCGTCGAGGCGGCCGAACACATATTCCGGACAGGCGTTCTCCCGGCGGAACAGCTCGATCATTTCGACGCCGAGCGCCGCGGCGATCAGGTTGAGCGCGCGAAGGGAGGCCCCGGTGCGGAAATTTTCCAGCCGGGAGATGTATCCTTTGCTCAGCCCGGTGCGGGCGGCCAGCTGGTCGATGGTGAGTTTCTGCTGATGCCGGAGCTGTTTCACCTTGTTTGCGACGTTGACCAGATCCATCCTGTTTCCTCCGGAATGCTTTTTGTTTACAATACCGTTTCCCCGCGGGAAATCAAGGGGAGGGGCGGGAAAAAGTCGCCGATTCCCGGGGAATGCCGGTCCCGCTTGATTTTCCTGCGACAGTATGGTATATTAACAGATTTTCGTCAGCGGCGGCGGGCGCGGAGTGGAACGCTTCGCCGCACGGTTGCGCAACGGGCAGAATCCGGCGGGAAAGCGAGGGAAAGGCGATGCCGATTACGGATATTTTGGAGAAGAATGCAAAACTGTACGGGAACGATGTCGCTCTCGTCGAACTCAATCCGCAGGAGCTGGAAAAACGGCACGTCACCTGGCGCGAGTACTCTCTTATCGAACCGAGCCGGAACGACTCCTTCCGCACCGAACTTACCTGGGAGGAGTTCGACCGCAAGGCGAACCGCATGGCCAATCTGCTGCTGACCCGGCACATCCACCGGGGGAGCAAGGTGGCGATCCTGCTGATGAACTGTCTCGAATGGCTGCCGATCTACTTCGGCATCCTCAAATGCGGCGCCACCGCCGTGCCGTTGAATTTCCGCTATACCGCCGACGAAATCCGCTACTGTCTCGATCTCGCCGACGTCGATGTTCTGGTCTTCGGGCTGGAGTTCGTCGGGCGCATCGAGGATATCTGCGACCGGATTCCCCGCGTGAAGACTCTGCTCTATGTCGGCGAGGAGTGCCCCTCCTTCGCGGAACCCTACTACAATCTGGCCTCCTACTGTTCGAGCAAATCCCCGGCGATCCCTCTCACCGATGACGACGACGCGGCGATCTACTTCTCTTCGGGGACGACCGGGTTCCCGAAGGCGATTCTCCACACCCACCGCAGTCTGATGCACGCCTGCCGGGTCGAACAGAACCACCACCGGCAGACCCGCGAGGACACCTTTCTCTGCATCCCGCCGCTCTACCACACCGGTGCGAAGATGCACTGGTTCGGCAGTCTGCTGGTCGGCGGGCGCGCGGTCCTGCTGCGCGGCACCCGGCCGGAATGGATCTTAAGCGCCGTCTCCGAGGAGCACTGCACGGTCGTCTGGCTGCTGGTGCCCTGGGCGCAGGATATTCTCGACGCGATCGAGCGCGGCGACATCAAGCTGGAGGAGTTCCATCTCGATCAGTGGCGGCTGATGCACATCGGCGCCCAGCCGGTGCCGCCGAGTCTCATTAAGCGGTGGAAAGCGATCTTCCCGCATCACGACTACGACACCAACTACGGATTGAGCGAATCCATCGGCCCCGGAGCCGTCCATCTCGGAATCGAAAACATCGATCATGTCGGCGCCATCGGCGTGGCCGGTTACGGCTGGCAGACGAAGATCGTCGATGAAAACCATCGCCCGGTTCCGCGCGGCACTGTCGGCGAACTGGCGGTCAAGGGCGACGGGGTGATGAAGTGTTACTACAAGGATGAAAAAGCCACCCGCGAAGTGCTCGAAGACGGCTGGCTCTTCACCGGCGACATGGCGCAGGAGTCCGAGGATGGATTCATCTATCTGGTGGACCGCAAGAAGGATGTGATCATCACGGGAGGAGAGAATCTCTATCCGGTGCAGATCGAGGACTTCCTCCGGCGCCACCCGGCGGTGAAGGATGCGGCGGTGATCGGTCTGCCGGATCCCCGTCTCGGCGAAATCGCCGCCGCGATCATCGAGATCAAGGAGGGGGCAACGCTCACGGAGGAGGAACTCGCCTCCTTCTGTCTCGAGCTTCCGCGTTATCAGCGCCCCCGGAAGATCTTCTTCGCTCCGGTGCCCCGCAATCCCACCGGCAAGATCGAAAAGCCGCGACTGCGCAAAATGTACGGCGCGGACCATCTGGTCGCCATGCAGAACGAGATTTCCGGCTGAGTCGGCTTCTCCGGTTCTGATGAAGAAAATCGGTGGAAATCGTTTTGCAATTGCCGCGAAAAAGTGGTATATTTTCTAAAAGCGATTTTCATTCAAACCGGAGTGATTCATGACGCTCAAAAAACTGCTGTATCCACCGGTCGAGATGTGTGCGGACATCGACCGGATGGCGGCGGAAATCCAGCGGGATTTCTGCGGGGGAGACCCGGACTCGTTCGCATTGATCGGCCTTTACAAACAGGGGGTTCCGCTGGCGGAACGGATCTGCGACGTGATCGAGCACCGCACCGGCCGGCGTCCGCGGCTCGGCAAGCTGGACATCTCCATGTACCGCGACGACGTCGGCTTGCGCAGCGGTCTGCCGCTGATCCGCGAGACGGTGATCCCGTTCGACGTCACCGGCACCCGGATTATCCTGGTGGACGACGTGCTCTCCACCGGCCGGACCATCCGCGCCGCGCTCGATGCGATCACCGACTACGGCCGGCCCGAACTGATTCGGCTGGCCGTGCTGGTCGACCGCGGCAATCCGGAGTATCCGATCCGGGCGGACTATGTCGGCCGTCAAATCCTGCTCCCCGATGAGCACAAGGTCTCCGTTCTCTTCGACGAGGATGGAGATGAGGCCGGAATCTACGAAGTCAACTGGAAACAGGCATAAACGAAAGCAAGCGGCAAATGGAGTGGACCAGAAAAGACCTGCTCAGTCTCTATGACCTGAGCGCCGAGGAGATCACCTTCATCCTCGACACCGCCGAAGAGTTCAAGAAGGTTTCGCAGCGCAAGGTCAAGAAGGTGCCCGCGCTGCGCGGCATGACCGTCGTGAACTTCTTCGTCGAACCGAGCACCCGCACCCGGGTCTCGTTTGAACTCGCCGAACAGCGGCTCAGCGCCGACATCGTCAACATGCAGGCCGCCGTGAGCAGTCTCCGCAAGGGTGAGACGCTGCTCGATACGGTGCGCAACATCGAAGCGCTTCAGGTGGATCTGGTGGTGATGCGCCACTCCGCCCCCGGCGCGCAGGATTTCATCGCCAAGCATCTCAAATGCGGCGTGGTCAACGCCGGAGACGGCGCCCACAGCCATCCGACCCAGGCGCTGCTCGACATCTTCACCATCCGGGAGAAGAAGGGGCGGATCAAGGGGTTGAACGTCGCCATCGTCGGCGACATTCTCCACAGCCGGGTCGCCCGCAGCAACATGTGGGGACTGCTCAAACTCGGAGCCAACGTCACCTTCGCCGGGCCTTCGACGCTGGTGCCGCGCGAATTCGAGGAGGTCGGCGTGCGGGTCTGCCACAATCTGCGCGATGCGCTCGCCGATGCTGATGTGGTCAATCTCCTGCGCATTCAGCATGAGCGGCAGACCGCCGGATTCTTCCCGAGCACCGGGGAGTACGCGAAGTTCTTCGGAATCAACCGGGAAACCCTCAAGTTGATGAAGCCGGATGCCCTGATTATGCATCCCGGGCCGATCAACCGCGATGTTGAACTCACCAGTGAGGTGGCCGACGGGCCGAATTCGGTGATTCTCGAACAGGTAACCAACGGGCTCGCCGTGCGCATGGCGGTGCTCTTTCTCGTATCGGGGTGCGTGAAAAAATGAAAAACTACATCTTCCGCAACGCCCGGGTCATCGACCCGGTCCGCAATATCGACGCCTCCGGAGACATCGGCGTCGCCGACGGCCGTTTCGTCGAACCCGCCTCCCTCCGCAATGCGGAGCAGATCGATCTCGCCGGCAAGGTGCTCGCCCCCGGATTCATCGATCTGCACGTCCACCTGCGTCAGCCCGGGAACAACATGGCGGAAACCATCGCCAGCGGCACCGCCGCCGCCGCCGCCGGAGGATTCACCTCGGTGGTCGCCATGCCGAACACCAATCCGCCCGCGGATACCGCCGGCGCGATCGAATATCTCCGTCAGACCGCCGCGCAGAAAGGGGTGGTGCGTGTCCTCCCCTGCGGCTGTATGACGAAGAACTACGCCGGCGAAGAGATGGCCGGCATCGGTTCGCTGAAGGCGGCGGGCGTGGTGGCTCTGAGCGACGACGGCCGCTGCATCCAGAACCATGCGCTGATGCGTCATGTGGTGGAGTACGCAAAATCGTTCAATCTGCCGATTCTCGACCATTGCGAGGATAAATGCCTTGCCGCGGGCGGCGTCATGCACGAAGGCAAATGGTCGGTTCTGCTCGGTATGATGGGGATCTCCGGCGCGGCCGAGGAGCTGATGGTCGCGCGCAACATCATTCTGGCGCGCAACGTCGGCTGGAAGATCCACATGCAGCATGTCAGCGTCAAGGAGAGCGTCGAACTGTTGCGGAACGCCCGCGCCAAGGGCATTCCGGTCACCGGCGAAGCGACGCCGCACCATTTGACGCTGACCGACGAGTGCATCAAGAAGTACGACACCAACTACAAGATGAATCCGCCGCTGCGTTCCGAAGAGGACCGGCTGGCGCTGATCGAAGGGGTGGCCGACGGCACGATCACCGCGATCGCCACCGACCACGCGCCGCACACGATGACCGCCAAGATGGTGGAGTTCGACGAGGCGCCGTTCGGTATCATCGGTCTGGAGACCGCGTTGCCGCTCACCTACGGCGAACTGGTGGCCAAGGGGGTGATCTCCCTGCCGGAGCTGGTGAAGAAGTTCACCGCGGGCCCGGCGGAGATCCTCGGCATGGAGAACTACAGCCTGGCGGAGGGGAATCCCGCCGACCTGGTCGTATTCGACCCGGAGGAGCACTACACGATCGACAAGGAGAAGTTCAAGTCGAATTCGCGCAACACTCCGTTTGACGGCTGGGAGGTCCAGTGCCGCGTCAAGCTGACCATGGTCGGCGGAAAGATCGTCTATCACGAATGATGCGGACTCTTGCGGAAATCCTCCCCGGAATCATCGAATTCCGCCACGCCCTGCACCGGATACCGGAGATGGCGGGGGCGGAGTTCGAGACCGCGCGCGCCATCCGGGAACGGCTGGCCGGGCTGGATCTGGAGGTGTTGCCGCCGTTTCTCGGCACCGATGTGGTGGCGATTCTGCACGGGCGCGGGCCCGGGCGGAACGTCACACTCCGGGCGGATATCGATGCTCTGCGGGTCCATGAGGAAACCGGCGCCGCCTACGCCTCCCGTCACGACGGCAGGATGCACGCCTGCGGCCACGACGGCCACGCGGCGATGGTGATGGGGGCGGCGGAGCTGCTCGCCTCGCGGCGCGACAGTTTTGACGGCAGTGTCCGTTTCGTCTGGCAGCCGGGGGAGGAGAACCGGGCGATGGGGCGCGATCTCATCGAGGCCGGTGCGCTGGAGAATCCGCGCGCCGATCTGGTGACCGCGCTTCATGGCATGCCCGGACTGCCGGTCGGCGTGCTGGCGTTGCGAAATGGAGCGATGATGGCGTCGTGTGCTCACTTCAAGGTGACGATCCGGGGCAGGGGAGGGCACAGCAGCCGTCCCCATCAGGCGATCGACCCGGTGGTGGCGGCGGCGGCAATTGTCGTTGAACTGCAGAGCGTGGTCTCCCGGCGGATCGATCCGCAGCAGGCCGCGGTGCTCAGCGTCTGCCGGATTGCCGGCGGCGAACTGGCCAACGTGATTCCCGATGAGGTGGTGCTTGAGGGCACGGCGCGCGCGCTCGACATGAAGGTCGCCGCGGCGCTGGAGACGGGGTTGCGCGAGGTGGTCGAAGCGGTTTCGCGGGCGCACCGGACACGCTGTGAAATCGACTACCGGCTCGCCTACCCGGTGACGCTCAATGCTCCGGAGCCGACGGCGCTCGCCCGCCGGGTCATCCGGGAGACGGTCGGCGATGAGCGGTTCGTCGAACTTGCCGCCTCATCGATGGAGGCGGAGGATTTTGCCTATTATCTGCAGCGATATCCCGGCGTTTACGTGAAGCTGGGCACGGGGGAGAACTGCCCGGCGCTGCACAATTCGAAGTTCGATTTCCCCGATGCCGCGCTGGCGGCGGGAATCGAATACCTGGTCAACTTTACATCAGCCGGATTAATGACAGAGTGAACTACTATTTTCATGTCCCTTTCTGCCGGAGCAAGTGCGGTTACTGCGCTTTCTATTCCGAACCCCACCCGACCCCCCGCATGATCGGCCGCTACCTCGATCGAATTGAATCCGATCTGGAAGAGTACGAGCCGGTGGGGCCCTGCGAAACCATCAACTTCGGGGGGGGCACGCCGACACTGCTTTCCACCGCGCAGCTGGAGCGGTTGTTCCGGGCGATTGAGAAGCGGTTGAAACCGGAGAAGACGACTGAAATTTCGATCGAGGCGAACCCGGAGACGCTCGACCGGGAGAAGGTGCAGCTGATCCGCAGTTTTGCCAACCGGATCAGCCTCGGTGTGCAGTCGTTCCGGCCGAAGTTCCGCGATACGCTCGGGCGCGACTGCTGTCAGAAGGCGCTCCGGCAGGCGATTGAACTCATTGCGGAGGCGAAGTTTCCGCATTGGAACTGTGACCTCATCTACGCGATTCCGGGGCAGAAGGGGGCCGATTTCCGGCACGATCTGGAAGAGGCGTTCGCCACCGGTGCGGACCATGTTTCCTGCTACAATCTGACCCCGGAGGAGGGGGCCCGGCTCAGCGACCGGCTCATTCCGGATGAAGAGGATTCCGTGAAGATGTGGAAGAAGGCGGGCGAGCTTGCCGAAGCGGCCGGATTTCACCGCTACGAGATCAGCAACTACGCGAAGAAAAACGGCGAGTGCCGGCACAACGTCAATGTCTGGCGCGGCGGCCTGCTGAAGGGGTTCGGACCCGCCGCCGCCAGTTTCGACGGCAAAAAACGTTCGATCCAGCCGGAGTCGATCCGCAGCTGGCTGCGCCGGTCGGTGCCGGAATTCGATGAGATTCCGCTGGAGGATCGCCTCAACGAGATCTTCATCATCAATCTGCGGACCACGAACGGCTGGACGCCGAAGCTCTGGAAGAGCGTTCCGGACGCCGACTCCTGGCACCGCCGGGTGGAGGCGGCGCGGAAGGCCGCTTCGAAGACCTCCGACTCCTTCTTCGAAATCTCATCGCATCGCATCCGGCTGACCGAGGAGGGGATGCTCTTCTGGAACTCGGTTGCGGAGAGTATCATATGAGTCTGGAATCCACCCCCTACGAGCCGTCGCACCGCTATCTTCTGGAGATCGCCTACGACGGCACCAATTACAGCGGCTGGCAGATTCAGCCGCACTGTGTCGCCGTGCAGCAGCGGGTGCAGGAGGTGCTTTCCAAATTGTACGCCGGGCTGCCGATTCACCTGATCGGCAGCAGCCGCACCGATGCCGGAGTGCATGCACAGCGGTTCGCCGCCTCCTATCTCACGCCGGTCCGGCCGGAAATTCCGCCGGAAAAGGTGATGCGGGCGGCCAACCGGCTGCTGCCGCCGGACATCAAACTGCGGAGCATCCGGGAGATGCCTCTGGAGTTTCACGCCCGCTACGACGCGCTGGGGAAAGCCTACACCTACGTGCTCAATCTCGGGGAGCCTTCCCCCTTCACCGACCGGTACACCTGGCGGCCGATTCACCGGATTGATGTGGAGAAACTCCGCGCCGCCGCACCGATGCTCACCGGGACGCACGACTACTCCAGTTTCGTGGTGGAGCGGAGCATGATCGAGGAGGCGGTGCGGACCATCTACCGGATTGAGGTGCAGGAGTTCGGGCAGTTCTGCTGCGTGACCTTCGTCGGCAACGGTTTTCTCTACAAGATGATCCGCTGTCTGATGGGGACGCTTGAGGCGGCAGGCGCCGGAAAACTCACGCCCGCGGATGTCCGCCGGATTCTGGAAGCGTGCGACCGCTCTGTTGCGCCGGAAACCGCTCCGCCGCAGGGGCTGTTTCTGATGAAGGTCTTCTATTCGCCGGAGGAGCGGGACTCCTTCCGGCTGGAATCTCTGCCGTTCTGTTGAATTTCCGTGGGGGGGGAGCGAACTTCCTTCTGCGGTGAGAGGCAAACGACAGTGGAGAGAATCAGTTCCGGCGGGCGGCGAGGAAGTTGTGCAGCGCTTCCAGCCCGCTGAGAAAGCTGTTCCGCCGCTCTTCGGAGAGGGTGTTCAGAAAGTCCGCCGTGACATGGTCGAAGTTCTTTTCCCCCTCCAGAAAGCGTTTGCGGCAGTTCTCTGCGAGGCGGATCGCCACCGCGCGGCGGTCCTGCGGGTTGTGGTCGCGGCAGAGCACGTCCTTGCGGACCAGCGCATCGACCATCTCCGAGGCGGCGGCCGGAGTGATATTGAGCGATTCCGCGAGGACCTTGAGGGTGACGCCTTCCGGAAACTCCCGGTTGAGGACATAGACGATCTTGATCATCCGCAGCTGGTTGAAGGTGAGATTGAGAAAGGTCTGATCGATCAACCCGGCATTGATGTTCCGCATCCAGTCCGTCACTTCGAACAAAGTCCGCCACACTCTGGTCGTATCTTCACGTTTCATATACAGTTTCCCCGCAGAAAAGTTAGGTTTTCAATAACTTAATGCAACCCTGAACATTTTGCAAACGCGGAGCGGTCCTTTTTGCACGCTTTTCTGAAATTGTGGAAATCTCCTCCGGTGAAGTTTGCATTTTGAGCTCCGGCGGCCTATAGTTTAAAGATGCAGAAAAATGTATGTGATGCGGGAGGATTCATGCGCAGTCTGGTAGTGAAGGGCGGAGCCGATATTCGCGGCTCCGTGACGGTTTCCGGCAACAAAAACGCGGCTCTGCCGATGATCGCGGCACTGCTGCTCACGGACGAGGAGGTGGTGCTGCGCAACGTGCCGGACATTCTCGACGTGCGCACCATGCTCGATATCGCCGGAGAACTCGGGGCGGAGTTTTCCTTCGAAAACCATATTCTGCGGTTCCGCTGTTCGAAAATCCGGACCACCTGCGTGCCGAAGGAGATGTGTGCGCGGAACCGCACCAGCATCCTCTTTGCCGCTCCTCTGCTCGCCCGTTGCGGCCGGGCCGAACTCTATCCGCCCGGGGGGGATGTGATCGGGCGGCGCCGGCTCGACGGCCATTTTTACGGGCTCATCAAGCTGGGAGCGGAGATGTCCGGCATCGACACCTACTGCTTCGACGCGCCTTCCGGACTGGCCGGGCGCGAACTCTTCCTCGACGAGGCGAGTGTGACCGCGACCGAGCAGATTTTGATCGCCGCCGCCACCGCGAAGGGGAGAACCACCCTTTACAACGCCGCCTGTGAACCGCATGTGCTCGACCTGGCGAAACTGCTCAATGCCATGGGGGCGAAGATTTCCGGCGCCGGCAGCAACACCGTGGAGATCGACGGGGTGGAGCGTCTGCACGGCACCGAATACACCGTCGTCGGGGATCACATCGAGGCCGGCAGTTTTCTCGCGCTCGCCGCCGCGGCGGGAGGCGAGATCACCGTGCACGGAACGGTGCCGCGCCACTACTGGATGCTCCGCCGCGTCTTCGAACGGCTCGGCATTACGATGGAACTCCATTCCGACCGGATTTTTCTGCCGGGCGGGCAGGAGCCGCATGTTGAATGCGATTTCGGGGGGCACATTCCGCAGATTTCCGACGGTCCCTGGCCGCAGTATCCGTCGGATATGATGAGCTGTACGATCGTCGCCGCGACGCAGAGCCGCGGAACGGTGATGTTTTTCGAGAAGATGTTCGAAAGCCGCATCTATTTCGCCGACCGGCTGATCAGCATGGGGGCGAATGCGATCGTCTGCGATCCGCACCGGGTGGTGATTACCGGGAAGGCGCAGCTGCACGCGGTGACCATGTCCAGCCCCGATATCCGGGCCGGGATGGCGATGGTGATCGCCGCGCTCTGCGCCCGCGGCGAGAGCACGATCCATTCGGCGGAGGTGATCTACCGCGGCTATGAAAATCTCGTGGAGAAGCTTACCGGGCTCGGCGCCGATATTACCGAACACATCAGTTGCTGATCCTCTTCGGGAAAGTATCGGAAAACTCTCTTTCCGGGGATTGCCGAAGCGGGAAAAACGTGCTATTTTATATGACGGGATAATGCGGCCACCGACGGAAATGAGTTACTTTGCACGACTGAAAAAATTCTTCTGGTTTTTTGCCAAACTCGCCATAGCGGGGGGAATTGTCGCCTACCTGATTCTGCGCAATCCGACGGAGATTCTCGACGGGTTCCGGAATTTCCAGTACGCATATCTGTTGCCGGCGCTGGCGGTGTATCTCTTTCACATGCTCGTCTGCACCTGGCGGTGGCATCGGCTCACCCGGATTCTTCAGGTGAAACTGAGCGGCTTTGAGGCGCTTTCCTTGACCATGCAGGGGTATTTCTTCTCGCTGGTGATCCCCGGCGGCGCGATCGGCGGCGACGTGGTGAAGATGGGGGTGCTGACGAAGCGTTCACGGGCGGGGGAGAGAATGGAGGGTGCTTTCACCATCCTCATGGACCGCATCGTCGGCATGATTGCGCTCTTCGTGCTGGCTCTGATTCTGCTGGGGCCGGCGGTGCCGCTGCTCATGCGGATCGACGTGCCCGGGTTGAATCTCACCGATGGAATGCGCGAGCTGCTGATTCTCGGACTTGCCGCGCTCTGCCTGGCCGGACTCGGAGCCAGTTGTGTGATCTTTTTCCACCGGCTGCTGGAGCGTCTGCCGCTGTTCGGGCGTCTGATGCACTGGGGAGACCGGATTTCCGGCGGCATGGTGACCCGGCTCACCCGGGCGACCGACACCTACCGCCACGCCTGGAAGGAGCTGTCTCTGCTGACGGTGCTCAGCGTCTTCTTCATTCATCTGATGACCTCGATGACCTTTTTCATTCTGTTGATCGGTCTCGGCATTGAAGTGCCGCTTTTTACGCTGATTGTGGCGACGACGATCGGCAACATCGTCGGGCTGATTCCGCTCTTCCCCTCCGGAATCGGCGGGCGCGACGTGGCGACGATCACCATTCTCGCCGCGGGGGGCGTCGCGGTGGGGGATGCGAAGACGGGGCAGCTTATTTACACGGCGATCGTACTGTTCTTCAACCTGGTCGGCGGCTTCTTTTTCCTCTTTGATCCGGGCCGCCGGGAGACCGAACAGCTGCTGGAACAGGAATTGGAAAGCGAATCATGAGAGATCTGCAACTTGAAATCAACTTTGCGAAACACGGCAACCGGTTTCGCGACGCGCTGAACCGGGGCGAATTCGTCCTGCTGATTGAAAACGCCTCGCCGGGGCGGGACAACGATCCGGCGGCGAGCGCCGAGCGGCTGGCCGCGCTGGAATCCGCCGTTCTCGGCATCGAGGGGGTCAACGCCGCACTGGCGATCTCCGACCGCTATCACAACCTCGACGTCTGGCGGGCGGCGGAATACGCCAGCGCGCTCTCTCCGGAGAATCGCGATCGTCATGTGATCTACCTCTCCGGGCGCGATACGACGCCGGAGGAGGTGCACAATCTCGCGACCATCGCCGCCAACGCGGGCAACTGCAACATCGTGCCGGTTACCGGCAGCGCGGTTCCGGGCGATACGGTGCGCGACTGCCGGCGCCGCACCTTTACCGAGAGCGTCGAAATTCTCCGGATGCTCGGCAACGGGACCGGCGATGTCGGATTTTTCACCGGGGCGACGGTGAATCCGTTTCAGTACACGCCTTACACGCTGATGGGGCAATACTTCAAGCTGGTCAAAAAGATCAACTCCGGCGCGTCGTTCATCGTGACGCAGGCGGGGTGGGATATGTTGAAACTGCAGTCGCTGCGCTGGTACTTCATCGGGCGGAGCCTCTTCTACCCGATGATTGCGCGGCTGGTGCTGCTCACGCCGGACAAGGTGGAGCGCATTCTGGCCGGGGAGTATCCGGGGATCAACATCTCGAGCGACTTCCGGAAGATTCTGGAAAAGGAGCTTCACTATTCGGTCAATCAGTTTGAAGCGGCTCAGCTTCGCCGTCTGGAGCTGCAGGCCGCCGGCTGTCGACTGCTCGGATACAGCGGCATCCAGCTGGCGGGGGCGGAGCTGCCCGGGCGGGCGAAGATTGCGGCCGAACGAATCGCCGGAGCGTTGCGGGAATTCACCAGCTTCGAGCAGTGGATCGAGGAGTACAACTCCTACCTGGCTCAGACGGAGATGGCGCCGTACGACAGCAGTTTTTATCTGTACGACTGTATGTTGCGCCGGCCTTATCCGGAGAAGGGAATGCCGGAACCGCACGATATCGGAGAGCCGAAAATTTCCGGCGGGGAGAAGTTCGGATTCCTGTTGCGCCGTTTCCTGTTCGCCCACGCGGACCGGCAGCGTGCGGCAAACGGGCGGCTGCTCAAGAAACTCCTTGCCGGCTGCCGGACCTGTGCCCGCTGCCGACTGCCGCTGACGCAGTTTGTCTGCACGGAGAATTGTCCCAAACGGTTGTCGAACGGTCCCTGCGGCGGCGTGCGTCCGCGCGGGGAGTGCGAGCTCGGCGGCGGTGAGTGCGTCCACAGCCGGATTGTCCGGATGGCGCACTGGAGTGGAACTCTTCAGAAACTTGAAGACATCTTCCCCGGGTCGGGGAGAGAAGGAATCTAGAATAACAAGTGAGGTAAATCATGGCTCAATTGCTGCCGTTCCACGGTCTGCTGCCGTCGGTCGAGCGGGCCGCCGCCGTCGCCGCGGTTCCCTACGATGTGGTCAATTCCCGCGAAGCCGCCGAGCTGGCGAAGGGGAATCCCTGGTCCTTTCTGCACGTGTCGCGCCCGGAAATCGATCTGGAGCCGGGAATCGATCTGCATGACGAGCGGGTGTATGCGCAGGCGGCCGCGGCGTTTCAGCGTTTCTGCCGCGAGGTTCCGCTGACGCTCGACAAGGGGGAGCATCTCTACGTCTACCGTCTGGTGATGAACGGGCGGGCGCAGACCGGCGTGCTCGGCGCGGCTTCCGCCGAGGAGTACCGTTCCGGCGTCATCAAGAAGCATGAAAAGACCCGGCAGGACAAGGAGGATGACCGGACCCGCCACGTGATGGAGCTGCGTTCCCACACCGGCCCGGCGTTTTTCACCTACCGGGATCAGAAGGAGATCGACGCGCTGATCGACGAGGAGACCGCCCGGGAGCCGCTCTTCGACTTCACCGCTCCGGACGGCGTGCGTCATACGCTCTGGCGGCTGGATGAGGAGGTCAGCCGGAAGCTGTCGAAGCTCTTTGCCGACCTCGTGCCGGTCTTCTACATCGCCGATGGCCACCATCGCAGTGCGGCCGCGGCGCGGACTGCCGCGGAGTGTGCCCCGAAGAACCCGAATCACACCGGGAAAGAGGATTACAACTACTTCCTGACGGTTGCGTTTCCGGCGACCCAGCTGCGGATTCTTCCCTACAACCGGGTGGTGCGTTCGCTGAACGGGAACAGCCCGGCCGGATTCCTGACATTGGTGGGGGAGAAGTTTCAGATTACTCCCGCCGAGGACGGGGAAGTGGAGCACTCCGGGGAGTTCAAGTTCTACATGGCGCACGAGTGGTATCTGGCCCGGCCGAAATTCGACATCGCTTCGCTCGGCGTCATCGAGCGTCTGGATGTCAGCATTCTGCAGGACAACATTCTGGCGCCGATTCTCGGTATTGAAGACCCGCGCACGAGCCGTGAAATCGACTTCATCGGCGGCATCCGCGGGATCGGCGAATTGGAGAAGCTGGTGAATTCCGGCCGGTATGCGATTGCGTTTTCGATGTATCCGACCACGGTGGAGCAGTTGATGGCGATTGCCGACGCCGGCGCGATCATGCCGCCCAAGTCGACCTGGTTTGAGCCGAAGCTCCGTGACGGTCTGGTCTGTCACAACTTCTGAGCCGACGAAAAAAATCCGCCGCACCCGGTGTTACGCTGGATGCGGCGTTTTTTTTTTGTTTTGCGGATGCGTTCAGAGCTCCACGCACATTCCGTCGAAGGCGACTCCGATGCCGCGGGGCAGGAAGAAGGCTTCCAGATCGGAGTGGAGCGCTTTCCCGTTGTGGGAGAAATGGTTGACGAAGACTCTGGATTCCGGGGTAAGACAGCCGAGTTCTGCAAGCCGGTCACGGAAGGCGAGCACGGTGTTGACCCCCATGTGGTTGTCCCGCAGGTCGGGGGAGCCGAAGGCGCAGGTGCAATCGATCGAAACCAGATCGAGCCGGACTCCTTTCAGACACTCCCATTCCGATTCCGCGAGGTAGCCGGTGTCGTTCGCCAGCAGGAAATTCCTGCCGCCGCGGCGGATGACATAGATCATGCCGTTCTGGCCGGGGCAGTGGTTGGCGCGCAGCGGCAGAAGTTCGATGTCCCCGTCCTGGAGCCAACGGCCGGGATCGACGGCGACGGGGCGCAGACGGAGATCCCGCAGATCGTAGATGGCGTTGCAGTGGGTGGCCGCGAAGGCGATGATGGTGCAGAAGATGCTGGGGGCGCCGATGACGGTCAATTCATGGGAGACCTGACTGAACCAGGGGGCGCGGCGCCAGGTGAATTCCGTCGGCGCCAGATGGTCTTCATGCGGATGGGTGAAGATGACCCGGGCGAGTTTTGTGAGGTCGATCTTGAAATCGGCAACCTGCCGGAAGGCGTCCGGCCCGAAATCCACCATGGTGTCGGAATCGATAAGATAGCTGCACCGGCAGCGGAAATCCTTTCCGCCCAGCTCTTTCGCCTGTTGGCATATGGGGCATTCGCACCAGAGGGCGGGGATGCCCTCCGCCGCCGCCGTTCCGAGAAACGTAATTTTCATGGTGGATTCTTCTCCTTGCGTAACTAGATGGTGGTTTACAATACACCGGGGAGAGAGAAAAAGCAATAAGCGGGGCGGAATTTTTGCTCCGCACGGTTTCAGGCACGGGGGGGACAGGAGCGCAGGATCAGGTCGTGCAGCTTCTCCTCATATTCCGGCGTGTAGGGATTTTCCGCCTCTTTGCGGACATAGCGGGCGAAATTCAGAAAGAGGCCGTCGTAACGCCGGTGAGGCGGAAAGGTGAGGGCGGTGCTGCCGTCGGAAAAGGGGTGTGAATTCTCCAGCGTGACGCGGGCGAAGGTGTCGTCGTATCCATCGCCCCGCGGAACCTCGATCGGGCGGATTTCAAAGGTGCCGTTGGTGCCGTTGATGACGATGGAGCGGCGGTTGACGCCGTTGACCTCCGAGGCGCATGTTTTGACGAAGGAGACGCCGTGGGCGTAGCGATAGGCGCAGAAGCCGAAGTCGACGCAGTCGACGCCGCGGCTGAGCGTGCGGGCATTGAGCGGAATGACCTCCTCCGGGAAGCCGCAGAAATGGACGATCATGTCGATCATGTGACAGCCGAGATAGTACATCATGCCGCCGCGGAAGCGCGGCAGTGTCCGGTGATATCCGGCGTCGTTGCAGCCGCTCATCTGCGCTTCCACGCTGAAGATTTCGCCCAGTTTCCCCGCTTTTTTCAGTTCCAGCGCGTGGAGAACGGCGGGATTGTGGCGGAACATGTATCCCAGGGAGAGCACCAGTTTTTTTTCGGCGGCGAGGCGGCACATTTTCCGGAACTGCGCCTGATCTTCACTGCCCGGCTTATCCATGTAGGTGGGGAATCCCGCCTCCAGAGAACGGATCGCATTGGCGACCAGCTGATGCTCGTCGGTCTCGATTACGAAGGCGTCGGGGCGGCGGCGGAGTGCCTCCTCCCAGGTGAGAAACGGAAGTCCGGCGAAGGCGCTGTTTTCGGCGGCGCGGCAACGGAACTCCGGATTCTCTTCGACGATACCCTCCAGCTGAAATGTTTCCGGCAGACCGCGCAGGGCGATTGCCGCGTGGGCGGAGTGCACCATGGGGGCGGTGCCGACCTGGATGACGCGAAGTTTCTTCATCTGTGTTTCCCTGGATGATTTTGTGCTGTGCGGTAATATACTGTCGCGCCGCGGGGGTGTAAACTGCAATAATCCGGGATTGTATGAAACAAATCAACGGGGGGAAACGGAGGAAGCGATCCGTTCCTCCGGAGAGGAGACGGGAGAGGGGAACGCGTGTGCAACAGGAGACGCCGTGATGGAGCATTTCCGCGGAAAAACGCGGCAGGATTCCCGGGCCACGCCGGTCGTCCTGCCGCTTCCCGCAGTTCAGTTGCCGGCCGGAACGCCGCCGGTCCGATAGCGGTAGAGCTGTTGGCCGAGTTCGGTTGCGGCTTAGACCAGTTCCGGTTCGGGGCGGTCGGTGACGTCGACGAATCCGCAATAGAAGTTTTCGCCGTCCTGATAGCGGCCGACGGCGCTCTGGTTCAGCCACTGAAAATAGGTGACGCCGATGACGTACGGGTTGGAGAGCGCGCTTTCCACATAGCGGGAGTAGGCGTGTTTCCGGTCCGCCCGCGAGCCGCAGGACTGGATGCCGCCGGCCGGGATGCCGCCATCCATCAGGCCGAAGTGGTATTCGGTGACGAGGACCGGCTTATCCAGCGGCTTCGGCAGGGAGAGATCCGCGACCGAATGGCGGTACAAATTCAGCGAGATGACGTCCAGATAAGGCGCGGCGAGGCGCATGACCCGGACCGGATAGTCGTGCATTCTGGAGCCGAGATAGAGCTTGTGCGGCGCGCACTCTTTCAAAACTTCGCGATTGACCTTGAAGTAGGTGCGGATAATCTCGTCGTTGAAGGCCGCAAGGTCGCGTTTGCCTCGTCCGGTTGCGGGCAGAGCCGTCCGGTTGAGGAAGTCGTTCCAGCTCTTCAAATCGCTCCCCCACGCCTGATTGAAGGCGTTCAGGTCGTTGTGATAGCGTTTTTGGAGCTGTTCCAGAAAGACCTTTTTCGCACACTGCGAAGCGGGAGAGCGGACGACATCCTCGGCAAAGCGGGTCGTCGTCCCCCATTTGACCTCGTTGTCGATGCAGTAGCCGATGCAGTAGGGATCGTTGAGTGTGAAACCGTACCGCCCGGTGAGTTCCGCCTTCAGATCACGCGCATAGCCCGGATCGAAGACGTCGAAGAAGACCCCTTTGCCGTTGTTGAGTTTGACCCGTTTCCCGGCTGGATTGTGGATGTAGGGGATTTTCGCGTCGCGGGTCAGCGGCAGATAGCTGTTGACGCCGATGAGATTGATCCCCCAGGCGGGCAGCCGCAGCGCGGTGGTCCGGATGAACCCCTGCGGGTACTCCTTGCCGTATTTGGCGATCAGATTGCGCAGATTGTAGTTGAAGGAGGTCAGTTTCCCGCCGGTTTTCGCATACCAGGCGGCCCCGCTGCGTTCCGTCAGCCAGCAGGGGGCGTAGAGCGGATCATCTTTGGGGGGAAGTGTTTCGAACCAGTGTTCGCGACGGGTGATGGGGGTGGTGTCCACCCAGCGGATTCCCTGAATGCCGTGCCCCCAGAAGAGTTTCCCTGTCGGATCGACCAGATACCATTTGCCCTGATATTTCAGCGGGTAAAAGTGGCCGGTGGCGGGGAAATCGGGGCCGTTTGCCCAGCCGCCGTAGATGGTGCGTTCCGGATTCGGTTTTCTGTTCTGGAGAATCTGCATTTCCCGCCGGGCACTTTCGCGCAGTTCCTGATCGGAATGGATCAGGTTGCGATGTTTCGCATGCTTGTACTGCCCGAAGGTGTCGATGCAGGGGAAGAATTTCGCCGGGTCGGACAGTTCCGGATTCAGAGGCGGAACCGGATTTTCCAGCCGGAGATCCGACAGCTCGAAGCGGTGTTCGACCCCCGGCCAGCCGACCGAATTGACGAAGATGCGGATTTCGTCGATTCGGTCCTGATGGCTGCGCTGGCTTTCGGCGGCTCCCGGGTAGCCGTCGGGCGATTTGTAGATCCCCGTACGCAGCATCGGGTCTTTGAGCGTGCCGCCGCAGTCCCGGTAGAAGGGGACCCGGCACGGAAAACTCTCTCCCTTGCGAAGCGCGACGCCGCCTTTGCTGCGGTAACGCCATTTCCCGTTCGTTCCGAGACAGATGAGTTCCACCTGAAGTTCTCCGGAGAAGCTGTCGCCCAGATTGCGAACGTCGAAGGCGACGGCGGAGTATCCTTTCGTGGAGAAGCCGCTGCCGTCGGGATTTTTCAACAGAATTCCCGACCACTTCGGACTGCCGGCGGGAACCTCGAGACGGAGTTTCCCATCCTTGATTTCATAGTGGCTTTTCCCCATTTTCCGGATGCCGGTTTGCATATCGGCGAAGTGGAACAGCGGTTTTGAGGCTTCCTCCGCCGCACCGAGCATGGTGCAGAAAGCGAGCAGAAGAAGGGAAACGGAAGGTAATGTTTTCATCGCAGATCTTTCCATATTCAGTCGTTGTAGAGATAAAGCGTTTTCCCCCATCCGGTCGTGTATTTCGGATTCACGGGGAGGGCATCCCACACTCCCGTGCGGGTGGGATTCGCCGCTTTCAGGGCGGAGACATGACCATCCACCCAGAGCATGTTGCAGTTCATGTTGTGATAGGGGTAATAGACGCCGTTGGTCGTGCTTGTCCGGGAGACGTCAAGGGTGTGTTTCATATAGTTGGTGCCTTCCACTCCGTTGATGGAGTCCGCGGCGTAGATCCGGCGGGAGGGACGTCGTATTTCCGTGAGTTTGATCCTTCGGGTGATGCTCCAGTTATAGATGAACGTCGCCCGGTTGACGCCGTAGACGTTCCCGGTTTTCCACCAGGAGAGCGAGTGATCGTCGCCGTAGTTCACCTTGCCCAGAGCCGCCGCTTCCGGGCAGTAGAAGACTTTGTTCATCTTCAGATACCCGTGGTCCCAGAGGACCATGTGCCAGCGGTCGGTGTCATAGCTCCCCTGACCGGGAATATCCGCCTGACAGGGCAGAACCATGTAATCGCTGAAATCGCTGCCGTAGGAGAAGAAGGCCAGACCGATGTTCTTGAGGTTGCTCGAGCAGGAGGCGTTCTTCGCCCTTGCCCGCGCCTTGTTCAGTGCCGGCATGAGCATGGCAGCGAGAATGGTGATGATGGCGATAACGATGAGAAGTTCGATCAACGTAAATGGGGAAATCCGTTTCCCCGCGCCGGATGGCGACGGCCGTATGCCGTGCAGGTGGAACTGAATTATTTTCATAATGAACTCCTTTCCCTGATTTGGTTTTATCGAGCAACGGGTCGGGTGCTTCCCCGTGATTCCAGCTTGAAGTCGACGACTTCCAGCAACGGATGCGAGTGGTCCAGCAGCATCCGCAGGGCGAGTTCGCCGGTTTTTTCGTACTGCAGGTCGATGGTGGAGAGATTGGGGGAGAGGTAACGCCCCACCGGTGCTCCGCAGAATCCCATGACGGAGACATCGTCCGGAATGCGCAGGTTCATCTTCTCGAGGCTCCGGTAAAGGTACGGAGCCCAGAAATCGCTGTAACAGACAATGGCGGTCGGCGGTTTCTGTTCCCGGAAGAGGCGGTGAATGACCGGGTCGGCGTCTTCTCCTCTCACATTCATGGAGAAGAGCAGGGCCGGGTCCGGATCGAGGCCGATTTCCGCTGTCATGGCGAGAAAGGCATCCCGCCGCCAGCCGCGGATCTCCTGCAGATCGGCGCGATGACAGCCGGCCGCGACTCTTCGGTGCCCCAGTGCTTTCAGATGAAGAAACGCCGCGCGCCATGCCGCCTGTTCGTCGTAGGCGACGGTGGGCCAGCCGGTGAAGCTGTGGTCTTCCAGATGGCCGTGCGCCAGAACGACCGGCAGCGGCAGATGCTTCAACTGCTGATAGATGCGTGTGTTTTCATCGATTTTGTTGGTGATGACGATACAGCCGGCATTCTGTCGGGTGATGCTGTCGATAACCTGCTGTTCCGTCAGGTTTTCGAAGGTGGAAAAGGCACAGATGGATACGGCCGTCCCCATCCGTTCCGCCGTCCGGATGATCCCCGGAATGATGTAGTTATAGGGCATGCAGAGGTCTTGATTGTTGTCGGCCAGCACGAGGTAGCGGCGGAACCGGACAAAGGTCCCTTTGCTTCTGATGCGTTCGATCAGGTGATCGTTTTCGAGCCGTTCCAATGCGTGGCGGAGCGTCTTGCGGGAGACGCCGAGCTCTGCGGCGAACTCCACCTCTTTCGGCAGGCGGCTTCCGGAAGCGTACTGTCCGCCGGAAATGGCCGCTTTCAGCGTTTCGTAAAGCTGATCGCGTTTCTGAGCTTTTCTCTGCATTGCAACCCCGTCATTTCTGCTTAGTCTATTTTTATTATACGTTAGGTATCCTGACGAAGCAAGGGTGTTTCTCTTATTTTTTGTTTTTTTTCGGAGTGCGGAAATGGGGCCCCAAAAAAGCTCTCCCTTTCCCGGGGGAGAGCATCGCAAGGGGGATGCGGGGAGTGCCCGGTTTTTGGGGAGAGCTTCTATTCTTCTGTCAGTTCAAAGAAGGGGGTGGGCCCGTTGGACAGGGCCGCAGTGTCGAGCCGGAATGCAATTCCATCGGCCCGCCGCATGACCGGCAGCGGCTTCCGGCGCTCGCCGCTCAGACTCAGCGGATAGAGCTTCCAATTCTTGTCCGTGCACCGGAGCGAAACGCGGAGCCGGGCGGTCTCCATTCGTGGCGGGGCGTTCTTCCCCGGCTCGATGAGCGTGTTGCGGTCGCCGGAAAGCACCAGCCCTTCCGAAACCGAGTTGGTGTTGAGTACGAACATCATATGACAACTCTCCGTCAATGGAAGGTTGTCAAGTGAGGTGACTGCTGCGGCACAGCCGGTGTCGACGGAGTGCACCGTCAGTTGCCGGAGTGCAATGTTGTTATCATCCGGCTTCAGGATTACCGCTTCCGTCTTCGGAGTGACCACCTTCAGCCGCCGGGCCTTTGTGTCGAGCGAAAGCTCCCCGGTGTCGGAGACAAAGTACTGTATCGCGACATCGGTCGGATTGTTTTTCGGCAGAATTCCGGCGATCCGAAGCTTCGCGACGCTGTCGGCAAGGCGGCCGGAACTGCTGTTCTCTATCGAACTGGACCATGCCCCGGAGTGAATCGCAGCGGATTGTTCGGGCTGAAATGAGAGTTCCGCTTTCTTCTCCTGTCGTTCTGGAAGTTCCGGAAAACGCAGCGCGACTCCGGTGAGAAACGCAAGCGTGGATTGTTCCGTGTTGACAGCACCCGCCCCGGCGATGCCGCCTTGGAAGAATTTCGCCGGGTAGACCAGTTCCACCCGATGCGGCGAACTTAGCACGTCACCGCGGCGGAAGAGCGACATTGCCAGAAATTCGTTCGCCCGTTTGGTCGGACTGGTCGCCACCCGGAAGTTTTCCAGCCGGAGCGGCCGGTTCTCCTCCATCACCGGGCTCTGGTGCACGGTGATTCCGGCGAAATTCTGCAATGCACTGTAGGCGGGGAAAAAGATTCCTCCCTCATATTCGTACTGGTTCCAGTAGCAGTGGTTGTATTCGGAGACAAAGAGCGGCATTCCGGCGATCCGGCAGGAGGCCGCCTTTTTGAAATATTCGCCGCCGCTGCTGCTCAGGGAGCTGTCCTGCCGGACGACGGAACCTTTGCTCATCATCTTCGACGGATGGCGGAAGTAGGTGTTCATCGAAACGATGTGGGTTTTCTCCGCCCTCACCCGGGAAAAAGCGATTGACGGGAGGAAATTGTACTGTGAAACGTATCTGTTGCAACCGATCTCCCGCATGACGTCGTTGAAGAAATCGAGACACGCGGCGGCGTTCTTCATGCAGAAGAGCTGCCAGTCGCCGGCGAAGGCCCGGTTGCCGATGAACTTGCCGGAGTGGAATTTCACCTCTGAAAAATTTCCGACCGGCGTCCCCCAGCACCGGGAGAGCTGTTGCGGTGTTTTGTATTTCTCCTCCAGAAAACGGATGAATTTCGCGTTGATGAAGGATAAAGTAGAGACAGGGAAACTCTCCGGAGCGCGGAGCAGACTTTGCAGACTGATCTCCTGTTCGTTGTAGAATTCGAAGCAGAGAAAGGCCGGATCGTCTTTGTACGCAAGCCCGGTGTACGGGTTCACATGGGTTAGAAGTTTCACGATGAGCTTCTTCCATTCCGCCCGGCGTTCCGGCACTCCGAACAGGGTTTCATTCTTGAGTACAGCGCGTTGCTGGAAAGGGGTGTTCCACGCCTTCCGCCCCAGCTGGTAGCTCGCGGTGGTTCCGTAGATGTAGAGCCCGTATCGGCGGCAGGCGGCGACCAGATAGTCGAGGCGGTCGAGATACTCGGGCTGGAATTCAAAGTCCGCCGTCGCCCCTTGAAACGGATCGCGGTCGAGGAGAAAATTGGTGCGGAAGTAGTCGTACCCCATCCGTTTTGCCTGTTCCAGACAGCGGTCGATCGTCCGGTGGACTTCCTCTCTGGTTTTCCCCTTCATCCGGTAGAGGCTGGGGAAGGCATTGAAGCCGATCAGACGAACCGGTCTGCCTTCCTGTGTCCGGAAGGTGACCGCTCCGTCCCTGGTGATCTGCATGGCGCCGTCCTTTTCGGGTGAGAAGCGTTTCCTCCCGCTCAGATCGAGCGCGGATCCTGCGATGATGTCGAGCTGTTGCATATCCGCCTGTTTCCAACGTGGCGCGGTGAAACGGTACTCTTTCTGTTTCGTCTGTACCGGAACGTCACGGCTGGAGAGCGAGGCGCCGACGATCAGCCAGATCCCTTTCCCCTGTGTATCGAAGCGAACCTGTTTCACCTCTTTTTGTGCAAGCGGAAACCGGGTCAGCAGGAAGCCGCCTCGTCCTTCTTCCCGGTTCTGCCGGTAAACCGCTTTGGCATGGGGAAGCGCCGTCAGGAACCACCAGTCGCAGATGTTTCTGCCGTTTTCCACGGAGAAACGGCTCTCGGAGCCATCCACATACTGCACGGTAACATTGCCGAGTTTTTCCCCGGGAACCGTGGCGACCCAGGCGGCGGCGTGAAGCAGATAGAGAAAGGCGTGTTTTTGCGGGCTCTCCAGGGTGAGAGTGAAGCTTTTCACTCCGGTCCGGTCGTGCGGAGAATCCATCGTGACGACGGCGTTGCCGGAGGCGGGAATCGCGAACTCCATGCCGCCGTAAGAGCGTTGCGGAACGATTCCGCGCAGGCTCTGTTCCCCCTGATCGCTCCAGCCGCCCCTGCCGTCTCCTGCGGTCTGGTCGGCGAAGGCGCGGTTCGCCCATTTCCCCAGCGGAAGCGGCGTCACGTCAGGACCGGGTTCGAGCAAACCGGCATCCCGGTGGAGCACTTCGATTTGAACCGGTTTCCCCGCCTTGACCCGCAGAGAGAAGGATTCCGGATCGTCGTGCGTCACTCGCAGGACCCCATTGCCGGACGCCGCCAGGCCGCGGTCGGCAATGAGATGGTTCCAGCGGCGCCCGGCGTTTTCTCCGGGTTCGAAGCCGCCGTTCGGCGCGGACTTGTCATCGATGCGGAGTTCATCGTAGAAAACGGCGGCGGGCAGCCGTTTCTTCTGCGGTGTGACCCGATAGGGGCCGCGAAGGGTGATCCGTACCGTGGCGTCGCGGTCGGCGACGAAGGAGAACTTCATGGTTGACCATTCGTCGCAGTTGTTGCGTTGCTGGAAGTAGAGCATCCGCTTTGCCTTTTCCGGAGGCAGCCAGTTCATGTTTTTTCCGGAGACGCCGGGGGCGGTGGAGATTGCGCGAAGTCCGGCGTTCCCGGAGATGAGATCGATCCGGGCGGTTCCGGCGGAACAGAACAGCCCGACTGCCGCGAGGAGTACGACAACTGTTTTTTTCATGGGCACGTCTCCCTCAGTTGTTCGCTTTGGCGGCAAATCCGACCGGATTTACATAAAAGACCTCGGTCACTGTCGCGTTGGTGGCGTCTTTGTAGAATTGAATGACATGATCGCCGTATTCGCGCGGGGTGGATGAGGCGACATGGCCGTCAAAGTAGGCGATGTTTCCGGTCTGACCGTGGTTGTTGGCAAAACCGTAGCTCAATCCGGAGTGATATTGCAGGTAAAGTCCGCCATATTCGGAATTTGTTTTGCGGGAATCTGAAAAAATAATGGTTCGCCCCGGAATTTTGATCTTTCTGCCGTGAAGGACCCGGAAGCGGCTGGAGCCGATGAGGAGACTTGTCCACTGATACGGCATGAGGTACTGATTGTTGTTGCTGGAAAACGCGAATCCATATGTGTAGTTTGTCGGATTGTATTCATCCGGTATTCTGGCGAGAGAGGGGCAGAAATAGGTTTTGTTTTCCAGTTCAACTCTTTTCCCGTTCAGATAATAGCTCCAGCCATGAATGCTCTGGTAGGAGCTGTTTTCCTCTAGAAAACAGAAGTCATCTCGATAGTCGGCAAGGTACAGTTGCAGATGGGTAGTGAGCTGTTTCAAGTTCGAGGCACAGGCGGCGCCGCGCGCCCGTTCCCGCGCCTTGTTCAGCGCCGGCAGCAGCATCGCTGCCAGAATCGCGATAATCGCGATTACGATGAGGAGTTCGATCAGCGTAAAAAATCTTCTTCTTTCTGACTGCATGGTGGCCTCCTTTGTGTTGGTGAATTGTTGGATCTTCATTTTTGCTTATCCGTATAAATAAAATACAAAATTTAAATGGATTCGCGGATGACCAGGCGGCATGGAATGGAGATGAACTCCCGGTGACCGGGATCCTTCATGGATTCCAGCAGTTCGTGAATAATCGAGCGGGCAATCTGTTTCTGCGGTTGTTCCACCGTGGTCAGCGAGGGGGTGACGTATCTGCCGATGGAAATGTTGTCGAACCCGGTGAGAGCGACCTCCTGCGGAATGGCGCGGCCGGTCTGCAGGATGGCGCGCCGTGCCACCAGCGCAAGCTCGTCGTGGTGCGCGATGATTGCATCGGTTTCCGGGTGTTCCAGAAGGTGGTGCCGCACCGCATCGAATGCGGAATCCATGTATCCAGAGGCTGTAGAACGGGGCAGAAAAATCGGCAATGGTGTCAGCCCTGCTTCCTGCAGGACGGTGAGATAGGCGTTGTAACGCTGTTCCTCCGGAATGTCGGCGCCGAAGAAGGCGATGTGACGGCGCCCATCGGCAATCAGGCGGCGCGTCAGCATAAGAATCGGTTGATGATAGTCGGGCAGGATCTGACTGGCGCCGATTTCCACCCGTTTGTAACCGCCGCAGAGCACCAGGGCGATGCCGGCTTCCTTGAGCGGGAGGAGCGGTTCTGTCTGATAGGCACTGCTGATTACGCCTGCGACATGCATTTGCTGCAAATTGGCCACGGCGCGATGCAGTTCTTCCGCGGTTTCCGCCGGAGTGAGCGAGAGGATGTAACCATGCGGCTGAAGCTGCTGCTGGATCTCCTGAAACAGTTCCGCATAGTAGAGGTTGGTCAGCCGGGGAAAAATGGTTCCGATGACGTTGGAACGGTTCCGCCGCAACATCTGCCCGGCCAGATTCAGCCGGTACCCCGAATTTTCCGCCAGCTTCCGCACGGATTCCCGCACTTCCGGCGAAATTCGCGGCGATCCCTTCAGCGCCATCGACACTGCCGCCTGGGTGATGTTGAGGGTTTTTGCCAGCTCCCGTTGTGTCATGTATCGCTCTGTCCTTGTTTGCTTATCCGTATTAATTATACGATAAAAAAGAAAATGTGTCAAGAGGAGACACGATTTTTTTCTGAAAAAATGTGGTGTTGATGGTGGAGAAAGTTCTGTTGTCTGATTGAACTTTGCCCTGCGAGGGTGTATTTTATCCAAATGCAGGAGCGTTCGGAATCATGGAGAATACTTCGTCAAATGCGGAACGATTGACCGCGGCCTGCGTTTTAAGCATCGCCGGCGGCTTTCTGGATATCTACACCTACCTCTGCCGGGGGCGGGTCTTCGCCAACGCGGTGACCGGCAACATGGTGCTGTTCGGTTTTCACCTCTCCAACCTGCACTGGGCTGAATGTTCGAGGTACCTGCTCGCCATTCTCTGTTACGCGTTCGGTATCTTTGTCGCAGACCTGATCCATCGAAGCCTTCCGGCGGCGCGGCGGTTCTCATGGCATCAGACGGTGATTCTGCTGGAGTTTCTCTGTCTTGTTCCGGTCTGCTTCATTCCGGAGGGAAAATTCGATTTTCTGGTGAACGGGGTGATCTCGTTCGTCTGCGCGATGCAGGTGCAGACCTTCCGGCGGGTGCGGGGGCTGCCGTTCGCTTCAACCATGTGCACCGGGAATCTGCGCAGCGGCACCGATGCCCTGTTCCGCTCGGTGTTCGAACGGGACCGGGGAGAACTTCACAAGGCGCTGCACTATTACGGTGTCATTCTCTGTTTTATCGCCGGAGCCGCGGGCGGAGCATATCTGCTGCGCGAATTCGACCGTACTGTTTTTCTGGTGGTCCCGGCGGGGATTGCGGCGGTCTTTTTCCTGATCCTTTCGCGCCGGGAGCAGGCGGTTTGGCGCCGGAGGTTCCGGCGGCTCCGGGACGCGGTTGTCCGCAAATAACGGAGAGGTCGTGCGGCGGAATGTGCCGCCGCGGCTGATTCTCCCTGAAATATAAGGAGTCAAAATCATGGAAACCGTACCCAAGTCAATGCGGTTGCATATCGCTCTCTTCGGCCGCACCAATGTCGGAAAATCCAGCTTTCTCAATATGATCTCCGGCCAGCAGGCCGCCATCACTTCACCGATTCCCGGCACCACCACCGACGTGGTGGAGAAGACGATGGAGCTTCTGCCGCTCGGGCCGGTGGTCTTTCTCGACACCGCCGGAATCGACGACACCAGCGAGCTCGGCGCGGAACGGATCAAACGGACCATGCGGGTGTTCACCCGGGCCGACATCGTGGTGATTCTTTGCGAGGCAGGCGTGTGGGGCGCGCCCGAGGAGCGGATTCTCTCCGAGGCGAAGGAACGGAAAATTCCGGTCGTCGCCGTCGTCGGCAAAGCCGATTTGCGCGCGCCGGATGCCGCCTTCCTGAAGCTGCTGCATGAGAAGGGAATCTCCTCGGTGGCGGTGGCGGACAATCTCTCTCCAGCGCGGCGTGAAGCGTGTGTGGCCGATTTCAAACGTGCTCTGATCGACTGCTGTCCGGAGGATTTTCTCGCGGTTCCGCCGCTGATCGGCGACCTGCTGCCGCCGGGAGGACTGGCCGCGCTCATCGTGCCGATCGATCTGGAGGCGCCGAAGGGGCGGCTGATTCTGCCGCAGGTGCAGACGATCCGCGACGCGCTCGACGCGGACACCGCGGCGCTGGTGGTCAAGGAGCGGGAATACCCGGCGATGCTCGCCCGGCTGAAGACGCCGCCGGACCTCGCGGTCTGCGACTCGCAGGTGGTGGATAAAATGGTGGCGGATACGCCCCCGGAGGTTCCCTGTACCACCTTTTCGATTCTGTTCGCCCGCCTGAAGGGCGATATGATTCTGATGGCGCGCGGCGCGGCGGCCATCGCGGCACTCAAACCGACCGACAAGGTGCTGATTGCGGAAGCGTGTTCGCACCACGCGGTTTCGGATGACATCGGGCGGGTGAAGATTCCCCGCTGGCTGCGCCGTTACGCCGGGGAGGGACTGCAGGTCGATGTGAGCGCCGGGCGGGATTACCCGGAGAATCTCTCCGAATACAAGCTGGTCATCCACTGCGGCGGCTGTATGCTCAACCGCCGGGAGGTGCTTTCGCGGATTCAGGCGGCGGCGCGTGCCGGGGTGCCGGTGACCAACTACGGTATGTGCATCTCGTTCGTCCAGGGGGTGCTGGAGCGGGTGCTCACGCCGTTCCCCGAGGCGCTGGCGGCGTTCCGCGAAGCGCGGCAGGCCGTGGAGGCGGCCCGCCGGTAATCCTCATTCAACGGTCGAGTTCGGCGCGGGTGGGAATCGATTCCGCCGCGCCGGCCCGCGAACAGCAGAGCGCGGCGGCGCGGCAGGCCCGTTCCAGCGCTCTGCCGGTGTCGAACCCGTCGAGAACGGCGGCGAGATAGTAGCCGATGAAGGTGTCGCCCGCCGCAGTGGTTTCGACCACCTCGACGCGGGGGGAGTCGGCGTGGAACCGCTCTCCGGCTGGCGTGAGCGCGACGGCGCCTTCCGGGCCGAGGGTGAGCACGAGTTCGGTTTCGGGGAAGCGGCGGGAGAGGGTCTCGAGAATCTCCTCCACATCGCTTTTCCCGGCGATGCCTCCCGCTTCGATCCGGTTGAGGAAGAGGAAGTCGCACAGCGAAAGCGGCAGTTCCGGCGCGAGTTTCGGATCGAACGGCGCGAAGTTGAAGGCGACCCGCATTCCGGCCTTTCTGCCCGCTTCCATCGCGTGACTGATGCAGGTGACCTCATTCTGCAGCAGGAGGATATCCCCCGGGTTTGCGGCGGAGGTCACCCGGTCGATGAAGGTTTCGTCGATCGTCCGGTTGGCGCCGCCGTAGAGGACGATCGAATTATCCCCCGCGTCATTGATCAGCACCACGGCGTGCCCGGTCGGTGTTTCGACCTCCTCGAGGAAGTCGAGCTTGACGCCGGAATCCGCGAGCGTGCGGCGGAGCAGGGCGCCGTCGTGGCCGATTCTCCCGGCATGGTACACCTCAGCGCCGGCGCGCGCGGCGGCGATCGACTGGTTGGCGCCCTTGCCGCCTGCGCCGCAGCGGTAGGAGAGCGAAGAGAGCGTTTCCCCGACCTCCAGCGGTTTGGGCAGCTGATAGGTGAAATCCAGATTGAGGGAACCGAGCGTGATGATCCGGGCCATGGTTTTTCTCCGTAGATTGTGTTTTTATTTACTATACCGTTCTCCGGAGAAAATGCAACTTTTTGTCGGTCAATTCAGCGCGCGGCGGAAACACTCCAGCGGAGTTCTGGCGTATCCCACGCCGATCTGGCCCCCTTCGCGGGAGAGGATGCCGCCGTGCATCATCGGCAGGATGCCGGTTTCGAGCACCTTGCGCGCATCGATGCCGCAGGGGACGCGGCGGCCGTCCAGCATGGGAATGATGAACTGCGGATTTTCTCCGAGGCAGATCTTCGCCATCTCCGCGGTCTGCGCCGCGCCCGTCGCGACGTCGCCGCCCCGGCTCCGGATCAGAATCGGAGCCGCGCCCGCCGCCATGCCGCCCAGCCCGAACGCTTCGACGTTGCTGCTGTCGCCGAGCCACGGCGAGGAGTCGCGGTCGCTGTATTCCGGCGAGAAGTACCGCCCGGTGAAGGTGGGGGAGGGGGCGGTGAACCACTGCTCGCCGCGGCCGGAGAGTTTGATTCCGAATTCGACGCCGTTGCCCCCCATCGCGGTCACCATCGTGGAGTGCTCCACATGGGCGGCGCTTTTGAGGGCGGCCACCGCCGTTGCACAGCCGATGTGGTGGACGAATCTCCGGCAGCTGCCGAGGTAGTCGAGCAGAGTGCAGCGCTCCTCCGCGGTCAGTCCGGCGGAAGCGGAGGCCGCCGCCATTTGGGCGAAAAAGAGGGCGTCGGTGGCGACCTGCCGGGTGTGTTCCTCATCCCCCATGGTCACCCCTTCGGCGAAGAGCGCCTTGACGTCGATGCCGCCGCAGGAGGCGAGCACGCGGGAGAAAAGGGGTGCGATGACGCCGGCGATGCTCCGGAGATTCTCCCGGATGGCTGGATTGCAGACGCCCCAGCCGCCGAGACCGCCGCCCTGTACGCCCTCGATCGGAGGGGCGAAGGCGCGGATTCCGCTTGTTTTCTCCTCGACGACCAGCACCGCCATCGAGCTGGACGTGATGCCGCTGCCGGGGGCGCCGGAGTTGAAGTCGTTCGCGGCGCGGATTTCGATTTCTCCAGCCTCGATCATGCCGACGGCCTCCGTTTCATCGCGGGCGATTCCCTCGAAGAGGAGGGCGCCCACGATGCCCTGCCGGTGCGCACCGCGCATGGCGGAGAATTCGATCTCCGGCCCGGAATGCAGGACCGTGTTGGGCTTCATTCCCGGAATCACCTCGCCGGCGCGGGCCATCCCGGTCAGGACGGGGCGCGATTCGACAAGGCGGCGGAACGCTTCGGCATTGGCAGCGGTTTCTCTGGCGGAATTCATCGAAAATCTCCTGTTTTTTACTTGAATTAAATCATCAGCGATTATATTATAGATCAGAAGCTCTTTTTTGTCAACCAGGAACAGGAGGATATTTTGAAAAATCAGTTTGAATCGATCGTTCCCGGCTGTGATGTGCTGTTCACGCCGACCGGTGGTCCGCCGGCGGGGGTGACGCTGATCCGCAATGCGGCGGGAATTTCGCTGATCGACTCCGGAATCACTGCCGCTGTGGTGGATGGGTGCATCATTCCCGCGCTGGCACAGCTGGGGCTGACGCCGGACGATCTCGACTTCGTGTTCTGCACTCATTGTCACGGGGATCACATCGGCGGACATGCGCGGTTGCGGGAGCTGGCGCATCGGGCGAAGTTCGGCGTCTATGCTGCGGGGGCGGATAAGCTCCGGCGGCCGCTCTTCTACAGCCGGGCGATCCGGGCGAAATTTCCGGAGGAGAGCCCGGCGCCGCCCGCCGTGCTGGAGGGGGTGGAACCGGATTTTCTGATCGAAGCTGACGAAATGGTCGGCGGACTCCGGCTGATTCCTGCTCCCGGGCATGATTCTGACGCGGTGGCGTTCTTCGCACCGGAACAGCGGTTGCTGATAACCGGCGATTCCGTGCAGGGCAACGGCACATGGGGGCAGGGGATCGCGCTCATCATGGATCCTGCGGCCTACCGGGAGTCGCTGCAGCGGCTGATGGCGCTCCCGGCGGAGGTGCTGGTGGCGGGGCACCGCTTCGAACCCTTCCCGCCGGTGCTTCACGGAGCGGAAAAAGTTCGATCATTTCTGGAGGAGTCGCTTTCATTTTCCGAAAAGTATGATATACTCATAGGGGAGGCGGTGGAAGCAGGAATCCGGTCTGTGCCGGAAATCGCCCGCCGCCTGCTGGAAAAGATCGGCTGCGGCCGCCCGGAGAAGCTCTTTCTTGCGTGCTGGACCGTGGCCGTTTATGGAAAGAAACGATGAGCGACAGAATTCGAATCAGAGTGCTTGACGCCGTCCGCGCGGGGCGGGGCGAGGCGACCAAGAAGTCGATTGAGAACGCGACCGGTCTCGCCTGCGCCACCGTGTGCAAAACGGTGGATTCTCTGCTGGCCGACCGCACGATCTTTGCGCGGCGCGAGGCGCCGAGCGGCCGCGGGCGGCCGGCATTGCCGCTGGCGCTCAATCTCGATTCTGCGCTGTTCGCCGGGCTGGATCTCGGCGGGGAATCGTGGCGGATTCTCTTTACTGATCTCGGTTTCAACCGGCTCTATTACCGGAAGATCGCTACGCCGCCCTATACGGGGAAGGAGGCGTTTTTTCGCCATCTTTTTGCATTTATCCGCAGTTCGCTCGCGGAGAGCCGTCTCGATGCGGCGAAGCTCCGGCTGATCGGGCTGGCCGTTTCGGCGAATGCCGACCCGGATACGGGGGTGGTGGTTTCGGCTGGAAACATGGGGATTCGCTGGGGAGCGAACCTCCCGGTCCGCGCGGAGGTTGAGCGGGAGTTCGGTGTCCCCGCCTGCGTCATTACCACGCAGGCCGCTGCCGCCTGGGCGGAGTACAAATTCGGTACCGCCGCCGGAACCGGCGACCTCGTCACCGTCGGACTCGGGGTCGGCATTGGTGCGGCGATCATCGCACAGCATCAGCTGATCGTCAGCCGGCCGGACCGTCCGGCCGGATACATCGGTCACCTCTACATCCCCGGCAACCGGGAGCTCTGCGTCTGCGGTTACCGCGGCTGTCTGGAGGCGTTTGCGGGGGCGCGTTCTCTCGCCGCCATCGCCCGGCGGCGGCACGAGAACGATCCGGCGTATCCTCTCTGGCAGAATGCGGCGGCGATCGATCTTGCGGCGGCGGCGGGGGATCGCCGGGCCATCGCATTGCTGAATCGCGCCGCCGCCTGTGACGCGGTCGGCATTGCGGGGCTGATTCAGATGTATCAGCCGGATGCGCTCATCTTCTCCGGCGGGCAGAGCCGCGAGGAGGGCTATCTTTATAATGCGGTGCTCCGCCGCCTGAAGCGTCTGGTGCCGGAGGATCGGCGCCGCGGCATGAAAATTGCCATCACCACGCTCGGAGACGCGCAGTCCGCGCTGGGCGTCATCCGGCTCGCCTACGAAAAATTCTTCTGATTGTCCTTTTTGGCAATTTGCATTCGATGCGGATTGGGTGTATAATTAAATCGTATGCGATTAAAATAATGATTTTACCAGGCAAAGGAGATATTTTTATGTCGAATAGAAGAAATGTTCTGGTCACCGGAGCATCGAAGGGAATCGGTGCGGCGACGGCGGTGGAGTTCGCCCGTTCCGGCTGTAACGTCGGCATCAATTTCCACCGGGATGAGGAGGGGGCGGCCCGGACGCTCGCCCGCTGTCGGGAGTGCGGCGTCGAGGCGGAGCTCTTCAAGGCGGATGTCAGCGATTACGGCGAGTGTGAACGGCTGTTCCGGGAGTTTCTCGACCGGTTTGGCGGCCGGATTCACGTGCTGGTCAACAACGTCGGCGGCGCGCAGGTGATTCCGCCGGGCGGCTTCGAAGATATGCCGATGGAGTACTGGGATGCGCAGATCCGCTTCAATCTCGGTGCGGCGGCCTGCTGTGCCCGGCTGGCGGCGAAGAACATGATCGACAACCGCATTCCGGGTAAAATCATCAACATCAGTTCGATCCACAGCCGGGTCACCTGGGTGCGGCGGAAGATGATTCCCTACGGACCGGCCAAGGCGGGGCTGAACATGCTCACGGAGGCGCTCGGCGTCGAACTGATCGAGCACGGCATCAACGTCAATGGCATCGCGCCCGGCTTCATCGCCTCTCCGCTCACCGAATTCCGTTACACGCCGGAGGAGCGGCAGGCGTTTCTGCGGAAGATTCCGGCGGGGGTCTTCGGACGGCCGGAGGATATCGCTCATCTCGCGGTTTTTCTGGCTGACGACGAGAAGGCGAAGTTCATCGTCGGCCAGACCATCGGCGTCGACGGCGGGCAGTCGGTGTCGGGCATGATCGAAAGTTTCAACTGAACCGGCCGGATTTCGCCGGAAGGAGTGCAAGATGGAAGAAAAATTCTGTTCCTGCCGCAGCAACTGGAGTTACGGGCTGGCCCGGGAGTGCCGGCGCGGACTCGTCCGCGGCATGGGTTACACCGAACAGGAGTTCGACCGGCCGATCGTGGCGGTCATCAACAGCTGGAATGAGTACAATCCGGGCCACGTCCACCTCCGGACGCTGAGCGAACGGGTCAAGCAGGGAATCCGCGAGGCGGGCGGGCTGCCGTTCGAAATGATGACCACCGGAATCTGCGACGGCATGGTACTGCGCGATCCGAAGTACGTGGAGCTGCCCAGCCGCAACCTCATCGCCGACGAGGTCGAACTCACGGTGGAGAGCAACATGTTCGACGCGATGGTACTGCTCTCGACCTGCGATTCGATCGTGCCGGGCCATTTGATGGCGGCGGCGCGGCTCGATATTCCGGCGGTGGTGGTGACCGGCGGCTACATGCCGATGCCCTATCTGGACGGGAGCTCCGCCAACTACATCGAACTTACCGATCATGTCGGCAAGGCGCTCGACGGCAGCTACGACCGCGCCCGCGCCGAGCGGGAGGTCGCCGCCATGTACGGTCCCTGCGGCGCCTGCGGCGTGATGACCACCGCCAACAGCATGTGTCTCGCGGCGGAGGCGCTCGGCATGTCATTGCCGGGGAACGCCACCGCGAGCGCCCACAGTTCGGAACTGCTCCAGATCGCCTACCGGGCCGGACGGCAGGTGATGGAGCTGCTGCGAGCGGGAATCACCGCGCGGAAGATCATCACCCGTGATGCGGTGGAGAACGCCATCCGCGAAACGATGGCGACGGCCGGTTCGACCAATCTGCTGCTTCATCTGCCCGCCATCGCCACCGAGGCGGGGCTTTCCGGCGAATGGTGGAAGCTTTTCGACGAGGCGAGCCGGAAGGTGCCGCTCCTGGTCGCCTCATCGCCGAGCGGGCCGTGGCATTTTCAGGACATCGACCGGGCGGGCGGCTCACGCGCGCTCTTTGCGGAACTCCTGCCGCTGCTCCACGGAGACGCGCTCACCGTCACCGGGAAGACACTGCAAGAGAACTACGCCGACGCGGTGAACTTCGATCCGCGGGTCATCACCACGCTGGAGAAACCCGCCGCCGCCAACGGCGCACTCTTTGTCCTCTACGGCACTCTCGCTCCGGAGGGCGGAATCGTCAAGGAGGCGGCGGTGCCGGAGTCGATGCGCCGTTTCTCAGGACCCGCGCTGGTGTTCGACACCCTCGATCAGGCGCTCGAAGCGCTCCACGGCGGGAAGATTCAGGGAGGCGAGGCGCTGATTCTGCGCTATCTGGGGCCGCGGGCGCGGTTCGGCACCACCGCCTATCCCTTCCAGAAGGAGCTCAAGGGGATGGGGCTGGCGGACAAGGTGGCGATCATCACCGACGGCCGCTTTTCCGGCGGCAGCAGCGGACTGTCGATCGGCTACCTCTCGCCGGAGGCGGCGCTCGGCAGTCCGCTGGCGCTGGTCGAAAACGGTGACCGGGTCGTCATCGATCTGGATGACCGCCGCCTCGATCTGGAGGTCGCGCCGGAGCTTCTCGCCGAACGGCGGCGACGCTGGAGCTGGCAGTTCGACGGAACCGGCCACCACAAGTTTCTGCGGCTCTTCTCGCGCAATGTCGGTTCCACTGCCCGGGGTGCGGTATGGGAGGTGTGAATCGGTGTGACGTGCTCATCGTCGGCGGAGGGCTTGCGGGCTGTTCCGCGGCGGCGGAGCTGGCGGAGCGCTTCCCCCGCCTTGCGGTCCGCGTCGTCGATGCGGGGAGAGGGGCCTCCTCGGAGGTGATGGGATTCTCCGCACCGGTGGAACAGGAGGACTCTCCGGAGCGGTTTTTCGACGACACGCTCCGCAATGCGAACGGGGAGGGGGATCCCCGTCTGGCGCGTGTGCTCGCCGACCGCGCATTGCCGGAACTGCACCGCCTCGAGGCGCTCGGCATCGCATTCGACCGGACGCCGGACGGCGCTTACGATACTCTGCGCGCGGCCGGAACGAGCTGCCCCCGGGTGGTTCATTGCGGCACCTCCACCGGGCGGGAGGTGCTCCGCCGCCTCGGCGTCACGCCGGAACGGCGGCGGGTGTCGGCATTGCTGTTGCGGGAGGGGCGGGTCGCCGGAGCGCGTTTTGCCGACGGCGAAACGGTTCATTGTTCCGCCGTTCTGCTCGCCGGAGGCGGCTTTGCCGGACTGTGGCGGTTCAGCAGCTGGAACAAACTTCTGCGCGGCGACGCCCTGCTTTTCGCCCGTTCCGCCGGTGCGGCGCTGGATGGGCTCGGGCTGGTGCAGTACGAGCCGACCGTCACGGTCTATCCGGAAGCGCTGTGCGGATTTCCGGTCATCACCACCGTGCTGAACGCCGGGGCACGCCTGCTCGACCGGGAGGGCAACTCCCTGTTGGCGCTCGGCGAACCGGTTCCGTGCAAACGGGAACTCGCCCGGCGCATCGCGGAGGCGCTCGCGGCGGGGCGGGGGTGGGCGCACGGCGGAATCCGCTACGATTTCAGCGGCGTCGATGAGGCGGAGTTCGCCCGGAAATATCCGGGATATTACCGGAAGTTTCGCCGGTTCGCCCGGTCGTTTCGCGAACTCTTCTTCGAGGTGAAGCCGGGAGCGCACACCACGCTCGGCGGAATCCGGATCGAACCGGATGGATCGACCGCCGTTCCCGGTCTCTTCGCCGCCGGAGAGTGTATCGGCAACCTCCACGGATGCGACCGGCTCGGCGGCAACGCCGGGCTGGAAGTGCTGGTCTTCGGCCGGATTGCCGGAGCGTCGGCGGGGAGGTTTGCCGCCGCACAGTCAACCGGATATCCCGCGGGCGCGGCCACGGTGGAAACGATGGATGTGACCGCCACACCGCCGGAACTCTTCCCGGCAATCGGGGCGATCCTCGACCGCTCCTGTGGCGTGCTCCGGTCGGAGAGGGCGTTGCGGGAGGGGTTGCGGGCATTGGCGAAGCTCCCGGTCTCTCCTCATGGAGAGCTGGCGCGGCTGACGCTGGAGGATGCTCTTACACGTCTGCTTCGGCAATCCGGAGCCGGAGCTGATGCAGCAGAAACTCCGGAGTGAGTTCCGCATCGAGCCTCAGCAGGCGCAGCCACTCCTCTTCGCGCGACGCGGTCACCAGTGCGGCGGAGTTGAGCAGATACCGCAACCATGTGCCGTCTGTGGGCGCGAGAGCCTTCCTGGTCAGCAGATAGTCGAGGTCGAGGTCGAAGAGAAATCCCGGCGTATCTTCGGGATGGAATTCCGCTTCGGCGAAACGCTCTGCCAGAAAGTCGCTCTCGAAGACCCGGGAGGCGCGCGGCCGGAACTCCTCCGGATGGTTGAGCAGGCAGTTGAGCTCCGGCCACGTGACGTCGGCGGCGACCCGGATGCGGGGATTCAACGATTCTGTGATGACGTTTTCCGTGGAATGCGCAATGACGATCGAGCGCGAAATCACGCCGCCGCGAAGGGCCAGATCGAGATGTTCGTCGTGCCGGAGACGCCGGAGCGCGGCTTCCACCGACGCATCGCTCCGCCAGTCGAATTCGGCGATCCAGGATTCACGCTCCGCTTCGCTGGAGGCGGCGCGCGAGAAGGCCGGCAGCGTGTCGGTGTGATGGTCGAAGGTCACCGCGACCGGCGGAGTTTCGACCGTCCGCCGATGGCGGCACCACGCCCGCAGCACTTCATGATGCTGCGAAACGACCTCCAGCGGCGGCATCTTATGGTTTCTCCTGCGAATCCGCCGGGCCGGAGCAGGGCAGGAAAATGCAGAAGTTCGAACCGGCTCCGGGAGTGCTTTCCAGCTGGATCCACCCCTGGTGGTGGGAGACGGTGCCGTAAACCATCGCCAGTCCCATGCCGGTGCCGCGGCCGACCGGTTTGGTGGTGAAAAACGGCTCGAACGCCTTCTCTATCGTGGCGTGATCCATACCGCAGCCGTTGTCGGCAACCTGAATGAAGATGTAATCCTCCGGGCGGGCGCCGGGATGATCGGCGGGCGGCGAGAAGGGGAGCGGTGCTTCCGTGGCCGGACCGGCGAAGAGGGTCAGCCGCTGTTCGCCCTCGTTCTGCTCCATCGCGTCGATCGCGTTGAGCATCAAATTGAGCAGAACCTGCTGAAGCTGCAGACTGTCCGCACGGACGGTCGGCATACCGGGAATCGTGCGGAAGGAGATCTCCACCTGCCGCTTGTTCGGGCCGAGCAGAGCGAGGCTGCTCTCGATGGTTTTGCGGATGTCCACGTCGGTCACCCGGTATTTCCCCTTGCGGGCGAATCCGAGCAGCTGGCTGGTGAGGTGCCCCGCCTGTTCGGCGATGCCGGAGATCTTCTCCAGATGGGCGGTCACCTCCGGATTTTCCGGCGGATAGAGCAATGTGATGACATCGACATGGCCGAGGATGGCGTGAATGTAGTTGTTGAAGTCGTGAGCGATTCCACCGGCGAGAAGACCGAGGGATTCAATCCGCTGGGAGTGGGTGAGCTGTTCGGAGAGCCGCTCCTTCTCCGCCGCCAGCCGGGTCTCTTCGGTGATGTCGCTGCCGATCAGCACCAGCAGGGTCTGGCCGCGCAACCGGATCGGCGATAGCGTACAGGCCAGCGTGACGGCGCGGGAACTCTGCTCGTCGAGGATACAGCGGAAACGGACCGGCGCCGCAGGAACCCGGTCCAGTTGGAACTCGGGGGGCGAAATCACCCGGAGCCGCGGAAAGAGCGGCCGCTTCTCCAGCGAAGCCGCCGATTCCGCCCCGAGCAGTTTCACCGCGGAGAGGTTGGCGTCGACGATTCGCCCCTCCTCGTCGGTCATGAGGATCAGTTCTCCGGCATTTTCCAGCACCAGCTGGTAGCGGTTCTCCCATTCACGCAGGTGGGCCTCCAGCTCCTTCGAGCGGCCGTAACTGCCGAAAAAGGCGAAGAGGATATCCAGCGGACTTTTTTCGCCGGTGCGGACATCCTTTTCGATTTTCGCCAGATAGATGCTCAGCAGGGCGGCGAGCCAGAGTTCGGCGATGGCCCGGGCGAGAAATTCGCCGTCGATGAGCTCCGCCGGAAGCCCGAGCAGGGTCAGCACCAGCTGCCGGAGGAGCGCTCCGACCAGATGCGCGGCATAAAAGGCCAGCAGAATCGAGAAGAAGCGGTTGATTCCGTAGTTCTTGCACCGGGTGAAGACGATGGGCAGCAGGAAGAAGTCCAGCAGACGCGACAAAGCGGTGACGTTCATCGACGCGCGGCTGGCGCCGAGCAGGCGGTCGAGGGTGGCTCCGGGCAGTCCGGCGGTGATGGAGAAGCCGAGCCAGTTGCACTGGAGCCGGGTGATCTCCCCCAGATAGAGGTAGAGCCCGTAGAGGGCGACGACGCCGAGAATGATCCGTTGTGCGGCGAGGGTGCCGTCAATGATGTAGACCATCAGAAACGCCGCCATCAGCGGCAGGAAAATGACGATCGGACCGATGGGGAAATCGAGGGTTCCCGCCAGCGTCGCCCGGATGTCGGCCGCGGCGACCAGATGGGCGAAGAGCAGCAATACCCCGAGCGCCATGTGAAACGGCGCCTGCCCGATCGCGCTGCGCTGATTGTAGAGGAGGGAGAGGCCGACGAAGAGAAAGGTCATCTCCAGAAAAGCGAGGGAAAGGGCATGAAAGTATTCCATCAGACGTTCCCCTGGGGTTTTTTCAACAGCGTGACGCGGCGTCGTTTCTTTCGTTCACGGAAGGTGCGCATCTGGAGCTGCCAGGCGTTCCATCCATTGTGCCAGATGACGTAGAAGGTCGGTCCGAGCGCGATCAGGGGATTGGCGTAGATGATCGCGAGAAAGATCGTGAGCGTGGTGTTCTTCTGCCCGAGCACCTGGCTGGATTCGCGGAAGAACTTCTTCCCGCCGATCATCCGGCCGCCGGCGAAGTTGACGATGCAGATGAGCAGCGAGACGACGGCGATTTTCCACAGGATGCCCGGCGGCAGGTTCGCCTGCTGTTCGCGCAGGAACTGCGAAGCATTGGCGATGATGAGGAAGATTGCCGCCACCCAGGTGAAGAACGAGAGATTCTTGCACCGTTTCGGCAGCTCCGTCGCCGCAGGATAGAGTTTGCGGAGCGGAACCGCCAGCGCGACCGGAATCCCCACCACGATGCAGAGGCTGCCGATCACGTCGGCGAAGACCGTCGGCGCCGGATTGCCGATCGCAATCGGAATCAGGAAGGGGAAAAGCACCGCCATCCCGAGGTTGGTCGCGAGAAAGGCGCTGACCGCGTAATCCACCCGTTCGCCGAGCAGTCCGACGATCACCGGCGCCGCGGTGGCGGTCGGCGTGATGCCGGTGAAGAAGGCCACTTCGGCCAGCTCCCGGTTCCCGGCGAGCATGAAGATCCCCCAGCCGCCCATGCCGACGGCGATGTTGGCGAGCAGGATGATGAGATGGTGCACCCGGATGGAGCGTACGGTGAACTTCACCTGCAACATCACCATGAACATCATTCCGACGATCAGCCAGCGGATCAGCCAGTTCAGCGAGGCCGCCCACGGGCAGAAGTAACCGGCGATGAAGGCGCCGAACAGAGCGAGGTTGCGCAAATAGGCCATGATGGATCACGCCTCCCCGGCAAACGTACAGCGGACCGCGTCGGCGAGATCCTCCGCCACATTGACGCCGGTAAGATCGGTGGTGCGGACCACTTCGGCGCCGTAGCCGGTCTTGACCAGCCAGACGGTACGGCAGCCGGCGGCGCGCCCCGCTTCGAGGTCGCTGAGGCGGTCGCCGACCATCACCGAGTTCGCCAGATCGATTTCATGCTCCCGCGCCGCCTGCAGCAGCATGCCGGGAGCGGGTTTCCGGCAGTCGCAGGGGCCGGTGTGCTTCGGGTGATGGGGGCAGAAGTACCAGCCATCCACCTTCGCTCCGGCGGCGGCGAGCAGTTCGTCAATCCGGCGGTGGACGGCATTCACCTCGTTTTGCGTGTACATGCCGCGCGCGACGCCGGACTGGTTGGTCACCACGATGGCGAGGAAGCCGTGCGCGTGGATTTCACGGAGCGCTTCCGGAACGCCGGGAATCAGTTCCGCCTTGTCCGGGTCGGAAAGGTAGTCGACCTCGACGTTGATGACGCCGTCGCGGTCGAGAAAAAAAGCCTGTTTCATCGGGATATCTCCAGAATACCGGTCGGAATCTCTTCGAAGACCGTTATCGTTTCAGAGGAAAATGTTTCGCGCAGACGCGCGGCGAGGCGGGTCCGCTCCTCCTGCGTCCGGCAGATTGCGAACATCGTCGGCCCGCTGCCGGTGATCTGGGAGTTGAGCGCGCCGTTGGCGTTCATGAACTCCCGCAACTGCCGCAGCATCGGGAACTTTTCGTAGAGAGCGAATGCAAGATCGTTGTGCAGCAGTCGGGCAACACTTTCGGCATCGCCGGCGCGGAGCGCCGCGATCAGCCGCGGAAGCCGCTGTTCCGAATCCTCGCCGATCCGGGAGCGGTCGAGGTTGGTGTAGGCCCACTTCGCGCTCACGGGGAAGTGCGGATTGACCACCAGCAGAAGCGGTACCGTGAGGATTCCGTCAATCGGAGCAATCCGGTCCCCCACGCCGGTCGCCGTTGCGGCACGGGGCGAGAGGAAATAGGGCACATCCGCCCCGAGGGTGAGCGCGAGTGCCGCGAGGTCGTCGTGCGCAACCCTGCCGTAATGCGCGGCGAGCAGAGAAAGTACCGTCCCCGCGTCGGCGCTGCCGCCGCCCATCCCGGCGGCCACCGGAATCTGCTTTTCGATATGGATCGACCAGGTGGGAGAAATCCCGGCGGCGTCGGCGTAGGCGAGTGCCGCACGGCCGGCGAGATTCTCGAGATTCTCCGGCAGGCCGGCGAGCGAACTGCTCAGCCGGATGCCGGGAGCCGCGTCAAAGTCGATCGTGATGCGGTCGGCGGGGTACCCGAGCGGCAGAAAGAGGGTTTCCAGATCGTGGTAGCGGTCCGGCCGCCGCGCGGTCACCTTGAGGTAAAGGTTGAGTTTCGAAACGGCTTTCGCTTCCGCGATCATGGCGACACGCCCTCCCGTCGGTTTTTCCTAGTTCAGTTCGCTCTGGGTGCAGGGGGCGAACTTGAAGCCGTATTGTTCGTTGTAGCGGCGCGCCTCCGCTTCGATGGCGACGGCGAGCCGGAGGGCGCGGAGCCCCTGTTCGCCCGGCACTTTGGCCTGGCAGAGCACGCCGGTCATCTTCGTGCGGTTGACCGCGAGAATGAAATCTTCCAGCTCCGCGGCGAGGAGAGGACGAAGTTCCTCGGGAGTGGTCGCGGAAGCGGCACGCGCGCGGGACTTGAGGCGTTTGCACAGCTCGGTCGCGGCTTCGACGCCCATGTCCGCCATAATGAAGAGTTCTTCCAATTCGTCCCAGAAGTCGGCGGACAGGTCGCCGTGGCTGGCGAAGAGGGTGGAGAGCCCTTTGCCGAGCTGTTCACGGGTCCGTTCCAGCCCTTGATGCAGCTTGAGGAAAATGCGGTTGCGTTCATCCTCTTCGTCCTCAAGATCGAGAGCAAGGGCGAGGCGGTACTGCAGTTCCGAACGGAAGTCCGCCACTTCTTCGTATTCCATGCGCGCGGCCCATGCGGCGAAGTCGGCGACGAAGGCATCGGCTTCGTTCTCCGGGGCTCCAAGGGCTGTCAAAAGGAAGCGGACACGCTCCCAGAGTTCGTCGCCCGTGCGTGCGTCGGGTCCGAGATCTTCCAGAGCGATGGACAGCCACACGGACAGGCGCGGTTCGGCTTCCCGGAGGGTAAGCAGCAGCGTATCGCGCCATCCGGAAGGTTCCTTCGGGGCGTCGGGCTGAGGGGCAGGTTGGGCGGCAGCCGCAGGTGCGGGAGCTTGCCCGTCCGGTTCAAGAGATTGTCCGGCAGCGAGCTGATCCATTTCCAGATCGGCCTGTTGCTGCTCTGCGGCTGCCGTTTCCGGCAGTTTTTCCACAACCTCCACAGGAGATTGTGGCGCGTCGGAAACGGAAGATTCTTCGTGAGATGCGCCGTCTTCCGTTTCCGCTGGCTGCGGAGCGGCCAGTGCTTCCTCCGCCGGAGCCTGCGGCGTTTCCGGAGTTTCAGCAGTTTTATTCGATGACCACAGCCGTTTGATACTTGAGAAGAAACCCATGCGTCTATCCTTAAAAAGAGGTCTGCGGATGCGAGGCGGGAGCGTTGAGCAACCGTACCATGCGACTATTTGCGTACTTGTGCCGTCCCGTCAAGCCCTGCTTTTCGGAGGGGGTAAACCACGCCGGCCTTGAGGGACGGTACAGGGATTTTGCCTTTTTGGCCTGTTTGAGAGGGGTGAGAATCACGAAGTTTAAATTTTTTTACAAAAAGGGTTGATCTCGGTTTAGAGTTATGAGAAAAGAAACGCGAACACTGGATTGTCCTGTGTTCGTCGATCAAGGAATTTTATTTAAGAAGGAAGGAATACAAATGAAGCGCATCGTGACTCTGCTTCTTGCTGCCGGCCTCGTGCTCGGCGCTGCTGCTGGTTCTCAGGCTGCTGATATCAAGGCCAAGGGCAACTGGACGTTTACTTGGCAGTTGGGTGACCAGACCTTTGCCAAGCATTCCGGCAAGGATAACTTCACCGCGAAACAGCGTCTGCGTACCCAGATCGACGTCATCGCTTCCGAATCCCTGAAGGGTGTTTTGTTCCTCGAAATGGGCGACCAGAACTGGGGCAAGTCCAATGACGGCGCTTCCCTCGGTACCGACGGCAAGATCATCAAGGTCCGTTACAGCTACGTTGACTGGGTGATCCCCCAGACCGACGCCAAGGTCCGTATGGGTCTCCAGAACTTCAGCCTGCCCGGTTTCATCTCCAACAGCCCCATCCTCGGCGGCGGAGCTGCTGACGGCGCTGGTATCACCCTTTCCGGTCAGTTCACCGAGAACGTGGGCGCCAGCCTCTTCTGGCTCCGCGCTGAGAATGACAATGCGGGTTCCAACAGCGTTAAGCAGTACAGCGACGCTATGGACTTCGTCGGTCTGACTGTGCCCATGACCTTTGACGGCGTGAAGGTGACCCCGTGGGGCATGTATGGCGCTATTGGCCGTGATAGCCTCCCGAGTGCATCTCCGGCCTCTGGGCAGAATGGTGTCACGATGGCTGATCGTCTGCTGCCTGCCATGGGTAATGGCTTGGCTGTTGGAAACTATGACCGCCACGGTAATGCTTGGTGGGCGGGCGTCGCTTCCGAACTGACCTATTTTGATCCCTTCCGTTTCGCTCTTGACGCCGCTTATGGTAGCGTTGATATGGGCTCTTATCGGGCTGCGGACAATAAAAACTTCGATATGGAACGTGCTGGTTGGTTCGCTTCCATCCTTGGCGAATACAAGATGGATTACTTCACCCCTGGCGTCCTGTTCTGGTATGCTTCCGGTGACGACAGCAATGCGTACAACGGTTCCGAACGTATGCCTACCGTTGAAGGTTCTTGGACCGCTTCTTCCTACGGCTATGACGATAACTTCGGTCGTGATTCCTGCGATATGATCGGTCTGTCCAACACCGGGACCATGGGCGTGTACTTGCAGGCGAAGGACATCTCCTTCATGGAAGACCTGACGCACATCTTCCGCGTCGGTTTCGTCAAGGGTACCAACAACACCGAAATGGTGCGCAGCGGTTGGGCGTCCCTTGACTCCAATGATGGCCTGTACCTGACCACCGCCGACAAGGCTTGGGAAGTCAACTTCGACACCCAGTACAAGATCTACAAGGATCTGACCCTCGGCGTCGAACTCGGCTGGATCAACCTTGATCTCAATGAAGACGTGTGGAAGAATGCTAACAGCTACAAGGACAACATCTATCGCGGTGCTGTGACCTTGCAGTACACCTTCTAATTGAAGTCGGCTGACGCCGATTCCGGTTAGTTTTGATGAGGAGGGAGTTTCGGCTCCCTTCTCTTTTTATATTTGACGCGCTGCACGGGCTCTGGAGAGGATTTCTGACCGTGCAACGCGTGGATCCCAAAGCATACGGACTGGTTTTGTATCCTATTGCGCAAAAAGCACTTCTCCCCTTGACTCGGAAAGAACGCCGGGATTAGACTTCTGCGGTAGTGGAGCAATCTCCTTGCCGTAAGGGAGGGTGTTCCGTAACACTCACGTTTAGAGGGGGAATTGTATGCCTTCATGGATGTATTTTGTGTTGGCCCTGGCAGGGCTGCTGGCTGGGTATTGTGTGTATGGCGCCATTGTGGAAAAGGTGTTCGGGCCTGATCCCAACCGCCCCACGCCTGCCTGCAAAATGCCTGACGGTGTGGACTATGTGGAGATGAGCCCTACCAAGGTGTTTCTGATCCAGCTGCTGAACATTGCCGGTCTTGGCCCCGTCTTCGGGCCGATCCTTGGTGCCCTCTACGGTCCCATAGCTCTCCTGTGGGTCGTAATCGGATGCGTGTTCGCCGGTGCCGTACATGACTACTTCTCGGGGATGTTGTCCGTCCGCTATAACGGCAAGTCCGTGCCGGATATCGTCGGGTACAACCTCGGCGACCTCATCAAGAAGCTCATGCGCGTGTTCGCCGTCGTGCTGCTCATTCTGGTGGGCGTGGTCTTCGTGGCGGGGCCCGCCGGCCTGCTGTCCCAGTTGACCGGTATGCACAGTATGCTCTTTGTGGCGATCATCTTTGCGTACTACTTCCTTGCCACTATTCTGCCCGTGGACAAGATCATCGGCCGCGTCTATCCGTTCTTCGCTGTACTGCTGGTGTTCATGGCCGTTGGGCTGCTGGGCGCTCTGGCCTTCAAGGGGTACACCTTCTACAGCAACATCGAATGGACCATGCATAGCCCCTCCGGCCTGCCCGCCTGGCCGCTGGTGTTCATTACCATCGCCTGCGGCGCTTGCTCCGGCTTCCATGCCACGCAGTCTCCGCTGATGGCCCGGTGCATCAACAACGAAAAGCATGGCCGTAAGATCTTTTACGGTGCGATGATTGCGGAAGGCGTTATCGGGCTTATCTGGGTGACCCTCGGCATGTCCTTCTACTCCGATACGGCCGCTCTTGCCGCCGCCCTCGGCCCCAAGGGGAACGCCGCGCTGGTCGTGAACAACATCTCCGTGGAACTGCTTGGCGTGTTCGGTGGCGCCCTTGCCGTCCTCGGCGTTGTGGTGCTGCCCGTGACATCCGGCGATACGGCCTTCCGTGCTGCCCGTTTGACCATTGCCGACGCTATCGGCTATGATCAGCGCCCGCACAAGAACCGCCTGATGATAGCCGTCCCGCTGTTTGTCGTGGGCGTCGCTTTGAACTTCATTCCCTTTGGGATGCTGTGGCGTTACTTCGGATTTGCCAACCAGGCCCTCGCCGCCATCATGTTGTGGGCTGCGGCCGCCTACTTGCTGCATCGCGGCAAGTTCCATTGGATTGCCTCCGTGCCCGCTTGCTTCATGACGGCCGTGAGCGCCGTGTATATCTGCTTTGAGAAGACGATGGGCTTCGGCATGTCCTACGAGCTGTCCAATATCGTGGGTATCGCCATAGCGCTGATTTGCTTCGCGCTGCTGTTGACCGCAGGCCGCAAGGTTCAGCCTACTGATGATCTGAGCGTTTGACCCGAAAAAGGGGCGCCCGGATTGGAGCGCCCCTTTTTTCGGTGGAAGGGGAGCTCCGATTTAAACATCGAAACGCCTTTTTTCCGCTTTCTCGGGCATGAGAAGCGATTGCCTTTTTATCTGTTCCAGTTATAGTCCGCCGACCCTCCTTGAGACAGTGTTTCAAGGAGGGTTGTCTTTCTCCTTTTTTCCTTTTTGAGGTCTTTCATGTCTACGAAGCGTCGAGCCTATCTCACTGAAATGAAAACGCAGCTTACTCTTGCCGTTCCAGCCCTTTTGGCGCAGATCGCCATGATTTCAATGGGGTTTGTGGATATGGTCATGACAGGCCGGGTGGGGGCGGTGGATATGGCGGCTGTGGCGCTGGCCGGGTCGCTCTGGGTTCCGCTCGTCCTGTTCGGGCAGGGGCTGCTGCTCGCGGTTACGCCGTGCGTGGCGCAGCTTCGCGGGGCTGGGTCCATGCGGAGCGGCGAACACATGCAGGGCACGTCATGCGGCAGGGTATCTGGATGGCGCTGTTCATTTCGGTTCCGCTCATCCTTATCGTGTATCTGGTATCGTTCCATCTCGCCGATATGGGCGTTGAGGGGGCTCTCGGGCTCATGACGGGGCAATACCTGCGGGCGATCATCTGGGGCGCTCCTGCCTACCTGCTGTTCGTGGCTTTGCGCTGCGGCATGGAGGGGATGGCGCTTATGCGTCCGGCCA
>URVC01000005.1 GCA_900551245.1 uncultured bacterium | reverse complement strand
GGCTCAAATAGGGTGGTTAGAATGACGATTTCAAAGAATTATGGGACGGCACTGAAACGATTCCTCTTATTTCTTGTCCTGGGCACTGTATTGTCGTCGGCGGCGGCAGGGCCCCGGTTGCTGCGGGAGTGGACGTTCGAAAAACCGGACGCCGCTGTGGCAATTCGAAACGGCGGCCGGCTTTCCTTCGATCCATTGCGCGATTCCTCCGGCAATCCGGTACTGGAAGTTGAGATCCCGAAGAAGCCGGGGAACTATCCGGTGGTTCTCACCTTCCGCTCGGAAATTCCGTTGCGGAAAGGCCGGAAAATTGAAATCGAGTTTGAAGTGCGCAGCTCTCAGCCCTGCCGCGCGGAACTGCAGGCCGCCGATTCAGCTCCGCCCTATTCGCATCGCGCCCGGTCGCAGACGTTCGACATTCCCGCCAGCTGGAAGAAGCATCGCCTGAGTTTTGTAATCACTTCGGAGGCCCGGGAGGCACTGTCTCTGCCGCAGATTCTGTTCCGGGAGGTTCCGCCGGGCGCCAGAATCGATTTCGGGCCGATCCGGGTGACGGATGTTACCGATGCGGTTGCCCGCCCCGCGTTTTACGAAACCAGAGCCGGCAGGGAATGGCGCCCGGTGGACACCTCGGATCTGGCGGTGAAGGCGGGGTCGGCGCTCGACCTCTCCGGCCTTGTCGACCGTTCTCCCGCGGGGACCTGGGGCCGGGTGACGGTCGACGCCGCCGGACGGCTCGTTTTCGAGAAGAGACCGGAGCAGGAACTGCGTTTTTTCTCCATTCAACTTCTGCCCGGCAGCACAATCGGCATGCAGTACATGAGCCACACGGAAGTGGAAGCCCTCGTCGAAACCATCGTCCGGCAGGGATACAATATGGTGCGGATTCACGGGCCGGGGCGCTTCCTGGTCGGTCCCGGCCGGGGAGCGGCGTTGAAGAATCAGGACTCCTTTCCACTGCCGGAAACCGCCGATGAAATTGAATTCGACCCGGAGGCGCAGGACCGGCTTGACTACTTCATCTATCTGCTGAAGAAAAACGGCATCTACATCAATCTGGATGGTCTGGTCTCTTTCGTCGGATTTTCCAGCGAGGTCGGATTGTCGATCGCGGCGCGCCATTCGAACAGCGCCAAGGTGCAGATGTTTGTCAATCCGGCCCGGCGCCGCAACTGGACCGCCGGAGTCTCCAAGATCCTGACGCACAGGAACCCCTATACCGGCACCGCATTGAAGGATGATCCGGTTCTTGCTCTGTTTCAGTACTACAATGAACAGGATATCCGGCTCGATCTGCGCGACTATGCCGATGCGTTTCAGCCGCTCTGGGTCGAATTTCTGCAGCGGAAATACGGTTCCTATTCCGCGTTGTACGCCGCCTGGCAGGGGCGGTGCGGCGATGTAGTGCTGCCGCCGGCTGGTTCGTTTGCCCAAGTGCCGGGCGTGAGTTTCAAAGTCGCCCGCACCGATACCCCGGCCGGGATCGACATGACCCGGTTTCAGGCGGAACGGGAGCTGGAAATGACCCGGTTTTACCAGCGGGAGACGGCGCGGATCGGATACCGAGGGCTGACCACGCAGTGGGATATGGCCACCCGGCTGGTCCATCTACCGGCCCGAGCGGAGATGCCGGTCATCACCATGCACGGCTATCATGCGCACCCGTCCGGTTACGGCGGCTCCCGTGGAATCACTCTCAACCAGAAAAGTCCTCTTGCGGAAGGTGGCAGTGCGGTCAAGCGTCAGAGCACGGCACGCTGGCTCGACCGTCCCTATCTGATTACCGAATTCGGATTTGTCTTCTGGAACCGTTACCGGCATGAGCAGGGATTGATTTACGGAGCCTGCGCCTCACTGCAGAACTGGAACGGCATTGCCTGTCACTGCAATCAGGCGGTGCTTTACGGGGATGCGCTCGTCAGTTTTCAGGTGGGGCACGATCCTGTCGGACGAGCCTCGGAACTGGTCACCGCCTTCAGTTATCTGCGCGGGGACATTCGCCCCTCTCCTCATACGGTGGAAATTCCAATTTCCGAAGAGTTTGCATTTGGCGGCCGGGCGATGGGGGCGATTCCGGATGAACTTTCGCGCATGTGGATCTGGAGCCGGATCGGCCTTTCATTCGCCGGCAGGTACAGGGCTCCGGTCAACGCGGATCTGCGCATCACGCCGGACGGTACCGCCCAAACCGGCGGCAGCGACATGTTTGAGGAGATCAAGGCAACCCGCGGCACCGCGGGGCTGGAGCGGTATTGCGCTCTGCTGAAAAAGCACGGGATCCTCCGTCCGGGGAACCGCAGCAATCCCGCCTGCAGCCTGTATGAGAGCGACACGGAAGAGGTCGCAATGAATGTAAAAACCGCGGAACTTGCCGTCCGGACAGCCCGGCTGGAAGGGGCGGTTCTGAAGACCGATCATCCGGTGAAGCTGGATGCCTTGACCATTGAACGCTGTTCGGTCCCCGCCTCCGTTACGCTTCTCTCGCTGGAAGACGCGCCGATTCGCAAAGCGGACCGGCTCCTCGCGGTCATCGCCACCGATGCCCGCAACAGCGGCATGCGATTCTCCGATGAGGAGGAGACGACGCTGGAGGCGATCGGAACTCTGCCGGTTCTGGTGAGGACCGGGCGTTTCCGTCTGACGATCGACCGCCCCGACCGGGCGGAATTTCGCGCGTATGCATTGAAGCTGAACGGAGAGAGAGTTGCGGAACTGCCGGTGACCGGCAAGGCGGGAAAACTGATTCTGGAGCTGGATTCCGGTACTCTGGCGAAGGAGCCGGCGCTGTTCTACGAATTGATACGGCGCTGACGGCGCCATGCAATTCCCGGAAAAAGTGAAGATTTTGCAAAAAAAGAAGGGATTTTATTTGCATTTTCGCGCCGGACGCACTATTTTAGAAAGTCAAAAATTATGCGGGAGCGCTTTCATATCGACTTTCCACCGCTCGTGACGGCGTGGCTCGCAAAAGGTCTCAAGCTTAGTGTTGTTTTCTGGCTGTTTCCGCGTTTTTCGCGGGAGGGGCGGAATGGCGCTCGGCTTGTGTTTGTTTCTGCGGATTCCGCGGAGAGAAAAAAGCTTTCAAGCGAGAGTGAGGTAGAATCATGAAAGTGAGGGCATCGGTAAAGCGCAGATGCGAATTTTGCCAGATCATCAAGCGTAACGGCACGATCCGGGTCATCTGTTCCCGGGATGCGCGCCACAAGCAGCGGCAGGGCTGACACAGGTTTGAACAAAGATAAACGTTAACTGAGGGAAGAGAGTTATGCCTCGTATCATTGGTGTTGACATCCCGGGCAACAAGCGTGTCGAATTTTCGCTGCGCTATCTCTACGGCATCGGTCCGGCGCTGGCGCTGGAAATCATTGAGAAGGTCGGTATCGACCGCAACCTCAAGGCAAAGGATCTCACTCCGGATCAGATTGCCAAGATCACCAAGATTCTTCAGGATGACCTGACGGTGGAAGGCGACCTCCGCCGCCAGATCTCCGCCGACATCCGCCGGCTGCAGCAGATCAACTGTTACCGCGGCGTGCGTCACCGCCGGAACCTGCCGGTTCGCGGCCAGCGCACCAAAACCAATGCTCGTACCCGCAAGGGCAAGAAGATTACGATCGGCGCCATCCGCGACAAAACCCAGCGTCGTCTGGCCGCCAAGGGCTGAGGCCCTCCGGAATCCGTCGGCAGCATGAAATCCCGCTGCCGGGAATGAGAATGACCAGATTGTTTTAATGTAGGAAATACAATATCATGGCTGAAGAAGTGAAGAATAATGAGGCGGTTGCGGAGGCTCCGGCTGCGGAAAGCACTCCCGCCGCAGCTCCGAAACAGCGCGGCAAAAGCGGCCGTTATGTTCCGTCCGGCATTGCCTACGTCCTGGCGACGTTCAACAATACGAAGGTGACCTTCACCGACCTGCACGGCAATGTGCTGTGCTGGTCCACCGGCGGCAAGAACGGTTTCAAGGGCTCCCGCAAGAGCACCGCGTATGCGGCTCAGGTGATCGCCGGAGATGCGGCCAAGAAGGCGCAGCTCCTCGGCATGAAGGAAGTGGAAGTCCGCATCAAAGGGCCGGGTGCCGGCCGCGAATCCGCCGTCCGCGGGATTGCCGCCGCGGGGCTGGAAATCAGCACGATCAAGGACATCACGCCGGTTCCGCACAACGGCTGCCGTCCTCCGAAGCGTCGCCGGGTCTGACGAGGGTCCGGTAGGGGCGGCCTCCCGGGCGGAACGGCCGGCTGCGGTTCAGCCGCACAGGTTGTTTCAGTTCTGCCGGGAGAGCCGGAAGTGCTTGTTGGAAAATGTGCTGAAAAGCATAATGAATTTGGAGGATAAATATGACTGCTGCAATCGGTTTTCCGATGCCCAAGTCGATCGTTGTGGACGATGCGAGTGCGACTGAAAATTACGCGAAATTCATCGCGGCTCCGTTCCAGAGCGGATTCGGTCATACGCTGGGAAATTCGCTGCGCCGGGTATTGCTCTCCTCGCTGGAAGGTGCGGCGATCTGTTCGGTCCGTATTGACGGAGCGAAGCACGAGTTCGACTCTCTGGACAATGTGGTGGAAGACATCACCGAGATCGTGCTCAATCTCAAGTGTGTGCGTCTGAATCTGCATGCCGACGGGCCGAAAACCCTGGAGATCCGCAAGGACAAGGCAGGCAAGGTCACCGCGGCGGACATCGTCTGCGACAGCACGGTCGAGGTGCTCAACCCCGACCAGGTGATCTGCACGCTGGATAAGTCGCTGCCGTTCCGCGCCGAGATCGAAGTGATCAGCGGCAAAGGATATCTCCCGGCGGAAAAGAATACCGCGCCCCGTTCGATCGGGACGATTCCGGTCGACTGCCTGTTCAGCCCGGTGACCCGGGTGAACTACCAGGTGGGTGCCGCCCGCGTCGGCGAAGAGACCGAAATGGACAGCCTCGAGCTCGAAATCTGGACCGACGGGCGGATCAGCCCCCAGAATGCACTGGAAGAGGCGGCCCGGATTCTGCGCGATCACCTGCAGCCCTTCATGGGCAACCAGGTGGTGGAGAAGGATGTGGTTCTCACCGAGGAAGAGACCAAGATGTTCAAGCTGCTGTCGCATGACGTCGAAATTCTGGATCTTTCGGTCCGGGCGATGAACTGCCTGAACAGCGCCAATATCAAGCTGATCGGCGAACTCTGCACCAAGACGGAGAGCCGGATGCTCAAATACCGGAACTTCGGCAAGAAGTCGCTGGATGAAATCAAGGAAAAAATTGAAAAGCTCGGGTTGGAGCTGGGCATGAGCCTCAGCGACCGTCTGATGTCCGCCCTCGAAGCGGAATCGGTCCGGGTCCGGTCCGAAGTTGAGGAGACCAAGTAATCATGCGTCATAGAGTAGCTACGTTTAAAGTCGGTCGGTCCAGCTCCCATCGCCGCGCGATGCTGGCGAACATGGTCAGCAGCCTCTTCCTCAGCGGGAAGATTGAAACCACGCTGGTGAAGGCCAAGGAAGCGCGCCGTTTCGCGGAGAAGCTGATCACCATCGGCAAGAAGGGTGACCTGCACCGCCGTCGTCTGGCGGTCTCCAAACTGCGCGACAAGGGCGCGGTCAAGCGTCTCTTCGACGAGATCGCTCCGGGCTATGAGGGGCGCAACGGCGGTTACACCCGCATCCTGAAGCTCGGCAAGCGCCGCGGCGACTCGGCGGAGATGTGCATTCTCCAGCTGGTCGAAGCCGGCGTCGCTCCGGAAGCTCCGAAGGCGGAAGAGGCTCCCAAGGCCGAAGCTCCGAAGGCGGAAGCTCCGAAAGCCGAAGAGGCTCCGAAAGCGGAATAACTTCACAGCTTTCGATCTTTAAAAAGCGGAACTCTCAAACGAGAGTTCCGTTTTTTTTGCTTGAAACAGCCCCCTCAAAGCAGTGGGCCGATTTTCGCAAGGGGAATACCATCGGGACGTTTAAAGACACCGGGAGGGCTCCACGCCTCCTTGTTTCGTACAAAAAAAAATACCCCGGAAGGCGTTGATGCCATCCGGGGTATTTGCCTCTTTGCGTATGCTGAATGTTACTTCAGACGCGCCTCGAGCTCTTCGAGCTGTTCCGTGAGCTCAGCAGGCAGATGACCGGCGAACTTCTTGTAGTGTTCCTTGATCATCGCCAGCTCGTTCTTCCAGCCCTCGACATCGACCTTGAGCAGTTCGGCGAGATCGGCCTTGCTGACCTCATCCTCGATTCCGGTAAGATCGATGGCGTCCTCGGTCGGCATGATGCCGATCGGAGTATCCTTGTATTTTCCGGCGTTGTCGCAGCGGTCGAAGACCCACGCGAGCACGCGGCTGTTGTCACCGAAGCCCGGCCACATGAACTTGCCTTCGGCATTCTTGCGGAACCAGTTCACGCAGAAAATCTTCGGCAGGTTGCCCTTGGCGGCGCCGGCCTTGCCGATATCGAGCCAGTGCTTGAAGTAGTCCCCCATGTTGTAGCCGCAGAACGGCAGCATGGCGAACGGGTCGCGGCGGACAGTGCCGGCCTTGACGTCGAGCGCGGCGGCGGTCACTTCGGAACCGACCGTCGAACCGATGAAGACGCCGTGTTCCCAGCTCTTGGCCTGGTAGATCAGCGGCAGGGTCGAAGGACGACGGCCGCCGAAGAGGAACGCGGAGATCGGCACACCGGCAGGATCTTCCCACTCCGGAGCGATCGCCGGGCAGTTGCAGGCGCGGGCGGTGAAACGGGCGTTCGGGTGAGCGGCCTTCACCGGCTTGCCGTCGGCATCGACCATACCGGGCTTCCAGTCGTTGCCCTTCCAGTCGATCAGGTGATCCGGCGCATCGTAGCCGATGCCTTCCCACCAGACATCGCCGTCATCGGTGAGCGCGACGTTGGTGAAGATGGTGTCCTTCGCGCAGGAGAGCATGGCGTTCTTGTTGGACTTCATGCTGGTGCCGGGCGCGACGCCGAAGAAACCGGCTTCCGGGTTGATCGCACGCAGATAGCCCTTGTCGTCGAACTTCATCCAGGCGATATCGTCGCCGACGGTCTCGACCTTCCAGCCCGGAATGGTCGGGATCAGCATGGCCAGGTTGGTCTTGCCGCAGGCCGACGGGAACGCGCCGGTGACATACTTGACTTCGCCCTTCGGATTGGTCAGCTTGAGGATGAGCATGTGCTCCGCCATCCAGCCCTCGTCGCGGGCCTGAACCGTCGCAATACGCAGCGCCAGGCACTTCTTGCCGAGCAGAGCGTTGCCGCCGTAACCGGAGCCGTAGGACCAGATTTCGCGGGTTTCGGGGAAGTGCGCGATGTACTTCTTGTCCATCGGCGCGCACGGCCAGATGCCGTGATCGCTCTCGCCGGGGGCGAGCGGCTTGCCGACGGAGTGGACGCAGGGAACAAATTCGCCATCCTTGCCGAGCACTTCAAGAACCTTGGTGCCGACGCGGGTCATAATTTCCATGTTGATCACAACGTACGCGGAGTCGGTGATCTCGACGCCGATCTTGGCGATGTTCGAACCGACCGGGCCCATCGAGAAGGGGATCACGTACATCGTGCGGCCCTTCATGCAGCCGTCATAGAGCGCGGTCATGGTCTTCTTGAGTTCGACGGGGTCGATCCAGTTGTTGGTCGGGCCGGCATCTTCCTGCTTCTTGGAGGCGATGAAGGTACGGGCCTCGACACGCGCCACGTCGGACGGGTCGGAGCGGAACAGCAGGCTGTTCGGGCGCTTGGCCGGATTCAGACGGATGGCGAGCCCGGACTCAACCAGCTCGTTGCAGAGACGGTCGTACTCCTCGCGGGAACCGTCACACCAGTAAACGGCGTCGGGCTTGCACAGCTCGACCCAGCTCTGGACCCACTTGACCAGCTTTTCATTCGCGGTCGGGATCGCGTTAAGTTGTTTCGTCATGATTTTGAAATCCTCCGAACTATGTTTTGGGGTTGGGTAATCTCTCGGTATAATCTCTAAAATATACATCTAACTCGCTCCGATTACAAGCAGAAAGAGAAAATTCAACCGCAAAAAAGAGGAACAACCCCTCATTTCCATATTTTTCGAAGGCGGAAAAAGCAAAAAAGCGCCGCCGCATTTGCGACGACGCTTTTTCAGATCGAACGATATCGAATCAGTTCAGGAGATTGCCCTTGTTCTGTTCGACATTGTCCTTGTTGATCAGGATGTAGCGGATGTCGAACGCCTCTTCCGGATCGCTCGGAGCCTTGACGTCATACTTCGCCTGCGGATTGGAGGTCACGATTCCGGCGATGTCGCCGCTGGCAATCGCCTCGGCAAGACCGTCGATGCGGCCGGAGGGCATGCCGAGCAGGAAGAGCGCCGGACGGGCATCCTTCTTGGCCTTCCAATACTTCATCTTGTGCAGGTCGCTCGGCAGACCGATCGTGTTGACCACAATCTGAACATCGGGATGCTTCTCAAGCAGAGCATCGAAGTCCTTCGCCTTCATCATCATGTAGAGCGGCATCGGCGCCTCGGCCTGATTGCCGGGCAGGACAACGGTATCGATCACCACATTGTTCGAGCCGTACCCCTCGGAGAACGCTTCGACCAGCCCCTTGATGTTCTCGCTGTTGACCAGCTCGGGCTCGACCACGAACAGGACCTTCTTGCCGGCGTCGTTCTGCGCGAAATACTTGCCGACCTTGTACCCCTGCGAAGAGTAGAACTTCAGCTCATTGCTGAGCAGGCTGCTGTTGCTGTTGCCGAAGATCTCCATCTCCTTGAGCAGCATGATCGCACCGATCACGACCACGATGAAGAGCACGAAGGCGATCGGCTGCATGGCCGGATTGGTCTTCTGTTTCTTACTGCACACGATCATGCCGGCCAGCGCCAGGAACATCAATGCTCCATATACGAATACCATTATCGAACCCCTTTTTTTATTGTTTTTCGTCAAGGCATATAACCTGATCTGCCTTTACTTCTATACGGTATAATACATTGATGAAAAATTCAAATTCTTTTCCGCTTTTTGCGCGATTTTTTTTCACATTTTTGTGAAAAGCAAAAAAAAGGGGGAGCGTTTCCCATCGAAAAACCTCCCCCTTTTTTCCGGTACGGCGTCAGCACTCCCGGAGAATCCGCGGAGCCGTCGCAATGCCCAGCGGACGAAGCCGGTATTCATAGCAGAACTGATCCCCCCGGGTCCGCCACGCCTGCGGTCCGATCCACGGAATCCGGAAGGCGAGGTGGATCACCCCGAACGAATTCGCCCGGTGGCCATAGAGGGTGAGGTCAACCGCGTGACGCCCGGCGGCGAGCTCCCCGAGCGGGCATTCGAACGGAGCAAACGCGATCGCGCCGGCCTCCCTGCCGTCCACGGCGACCTCGATCAGCGTGCCGTGGAATCCGGCGTACGGCACCTCGCGGACCGCCAGGTTGCCGCGCAGCGCCTCCGGCATGTGGTACCGCCCCGGAATCCGCAACCGGCAGGGGCCGCCGGCGGGCAGGTCAACGGTCGCGTGGTAGGTCACGTTCCCGCCGTAGAAGGGGAGCCCCTGCGCGGCGATGTCGCCCCAGTGCAGTTCGCGGACCGGCGCAGTCAGCCGCGTCTCGTCCCCGCGGACCTCGACACCGAAATCGCCCAGCAGGTAGAAGCGTTCGAGCCCGCTCCGGGCGGAGTAGTCACAGCGGAAAATCAGCTCGTGTTTCCCGGCCGCAATCGCCGGGAACGGGGTTTTGCGCACGCACTCATCCGTCCAGAATCCACTGTCGTGAAACGCTACCGGCTGACCATCCCATTCGATTTCGAACGGTTCCGCCGGCGGCTCGAACGCCAGTTCGGGCGCCGCGAGGTCACAGGTCGCCTCCACCGTGAAACGGAGCTCCACCCGCCCCGCCGGTTCGCCGGAGGCCGCCTGCGCCCACGGCTGAACAATCTGACCGCCGCGCCGCCGAAGTCCGAGCAGGTCGCGGATCTGATCGTCCGCCCGGAGGATCTCCTCCCGCGGCCGCCACGCCGCCTCGCCCGCGAGCCGCCACTCGGGCAGGTCGAGCACCAGCACATTGGGTTCGTCGAGCGTTACCGGCATCGTGCCGCGGAGGAACCCGACGGTGGCGGCCTCCACCTCCGCCTCTCCGGCGACAATCCGGGGCAGCGGCCGGCCGACGCTTTCACTGGAAGGGAGAAGTTCCAGCAGCAGATGGCCGTGCGGAGGGAAGTCGTTTTCCACAATGGTCCAGCCGTTTTCCTGCCGAGCCTCGACCGGCGTGACCGCTCCGCTGTGTGTGTCGAACAGCCGGAGCTGCCAGGCGCCGCGAATCATCACGCGGAGCGGACGGATCTCCCCCGCCCGCTCGGTGTTGACGAGAAAGAGAATGCGTTTTTCCCCGTCCCGGCGCATCTGATAGAGCAGTTTTTCCGCCGGATACCCATCCTGCCGAACCACCTTGACGTCGCGGCACTCCTCGACAGCGTCGAGTAACGCGGTGCGGGAGAAGTCGATCCGGCGGCACTTCTCCGCCAGCTTTGCCGGCCGGTCGGAGAGCACCGCGTCGCAGCAGACCGCCACATCGCCGGCGAAGATCACCTTGCCGCCGGCGGCGACGAAGCTCTCCAGCCGGTCGATCGTGGTCGAACGCATCGTGATGCCCGGCGGCACCACGATCAGGTCGTAGGCCATGCGGCCGACGATGAAATGTTTCCCCAGCTGAACCGGCGACTGCGAGGGGAGCAGGGACTCCGCGATGAGATCGAAATCCACCAGTCCGTCGAGCAGCCAGGAGACGGTATTTTCAAATCCCTCCGAAATCTGACTTCTCCGGCGGGCGGTCTGATCCTGCGGCCCATAGACCATCCAGTAGGATTCGACCGGGTGGATCACTCCGACGCGGACCTGCGGCGCCCCCCGGGTCAGCGCGGCATCGACCCGGGCGAAGTGGTCGCTGATGAGCCGGTAGCGCTTCCACCACGGGGACTGCCAGGCGATCGAGGCGGGATAATCGCGCTTCGCCTCCCCCGCCATCGACATCCAGGCAAGGTGGGGAACCCGTACCGTCACACCGAGCGCGGCCTGCCAGTCCCCTTGCCCCTTGTAGACGGTGAAGTCGCAGTCCCAGTCGGTGACGCCGTAGAGTTCGCTCAGCACGCCGCCGCAACCGTACTGGTGCGAGGCGCTCTGCGCCTGTTTGGCGGTGGTAAATTCCATCCAGTCACAGAGCATGTCGATGCCGGGCAGCTGAAAGGAGCGGTAGCTGCGCATCGCCTCGCCGAGCGCCGAGGTCTGGGATTCGAGCGTCGGCTCCGACATCATATGGCCGGTCAGCCTCAGGTTGTGCGCCTCGCACCACTCGCCGATGGTGTCGGCGAAGGCGGCGGCGAACCGTTCCGCCACATGGTCATGGTAGCGGTAGCGGGCAAGCGACCAGGCGCCGCCGGGCAGCTCCCAGACCAGTTCCGGCAGAGTCGGCAGAAACTCCGCGCCGTAGGCGGCCCGGTAGCTCTCCGGCAGGTCGTCGGTGTAGGGCAGGATCACATCCTTCCGCTCACCGGCGAACTTGAGGACCGACTTGAAGGAAAACTGCGGTTCGTCGGTAAAAATCGCCGGAACCGTCCGCCCGAACTCCTCCCCGGCACATTTTGCATACGCCTCGTGGGTCACCTCGACAAAGCGGCGGATGGCGGCGGGGTTGAGCGTGTCGACGTAGGTTTCATCGTTGAACCAGCTCTCTTTGCCTCGAACCATCCGGTAGAGGTAGAATTTTTCGAACCCTTCGCCCGGAGCCTCCTCCTCGCCGATCATCCGGGATTCGGCGAGACAACCATCGGCGTCGAACCGGACCGCATAGCAGCCGAGCAGCTTCCCGGAGTTGTCGTTGGCCGCGTCGGGCGCTTCCGTGCGCCGGTTGGGGGTGAAGAGCAGATAACGGGCGCGGAACTTCGGCTCGCGCGTGACGATGCCGCCCGCCGCGCCGGAGGGCCAGCGGTCCTCGTCGTAGAGCCAGGCAAGCATCGAATCGCGCTTCGCAACGTCGACGCATTCCCGGACCATCGACATGAACTCCGGACCGAGATAGGCGGTGGCCAGCCCGGTACGCGCGTGCATGTGAAAGCCCCCCATCCCCATCTCGCGGAACGCGGCGATCTGGCGGCGGATCTGCTCCCGGTCCAGTTTGCAGTTCCACGCCCAGAACGGCGTGTCGCGATAGAGCGCACCCGGTGCGCGGAACAGCTCTTCCAAATCCTTCTTCTGGTCGGCGGCGTATAAATTCTCCATACCCGATTTCCTCTCTCGACTTGCCCTGCGGTTCCGGAACCCCTCCGGAAAGCTTTCTTCTATATACTATATCGCGTTCCGGCGGATAAACCTTCACTTTTTGAAAGAAAATCAGCACGATCTGTCAGGAAAGTTCGGCGGCGAACCGCCGGAGTTCGCCCGCACCGTCGTCGTCGCCGCGCAGTTCGCAGGCTTCGGCGAGCGCCTCCAGAATCACCCCGGGAAGCGGTGCGGTCTCGTCGTGGCGGACGAGCGCTTGAAATCCGGCGTACCCGGCGATGCCCGCCGCACGAAGCGAGAGCGCCGAACGCATCGCCGCCGCGTGGATGTCGCCGTTGATCTCCTCCGGAGGAACGCGGCGGAGGAGCCGGTAGTAGCAGAGGATCACCTTGCCGTCGTCGCGTGCGCGCCGGCCGAGGCGGAGCTGTGTGTTGAGCCGTACGAAGGCGAGCTCGTCGTCGGTGGTGGTCAGCGCTTCGAGCAGCGCGGAGTCGATGTAGCCGTTGGCGTTGAGCCAGCGGAGATCCTCCGGATCGACGGCGATGCCGGTGTTGAGACGGCGGAGACAGTCGGCGATATCGAGCTTCTGTTTCCAGCGGTCGATCCAGAGATAGCCGCTGCCGATCAGCGCCCCGGCGGCGAATCCGGCGACATGGGCCCAGAAGGCGACCTCGACCGCACCGCCGAATACATTCAAACTGTAGAAGATCTGCATCAGGAACCAGCACCCGAGCACGAGCCAGGCGGGCAGCGAAAGAACCACCGGCCGCGGAAAGAAGATCAGCACGACGAAGACCGACTTGATCCGGACCGTCGGGAAGGCGACCAGAAACGCGCCGAGCACCGCCGAGATCGCCCCCGACGCGCCGATGCAGGGGATGTCGCGATAGAAGACCGGCGTCATCAGCAAATGACCGCCCATGCTGGCCGCCGCCCCCAGCAGATAGAGCAGGAGAAAGCGGCCGTGACCGAACGCCTTCTCGCACATCGGCGCGTAGATGAAGAAGAAAAACATATTTCCGATCAGGTGGCCGACACTGCCGTGGAGCAAAGTGCAACTGAAGATCGTCCACCAGTGGAATTCGGAGGGGACGCAGCCGAATTCGTAGTAGAGGTGTTCGATCTGCTGTTCGGAGAGTCCATACGCCATCGCGATGTAGATCGCGATGCAGAGCGCCAGAATGCACCAGGTCAGCCACGGTTTCCGCTCGAATGCATATTCGTCGTCGTCGGCCCGGTAAGGAAGAAATACAAACATTTACGGCCTCCGTTCCACGATGAAATCCTCTTCTCCGGGCTGCTCCACCCGGAACTCGCCGTCCCCCCGGCGGCTCTCTTCTATTGTTTCGACCGCCTTCTCCACGTGATCGGCGGTTGCTCTCAGACGGCGCTCCATTTCCAGTTCCGGGAAATCCAGCTCCCGGCGGGGCAGAAGTTTTTCCATCACCTCCTCATACACCATCGAACCGTTGCAGGTGTAGAGAACGGTGAAGAAGGTGCTTCCCTCGACCGGATTGGTGAGATAGTGGTCGAGAAACTGGTTGAGCGAATTCTGCTTGAGCCGGATGGCGGCGGAGAGCGACGCACGGAAAAACTCCTTCGCCGCCTCCCCGTCGCCGCACTCCTCCGCCCACTCCCCCTGGCGGAAACGGAGCGCGGGAGTGAGCGGGTGCTCCATCGGAACTTTGATCGCCGCCAGCAGCCGCCGCGCCGCCTCCCGTTCCCCGCAGAGCGCCATCGCATTCGCCTCGCCGAACCGCAGAATCGGATAGACCGGCGCATCGTGCCAGAGCCGGGCGGAGTCGGAGAAATCCCGGGCGCTGTGCGCCGCCCAGACCGCGGCGCGTTCCCCGTCGCCGTCGCGGCGGAGCTTCTCCGCCCGGCGGTATTCGCGCGCCGCCCGCATCAGGCAGAGGCGCGGCGCCTCCTGCTGAAACCAGCGCCGCCGGGCGTCCCGGCGCACCATCCCTTCGAGCGAAGGATTGTTGAATCCGGCCAGATAGACCGTTCCGGAGAGGATGACGCAGAGCATCACCCAGAGCACCGGCAGCCGGAGCGCGCGGATTCCGCCCCGGATCAGTTCGCGCCGATGCTGCAGGGTGCGGCAGTCCGGACAGAGCAGTTCGGGGTAGGAGTCGGAGAAACAGCGGAAACAGAGCGGCCGGCCGCAACGGCGGCAGGAGGCGGCGGCCTCCTCCGGGTGGACGCAGCAGAGAAACGGGTTGTCGCGCGAGAGCAGTCCGGATACGATCTCCGCGGCGCGGGCTTCCGCCTCCGCCCGAAGCTCCGGCCACTCCGGCGGGATCTGTCCGGCATGCTCCTCCACAGCGTCACTCCTTGAGCAGAAAGGCGGCGAGTCCGATCTTCGGGGATTCCGGCCCGCTCGCCCGGTCGTAGTAGGCGGCCAGCAGCTTGTCGCCGCAGATGATTTTCGGTTCGGCGACGGCGATCTCATCCTTGCGCAGATAGCGGCGGCCGCCGGAGGAGAGGGAGAGCTGTTCGAGCATCGTGTAGCCCACATTGCTCTGGTTGACCATCGAAAGCACGCCGCTGGAGGCGGAGTCCCAGTAGATCAGGGCGCGTGTTCCGTCGGCGATGAGTTCGCCCTGAATTTCCGGTTTCAACCAGAGCTCCTCCCCGGTCGCGGCGTCGAGGCAGGCGAGGGTGCGCTTGATCCGCACGGACGGCCGGCGCGGCGTCTGCAGGATCTGGCGGATGACCACATCCTCCTTCGCAAGTTTCTCGTAGGCGTTCGGGAGTTTGCGCTCCTTCTCCTCGACCGGGTTCTCCACCTCTTCGGTGGCGCCTTCCAGATAGACGCGGTCGGCGGTGATGCCGGTGAGCACCCGGCCGGCCAGCGGCTTCCGCCACACTTCGCGCCCGGCGGCGAGGTCCACGCGGCAGAGGGATTCGGCGTCGGAGAAATAGCCCTCCTTCCCTTCCCGGCCGGGCACGAAGCCGCAGAAATCTCCGATCTTTTTCAGGCTCCACCTCTTTGCCCCGTCGGAGGCGCGAAGCGCATGGAGCGTTTCCCGGAGTTTGAAAAGCAGCAGTTCCCCGCTCAGAACCGGCCCCCAGGTGAAGCGGTCGGCGGTGGTGAGGCGCCACGCCTCCTTACTGGAGAGCGGATCGGCCACGATCATGCGGATTCCCTTCTCCTCCCCCGCCTTTCCGGCGGGTTCGATGCGGAACAGCTGCGCGCCGAGCAGGAACTCCTGCAGAAACAGCTCCTCCTGCTTGCCGGTATGCTCCTGCAGAACGGCCCCGTCGGCGAGGTTGATCAGCCGCCGGGTCCGGATGTATTCGAAGTCGAACTGGTTGCGCGGATTGGAACGCAACTGCGACTTGACGGTGCGGACCAGTACAGCCCGGTCGCCGACGGAAACGTCGGTGATATCAGCTTCGAACGACTTCTCCCAGACGAGTTTGCCGGAGAAGTCGAAACGGGCGAGCTGATTCTCCCGGCCGAAGAGGGCGGCGCTCTTTCCGACCGGCCACATGGCGCCCTTCTCCTGATACCAGTTGAGCCGCGGGGTTTCGGAGCGTTTCTCCGCGGTGCCGTCGGCGCTGTTCACCTGCCACACGGTGCCGCCGGCGAGGAAGGTGAGTTTGCCGTCGCGATTTTCGATCAGGTGGAAGGTGGGAATCGGCATCTCCTTCTTCCAGGCGATCCGCCCGGCGGGGTCGAAGTAGCGGCCGTAGACGAACCAGCCGCCCCAGAGAAGCAGGACCAGCAGCGCCGCCCGGAAGGTCCATTTGATCGACTTGCGCACGATCTCCCCGGTGTGCGGATTGAAATCGCGGCTCCGGTCCACGTCGTACTGTACGGTCGGGATATCCGGTTCCGGCGGTTCCGCACTCACCTCATCCTCCTCGCGCGGCGACGGAGGCGCCGCAGAAGGCGGCGGGACAAATCCGGATTTCGGGAATGGCAGAGGCGCGGGCGGCGGCGGAGGCGGGGTTTCCGGCGGCGGCACGGCCGGAGCCGGGGCCGAGACCTCTTCTTCTGGCGCCTCCTCCGCCGGCGGCGTTCCCACGATCTGAGGCCGTGGCGGCAGCCGGAGAGCGGGAATTGCGCGGGCCCCCTCCCGCTTCTCCTCGCCGCCCGACAGCGGAACAGCCGGCGGCTTCAACCCGATCGGCGGCGGAACGGAACGAGGTTTCAACCCGACCGGCGGCGGCGCGGCCGGAGCCGGGGCCGGGGCGGGAGTTGACTCTGGATTCTCCTCCGCCGGCTCCTCGGGCACGACGAAGGTCTGCACCGCGCCGCACAGGCGGCAGCGGAAGCGAATCTCTTCGCCGGGATCGGCATCAAAACTGTATTTCTGGCGGCAATCGACACAGCGGAACTTCACTTTCATCCGGCACCCCCCGTCCAGGAAAACATGAGATGTACGCTCATAATTATACGCAAAACAGCTCTCAACTGCAAGCGGATAATTGATTTTTTTTTCAAAAAACGGCAGATTTTGCCCGATTTCGTGAAAAAAACATTTGAACCGGCGATTTTTTTCGAGTTGCTTTTGATTTTTCTCAAACTTCATGTATAGTGAGAACATACCATTACAACATGAGGAGGAACGACATGAATGACAATTACGACCGCGCGCCGGCGGCTCTGGGAGCAGAGATCAGCCGGGGCCTGACCCAGAGCGGCTTCATCAACCGCGTTTTCGGCTGGATGACCGCAGGACTCGCCGTGACCGGGGCGATCAGTTACGGAATCGCCCATTCGTCGATGAGCGAATTCGTGCTGGCCAACCAGGGCACCTATCTCTTGCTGATTCTGCTGGAGCTGGGGGTGGTGATCGGGCTGAGCGCCGCGATCAACCGGATCTCGGCCACCGTCGCCACGCTGGGATTTCTGCTCTTCGCGGTGCTGAACGGGCTGACGCTTTCGTGGATCTTTCTTGCCTACGAACCGAGTTCGATCTACGCGACCTTCTTCGTCACCAGCGGCACCTTCGGCGGCGTCGGCCTCTTCGGCTGGCTGACCAAACGGGATCTCTCCGGCATCGGCGGCCTCTGCGGCATGGCGCTCTGGGGGCTGATTCTCGCGACACTCGTCAACATGTTCTGGACCAATTCGACGGTGTCGCTCTTCATCAGCTACGCCGGGGTGGCGATTTTCGTCGGCCTGACCGCGTGGGACATTCAGAAGATCAAACAGCTCTCCTTCGCGGTGGAGGATGGCGACGTGGAGGCGGACCTCGGGAAAAAGCTCGCGATCTTCGGCGCGCTGGAGCTCTATCTCGACTTCATCAACCTCTTCCTCTACATCCTGCGCATCTTCGGCAACCGCCGCTGATGTTCCAGCTGTGATTGCGGCCCGGTGGACAATTCCGCCGGGCCGTTTTTATTGCGTCCCCCAAAGGACTTACATTCCCGATACGCACCAGGGAAAATACTCCGAAATCAGAAAGATCAAAAAATTTTCGATTTTTTCCGTTTTTCTCATTGCATTTTTTTTAATATTATATATATTTAACTGTATATACAAAAAATTGGAGATAATCGGATGGCTCCGCAACTCAAATATGTCCAAATCGCCGAGCAACTGAAACGGCGGATCGAAAACGGTGACTACAATTTCTGCGCGATGCCCGGAGTTCCGAAACTCGCGGCGGAGATCGGTGTCAGCTACCTGACCGCACGGCAGGCGGTGCAGAAGCTGATCACTGACGGTGTCTTGTACCGTGCCGACAACAGCCGCCTCGAAATCTGCAATCGTCCCGGCTCTCTGCGAAGTGCAATGAAGGTGGCATTCATCCACCCGATCAACGTGACATCCGATTCTGTCTGGCGCAACGCAATCTGCAAAACGGCGGGAGAGTTCGCATGCAGCTTCCGCGAGATCGTCTACTGTCATGATGCCGATCCGCTGTTGTACGAAGGACTTGCCGGGGGGTTCGACCTGATCTTCCTGCAGTTCGACAGCGCGGATCCTCTGTTTCTGGAAAAACTAAGAAAGCTGTCCGACCGTCTGGTCACGCTTTTCCACGACCTGACCCGGTACGGCATCCGCTGTCTGGACGGACTCAATCCCGCCGCCATCGACGAACTTATCCGATATCTGTACGAACGCGGCCATCGCCGGATCGACTGCCTCAACACGCAGCCCGCCAGTCCCACCGTAGACGCCCGCATCGCCCAATGGCGCGCCTCACTGAAAAAACACGGTTGCACAGGGCGGCTCCACAACGACCCGGTCGCCCCGTTCGTATGGTCAATGCCCCACGCTTACGATGTGCTCAACGGCGTGATCGCACGTGGCGAACTCGATGCCGATGCCCTGTTCTGCCTGACCACGCCGATTGCCCGCGCCGCGTTGCGCTGCTTCCACGAACACGCGATCCGGGTACCGGAGGACATTTCTGTGGTCAGCTGGGGGGAAACCGAGGAGGCCCGCATGGCCATTCCCTCCCTGACCACGGTGGATATGCCCGATCCGGCTCCGATGATCCGTCAAATCTTCGGCCACTATCTCGGAAGCCACCCGCAACCCGACCGACTGCTTTATCGAAGTGCCGCTTCGGATGTGATTCGGCCCGGCGAATCCGTCAAAGAGCGTTCCCTAGCAAACAACCCCTCAAAATAGAAAGGCAGGCAATATGCGGAAGAAATTCACTTTGATTGAATTGTTAGTAGTAATAGCGATTATTGCGATCCTCGCCGCGATGCTGCTTCCGGCGCTGAACTCCGCACGGGACAGGGCCCGGGCGACCACCTGTGTCAACAATCTGAAACAGGTCGGCAACGGCTTGATGCTCTACGCGGGAGATTTCAACGACTGGTTGCCGCCGATCCAGTGGGTAGGCAACCAGAAGAACTACGGCAAATGGTGGATGGTAATTTCCGGCTGGGATATTAAAATCGGCCAGAATTACCTGCCGAAACCGGTGGACGGCAAGGCGTCGGTTTTCGTCTGTCCCGCCTCGGAGCCGTTTGTATTCCGAGACATAGCCGACAACTCCCAGGTCCATGAGGTCTACGGCCTGGCGCAGGTGGATATCGAACAGATCAGAAATCTCCCCCCCGGCCGCGACGCCAACGGGCTGCGCCAGAAGCTCAGCCAGATCCGGCATCCCTCGCGCTGGGTTCTGGTCGCTGACTCGCAGCGGGCGGGCGGAGCCGATGCAAACTACCGCCAGAGCCACTACCTCGACCGTAACGGCGAAGTGGACAAATACCAGGACATGGCATACGGCGGCGCTCCGAAGTCGATCATTCTGCGCCACGCCAGGCAGGCCAATGTCGCCTTTACGGACAACAGCGTCCGCAGTCTCGGCCAGCCGGAGGTCGGCATGTACGGCGTCCGCTGGACCGTTCCCGGCTTTGCCAACTGATGACAGGAGAAGTTCCCGATGAAAACACAGCTTTCCATTTTACTGCTCGGTTTCGGCTCGGCATTGGCCGCCGCGACAATACTCACCACCGCCGACGGCGGGGCCGACGCCGGACTTGAATTCAGCAAGCGGAACCGGAATTTCGGCAAGCAGCCGGAGATGATGATCAAACGCGATCAGAATTCCGCACCGGCGCTGACCCGCTGTGCGCTCTTCCGCTTTGATCTCTCCAGGCTCGCCGAGCCGGTGACCGACTCCCGGATTACGCTGACGCTCTCCAGCCAGGGGGCACAGAGCAACCGCTGGAAATACGATTTCCGGCTCTACGCTGTCGGCACACCGGAATGGCAGGAGAACGCCGTAACCTTCGCAAACGCTCCCGGCGTCAAAAACAACTTTCCGGTCGGCCGTGACGTTCCTCCCCCGGAGGGAGTGATTCCGGTCGGAGACGCCACGCTCCTGGCCAACGCCAAACCGGGCGACAAGCTGCGATTCGACTCCGCTGCCCTAACGGAGTTCCTGAATGCCAACAGAGGAAAGGCTGTCACTTTCCTGCTGGTGCGCCGGACGGAAAGTTCTCAGGTGCAGGCTTTCGCCACGAAAGAGCACGGCACCTTCGCCCCGCCGGAGCTGAGTGTGAACCGACGGCCGAAACCGGCGGTGTTGCGGGGAAAAGCGATCCGGGTCGGCTTCGCCGCCGACGGCAACCCGGAATTTCTGGAGCGTGACGGGGCGACCATCCGGATTCCCTCCGTCCGCTTCTGGGAATTCCAGTTCGGCGGCAAAACCTACAATTCCGCCAACGCCGTGCTGACCGCAAGCTCGGAGACCGCCGACTCCGCCACCCGCACCTATCGGTGCGGCAGGGCAAGCATCACCTTCCGCTACGCGATTCCCGAATCCGGCGACCGGCTGAACCTGACCTACACGATCGAATCGCCGAAAGGGTGGACCGGCACGCCGAATCTGGTGATCGGCCGCATCGGAGGACTGGCCGCCACTCCGGACAGCCGGATCGTCTGGCCCTACCGCTACGGGCAGTTGCTGCGCGGCGACCTCATCAAAAACTATGTGGAACGCCCCGCCCCCGGCCATATGTGGATGCAGTTCATGGGCCATTACACGCCCGACGCCGGATTGCTCTGGTATGTGGAGGATGCGCTCGGCTTTTTGAAATTCGCCTCCCACGGCAAAGAACGCGACGGCAAACTCGTGCTGGGCTGGCGCGAACGGCCCTGGCTCGACGGCTCGGGGCGCTACGAACTGCCCTTCCCCTACGTATTCGTCCCGTTCGGCAAATGCGACTACCACGACTTCGCGGCGGTCTACGCCGACTGGGCGCGAAAACAGCCGTGGGCACAGGTTTCCGCTGCGGAAAAGCTCGCCGCCCGTCCCGCCCTCGCCAACGCGGTCTTCGACGGCAAAGTCAAAATCGCCGGATTTGAAGCGTTCGGCGGCAATAAACATGTGCCGCTGGCGGTCAAAAAAGAGCGGGCCAAACTCTCCGTCGGCTTCGCTGACGCGGAGAAATTCATCCGCAGCCTCGAAACCCAGTACGGTGTGAAGCCCGCCTACCGTTACGACGGCTGGTGGGGGGCCTTCGACGTCGGGTACCCGGACCTTTTCCCGGTCTCGGAACGCAACGGCGGCAACGCTGCCTTTGAAAAGTTCGCGGCGTTCACCCGCGCAAACCGCAGCCCGGTCACCTACTATATGAATCCGATCAACTTCGACGAGGAGTCCGACACCTACCGGATCACCCAGTCGGTCCGCCAGCTCAACGGCGAAATCCAGCCTTTCAGCTTCTGGAGCGGTTCGCGGCTGCGGATGGTTTCGCCGCAGTTCATCCTGCCGGGCAATCGGAACACCTTCGACCACTTTAAAAAATATGCCATCTACGGCGGTATTTTCGTCGACCAGATCGGTGGCTCCAGCCCTTATCTCGACTTCAATGACCTCGCCGGGTACGAATACTACGGAAAAGACAGCAACTTCCGCGCCTACAAGGAGGCGTTCCATCAGATCCGAGCCGAAGACCCCGCTTGGATAATCGGCACCGAGGACGGGCAGGAGCAGTATCTCGACAGCTACGATTTCGCCGAAGCCTATCCGCGCGGCTTCTTCGACGCGAAAAACCTCAAGCTCGAAAAAGGTACCACCTATATTCCGCTCAATGAATTGGTCTACGGCGATAAATTCTTCAATCTGATGGGAATCGACGGCAACAACCGCCTGACCTTCGACGGCATGCGTGTGATGCGACGGCTGTACGGAACCAGCCAGGGTTACACGATGCGCGGCGAACTTCCTTACTGGCCGCTGCTCCAGCAGGAATTTGAGGCCAACGACGTGATCGGTGAAGCCGCAACCGAACGGATGCTGCATCACCGGATCGATCCGGCCGGATTCCGCGCCAGCGTGTGGCCCTCCGTCGTCGTGATCGGCAACACCGATTCCGGCGGCCCGCTCGACATCGTCTTCGAAGCGCCGAACGGCATGGAAGTCGAGGTCAAAGCACTGCGTCCCGACGGTTTTGCGGCGGTCACCCGCTCCGGTAAATGGATCCTCTGGGGCGGCAGAGAGCTGAAGCTCGACGGGAAACTGCTGGCCGCCGTCTCCAATTCCGATTCGATCCTCATCGCCAACCGGCGCGGCATCACTGCCGCGAGCTACGGCTTCGTCGGAGAAGAGGGGCTCGCCAATCCGAACGGCGGGGCTTCCGCCGAACCGTGGAACGTCCGGCTGCCGGGCATAACCGGCGACGCCGAGGCGCTGCCCTCTCATCGCCCCTATCCGGTCGAAGCTGCCGGCGACGGCAGTTTCCGCTTCGCCGCTCCCGGAGCGGAGCAGTCGATCCGGTTCGCCGGGGAGAAGCAGCGATGAAAAATCTGGTTTTGCTATTGCTGTTCTACGCCGCCACAGTTTCGGGCGCGCGGCTCTTCGAAGAAGCGGAACTGCGCCGCACCGCCGTTTTGCCGGTCATCGACGGCAAGCTCGAATCCCTGTGGTTCGACCGCGCCGTGCCGTACAACCTTGGCGACCACAACGGCAAGCTCAACAACCTGATCGTCGAAAACTACCTGACGATCGTGCGGCTGCTGTGGGACGAAAAGTACCTTTACGCCGCCTTCGTCTGTTCCACCGACGCAGTCGAAACCCGCTTCGCCAAGCGCGACGATCCTCTCTATGAAAGCGAGATTTGCGAACTGATGCTCGCCCTTCCCGCTGGGAACCGTCTGCTCGAACTCTCCATCGCCCCCAACGGTGTAATCTACGACGCGCTCGTGCGCTGGAACCGGGACAACCGCCTCGAAGTTGCCACCTCTTATGACATTTCCGGCCTGAAATCCGCCGTCACCATCCGGCAGATCGCCGCCGGACGGCTGGTCTGGACCGTCGAGCTGGCAATTCCGTGGGAAGTCCTCGCGCCGTTCCGCCCCGGCAACGGCAAACGGCTGCGCGGCAACCTGCTCCGCTACGAGCGGCTCTCCGCCCCGGAGCTTCGTTCCCGGAACATTCCCGCAACCGGAACCGATGGAGCCGCCTATTTGCCGCTTTCGCTCTTTCCGACTCAAGTCCGCGGCTGGGCCGCCGCACCCTCCAGTCTCGGCCCTCTGCGCCTGACCGAATAACCATGCCTGCCCGGGGATTTCACTTCTGCCGGAACGAGTCCCCGCTTTCCGGTTTCCGTTCTTCGGCGGTCGCCGGCCGGTGCTTTGCGAAGATTTCAACCGAAAGATTCGACGGAACCGGCTCAGAACGCACCAAGCTCATACCGGATGATCCGCACTCCGGCGGAATATTGACAAATGGTCTTCCAAAGCATGGATTCCCTTGACGACATGGGAGCCAGCCATCCTCATCGCCCGGTCCCGGCGGCCTGCTCCGCCGGGACCCTTTTTTTCAATATTTTTTTCCGGAGGGGTTGACATGGCCCATCGAATATTGTATAATTAATGTAGATTTAACCTTGCAGGTTGTACATGAATTATACAAACGATACAACATGTTCTCCGCGCGAGCAGGTGATCCGGAATGTATTGCAACTGATCCGGAAACAGGAACTGCCGCCGGATGCGGAGGTTCCGGCGGAGAATCTGCTGGCGGAACGGTTCGGCGTCGCACGCGGCACGGTCCGCTCCGGGCTGGCGGAGCTCGCCGCACGCGGCATTCTGGAGAAGCGGGGGCGCCGGATGCACGTGGTCTCCCGCCCCGCCGCGCGGGGCACCTCCCTGATGAACCGGACGGTTATCCTCTTCAGCTCCACCGACAAGGACGACGCCATCCGCAAGCGCAATTCCGGCTTCATGGACGCCATTCAGGCGGGTGCACTCGAGGAACTGATGGCGCAGAACATGCACTCGCTCTGGCTCAACGGCTCCCGGCTGACCAGCGGTGAATTGGAGGAACTGACGCAGATCCGCCCCGGAGGCGCGCTCTTTTTCTCTTCCGCCCACCCCACGCCGGAATTCGATGCGGCGGCGCGCCAACTGGCCGAATCCGGCCTGCCGACGGTGGCGTCGGTTCACAAGACACTCTTCCCGCGGGTCGATCATGTGCTGCCGGATCACGCCGAGGGGGCCCGGCTGTTGACGGCGGAGCTGATCCGGCGCGGCTGCCGGCGCGTTCTCTGCTACCTGCCGGCCAATCGCCAGGAATACTGGGTTGCCGACCGTTTCCGCGGTTACTGCACCGCCATGCGGGAAGCCGGTCTGGAACCGCGTCCGCTCCCGGAAAATGCTTACTGGGGGCGGCATTACGACGACGGAGACGCCTGGAGCGAAAGCCGGTTCCGGGAGGAGGTCCGGCTGGCGGCAGGCTATCTGCTGGATGAGTTCGGGCCGGGCGGGAATTCCCCCGACGCACTGCTGACCAAGACCGACTGGGATGTGCCGATTCTGGCGGCGGCACTCCATCTGCTGGGGAAAACGCCCGGCAAGGATGTTGTGATCGCAGGGTACGACAACAAAATCGCCTTCAGCGGCTGGAAGCAGTTTGAGAGTTACACTCCGCCGCTCACGGTGGACAAACGGAACAACGAGATCGGGCGGTGCATGACCGGGCGGCTGCTCGCCCGCCTGAATGCCCCGGCGGACTGGAAGCCGGGCAATGTCTTTGTCAGACCGGAGCTGATTGCCGTCTCGTGATTCTCGTCACAATTCCGGGCGGGATATAGTGCAGTAAGATCGGATTTCAACAGAAAACCATAATTTCATACAGGAAAGGATCCGTCGATGAGTTCAGAAAAAACCATTTCTCTTTCCCGCGCGGCCAGAACCGCGTGCCGACAATTTACTTTGATCGAATTGCTCATCGTAATTGCGATCATTGCCATCCTGGCGGCCATGCTGCTGCCGGCCTTGAACAAGGCGCGGGAACGGGCGCGGTCGACGGAGTGCATCAGCAAGATCAAACAGCTTTCAATGAGCGTGCTCTCCTATTCCGACGACTTCAACGGGTACGCTCCGGTCAGCCAGAAGTACAACGGCCTCAATCACGTCTGGTCCCGGACTCTCTGGCGGGCAGGCTATGCACAGCCGAAGATGTTCTACTGCCCGAGCGCAACCACCTATTACGGAGCTCTGGATCTGCTGCGGGAGAAATTTGACAGCGACGGTAACTACTGGGTCCGGGGCTGTCAGTACGGTATGAACCGGTATTTCGGAACAAACTGCAAGAGCGGTGCCACTTACTATTATCTCCCGGACGATGCAGAAGAGATCTACAAACTCAAACTGTTCCCGCTGCGTGTCACCCGGCGCGCCTCGGAGACGATCCTGCTGGGAGATGCCGTGCTGGGTGCCGGCAACACAGGGACTCCCGCCCTGCGGGAAGATTACGAAGGGCGGCCGATCGGCGTCTCCTCCCTCTCGCGTTCGAAAACCGTCTATGACAACTGCCCGCATATGCTCGATTCCCGCCACTCCGGGAGCGCCAATCTGTCGTTCGTGGATGGGCATGTGACTTCGGCGCGCAACGCGATCTACGTCTATCAGATCACGGATAAGATCGACCGTTACTTCCTGCCGACATTCAAAGATTGAGGTTTTTTATGAAACGCATTCTCGCCATCGCCTGCCTCGCGGAAGCTCTTCTTTTGACGGCGGCACCGACTCTCTACGTGGACAATCTCAAGGGGGACGACGCCAACGACGGCTCCCGGGAGAAACCGCTCGCCTCGATCGAACGCGCCTGCAAGCTGGTTCAAACCAGCGGACGCATCGAAGTCGTCAACACCGGCACCCCTTATTCGCTCCCCTACGACGGCCCGGGGAAGCCGCGCGGACTGCGACTGCTTCGCGGCGGCACGGCGGAACAGCCGCTGGTGGTGGAAGGGAACGGCGCAGTGATCTCCGGTCTCGCGGTGATTCCGGCGGAGGCGTGGAAACGCGAAGCGGAGGGAATCTATTCGCTCCCCTTCGACCCGATGAGCAACTTCTTCCGCCGGGATATGAGCAAGAACTACTGGCTGCCGGGCACCCAGATCTGGTTCGTGGACGGGGAGGCCGCCCCGAACCTGCTCGACCGGGAATCGCTGGAGAAAACCCCCAACGGATTCTGGTGGAACAAGAAGGAACGCAAGGTGCTCTACCATCTCCCCGCCGGGAAACAGCTTGCCGATCTCAAGATCCAGCTTCCCGCCAACTACGGCTTCTACATCCACCGCAGTCACACGATCGTGCGCAACTTCACGGTGATGTTCTCGTGGAACGACGGCTTCGACGCGGCGGAAACGCCGAAACATGCGATGTATGTCAACTGCCTCGCCTACAACAGTTGCGGTCAGGGGATGTCGATCCACGACGCGAGCGACGTCTACTACGAGGCGTGCGGCGCGGTGAACTGCGCGAGCTCCGCGGTCTGCAACGTCGGCCAGAGCAGCGGCACCTATCAGCGGTGCGTGCTGATCGACAGCACCTTCGAGGCGGCGGTCTTTCTGAGCGACGACGCGTCGGCCCTTTTCGACGAGTGCCTGATCGCCGACGCGGAACCGGCGGAGCTGATCTGGCAGCATGGACGGTCGAAAATCCTGTTCAACAACTGCACGCTGATCGGCAACAGAAAAAACAATCTGGCGACGCTGAGCGCAGGCACGCTGACCTTCTTCGGTTGCACGATGCAGAACGGCACCGGATTCATCTCACTGGAATCGCGCTTCTCCACCGGTGCTCTGAGCGTGGAGAAATCGCTGTTGCGCGGCTTCGCCCGCTACTACGTGAAGCTGCCCGATCAGCCGACGGCGCGGCGCATCCGCCTGGCCGGGAACCGTTACGCGCCGACGGCCGGCCACTGGTTCCGGGGGAAGCCGGAGGTGCCCGGCACCTCGCCGGAATTGACGAAACTTCAGCTGGACCGCAATTCGAAGACGGAAGAATTCCAGCTTACCGGCCGCAAGTCGAGCGAGAATCCCCATGCCGTCAACCGCCGTTCACAGCGGATCGGCTCCAAGTTGCCCGAATCGGTCTGGAAGATCTACGACCGCTTGAAACAATATGAGGCCACCCCGGCCGGAATCGTCAAAAAAGGAGCTACCACCCGATGAAAAAATTCACGTTCGCAATTCTGTCTCTGCTGGCAGGAACCGTGCTGACTGCCGCGCAGTCGGAACTGCAAAAGGAGATCAACGCCCAGATTGCCGCCGGGAAGAAGGTGGTAAAACTCACCCGGCCGGAGTACCGCTCGGCAAAGACGATCGAACTGCGCAAACTCGACGGCGTCACCATCGACGGCAACGGCGCAAAGCTGGTGATGACCCGGCCGGTCCACGCACTCCGGCTGAACGGCTGCCGCAACACGACGGTGAAAAATCTGACGATCGATTACGATCCGCTCCCGTTCACGCAGGGGGTGATCACCGCGGTCTCCCCGGACTGTCGGCAGATCGAATTCACCATCGACGAGGGATATCCGGATCTGACCGCGGCGTATGCGGTGGGCCACCCGCACCTCTTCCAGAAGGATGGGAAGAGCTGGAAGCTGGAGGCCGCCGACCTCTACGGCAAGACGGAGATCCTCGACGCCCGCCACGGCCGGTTCCGCGCCAACAAGCCGGAACCCGCCCTCGCGCCGGGGGACAAGCTGGCGCTGAACATGCGGAAGAACGGCGCGGTCTATCTGACCGCCTGCGGTCCGATCCGGTTTGAGAACCTCACCATCTACACCTGCCCGAGCCTCGGCTTCTGCAACCGCTTCAGCGAAGGCGGCGACGAGCTGGTCAATGTGAAGCTCACCCGCGGCCCCCGCCCGGAGGGGGCGAAGGCGGACCGTCTGCTCTCCACCTGTGCCGACGGGCTGAACTACGCCTACATCCGCCGCGGCCCGAAACTGGTGAACTGCGACTTCTCGTTCATGGGCGACGATTCGGTCAACCTCCACTCGGTGGCGCTGCCGGTGGTCCGGGTGCTGAACGGAACCACGTTCGACACGCTGCGCCCCTACAAGGCGGAAGGATTCCCCCGGATCATCCGCCCCGGCGACAAACTCCGGCTGCTCGATCCCTCCGACTACTCGGTCATCGGGGAAGCGGTCATCGAAAGCTTCCGCCCGTCCCCGCGGAAATACGACCGGGAGACCTTGAAGAAATTCTACTTCAACCGCGGCGACGGCCTGCGGGACTGGACCGCCTACGAAGTCAAGCTCGCCCCGGGCGGAACGGCGGTCAAGGAGGGGCAGTTCTTCGACATTCCGGCGATCGGGGCGAACGGGTTTGAGATCCGGGACTCCTACTTTCACGATCACCGCGGCCGGGGGCTCCGGATCATGGCTTCCGACGGCGTGATCGAAAACAACCGGTTCGAGCGGATCAAACATGCGGCGATCACTGCCGGCGCCGAGTACGGCTACTGGCGCGAAGCGGGCTGGGTGGAGAACATCCAAATCCGGAACAACGTGATCCGCGACGTCGGCCGCAACATGATGCTGCAGCCTGACTCCTACGCCAACGGAGCGATCAGCGTCTTTGCGCGGCTGGAGGATTACACCAGCCCCTTCAAGGGGAACCGGAACATCACGATCACCGGGAACAGCATTGAAAACTGCCCGGCAGCCGGAATCTTCCTCTTCGCCGCCGACGGGGTGAAGCTGCAGGACAACCGCCTGACCCGTACCGCATACGGCGATAAGACGCCCGGCGCCAACCTCGGCTTCTCGGGGCTGAAACCGGTCTGGATCGTCAACTCCGCCAACGTCACTTCGAAATAGATCCATTGCGGCCTGGACTGTGCACGGAGCACGGTCCAGCGCCGCTGAAAATGTCTTTACGACCAGGCCCACACCCTGTTCAAGCACGGTCGTCTTGCGGGCACAAGCCCGGCCTGTATTCCCTCCGCAATCCGGCTTTCTCACGGGAATAAGCGCAGTCAGTATTTCCACCCGCAACCCGGCTTTCTCACGGGAACAAGCGCGGTCAGTATTTCCACCGCAACCCGGCTTTCTCACGGGAACAAGCGCGGTCAGCGCCGCGAGCGCATGTGAAAGAACTGCTTTGCGAAACGCAAAGCAGCAAGGAGCAATTGCGACGCAGTCGAACGGAGTCGAGCGCAGCCCCTCCGGCGATTGAGGAGTTGGCGGGCGAAGCCCGACAAGTAAGGCCCGCGAGGGCCGCGTGCGGATCAGTATCAACCGACTTTGGTCTTCTCACGGGCGAGGAGGTCTGGAGGGCGACCGGCCCTCCAGCTCCCGCGAGCAACATTCCCGCACGGAAGTTCAGCATTCCGCCTCCGCACCGACCGCGCACCGCAGAAGTTGGAATTTCCCGCCACGGTACTGCCCTCGCCCATCCGGGGAGGTCTGAGGGCGACCGGCCCTCCAGCACCCACGGCATCATTCCCGCACGGAAGTTCCGTCTATCCTCCCCCATTCCACCCGCGCACCGCAGAAGCCGGAAAACAAAAACCGCCCCGTTCCGAAAATCGGAAGAGGCGGTGAAATAAAGTACCGAAGTTACTCTTCTTCACGCTCGGCACGGGAGGAACCGGAAACCCGCAACACGGGCTTCTTCACCGCGCCGGAGTAGTGTACCGTCGAAGCGCCGGAGACATCCCCCTCCAGCCGCTCGGCGACGTCGATCTTCACCCGGCTGGCACCGGAGACCTCCAGATCCGCCCGCACCGCCGAAGCCAGCTCCAGCCGCGAGGCGCCACTGACCGCGGTATCCACCCGACGCACCTTGCCGGAACACTTCGCGGAACTCGAGCCGGAAATATCCAGGTCCGCCCGGGTGAACTCCCCTCCGATCTCCGCCCGCGCCGAACCGCTCAATTTGAGCTTGAATTCATCCAGCTCCGCCTCCGGCAGCAGCAGCCGGCCGCCGTCGGAAACCTTGCAGGAGAACTGATTGCCGTGCGCATGCTCCACCGTCATCGTGTTGGCGCCCCGGCCTTTCAGCTGCGACGGCTGCCCTTTGGTACGGATTTCGATCGTCATCGGCAGCGTCGGACGGCGCTTGCCGGTATAGCGGATCGCCAGCCCGGCCGGAAGCATCTCCACCTTGATCTCCTTCCAGAGGGAGCTCTCCGCCGTCACCCGGCAGTAGTTCTCCGGCGCGTTGCACTCCAGCTTCAACTGCCAGTTTCCGGCAACCGACAGCGACGAGAGCGTCTCAAAATCGTAGAGATTCGAACTCACCGGCGCAATTCCAGCCGGATCCGAAGCGACAGCCGTCGCCGGCGAAGCGACCTCCGGCTCCTCATCCGGACTGCCGCCGGAGATGGTTCGATCTCCCTCCCTGCGCGGACGACGCCCCAGCCAGTAACCTCCCGCCAGCGCGGCCAGCAACAGGATCAACATCGCCATGGGCATCGATAGGAATCCGCATCCACTCATGATTCATTTCCTTCTGTTTTCATCGGACGTCACCTCTTTCCGGAGGGCGGAAAGTCCGAAGGGACCTCCCCCGCCTGTAAGAATCCGATATAACAATATAATGCGTTTGCGGCGGAAATAAAGGAAGAAACAGATCTCTTAACGGAGAATTAACAATCCGGCGGGGAAAATTGCACGCTTACAACTTCGTCTCTTTCCGGTCTCCGGCCGGAGCCACGGGCGTCTCCCTCGTCTCCTGCCGGTTGCCGAGCGTAAACTGCAGAATGGTGATGATGCCGAGCAGCAGCAGCGCCTGCACCACGAGAATCGCCGCCGTGCGGAAATCCCCCCAGAAGACCGGCAGAATTCCCAGCCCGATGGTCAGCGCCATCAGATGCACCAGCATCACCGCCTGCTTGCGGCTCAGCCCCATACGGACAAACCGGTGCGAAATGTGGTTGTGGTCGCCGATCCAGAACGGCTTATGGTTGCGGGTGCGGATCAGCACCACCATCGCCGTGTCGAACAGCGGCAGCGCCAGAATGAACAGCGGCATCAGAATCGGGAAGCGCGACAGCGAGAAGTCGATCCCGAAATAGGTGACTCCGGCGGAGATCACCGCCGCCATGTACCCGAGGAAATGGCTCCCGGAATCCCCCATGAAGATCACCGCCGGATTGAAGTTGTAGAACCAGAAGCCGCAGCAGACACCGCAGGTCAGCGCCGAGAAGACCGCGATGAAGAACTGCTGGTTCAATGCCGCAATGACGGTGAAAAAGCCCATTGCGATGGCGATGGTTCCGACGGCGAGGCCATCCATGTTGTCGAAGAAGTTGATCGAATTCATCAAAAGCATGATCCAGAAGACCGAGACGGCGGTGGTCAGAACGGCGTTGTCCAGAAAGATGTTGACCCGCACCCCGCCGAGCGTCGCCGCGAGCAGCGCAATCAGGAACTGCCCGCCGAACTTCACCGCCGCCGACATCGCCCACTTGTCATCGATCAGGCCGAGAATCACCGAAAGAAACGCCCCGAGGACGATGAATCCCAGCTGGGGCGCGGCGTAGCTGATCCCGTCAAGATAGTCGGAAATCACTTCGGAAAAGAAGGGAATCCTCCCCCAGTGCGCCAGCAGGAGGCCGCCGCCGATGCAGAGAATCCAGCCGGTGAACATCGCCGCACCGCCGAGCAGGGGCGTGGGGCGGCCGTGCCCCTTGTGGTTCGCCTGCGGCCGGTCCAGAAAATCGGTCTTCATGGCGATCCACTGAAAAACCGGTGTGGCGAGCAGTGTGGCAACCGCGCCGCCGAGAAAAGCAAAGAGATCGATCAGATACCAGAGATTCATGAAAGGATTCCCCCGGGAGCCGGAGCGGTGATGCGCCGGACATATTCAAACAGAAACACCGTCGCGGCCTGCGCGGCGTTGAGCGACTCGTAGTTGCCCGGCATCGGGATGGTGACGCGCGCGGCTCCATCGAGCGTCGAAACGCCGTCGGCCTCCGCGCCGATCACCACCACCGAGCGGTCGAAGAGGCCGGAACAGCGGAAACAGTCCTCGCCGGTGTGCGGGTCGGTGAGGTAGACCGTCGGATACCCGAAGCGCGCCGCCTGTTCCCGCAGTACCTCGAGATTTTCAAAGCTGCGCAGCGACAGCGCAAACTGGGCGCCGAGCGCCGAGCGCACCGCCTTGTCCCCGTAGGGATCGACCGAACCGCGGGTGTACCACAACTCCGTAAGTCCGGTCGAACGCAGCGTGCGGCAGATGGTGCCGAAATTGCCCGGGTCGCCGAGCCGGTCGAGCGCGAGCAGAAAGGGATCTCGCGGCGGCTGATCGCACCCCGGCTCCGGCGGCACCGAAGCGACCGCCAGCACCCCCTGCGAGTTGACCGTCGCCGAAAATTCCGCGAACTTCTCCTCGGTGACGATGCAGAGTTCCCCCGGAATGTTCCCCATCGCCGCCGCGCCGCGTTCGGTCGCCACGGTGAAGCGCACCAGTTCGGGACGGCGCAGAAAAAGCTCCCCCGTCGCCCGCACCCCCTCACAGAGACAGCAGCCGGATTTCCGGCGGCCGTGGCGGGTGCGGAGCGAACGCAGCAGCGATTCGGTTTTCCGGGTCAGCTCCATAAACGTCCGTTCAGAGCTTCGCCGCCGGCTTGTAGGGGCCGAAATCCCCGCTCTCCAGCGCCAGCAGCAGCGAATGCGCCATGCTGCACCAGGCCGCAGCGCTCTGCCGGTCCGGATTCACCGCACGGTTGAGCGCCGCCGCGGCGTCATCGAACTTCTTGAGCTTGATGAAGAGACGGCCGGCGTTGAAATTGGCTTCGGCACGCAAGGTGGAAGAGAGATCCATCGAACGGCCGAGTTCGGCGAACAATCCGGCGGCGGTCTCCGGTTTATCCATGATTTCCAGCAGATAGGCTTCCGCAAGGCGGGCGTTGCCCAGCAGCGGCTCCGCCGGAGCGGAGGCGATCAGCGTGCGCAGATCTTCGAGCGCGGCGGCATACTCCTTCGCGTCGATCCGCAGTTTGGCCAGGCGGAAACGGGCCGCCGCCGCACCGGGCTTGTCGCCATATTTGTCGAGCGCGGCAGTAAGTTCGGTCACCGTCGAAGCATCGGCCAGGGTAAACGCGGCTTCGCGGGCCGACCGGCGGGAGTAGCTGAAGCCCCAGAAGATCAGCGCCACGACGATGGCGGCAATCACGGCGACCGCGGCGATCTGGCGCCAGTAGGTGGCGAATCCGAGTTCGAGCCGTTCGACATCGTTCATTAGGGCGCGGGAGAGTTCGGCGTTGAGCTTGCGGTTTTTCTCATTCTGGTCCGGCATGGGGAGATCTCCTTATTGTTCTAACGTTCTGACGTTCTATCCGGCAAATCAATGGTGCGAAAAGATCCGTTCCGGCGCGTGATAGAGCGCGACGCCGAGTTCGTTGGCGCGCTTGATCACATCCGCGTCCCGCAGCGAACCGGAGGGGGCGATGATCGCGGTGACTCCGGCGGCCGCCGCCGTTTCGACGCCGTCTTCGAAGGGGAAGAAACCGTCGCTGGACATCACCGAATTCTGAAGCGTCCCCTCGCCGGTGTACTTCTGGCGGAATTTGGCAATCGCCTGCTCGATCGCGCCGACGCGGTCCTGCTCGCCGGTGCCGACCGAAAGGGTCTGCCCGTCCTTGACGATCACCACGCCGTTGGAACGGACGCTCAGATTGACGTACCAGGCGAAGAGCAGATCGCGCTTCTGCTCCTCGGTCGCGGCGACGGCGGAAACCTGATGGCCGCACCGCTTGTTCTCCGCCTCGGCGGGCACCAGATCGGCGACGCTCCGCAGCGACGTCATCAGCGGCTGAGCGATCACCAGCGACCCGTCGCCCAGCACTTTGATCGTGTTGTGCTCCGGCTTCGCCTCGCCGACGAAACGGGGCAGCCGGGAGAGGTCGCCGCAACGGATGATCCGGATGTGCCGGTTGAGCTTGTAGGTCTCGCCGTCGTTGAAGATGTCGAGCACGCCGGGAGCGAATCCGGGGGCGACCACGCATTCGACGAAGGTGGACATGATTTCGCGGGCGGTGTCGGCGTCGACCTCGCGGTTGAAGGCGATCGAGCTGCCGAAGGCCGCGCGGGCGTCGGCGTCACGCGCCTTCAGGTAGACCGACAGCAGCGACTCGCCGGGGCGGCCCACCGCCGCGCCGGAGGGGTTGACGTGCTTCATCACCGCGCAGGCGGGGGTGTCGAAGAACTTGACGATGTTGAGCGCGTAGGAGATGTCTTCGAGGTTGGTCTGCGAAAGACCGCTCTTGCCGTTCTTGAGGATCTCCATATCGCCGATGACCGAAACCGTGTCCGCCGGCTTGTAGTAGCTCGCCGCCTGGTGCGGATTGGTGCCGTAGCGGAGGTCGTCCACTTTGACGTAACGGCGGCCGCAGAGGGTGAGTTCCGCCGGGAAATCCCCGACGTTTTTGGAGAGATAGGTGTCACGAGTCAGTTCTTTTGCCATTTTCCACACCGGATTGCTTAAAGTTAGAAAAAATTACATTCTGAAATATACCACCATTTGAACTTTACGGCAAATGGCGCTACATTCTTTGATGGAAAAAAAGTGGGATTTCCTATGAAGAAACGGTTGAAACATATCCATCCAGGCTGGTTCATCACCTTTGAAGGGCCGGAGGGGGCGGGCAAAAGCACCCAGATCCGGCTCCTGCGCGATGAACTCGAAGCGCGGGGCCACGCGTGCGTCCTCACCCGCGAACCGGGCGGAACCCCGCTGGCCGAACGGCTCCGGGCCGTGGTCAAGAACTACGAGGGGCCGGAGAAACTCCACCCCACCACCGAACTTCTGCTGATCGAGGCGGCGCGCTCCCAGCATGTGCGCGAAGTGATCCGCCCGGCGCTGGCGGCGGGGAAGGTGGTGCTCTGCGACCGCTTCTTCGACTCGACCACCGCCTATCAGGGCGGCGCGCGCGGCATGGAGTCGCAGGTGATCGATTCGCTCAACGAACTGGCCGCGGCAGAGTGCATTCCGGATTTGACCATCCTGCTCGACCTGCCCCCGGAGGTCGGGTTCGCCCGGGCGCGGGAGCGGGAGGAGACCCGGGGCGAACATGACCGGTTTGAAGAGGAGAAACTTGATTTTCACCGCCGGGTGCGGGCCGGATTCCTCAAGATCGCCGAGGCGGAGCCGGAACGGGTCCGGGTGGTGAACGCCGACGCTCCGGCCGAACAGATTCACCGGCGGATTCTGGAGATCGTCGATGCCGCTTTATGACACATACCGCGCCCGCTATCCGGAGCTCGTAGGCCACCTGGAGAACGCCCGGAAGCGGAACCGCCTCTCCCACGCCTTTCTGCTCCACGCCGACAACGAGACGCTCCGGAAGGAGTTCGCCATCGCGCTCGCGCAGCTCGCCGCCTGTCCGGAGAGCCGCGACGGCCGCCCCTGCACCGTCTGCCGGGTCTGCCGCAGTCTGGAGGAGGGGAGCTATCCGGAGCTCTATTTTCTCACTCCGGTCGGCAAAATGTACCAGATCAAAATCGGCGACCGCGGGAAACCGGAGCCGAACACACTGCGTTTCTTCGAAGAGCAGTTTCACCTGACCAGCACCGGCGGCGGCAACTGCAAGGTCGGGATCATCTGCGACGCCGACCGCATGAACGCCGAGTCCCAGAACGCTCTGCTCAAGACGCTGGAAGAACCGCCGCCGCAGACACTGCTGATTCTGACGACGGGGAACCCCTCGGCACTGCTGCCGACCACCCGGTCGCGCTGTCAGCTGGTGCCGCTGCTGACCAACCACTGCGAATTCGATTTCGCGGGGAAGGAGGCGGTGTGCGCGGCACTGGCCGGACTCTGTTTTGAATCGCGCGGTGACCTGGCCGCCGCCGAAGCCGGTGCCGGAGCGCTGATCCGGATTGCCGCCGGACTTTCGGCCGACGCCGCCGCCCGGGTCGCCGAAGAGTGGGCGCCGCGGCTCGCCGCCGCCGAACAGGCGGGCGACCCCGGTCTGCTCAAACGGACCCGCGCCCTCGTCGATGACGCGGCGGCCGGCGCCTACATGAAGGAGCGGGGACTCTTTCTGGAGACGATCCGCACCTTCTGCGCCCAGCTGGAGCTGGTCGCCCAGGGGGTGAATCCCGCCGATCTGGCCAACCCGGAGCTGTTCGCCGGGCTCCGGCTGCCGCCCCTCACCCCGGAACAGGCGGAACTCTTCCGGCGCGAGGCGGAAGAGCTGCTCTTCACCCTGCGGTTCAATGTCAGCGAGGAACTGGCGCTCCGCACCTTCGCCGTCAACCTCGCCATGAAGTCGTAATTTTTCAAAAGGAGGATACTGCACATGAAAAAACTGTTCGGAACCGATGGAATCCGCGGCAAGGCGAACTGCTACCCGATCACTCCGGAACTGGCTCTTCTGGTCGGCAAAGCCACCGCGAAGGTTCTCGGCGCCGGCGCCGGAACCGGCCGCAAACGGGTCGTGCTCGGCAAGGACACCCGGATCTCCGGCTACATGCTGGAAAACGCCCTCACCAGCGGATTGCTCAGCATGGGGATGGATGTCCTCGCCGTGGGTCCCATGCCCACCCCCGCGGTGGCCCACCTCACCAAGTCGATGGGCGCCGCCTGCGGCATCATGATCACCGCCAGCCACAACCCCGCCTCCGACAACGGGATCAAAATTTTCGCCTCCGACGGCTTCAAACTGCCGGACGAGGTGGAGCTGGAGATCGAAAAGGAGATCTTCGCCGACCAGGTTGACGGCGAACGCGTGCCTTACGAAAAAATCGGCAAGGGCTACCGCATCGACGACGCCCGGGGCCGTTACATCGAGTTTGCCAAAGGCTCCATCCGCAACCTCAGCCTGCGCGGCCTCAAGATCGTGCTCGACTGCGCCAACGGAGCCGCCTATTCGATCGCGCCGCCGATCTTCCGGGAACTCGGCGCGGAGGTGATCGAGACGGCGGTCCATCCCAATGGATTGAACATCAACGACAACTGCGGCGCGCTCCATCCGGAGAACATCGGCCGGCTGGTCCGTGAGCACGGCGCCGACTGCGGCATCGCCCTCGACGGCGACGCCGACCGGGTGATCTTCTGCGACGCCGACGGCAACGAGGTCAACGGCGACCGCATCATCGGCATGCTGGCGATCGATTTCAAACAGCACGGCCGCCTCTCCAACAACGCCGTGGTGGTGACCGGCATGAGCAATCTCGGACTCCACCGCGCGATGGAGCAGGCCGGAATCCGGGTGGAGGTGACCGACGTCGGCGACCGCTACGTGATCGAACGGATGCGCGAAGGCAATTTCAACGTCGGCGGCGAACAGTCCGGCCACATCATCTTCATGGACTACGCGACCACCGGCGACGGCATCCTTTCGGCACTGCATGTGCTCGGGCTGATGGTCCGCACCGGGAAACCGCTGGCGGAACTGGCCGGATTCATGAAGGTGTTTCCGCAGGAGATCCGCTCCTTCCCGGTGGCGCGCAAGGTGCCGTTCGACCAGCTCTCGCTGCTGCCGGCGGCGATGGAGGAGTGCCGCCGCGCACTCGGCAACTCCGGCCGGACCATCGTGCGCTACTCCGGCACCGAAAGCAAAATCCGCGTGCTGGTGGAGGCGGAGGCCTCCGGGGACGTCGACACCTGGATCACCCGTCTCTGCGCCGTCGCGGAACAGGAACTCAACTGACAGGAGGGCGAAATCATGACCATCGAAATTCTCCCCGTCCAGGTTGCCAGCCTCTGGCCGATCACCGCCGAAGTCGGTTCGATCAAGGTGGCCGGAACTCCGATTGCGGAACGGATCCGGAGCCGGTTTCCGGAATCCGCCGGCGACCTTCTCATCAAGGTGCGCGGCGACTTTCTCCCCTCGCCGGAATTCGCCGCCGTGCTCGCCGGTTCCACCGGCAACTGCGTGGTGCGCGACCTCTCCGACGGTGCGGTATTGGTCGAAGTGAGCCGCCCTGGGCACGCCGGAACATCGGAACTGCCGTTCGACACCGCTTCGGTGCGGATCCGCCACCCGTGGGATCTGCTCGCGCTCAACGAAACGCTCATGGCGGCGATGGATCACAACGACATCCGCGGCACCATCCGCGCCGGCGCGACGATCGACGGCTTCGTCAGCCTCGGGGAGAACAGCGTGATCCTGCCCGGCGTCTACATCGAGGGCAACGTCATCATCGGGCGCGACTGCAAGATCGGCCCGAACTGCTACATCCGCGGCAACACTTCGATCGGCGACCGCTGCCACGTCGGGCAGGCGGTGGAGATCAAGAATTCGATCCTCGGCGACAAGGTGAGCGTCGGCCACCTGAGCTACGCGGGCGATTCGGTGATCTGCAACAACGTCAACTTCGGCGCGGGCACGATCATCTCCAACCTCCGCCACGACGGCCGCAACCACCGCTGGCTGGAGAACCAGGAGTTCCTCGACACCGGCCGGCGCAAGTTCGGCGCGATCATCGGCGAGAACGTCCACACCGGAATCCACACCGCGATCTATCCGGGCCGCAGTCTCTCCGCGGGCAGCTGCACCGCGCCGGGCGAAGTGGTCTCCCGGTCGAAGTAGTCCGGGCCGTGTCATGCCGCGCCGGAACATCTTCCCCCGGCTGAAGGGGGAGCTCGAGAACCGGATTCACCAGCTCTCCCCCGGCGACATGCTGCCGGGGGAGAATGCGCTCGCCGCCGAATTCGGGGTCAGCCGCCCCACCCTCCGCCGCGCCCTCGCCGAGCTGGAGCAGGAGGGGGTGATCGGCCGCCGCAACGGCGTCGGCACCGTGGTGCGGGCGGTTCCGGGGGCGATCCGGCGGGAGATCCCCTTCGTCTGCGGCAGCATCGACTTCTTCAGCCTGGCGATGGAGCACTTCTGCCGCCGCGCGGTGGAGCTGAACTACTTCCCGATGGTAATTCCGCTCACCGGCGGCACAGTCGCGCAGGAGCGGCTGATGGCGGGGATTCTCGAACGCCGCCCGGCCGGAATCGTCATCTATCCCGATCCGGAGCACCCCGGGCTCGCCGCATTCCGGGAGCTGGAGCAGAGCGGAATTCCCACCCTCTACCTGGTCCGTCTCCCGGAAGGGGTGCGCGACGCCAGTCTGCTGGAGTTCGGCAACGCCGCCGCCCTCTCGCGGATCGTGCAGGAGCTCTACCGCCGCGGCTGTCGCAGATTCGCCCTCTACGGAGACGACGTCCATCCGGCCGCCGCGGCCGAGCGAGAGGCGGGGTTCCGGCTCGGCATGAAGCGCTGCCGCCTCGCGATACGCCCCGAGTTCTGCTGTCTTCCGGAGGCATCCCGGGAACAGCGCGACGCCTTCTGCGAACTCTTCCGGAACCGGGAGGAGCGGCCGGACGCCGTTTGCTGCATGAACGATCAAAGCGCCGCCAATTTCCTCACCGAACTGCGCCGCCGCGGCATCTCCAGCGACGGTCTCGCGATCTCCGGCGTGGACAATCTGCCCCTGCTCCGTCTGTTGCCGGAAGCGGTGCTCACCGCCGACCTCCGCCAGCCGGAATTCGGCCGGAAAGCCGCGGAAATGATCGTCGGCCGGATTGAAAATCCCGCACTCGAGTTTCAGCACGTGAAGTTCCGCGCCCGGTTTCTCTCCAGCAACAGCCTGGCAGGGACATTCCCCGCCTAGCGCGGCGCCAGCGCCTTCCGCAGTCCTTCGCCGGTGAAGTTGAACGCCATCACCGCGATGAAGAGGGCGAGCCCGGGGAAGAAGGTGAGATGCCAGTAGCTCAGCGGATTGTCGAACGCCTGCCGGAGCAGGCCGCCCCAGCTCGCCGTCGGCGGCTGTACGCCGAAGCCGAGAAAACTCAGCCCGCTCTCAGCGAGAATCGCCCCGGCCACCCCGAAGGTGAAGCTGATCAGAATCGGTCCGGTGATGTTCGGCAGCAGGTGGACCAGCATCGTGCGATACGCCGGCAGCCCGGCAACCTCGCAGCTTAAGATATAGGGCAGCGCCCGCTGCTTGAGCACCTCGCCGCGCACCAGAAACGCCAGTCCGATCCAGCCGGTCAATCCGATCACGGCGATCACCACCAGAATCGACTGCTCGAATTTGTGATCCTTCAAGATCGACATCAGGATCAACAACAGCAGAAAGGTGGGGAAACAGAGCATGATCTCCACCACCCGCATCGTGATGAGGTCGAACCAGCCGCGGTAAAATCCGGCCATCAGCCCCACCATCGTGCCGATCGCCAGGGCGATTGCGGTGGAGAGCAATCCGACTGCGAGCGAGGCGCGCGCGCCGTAAATCATCCGGGCGGCGACGTCGCGGCCGATCTCGTCGGCGCCGAGCCAGTGTTTCCGCCCCGGCTTCGCGTAGGGAGTGGTGACTATTTCAAACGGTCCATAGGGAATCGGCGCGAAGACTGCCGTCGCCCCGGTACGTTCCACCAGCTTGCGGAAATCGGTCTTATCCAGCTTCGGCTTCGTCAGAACGAAAGGGAAAATCAGCAGAATCAGCAGAAAGGCCAGAAGAATCCGCCGCAGTTTCCGCCAGCGGACAAGTTGCAGCACCCCCCAAAGCAACAGGGCGGCGAATGCGTAGTTGAACAGCTGTTCGACCAGATATTCGGAGCTGTCCGGAGCAAAAAAGGTGCGAAGGAAAGGGAACTCCACGCCCCGCGCTTCGCTCCGCAGGAACAGCGGCCGGCCGTTGGCCAGCACCGGCGCGGCCAGTGCCGGCAGAAGAAGCATCAGAATCCCCGCCACGCCCAGCCGGGCGGGCCAGTCGCTCCAGAAGCGGAGCACCGCGCGCCGGAACGGGGAATTCGCGGTGGGTACGGGCGGCGTCACAGGTAATTCCCTTCGAAAAAGAGCCGTAATTCCGCCACCAGATTCGGGGTGAACTCCCCGAAGTTCGCCGGATTGCGCAACTCCTCGAAACTCCAGAACCGCACCTCGTCGATCTCCTCGCGCTGGAACCGGAACGGCCCGGGGTGGACGATCGCGAACACCCGGGTATCCTCCGATTCGATCTCGTTGCGGATCTGCGAATCGAAGAGGTGCCGCAGTTCGACTTCGCCGGTAACGCCCAGCTCTTCGGCCAGCTCCCGGCGTGCTCCGGCCAGATAGTCCTCACCGGGATCGAGATGGCCGCCGACGGCGGTGTCCCACTTCCCCGGCTGAATGTCCTTGGAGAGCGAACGTTTCTGGAGCAGGAGATGCTCCCGGTCCGGATGGATGACGATCACATGGCTGGTATGGTGGAGCAACGTGGGGTTGCCGTGGCAGAGACGGCGGGAGGCCAGCCCGATGCGGACTCCGGAATCATCGTAAATATCCAGCAGTTCCTCCATGAATCCTCCCCCTCGAAAAACAGCGGAATCCCATCCGGCACTTTTCCGCCATTTCCCCGTCATTTTGCATTTCAACGGGAATTCCCCCTCAACAGGAAGGAATTCCCGCCGGAAGAGCGTCCGTTACTTGTCCGCCTTCGCCTTCAGGCCCTCGACATACGCTTCGAGGTTTTCCTTGAGCTTGTTGATTTCGCGGCCCAGATCGGCAGCGCTCGCCTGAAGCCCCTTGGCCTTGTCGCCGAGCTGCTCGGTGAGCGGAATCTCTTTGATCTGATCCATCACCTTGGCCAGTTCCTTGCTCTTCTCCTCGATCACCTTCGTGTAGGCGTCGATCTGCTTCTGGATCGCCGCGGCATCCAGGTTGACGACTTCCGCCTTGATCTGCTCCGGAGTCTTGTTCTCATCCACGCCGTCTCCACAGCCGGCCAGCATGCCGACCGCCAGCGCGGCCCCGAAAAGCGACACCAACATCTGTTTCATTTTCCTGTCCTCCCTTTCTGTATGGTTTCCCGCGGCACTCAACCGCGGATGATCTTCAAGAGTTCGTCACGCTTCTCTTCCATCAGCTCCCGGGTGTCCGCCTCGACAATCAGCCGCAGAAGCGGTTCCGTATTCGAGCTGCGGACGTTGAACCACCAGCGGGGATACTCCGAAGAGATTCCATCCAGCTCGAACATGTTCCCGTCGGCGTAACGGGCGCGGATCGTATCCAGAATCGGCTTGACATCCGCCACCTTCGAATTGATCTCGCCGCTGGAGAAATACTTGCGCAGCGGCTGCACCAGCTCGTGCACCGGTTTGTTCTTCTTGCAGATCAGGTTCGACAGCATGATCATCGCCAGCCCCTGCGACTCGGCGGTGAAGTTCTGCTTGAAGTAGTAGTGGCCGGAGAGCTCGCCGGCGAAAACCGCGTCGTTCTCGCGCATCTGCGCCTTGATGAAAGCGTGGCCCACCCGCGAACGGATCGCCTTGCCGCCGTTCGCTTCGATGCACTCCGGCACCGCACGGCTGCTGCGCAGATCGTAGAGGATGGTCGCCGGTCCGCGGGAGAGAATGTCCTGCGCAATCAGCGCGGTGAAAAGATCCATCGGAATCACTTCGCCCTGGTCGTCGATAAAGCCGCAGCGGTCGGCATCCCCGTCGAACGCGGCGCCGAAATCCGCCCCGACCTCGCGCACCTTCGCCCGGATCGCATCGAGCGTCTCGATGTGCAACGGGTTCGCTTCGTGGTTCGGGAAGGTGCCGTCCAGCGTGTCGTAGAGCGGAACAATGTCATAAAGATCGGTGATTCCGGCAATCTCGTAGAGCCCCATCGCATTGGCGTAATCGACCACCACCTTGAGCTTGCGGTCCATCTGCGCGAACGAGCGGAGGAACTTGCCGTATTCCGGCGCGATGTCATAGGTCGACAGCGTGCCCGGTTGATCGACCTTGCGCCACGATTTCGCCTCGGCGATCTTCTGAATCTCCATGATTCCGGTCGCGCCGGAGATCGGAACCGCGTTCGCCAGGCAGAGTTTGAAGCCGTTCCATTCGCCCGGATTGTGGCTGGCGGTGATCATCACACTGCCGTCCACCTTCAGCGTGCCGTTGGCAAAGTAGCTCATCGGCGTCGAAACCAGCCCGAGATCGATCACATCCGCCCCCTGCGCGAGCATGCCGCGCGACAGCCCCTCGAACAGCGGCAGGGAGTGCGGACGCATATCGCGCCCCACCGCCACCTTCTTCGCGCCGGTGAACTCGATGTAAGCCCGCCCGATCGCCTCCGCGACGTCGGCATTGATCTCGGTCGGATAAATGCCGCGGATATCATACGCTTTAAAAATTCCAGACATTGCTATAACTCCCGGATATGAAGATTAAACCGTTTGTGAAACTATAATAAAATACCACAAAACCCGCGTTTTTCAATGCGGAATCCCCCGAAAAGAAAAATCCCGGCCGGAATCCCTCAGGATCCGGACCGGGACTTTTTCGCAGGCTGCCGGAAATTACTTACCGGAAACCACACCGTGCTCCTTGAACGCACGGGTCATCGCAAACTCGCCGAGCTTGTGCCCGACCATGTTCTCGGTGATGAACACCGGAACGAAGGATTTCCCGTTGTGGACGTTGAAGGTGTGACCGACGAAATCAGGAATGATCATCGAACGGCGCGACCAGGTCTTGATCGCAACCTTCTGCTTGCCCATCTTCTCGACTTTGTCGATCAGATACTGATCCACGAACGGCCCCTTTTTAATCGATCTGGCCATTACTTCTTCCTCCGTTCCACAATGAAGTTCTTCGAAGTCTTCTTCGGATTGCGGGTCCGCTTGCCCTTGGCCAGCTGGCCCCACGGCGAAACCGGATGGCCGCCGCCGGAGGTGCGCCCTTCACCACCACCCATCGGGTGGTCGACCGGGTTCATCGCAACGCCGCGGACATGCGGCCGGAAGCCCTTGTAGCGCTTCTTGCCCGCCTTGCCCATCTTCACGTTCATGAGATCGAGGTTGCCGATCTGGCCGATCATCGCGCGGCAGTCCACATGGATCATCCGGACTTCGCCCGACGGCAGCTTGATCTGCGCGTAGGTCTCTTCCTTGCCGCGGAGCGTCGCCACCTGTCCGGCGGAACGCACCAGCTTGGCGCCGCGACCGGGCTGAAGCTCGATGCAGCAGACGTTGATGCCGACCGGAATATCCTTCAGCTTCAGCCAGTTGCCCGGCTTGAGCTCGGACTTCGGCCCGTTCATCACCACGTCGCCGACCTTGAGGCCGACCGGCGCGAGGATGTAAGACTTTTCACCGTCCGCATAGGAGATCAGCGCAATGTTGGCCGTGCGGTTCGGATCGTATTCGATCGAAACCACCTTCGCCGGCACACCTTCCTTGTTGCGGAGGAAATCCACCATCCGGTAGCAGCGCTTGTTGCCGGCGCCGCGGAACCGAGTCGTGATCCGGCCGTAGTTGTTGCGGCCGCCGGTCGATTTCTTCCCCTTGACCAGACTCTTTTCCGGAGCCTTCGCGGTCAGCGTGGACGAATAGTCCATCACCGCCATGTGACGCCGGGAGGGAGTCACGGGATTAAAAGTTTTAACCGCCATTTCTGTATTCTCCCTCGTTAGATAATTTCAATGGTCCCTTCGGACAAGGTCACGACCGCCTTCTTCCAGTCGGGGCGGCGCCCCATCTTCATGGAACGGCCCGCACGCTTCGCCTTGCCCTGACAATTCATCACATTCACCGACTTGACCTTGACCTTGAACAGCTCTTCCACCGCCCGACCGATCTCGACCTTCTCGGCATCCGCCTTCACCTTGAACGTGTATTTCTGCTCCTGCATCAGAGCATTGCACTTCTCGGTGACCACCGGCGCGATAATGATATCAAACGCACTTCTCATTTCAGTTCCTCCTTACGCCAGCCGCCGGATGAACGCATCCAGAGCATCCTTCGTGAAAAGGAGCTTCTTGAAGCGCAGAAGTTCATACACATTGACCGTGTCGGACTTCCGGAGCACCAGGTTCGGAATGTTCCCGGTCGCGCAGATCGCGGTCTCGTCCAGCTCGGGCAGCGAAACCATCACCGTATCATCGGCAACGTTCAGATTCTTCAGAATCGCCACCGCGTTCCGGGTCTTGTGGTCCGCCAGCTCGAACTTGTCGAGCACCATCACGTCACCTTCGACAATCCGCTCGGAAAACGCACGCTTCAGCGCCAGCACGATCACCTTCTTGTTGACCTTCTTCGCGAACGAACGCGGACGGGGTCCGAAAATCGTACCGCCGCCGACCCAGACCGGACTCCGGCTCGAACCCGCACGGGCACGGCCGAGACCCTTCTGACGGAACGGCTTGGCGCCGCCTCCGGAAACTTCGCCGCGCGTCTTCGTGCAGGCGGTTCCGGCACGCTGGCCGGCAAGATAGGCGGTCACCGTGTCATGCACGGCCTGCTCGCCCTTCTCCAGCTCAATCACACCCTCCGGAATGACATACTCTCCGACCCGGGTGCCTTTGCAATCAAGGATATCCAAAGTATTCGACATCTTGTTCACCTGTTACTTCTTAGCGGCCGGCTTCTTGATCGCACTCCGGAGCACAAGAATGCCGCCATTCGCTCCGGGAACCGCGCCCTTGAGCAGCAGCACATTGTCTTCCGCCATCACCCGGACGACCTGCAGATTCTGCACGGTGCGCCGCGCATTGCCCATGTGACCCGGCATGCGCTTGCCCTTGATCACGTTGCCCGGCCATTCGCAGCAGCCGATCGAACCCGTACGACGAGTCCACGCACCGCCATGGCTCGCGCGGCCGCCGCCGAAACGGTACCGCCGGACAACACCCTGGAACCCGCGTCCCTTGGTCGTTCCAACCACATCCAGATAGTCATTCGCCGCGAAAACTTCCGCAGTCACCACCGAACCCGGCGCCGGAGTCTCCTCACCCGCCGCAGTACGGATCTCGCGCAGAACCGAAGGCAGCTTGTCGCCGGTCACACCCGCCTTGGCCAGATGTCCGGCCCGGGCCTTCGTCACGTTCTTCGCCTTGCGCTCCCCGAATCCCAGCTGAATCGCCGAGTATCCGTCGCGCTCGACCGTCTTGACTCCGGTCACGACACACGGACCAGCCTGAACCACCGTCACCGGGATCAGCACGCCCTTCTCGTCGTAGACCTGCGTCATTCCGACCTTTTTACCGATTAATCCTTTCATTTTTTCTCCTTTCGTGAGAAATCATTTCGATACTTGCCCCCAATCGGTCGGGGACCTTGGTATCTATGGATTCTACCTTAGAATCCAGTCTTCAGCGTAATGTCCACGCCGGCGGGCAGATTGAGCTTCTTGAGCTCATCCACCGTCTTCGCCGTCGGATTGATGATATCCAGCATGCGCTTGTGCGTGCGGATTTCAAACTGCTCCATCGACTTCTTGTTGACGTGCGGAGAACGGTTGACCGTCCAACGCTCGATCCGGGTCGGGAGCGGCACCGGGCCGGCAACCATGGAACCGGTGCGCTTCGCCGCTTCAAGAATCTCGTTGACCGACTGATCCAGAATCCGGTGCTCATACGCCTGAAGCCGAATCCGGATACGCTGGTTTTTTCCCGTAGCCATAGCTTATTTCTTCTCCACAATTTTGTCTTGGATTTGTTTCGGAACACGTTCGAAATGCGCCGGTTCCATCGAATAGGTGGCACGCCCGCGGGAGAGCGAACGAATCGCCGTCGCATACCCGAACAGCTCCGCCAGAGGAATGTTCGCCTGAACGCGGCTGGTGCCGTTGCTCCCGGCATCGATGGTCACGATCTGACCACGACGGCTGGTGATGTCGCCGATCAGGTCGCCGGTGTTCTCATCCGGAGCATTCAGCTCCACCTTCATGATCGGCTCAAGCAGCATCAGACCCGCTTTCTTCGCCGCATCCTTGAACGCCATCGAACCGGCGATCTTGAACGCCATTTCCGAAGAGTCGACCGGGTGGTAGGATCCGTCGATCAGCTCGACCTTGAAGTCGATCACCGGGTAGCCCGCCAGCACGCCGGAGGCCGCCGCTTCGCGAATACCCTGCTCGATCGGCTTGATGAATTCCTTCGGAATGTTGCCGCCGACCACCTTGTTCTCAAAGATAATGCCGCTGCCGCTTTCACCCGGAATCAGGTTGATGATACAGTGACCGTACTGGCCGCGACCGCCGGACTGACGGACAAACTTCATATTCGAATCCGCCGGTCCGCAGAGTGCTTCACGATAGGCAACCTGCGGCGCGCCGGTGTTCGCTTCCACCTTGAACTCACGGATCAGACGGTCCAGAATGATCTCAAGATGCAGCTCGCCCATACCGGAGATGATCGTCTGCCCGGTCTCCTCGTCGGAGTGCACCTGGAAGGTCGGGTCCTCTTCGGAGAGGGCGATCAGCCCCTTCGAGAGCTTGTCGCGGTCGCCCGACGACTTCGGCTCCACCGCGATCGAGATCACCGGCTCGGGGAACACCATCGACTCCAGAACGATCGGCTGGTCCTCCAGGCAGAGCGTGTCACCGGTGGTGACGTTCTTCAGGCCGACCGCCGCCGCGATATCACCGGAGAAGATCTCCTCATGCTCTTCGCGCTGGTTGGCGTGCATCTGCAGAAGACGGCCGAGACGCTCCCGCTTGCCGGTACGCGGATTCAGCACCGTCATACCCTGCGAAGCCACACCGGAGTAGACCCGGAAGTAGTACAGTTTTCCGACGAACGGGTCGGTCATGATCTTGAACACCAGAGCCGCGAACGGCTGCAGGTCGCCGACGTGACGGGTCAGCGGCGCGCCGGTCGCCGGGTCGGTTCCGTTGATGTCCCAGATATCGATCGGGCTCGGGAGGAAATCGACCACGATGTCCAGCAGCGGCTGAACACCCTTGTTCTTGAACGCGGTGCAGCAGGCCACCGGAACAATCCGGGCGGCGCAGGTCGCGCGGCGGATTCCGGCGCGCAGCTGCTCGAGCGTCGGCTGCTCTTCGGCCAGGAAGAGCTCCATGATCTCGTCGTCCACTTCCGCGACGCACTCGATCACATGGTTGTAGGCTTCGTTCCGGCGCTCAAGCATCTCGCCGGTGAGCTCCTCGGTCGTCATCTTGACGCCGTTGCTCGCTTCGTCAAAATAGATCGCCTTGCCTTCGAGAACGTCGATGACGCCCTTGAAATCGGCCTCTTTGCCGATCGGCAGAATCAACGGAACCGGAGTCGCGCCGAGCTTGGTCTTGATCTCGGTGACCACACCCTCGAAATCCGCGCCGGTACGGTCCATCTTGTTGACCAGCGCGACGATCGGCACGTGATATTTCTGCGCCTGACGCCAGACCGTCTCGCTCTGGGGCTGCACCTTGCCGACCGAACAGAACACCGCCACCGCACCGTCGAGCACGCGCAGCGAACGCTCCACTTCCGCCGTGAAGTCCACGTGTCCGGGAGTGTCGATGATGTTGATCCGGTGATTTTTCCAATAGCAGGTGGTGGCGGCGCTGGTGATCGTGATACCGCGTTCGCGCTCCTGCTCCATCCAGTCCATCGTCGCGGTACCCTCGTGGGTATCGCCGATCTTGTAGTTCACGCCGCAGTAGAAGAGAATGCGCTCCGTCAGCGTGGTCTTGCCGGCATCGATGTGAGCCATGATGCCGATGTTACGGGTATCCTTCAACGAAACCTTGCGGTGGGGCGACTCGTGGAATTGAGTCTTGTCTATCTGAGTGCTCATGATCGTCAATGCCCCGGTCGATTACCAGCGGTAATGGGCGAACGCCTTGTTCGCCTGCGCCATCTTGAAGGTGTCTTCTTTCTTCTTGATCGAAGCACCGGTGTTGTCGAACGCATCCAGCAGCTCGCCGGCGAGGGACTCGGTCATCGACTTGCCCTTGCGGCCGCGGGAATAGGTGGTGATCCAGCGCATGGCCAGCGCAACCTGACGCTCCGGATCGACTTCGATCGGAACCTGATAGGTCGCACCGCCGACCCGGCGGCTCTTGACTTCCAGCTTCGGTTTGACATTCTCCAGCGCCTGCATGAAAACGTCGATCGCCTGCATATCCGGCTTCTTGCTCTGGATCACATCCAGCGCGCCGTAAACGATATTCTGGGCGGTCGACTTCTTGCCCCGGGTCATGATCGTGTTGATCAGCCGGGCAACCAGTTCACTGTTGTACTTCACGTCGGGAACAAGCTCCCGCTTGACAGCTCTGCGTCTTCTCATCTGTTATGTACCCTAGTATGTATTTGAAAAAATCTGATTATTTCTTCTTCCCCTTGCCCGCGGCAGCTTCCTGGCCCGGCTTCGGCCGCTTGGCGCCGTACTTCGAACGGCCCTGCTTGCGCTTGTCCACGCCGAGGCTGTCGAGCGCGCCGCGCACGATGTGGTAACGCACACCGGGGAGGTCACGGACACGACCGCCCTTGACCAGAACCACCGAGTGCTCCTGGAGGTTGTGACCTTCACCGCCGATATACGCGGTGACTTCCTGCCCGTTGGTCAGACGAACACGGGCGATTTTACGCAACGCGGAGTTCGGCTTCTTCGGAGTACGGGTGGTGACCTGCAGACAGACGCCGCGACGCTGCGGGCAGGCGCTCAACGCCTTGGATTTGCTTTTCTTGACCTTCTCTTCGCGTCCGAAACGCACCAGCTGGTTGATTGTCGGCATAACAACTTCCTAATCTTTTATACTTAAATTACGACTGTTGATTCCATTCGGCATACATCAAAGAATCATAAAATAATACCGCAAAACACTTTTTGCAAATATTTCAAGCGCTTTTTCGGCAAAAAAAGTTTCAATACACCGAATTTTCCGGTGCTCCGGCCTCCCCCGCAGGGGAGAAATCCGAAGCACCGGCCCGGGTTTCAGCCGGTTCTCAGAACTCATCCTCCCCGGAGTCCTCTCCGAAGTCCGCGGCGGAATCCTCGAATCCGTCGCCCAGTTCCGGAACCAGTTCCCGCGCCTCATCCGGCAGGCTTCCGCCCTCTTCCTCGTCGTCGCCGAAATCGACCTTCGAGTGATCCGGTTCGGTGTCACGCCACGCGGCGGCAATCTCCTCGACCGAGCGCTCCGGCTCCTGCGTCGGCAGCTCCTCCTCGATCTCGGTGCCGAGGTACTTCAGGCGGATCGACTGCATGAGCTCCGTCCCGGTTCCCGCCGGAATCAGGTGCCCGGTGATCACGTTCTCCTTGAACCCGGTCAGATTGTCCACCTTCCCGAGCGTGGCGGCTTCGGTCAGAATCCGGGTGGTGTCCTGGAACGACGCCGCCGAAATGAAGCTCTCCGTCTCCAGAGCCGCCTTCGTGATACCCAGCAGGATCGGCTCGGCTTCCGCCGGCTTGCCGCCCTTCTCGATCACCTCCCGGTTGACCCGGTCGAACTCGGTCCGGTCAAGCTGCTCGCCCGGCAGATAGTCGGTCGAGCCGGATTCGGTGATCCGCACCTTCTGCATCATCTGACGGATGATGATCTCCACGTGCTTGTCGTTGATTTCCACACCCTGCGCACGGTACACCAGCTGGATCGCGTCGACCAGGTGGCGCTGCAGCTCGTGAATGCCGCACACCTCCAGCAGCGTGTGAGGAACGATCGAACCTTCGGTCAGCTTCTGCCCCTTGCGGACGAAGTCCCCCTTGCTCACCGTGAGATGCTTGTGCGCCGGAATGTTGTTGTGCTCCTCGGTCATCCCCGACTCCGGATCCCGGATCAGCAGCTGACGACGACCGCGGGTCATCTTGTCCACTTCGACGTAACCGTCGATGCGGGCGATCTCCGCCACATCCTTCGGAACACGCGCTTCGAAGAGTTCCGCAATCCGCGGCAGACCTCCGGTGATGTCCTTGTTCTTCGCCGACTGCCGCGGCACACGCGCCACCACCATACCGGGGGTCACCTTCGCTCCCGCCTTGGTCATCAGCACCGCGCCGGCCGGCAGCGGATAGTTCGCCAGAAACGCACCGTCGTCCCCCACGATGACAATCTGCGGATGCAGGTCCTCGCGGTGCTCCATCACCGTGCTCTGGTCGGAACCGCCGCGCTTCTGCTTCTGCAGCGTCACGCCTTCGACCAGGTCGTGCAGCTCCACCGTACCGGCTTCCTCGATGATGATCGGCACGTGGTTCGCTTCCCACTGCACGAACACCTCGTTCGCCTTGACGGTGTCGCCGTCGTTCTTGTCGAGCACGGCGCCCGCTTCCAGTTCGTAACGGTCGAGCTCCGCCTCACGGAGAGCATCCGACCAGAAGTCGTAGTCCTTGTTGTAGACGGTGCCGAGCGCTTCGGCCTCCACCTGAGCCCGTTCGCGGGCCGCCTTCTCCGCCGCCTTCGCCACCTCCGGATCGTAGACGATCACGTAGCCGTTCTTGTTGACGACCACGGTCTTGCCCTTCTGGTTCTTGATGGTGCGCACGTTCATGAGTTTGATCATACCGTCGTGACGCGCCGCAATCACCGGCTGCTTGTAGGCGCTCGACGCCGTTCCGCCGATGTGGAACGTACGCATCGTCAGCTGCGTACCGGGCTCACCGATCGACTGCGCCGCAATGATGCCGAGCGCGTCGCCCTCCTTCGCCTGCCGGTCGCTCGCCAGGTTCCGGCCGTAGCACTTGACGCAGACGCCGTGCAGCGTCTCGCAGGTCAGCGTCGAACGGATCAGCACCCGCTGGATGCCGCGCTTGTCGATCACGTCGACGATATCCGGCGTGAACTCCTCGCCGGCGGCGATGATCAGACGGCCGTCGGCAAAGGCGGGGTCGCGGATGTCCTGCGCGCTGAACCGGCCGAGAATCCGGTCGCGCAGCGGCATGATCACCTCGTCACCCTCGATGATGGCGCTGGTCCAGACACCCTTGGTCGTGCCGCAGTCCGCCTCGCGGCAGATGATGTCCTGCGCGACGTCGACCAGACGGCGGGTCATGTAACCGGAGTCCGCCGTCTTCAGCGCGGTGTCGGCCAGACCTTTGCGGGCGCCGTGGGTCGAGATGAAGTATTCCAGCACCGACAGCCCTTCACGGAAGTTCGAAATAATCGGCCGTTCGATGATGTCGCCCGACGGTTTCGCCATCAGTCCGCGCATACCGGCGAGCTGACGAATCTGATCCTTGCTGCCGCGCGCGCCGGAGTCGAGCATCGCGTACACCGGGTTGATCTCGCCGCGACGCGACGCGGTCTCCAGCCGGACGAACAGCTCGTTCGCCACCGCATTGCTCGCCTGCGTCCAGATGTCGATCACCTTGTTGTGGCGCTCGCCCTCGGTCAGCAGACCGCTGTTGTACTGTTCGAGCACGTTGTCGATCTGGGCGCGGGCGTTCTCGATGATCTCCTCTTTCTTCTCCGGAACCTGCAGGTCCGCGATCGAAATCGAGAGACCGGCCAGCGTCGCGTGACGGTAGCCCATGTCCTTGAGATCGTCCAGCAGTTTGATCGTCGCCTCGTGGCCGGCAATCTTGTAGGAATCGCTGATCAGACGGCCCAGCTCCTTCTTCTTGGCGATCTGGTTGTAGAAACCGAGACGCTTGTCCCAGATCTCGTTGAAGATGCAGCGGCCGGGCGTGGTCAGGATGAACTTGCTCTCCTTGTCGCCGTACGGCGTATCCTTGCCGAGGTCCGGGTTCGGAATCTTCACCGCATCGTGAATCTTCAGGAACCCCGCCTGCATCGCGAACAGCACTTCAAAGTAGTCGCGATAGAGCTTGGCCTTGTCCTTGTTGCGCGGTTCGCAGGTGAGATAGTAACTGCCCAGCGTGATGTCCTGCGTCGGCGACGCGATCGGCTTGCCGTTGGCGGGCGAGAAGATGTTGTTCGGCGCAAGCATCAAGAGCTTGGTCTCCATCTGCGCCTCGTTCGACAGCGGCACGTGGACCGCCATCTGGTCGCCGTCGAAGTCCGCGTTGTACGCGGTACAGACCAGCGGGTGCAGACGCAGCGCCGAACCTTCGATCAGCACCGGGTCGAACGCCTGGATACTCAGACGGTGCAGCGTAGGCGCGCGGTTCAGCATCACCGGATGCCCCTTGGTCACTTCGTCGAGGATATCCCACACCACCGGCTCGCCGCGCTCGATCATCTTCTTGGCGCCGCGGACGGTGTGCGCGTAACCGCGCCCCTTGAGGTGCCGGATGATGAAGGGCTCGAAGAGGATCATCGCCATCTTCTTCGGCAGTCCGCACTGGTGAATCTTCAGTTCCGGGCCGACGACGATGACCGAACGGCCGGAGTAGTCGACACGCTTACCGAGCAGGTTCTGACGGAAGCGGCCCTGCTTGCCTTTGAGCATATCCGAAAGGCTCTTCAGCGGACGGTTTCCGGCGCCGGTCACCGCGCGGCCGTGACGGCCGTTGTCCAGCAGCGAGTCCACCGCCTCCTGCAGCATGCGCTTTTCGTTGCGGATGATCACTTCCGGCGTGCGGATCGACAGCAGCGTCTTGAGCCGGTTGTTCCGGTTGATGACGCGGCGGTAGAGGTCGTTGAGGTCGCTGGTGGCGAAACGGCCGCCCTCGAGCGGAACCAGCGGGCGCAGATCCGGCGGAATCACCGGCAGCACCGTCAGAATCATCCACTCCGGACGCGAATTGCTCGCCATGAACCCTTCGACCAGCCGCAGCCGCTTCGCCAGCTTCTTGCGGATCGCCTTGTTCCGGGTTCCTTCGAGGCTGACCTCCAGCTCCGCCTTGAGCGCCGGCAGGTCGACCCGCTCGAGCAGCGTCTTGATCGCCGGAGCGCCCATCTCGGCGACGAAAGCGTCGCCGTAGTCGTCCACCGCCTGGCGGTATTCGATTTCGGTCATGGTCATACCGACCTGCAGCGGCGTATCGCCCGGATCGGTGACCACATACTCTTCATAATAGATCACATGCTCGAGCGACTTCGCAGTCATGTCGAGCACCAGACCGATGCGGCTGGGCATGCACTTGAAGAACCAGATGTGCGAAACCGGCACCGCCAGCTCGATGTGCCCCATGCGCTCGCGGCGCACTTTGGCCTGGGTCACTTCGACGCCGCAGCGGTCGCAGACGATTCCCTTGTGCTTGACCCGCTTGTACTTGCCGCAGTAGCACTCCCAGTCACGGGTGGGTCCGAAGATGCGCTCGCAGAAGAGTCCCCCCTTCTCCGGCTTGAAGCTCCGGTAGTTGATGGTTTCCGGGGTCTTCACCTCGCCGAACGACCACGAACGGATCACCTCCGGCGACGCGACATTGATCGAAACCGCACTGAACGAAGTCGCCGAGCTCTTGCCCAGCAGCTCCCGGTAGGCATAAGTATTGTCAATCAAGGTATCTTCCTCCTCGAATTAGTTTTCGGACGTCTTCTTGACGGTGCGGATGTCGAGCCCGAGGCTCTGCATCTCCTTCAACAACACGTTGAAGGACTCCGGCCGCCCGGCTTCCAGCACGTTCTGCCCCTTGACGATGGATTCGTAAATCCGGGCGCGCCCGGTCACATCGTCCGACTTCACGGTCAGCATCTCCTGAAGGTTGTAGGCGGCTCCGTACGCTTCGAGCGCCCACACTTCCATTTCTCCGAACCGCTGACCGCCGTGCTGCGCCTTACCGCCCAGCGGCTGCTGCGTCACCAGCGAGTAGGGACCGACCGCACGGGCGTGAATCTTGTTCGCAACCAGGTGGTCCAGCTTCAGCATGTAGATCTGGCCGACCATGACGCGCTGGTCGAACTTGTCGCCGGTGCGCCCGTCGTACACATCCGCCTTGCCGTCGTAGACCCACTCGCCGGATTCGGTCTGCTTGAAGCCCCAGTGGTAGTCGTGACCTTCCTTCTTGGTGAAGGCCTCGTTGCCCTGCTTCATCAGCTCGATGATCTCCTTCTCGCTGATACCGTCGAAGACCGGGGTCGCCGCCTTGATTCCGAGCATCTTCGCCGCCCAGCCGAGGTGGGTTTCCAGCACCTGCCCGATGTTCATACGGCTCGGCACGCCGAGCGGGTTCAGCACGATGTCCACCGGAGTGCCGTCCTCGAGGAACGGCATGTCTTCAATCGGAACAATCCGCGAAACGATACCCTTGTTTCCGTGACGGCCGGCCATCTTGTCACCGACCTGCAGTTTGCGCTTGCAGCCGACGTAGACCTTGACCCGCTTGATCACGCCGTTTTCGCCGTTTTCGGCGGCGTCGAGGTTGTCCACCATCCGGCGATGACGCTCCTCGTTCTCCTGGAACTGCGGAATGAATCCGTCAATGATCTCGGTCAGCGTCTTCTTGAGCTCGCAGTCCTCCATGCTCCAGCAGTCGTAGTGGGTCGCCAGCTTCTGGATCGAACTCTTGGTGACCTTGCGGTTGGAGCTGATCAGCACCGCGTTCTCACGCGACGGCGACATATCGAAGATCGGATACGGCAGCTTGACACCGAGCATCACATCCGACAGCCGCGCGGTGAGGTCCTCGATCAGGCCGTTGTAGACGTCGCGGTAGTCGTTCCGCATCATCTTCTCCTGGCGGCGAACCTCGGTCTTGGTCATGTTCGCCCGGGCGGCATCCTTGGCGTACTCAATGCGGATGTCCATGACGATACCGCCCTTGCCGCTGGAAACCATCAGGCTCGAATCCTTCACATCCGCCGCCTTCTCCCCGAAGATGGCGCGCAGCAGACGCTCTTCCGGCGCCAGCTCGGTCTCGCTCTTCGGCGTGATCTTGCCGACCAGAATGTCGCCCGGCTTGACCTCGGCGCCCTCGTAGACGACGCCGCGGCTGTCGAGGTTGCGCAGCGCGTCCTCGCTCACATTCGGAATATCGCGGGTGATCTCTTCCGGCCCGAGCTTGGTCTCGCGGCTGGTGATTTCAAATTCGTCCACGTGAATGCTGGTGTAAACATCCTCCTTCACCAGCCGTTCGCTGACGATGATCGCGTCTTCGAAGTTGTATCCGCACCACGGCATGAACGCCACCAGCACGTTGCGGCCGAGGGCGAGTTCGCCCCCCTGGGTCGCGGCGCCGTCGGCCAGCACGTCACCCTTGTGAACCACGTCGCCGCGGGAGACCACCGGGCGCTGGTTGACGCAAGTTCCTGCGTTGCTGCGCAGATATTTGTAAAGCCGGTAATTCTGGTACGACTTCTTGTCGGCATCCTCCGCCGGCAGTTTGCCGTCCGGCGTGACAAGCACATGGCTGGAGGAGACCTCCGCCACGATGCCGTCCTCCTTCGCCACCACCACCGCGCGGGAGTCGCGGGCGATGCGGGCCTCCAGACCGGTCCCGACGTAGGGGGACTCCGGCATCAGAAGCGGAACCGCCTGGCGCTGCATGTTCGAACCCATCAGCGCGCGGTTCGCGTCGTCGTGTTCCAGGAACGGAATGATGCCGGCAGCCGCACTGACCAGCTGCTTCGGCGAAACGTCCATATACTGCACCTCTTCGCGCGGATGCTCGCCGGACTCCCCGTGGAAGCGGCTCATGATCATCGGACGCACGAAGCGGTTGTTCTCATCGAGCAGCGCGTTGGCCTGCGCGATGACGAACTGCTCCTCCTTGTCCGCGGTCAGATAGTCGATCTGATCGGTCACCTGACCGTCGACCACCTTGCGGTAGGGGGTTTCCAGGAATCCATACTCGTCGATGATCGCGTAGAGCGACATCGAGCTGATCAGACCGATGTTCGGACCTTCCGGCGTCTCGATCGGGCAGATCCGGCCGTAGTGGCTGGAGTGCACGTCGCGCACCTCGAATCCGGCGCGGTCACGCGAAAGACCGCCGGGACCGAGCGCGGAGAGACGGCGCTTGTTGGTAAGCTCGCTCAGCGGGTTGGTCTGGTCCATGAACTGCGACAGCTGGCTGCGGGCGAAGAAGTCGCGGATCACACCGGCGAACGCCTTCGGATTGATCAGTTTCGACGGCGTGACGTTCTGCTCGTCGAAGGTCATGCGCTCGCGGATCAGCCGCTCGGTGCGGAGCAGGCCGGCCCGGCACTGGTTCTGCAGCAGCTCGCCGACGGTGCGGACGCGCCGCGCGCCGAGGTGGTCGATGTCGTCCACCTGCCCGCCGACGTGACGGAGCTTGATCAGCATCTTGGTCGCCGCCATCAGATCCTTCGGGTCGAGCGTACGCTGCGTCAGCGGAATATCCTGCTTGAGCCGCTCATTGAGCTTGTAGCGGCCGACCGCGCCGAGGTCGTACCGGCGGTTGTCGAAGAAGAGCCGCTTGATCAGCAGTTTGGCGTTGTTGATGTTCGGCGGATCGCCGGGACGCATGCGCCGGTAGATCTCCTTAAGGGCATCCTCCTCGTTGCGGGCGGGATCTTTGCGCAGACAGCCGATGAGGTAGTTGTCCCCCTCGGCGACGTAGGCGAGTTCCACCTCGCGGATTCCGGCGTCGACCAGCTGCTTGAGGTGGTTTTCGGTGAGCTGGACCAGTTCGTCGATCACCAGCACATCGTCCTCGGTGGTGATGTCGTCCACCGTATAGAAGCCGGAGAGATCCTTCTGCTTGAGCAGCGAAGAGACCGAATGCTTCTTCACCTCGTAGCACTCGGCGAGGATGTCGCGGTTGGTCGGGTAACCGATCGCCCGGAGGAAGGTCGTGATGTAGAACTTCCGGCGGCGGCGGCGGCGGTCCAGATAGATGTAGATGTAGTCGTTGATGTCGAACTGAACATCCATCCAGGAGCCGCGGTCCGGAATGATCCGGTAGGAGTAGAGCGTCCGCCCGGAGGTGTGACGGGTCTTCTCAAAGCAGATGCCCGGCGACCGGTGCAGCTGGCTGATGATCACCCGCTCAGCCCCGTTGATGACGAAGGTGCCCTGCTCGGTCATGATCGGAATGTCGCCCATGTAGACCCGCTCCGGCACCTCGGCGCCGTTGACCTTCAGCAGGAAATCGACGTAGAGCGGCGCATCGTAAATCTTGCCGTCCTTGATGCAGTCGACCACGTCGCCCTTCTGCTCGCTGGCCGCGCCGATCTCGTAGGAGACGAACTCGAGCGACATCTGCTTGTCGAAGCTCTCGATCGGGAAAATCTCGTTGAACACCTCCTGAAGCCCCTGATTCTTCCGCTCCGCCGGCGGCACGTCGCGCTGGAGGAAATCACGGTAGGAGTCAACCTGGAGGCCGATCAGATCCGGAACTTCGAGAACGTCCCGGAGCTTCCCAAAATTAATTCGTTTCGTCATACTCTGCTCGTTTGGTTGTATATTGAACTATGTAAAAATTTTTGCAAAAAAAATCGGCGATTCACAGCACAATCCGCCGTTTTCTGCGGAAAACTCGATGGTCAAGAGACAAAAGAACCGACCTGTCGATAAAACACCACATCAACAGTTCGGGAATTCGAATCAAATTCGTAAAAATTTTTTCAGGAAACCGGGAATCGGCAAAAAACCACACCGCACCCGGGGGGCCGCAATCCGCTCAGACAAAAAACCACATCAGAATCGGACGGGCCAAAATGCGCATCTCTCATGCGCGGAATCCGGAAACAGACAACGGAGGGAACCCATTTCCATGCGTTCCCACCGTTGCTGGAACAAGCCGGATTACTTGACTTCGACCTTGGCGCCGGCAGCTTCGAGCTGGGCCTTGATCTTGTCGGCTTCTTCCTTCGGCGCGCCTTCCTTGACCGCCTTCGGAGCACCTTCGACGAGGTCCTTCGCTTCCTTCAGGCCGAGGCCGGTGATCGCGCGGACTTCCTTGATGATGGCAACCTTCTTGGCGGCATCGAAACCGGCCAGGATGACATCAAACTCGGTCTTCTCCTCAGCCGGAGCAGCAGCGGCGGCAGCAGCCGGAGCGGCGGCAACCGCAACCGGAGCGGCGGCGCTGACGCCCAGACGCTCTTCCAGAGTCTTGACCAGCTTGGAAAGCTCCAGGACGGTCAGGTTCTCGACATAGGAGACGAACTCTTCCATTTTGTTTTCTTCCGACATCTTAAATGCCTCCATTCGTAACTTTAGTTCACTTACTGTTTTTCAACTTTGTCTTTATACGCATTGAGCACATTCAGGATGCTCGCAGCCTTGGCGTTGAGAACGCTGACCAGGTTCCGGGACGGAGCCTGCAGCACTCCGAGCAGCATCGCCTGAAGCACGGGCTTCGACGGCAGTTCTGCCAGGCTGCCGATTTCGGCCTTGGAGAGGATCGCTCCATCCATGTAGCCGCCCTTGGCGCCGAGCTTGTCATTCTTCTTGCCGTAGTCGACCAGCAGTTTGGCGACCGCACTGCAATCGCCCTTACCGGAAACCATCGCGGTCCCGAGAGTAAGGTCGATCTGGTCCAGACCGTCGATCTTAAGCAGCTCGCCCGCCTTCTTGATCAGCGTGTTTTTCAACACGTGGCAGGTCGCATTCTGCGCCGCAAGCTGATTGCGAAGATCGGAAAGCTCCTTCACGGTGAGTCCCGAAAAAGAGACGAAATACACGTAATCGGCGCCGCCGATCATCTCACTGATCTGTTTGACCAGAACAAGCTTTTCGTTTCTCATTCTTTGGACCTCACCAGTTCCTTGACATTAATCTTGATTCCGGGAGTCATCGTCGCCGAAATCGTGCAGGAGAGGATGTAGGCACCCTTCGCCGTCGTCGGCTTCGCCTTGTTCAGCGCGTCGACAATCACGTCGAAGTTCTCCTTGAGCGCATCCGCCTCAAAGGACATCTTGCCGAACGGAACATGGACGCACGCGCCACGATCCGCGCGGAACTCCGCACGACCCGCCTTCGCCTCGCGAACCGCCGTGCCGACCTGATCGGTCACAGTACCGGTCTTCGGGTTCGGCATCAGGCCGCGGGGACCGAGCTGACGACCGAGGGGACGAACCAGACGCATCGCATCCGGCGTCGCAATCAGGATGTCGAAATCCTGCCAGCCGCCCTTGATCTTCTCCACGATATCCTCGTAACCGACGAAATCAGCTCCGGCATCCCGCGCATCCTGCGCGAGAGGACCGTCGGCAACCACCGCCACCCGGACGGTTTTGCCGGTGCCGCGGGGAAGCGCAACCGCTCCACGCACCGTCTGGTCGGACTTGCGCGGATCCACGCCCAGCTTGAACGCCACTTCCGCCGTCTGATCGAACTTCACTCCGGGCATCCCCTTGAGCAGCGCGATCGCTTCCGAAACGGAATAACGCTTCTGAGCATCGAAACCGGCAACTTCCACCTGTTTCTTGTAAAGCTTGCTTCTACGCATCGACCACCTCGATTCCCATGCTGCGCGCGGTGCCTTCGATGATGCGCATGGCCGCTTCCTCGTCACGGGCGTTGATGTCTTCCTTCTTGATCTGCACGATTTCACGGATCTGCGCCCGGGTGATCTTGCCGGCCTTTTCCGTGCCGGGCTTCTTCGCCCCGGAAGCCACACCCGCCGCCTTCTTCACCAGAACGGCAGCCGGGGGCGACTTGCAGATGAACGTGAACGACCGGTCCTGATAGACCGTGATCACGACAGGAATGATCATACCGCTCTGAGACTGAGTGGCGGCATTGAACTGCTTACAGAACTCCATGATGTTGCAACCGGCCGAACCAAGTGCCGGACCGATCGGCGGTGCCGGATTGGCTGCGCCTGCCGGAATCTGCAACCGGATCAAGCCTGTAACCTTCTTTGCCATGATTACAATTCCTTTTTCGATCCCGAGGTGGTCCGGACTGGCAGGTGCCCCGCCACCAGAGAATCTATCTTCCTTACTGCTAAAGTATCGCGCAGAACCGTCAGACGGTCCGCTCGACCTGCCAGAACTCCAATTCGACCGGGGTGGAACGACCGAAAATCGACACCATCAGCTTCAACTTGCCGCGCTCGTTGTCGATCTCCTGAATCGCACCCTCGAAATTCTCAAACGCTCCATCCTTGATGCGGACCACTTCACCGATCTCAAAGGCGATCTTCGGCTTGACGTCGGTCTCACCGCCCTGCACCGGACGCATGATCTCATCCACCTCCCGCTGCGAGAGCGGCGTCGGCTTGTTGGTCCCGCCGAGGAAGCCGAGCACCCCCTGGACGTTGCGTACAAAATACCACGCTTTTTCGTTGATCATCCCGAGATCATCGTAGAGATCCATCCGGACCCAGATGTACCCCGGGAAAAGATGCCGCGCCCGGATCGTCTTGCGACCCTGACGGACCTCCACCACCTTTTCGGTCGGAATGAACGCATCGTAAACCGGCACCTGATCGCCGCTCTGCATCTGACGCAGCAGCGTGTCACGCACCTTGTTCTCGTGTCCGGAAAGGGTATGGACGACAAACCACTGTCCGCGGTTGTCGTTCCCATTCTCCACAGCTTCGCTCATAATCCGTCCCCAATCCTAAAAAAGTCTGCCTACCGTGACCAGCCGGATCACTATCCGCGCCACTTCATCAACACCGGCCACAAACAGCGCCAGGATCACAATCGCCACAACCACCAGCACCGTCGATTCGAAAAGCTGCTGCCGGTTCGGCCAGGTGCACCGCCCCAGCTCGGCTATCGTCTCGGAGATAAAGCGCCTAATTTTTCCCATAAAGGATACGCCGCCGGCAATCTCTCCGGCACTTCCACCGCGCTTCTTACTGTCTTGCATTTTCTCCGTTACCTGCCTGTGTCTGTATAAACTGAAAAATGGCAGGAGAGGTGAGGCTCGAACTCACGACCTGCGGTTTTGGAGACCGCCGCTCTAGCCAACTGAGCTACTCTCCTGTCAATTGTTGTTCGAAATCCGCTTACCGCGTCTCTTTATGAATCGTGTGCTTGCGTTCGAATTTGCAGTATTTTTTCTTTTCCAAGCGCTCCGGCGTATTCCGCTTCTCTTTCATCGTCGTGTAGTTGCGGCGTTTGCACTCGGTGCACTCAAGAATAACCAATTCACGCGCCATAATCTTACCTGAGTTTACATGATTATCCCGAACCGCCGGAATCGACGGTCCGGGACGTGTGCCGAATCCGGATATTACTCGATGATTTCGGAAACCCGGCCGGAAGCAACCGTGCGGCCGCCTTCACGGATCGCGAAGCGCAGACCCTTTTCCATGGCGATCGGGGCGATCAGTTCCACGGTGATCGTGGTGTTGTCGCCGGGCATCACCATTTCGACACCCTCCTTCAGGGTGATCGTGCCGGTCACGTCAGTCGTACGGAAGTAGAACTGCGGACGGTAGTTGTTGAAGAACGGAGTGTGACGGCCACCCTCATCCTTGGAGAGAACGTAGATCTCGCCGCGGAACTTGGTGTGCGGAGTCACGCTGCCCGGCTTCGCCAGCACCTGGCCGCGCTCGACATCTTCCTTCTTCGTGCCGCGGAGCAGGCAGCCGATGTTGTCGCCGGCCTGGCCCTGATCGAGCAGCTTGCGGAACATTTCAATACCGGTCACGGTGGTCTTCACCGTCGGTTTGATACCGACAATTTCAACTTCGTCGTTGAGCTTGATGATTCCGCGCTCGACACGGCCGGTCACCACGGTGCCGCGGCCTTCAATCGAGAACACGTCTTCGATCGGCATCAGGAAGGGCTGATCGACATCGCGCTTCGGCTCGGGGATGAAGTTGTCAACCGCATCCATGAGCTCGAGAATGCACTGCGACGCCGGATTGTTCAGGTCACCCTCGGCCTCGACCGCCTTCAGAGCGGAACCTTTGATGATCGGGGTCTCGTCGCCGGGATAGTCATAGCTGTTGAGCAGCTCACGGATTTCCATTTCAACGAGCTCGAGCAGCTCGGGGTCGTCCAGCTGGTCCACCTTGTTCATGAAGACGACGATCGCCGGCACACCCACCTGACGGGCCAGCAGCACGTGCTCGCGGGTCTGGGCCATCGGGCCGTCGGTCGCGGCGATCACCAGAATCGCACCGTCCATCTGCGCGGCGCCGGTGATCATGTTCTTCACATAGTCGGCGTGTCCGGGGCAGTCAACGTGAGCGTAGTGACGCTTCTCGGTCTGGTATTCCACGTGAGCGGTATTGATGGTGATACCACGCTCCTTCTCTTCCGGAGCGTTGTCGATTTCATCGTATTTGCGGACTTCGCCGCCGAACTTCTTGTTCAGCACCATGGTGATGGCGGCGGTCAGAGTGGTCTTGCCGTGGTCGACGTGACCGATCGTACCGACATTGACGTGCGGCTTGGTTCTTTCGAATTTTTCCTTAGCCATTTTTCCCTCCTGAAAGGTTTTTTAGTGTTCCAACTTTATTTCAGCATCGGCAAAATATCATGGAGCCTACATCCGGACTTGAACCGGAGACCTCATCCTTACCAAGGATGTGCTCTACCGACTGAGCTATGTAGGCATTCGCACAAACACCTTACCCGACAATAAAGGCGACGGATTTCCACCCGCCGTCCTCATCGCTTTGCAGCGACTGTCGCGCAAAACGTTATTATCATGGTACTCGGGGGGGGACTTGAACCCCCAAGGATTACTCCATATGGACCTCAACCATACGCGTCTGCCAATTCCGCCACCCGAGCGTATTCCGCCGTTGGAACCACGCCAACTCGCGAGAACAGAGACATAATATATTCGCTCCCCCGCGTTTTGCAAATCATTTTTTCAGTTTTTTTTGCAAAATCCGCCTCAAAGCGCTTTTTTCGCCTGAAAAACGGCTATTCGACCACGGTTTTCCCGTTGTCGAGAACCGTATTCCGCCGCTTGAACGTCGGAATATCGAGATCCTCGCCGTTCCAGATCACCGGCGTGGTGTTCTCCATAATCCCCTTCGAAACCGTCTCCAGGAACGGCAGTGTCAGCTGGGATGCGTCCTCTTCCGGAGCCGCCGCCGCGCGACTCCGCTTCGGCGTACGCTCCGTGCTCTTGTGCATCACCTCGACAATTTCGTTCTCCGCGTCGAGCCGGACCGTGACCGCGCAGAGCTGAATCATCCCGCGCCACTCCTCCGCCGTCGCCGCACCGACGATCACCCGCGCCTCCGGCTTCACCTGGCGCGACGCCAGCTCCAGCGCCGCCTTGGTCTCGCCGATCGAAAGCTCCGGGCCGCCGAGCAGCGACAGAATCACCGCATCCGCCTCGCCGAGCTTCCCGGCCCCGCCGAGCAGCGGCGAGTGCAACAGCTCCTCCATCGCCCGGTCGATCCGCACCGACGGATCCGTCTCCGACGAGACGCCGACACCGATGCTGCAGTAGCTCTTGCGCCGCTTCAGAAGGCTGACGAAATCGCCGAAATCGGCCGCCAGCAGATTGCCGTTCCGCAGAACCGCGGTCAGCGCCAGCACCGTACGCGACACCTCCCGGTCGGCCAGGCGGAACGCCTCCGCCAGCGGCGTGGTCGCCTCCAGCACCGAAAACAGAAGATCGTTGGGCAGACAGAGCACCGCGTCGGCCAGGCCGAGCAGTTCGCCCTTGACGGTCTCCTCCGCCACCCGGCGCTTGCTGTGCCCCTCCAGCGCGAACGGCAGCGTCATCAGAAACATCGTCGGAATTCCCAGCTTGCGGGCCACGCTCAGCACCACCGGCACGCCGCCGGAAGCGGTGCCGCCGCCGAGCCCGCCGATCACCATCAGCATCGCACTGCCGGAGAGCATCTGCTCCAGCGTGGAACGCTCATGCGCCATCGCCCGCTGCCCGTCGATCACATTCCCGCCGCAGCCGCGGCCGCCGCGCCAGCGGGCGCCGGCCAGCAGGCGGCAGTTCTCCGCGACGCCGGACCGGGCAAGACTCTCCGCGTCGGTATCCGCCGCCAGAAGCCGCAGCGACTGCGCCGCCGGGGCTTCGGCCAGCGCGCGCAGGATGCGGCAGCCGGCTCCGCCGAGCGCCAGAATCGTGATCTCCTTCGGTTTTCCCTGCTGCTCCATCGGCTACATCCGGATTGTTTCTTTCAAATTGGACAAATTCCGGCGGAACCGGCTGAGGAACCCGTCCGCCGCGTCGATCAGGTTGCCGACCGTTCCCCGGCCCCGGTTGCCTGAATTAAGTTCGTTGTAATAGGCGGCGATCTTCAACGCCCCCCACACGGTGCTGTAGCGCGGATTTTCCACGCCGATCACCGCCCCGCCGGCCTCCAGCGGCTGGCCGATGCGGCAGGAGAGGTCGAACACTTCGCGGAAAATGCCGGCGGTCCGTTCGAAGAGCGCGCCGCCGCCGGTGAGGACGCCGCCGGCGTCGAGATTGTTGAGTGCGCCGCGGTCCGCGACCATCTTCTTGACGATTTCGAAGATCTCACGCAACCGGAGATCGATGATGGTTTCAAACGAGACCAGCGGAATTCTCCGCATGCCGCTGCCGGGCTGGGGAAACTCGAGCCAGTCGCGCCGCTCCCGCATGGCCCGCACCAGGGAGCCGTCTTCGATCATCTTCCGGCAGAGCGAGATCGGCAGATCCAGCCCGATGGAGAGGTCGTTGCAGACATGGTCGAAACCGACCTGAATCACCCCCGAGGCCTGAATCCCCGAATTGTATTCCACATCGAATTCGGTGGTGCCGGCCCCGAGGTCGATCAGCAGAACGCCGTGTTCGCGCTCCTCCTCCGAGAGAATTCCGAAATCGGCCGCCAGCGGCGCGAAGGCGACCTCCATCATCGAATCCTCGAAACCGGATTCGCGGACGATCGTCCTGAAATTTTCCAGCCGGGAGGCCACCGCGTGCACCACATGGACGTAGGCGTCCAGCTTGCGCGCATTCTGTTCGAGCGGGTTGCGCACCGGCCGCCCGTCGATCATGAAGTAGGATTCGGAGCTGTTGATGATCTCCCGGTCCGGAGCGATATGCTGCACCTTGGCGTTCTCATGCGCTTCGAACCGCTCCTTCTGGGTGACCCGGTGCTGTTCGTTTTTGATGAACACCGTCCCCACCCCCTGATGGGAATCGATTCCGCAACCGGTCACCACCACCACCACCAGCCGGCTGTTGCCGAGCTCGTGATTGGAGCTGCGGTCCGCCTCCTCCAGCGCCGCGGCGAGCTGATCGAACGCCTTTTCCATGTTGTAGATCTCGCCCTTGACCACGGCGCCGGCGCTTGGAGCGGTGCCCCGCCCGATGATATTCACCCGGCCCCCCTCTCCGGCCTCGCCGATCAGGACGCAGATCTTCGAACTGCCCAGTTCGATGGCAGTCACGATCTCTCTGGAATGGAACATCCGTCCTCTCTCCGTTTGAACAACCACAATGCTTCCGTCATAAATATATCGGCAAAAGTGCAATTTTGCCAGTCTCTTTCCGGATTTCCCGTGGAATTCTCCGGATTTCTTCCGCTATCGTCTTTCCGGGAAACGCCGCCGGACAATGCCTCATATCGTTGTTTTATGCTATATTATCCCTGTTTTGTTCTACTTGACTATGTTGTTTTGTGAAAAAGCATCGCTATATTAACCGGAGACGGCGGCAGGCGGCCTCCGCCGGAGAGGATGACACCGGGCCGCAGCATGAGGAAACCAGCTATGGACTCCATTCCCTTCCCCGCACTTGATCCGGCTCTGCGCCGGGCCCGGCTCGACCTGCCGACGGAACTCGTCGACGCGGTACTCGACACCGACACCTTCAACGAGGTGGACGACCAGTTCGCGCTCACCTACGCGCTGCTGGCGACGGAAACCCTCCGGCTCCGGGCCGTGACGGCGGCCCCGTTCCTGAACTCCCGCTCCACCAGTCCGGCCGACGGCATGGAGAAGAGCTTCGAGGAGATCGGCCGGATTCTCGCCCTGCTCGACCATCCGGCGGAGGGATTCGCCTTCCGCGGTTCGACCGGCTATCTGCCGAACCGCCGCACCCCGGTCGACTCCGCGGCCGCGCGCCGCATCGTGGAGCTCGCCCGCGAACAGCGCCAGTCCGGGAAGGCGCTCTATGTTTTCGCCATCGGAGCGATCACCAACGTCGCCTCCGCTCTGCTGCTCGACCCGGAGATCGTCCGCGACCTGGTGGTAGTCTGGCTCGGCGGGCACGACCGCAATCACCCGGACAACCGGGAATTCAATCTCTATCAGGATGTTCCGGCGGCTCAGGTGATCTTCGACTCCGGCGTGCCGTTCCTGCAGGTGCCCTGCTGCACGGTGGCCGAACTGCTCGCCACCACCCCCGCGGAGCTGCGGGAGCTCTGCGCCGACACCGGCGCCATCGGAGAATTTCTGCTGAACCGCACCTGCGACTTCATCGGAAACGGCTTCGCCGCCAGCAAGGTGATCTGGGACATCTCCGTCATCGGCTGGCTCCGCTGCCGGGAGGGATACCGCTCGGAACTCATCCCCGCGCCGCGGCTCGACGACTCCGGCCGCTACCTCGACGCCCCCGCCGGGCGCCACGAGATGCGCGTCGCCACCCACATCCAGCGCGACCAGGTCTTCGCCGACCTCTTCACCCTGCTGCGGAAACACGCGGCGCAGAACTGATTTCCACCACAGGAATCCGGCGGCGCCCTCAGCTCCGGAGCACGCCGTCGGAGAGCTCCGCCACCCGGTCGGCCAGATCGGCGATCTCGCGGTTGTGGGTGATCATCACGATCGAACGCTCCGGATGCTCCGAACGGAGTTCGGCGAAGAGTTCGAGAATGCCGCTGCCGGTCCGGCCGTCAAGGTTGCCGGTCGGCTCATCCGCCAGCAGAAGTTCCGGCTCGTTGATCAGCGCCCGGGCGATCGCCGCCCGCTGCTGTTCGCCGCCGGAGAGTTCGCTCGGCCGGTGGCGGAGCCGTCCGGAGAGTCCGACCGTCGCCAGCAGCGCTTCGGCCCGTTCCCGCGCCGAACGCTTCGCCAACCCGGCAAACCGGGCCGGAAGCATCACATTCTCCAGAATCGTCAGCTCCGGCAGAAGATGGTAGGCCTGAAACACGAAGCCGATCCGCCGGTTGCGGAACTTCGCCGCCGCCCGGCGGGAGAGTCCGGCCAGATCGGTTCCGGCGACCCGGATGGTGCCGGAATCCGGCTTCTCCAGCGCGCCGATCAGATTGAGCAGCGTCGTCTTGCCGCTGCCGGAGGCGCCGAGCAGACAGGCCCACTCGCCGCGCTCCACCCGCCAGTTGACTCCGCGCAGAACCTCCAGCACGGAATCGCCCATTCTGTAGCTCCGCCGGACATCGGCCAGCTCGATGATCGGTTCGTTCGTCTCACTCATAGCGCAATGCCTTTGCCGGATCGAGCAGCGCCGCCCGCAGCGCCGGGAGCAACGCCCCCAGCGTGCAGAGAATCACCGACGCCGCAATGATGAAACCGACGTCCCCGGGCACGATGTGCGCGGGCAGTTCGTCGAAGTAGTAAAGCTCTTTCGGGAAGAGTTCCGTGCCGGTCACCCGCGAGACGAAGTGCATGATGTCGTTGCGGAAATGGATCACCAGCCACCCCAGCAACGTCCCGACGCCGCTGCCGATCACCCCGATCAGGAACCCCTGCAGTACGAAAATCCGCGTCACCGCCCCGTCCCCCGCGCCGAGCGCCTTCAACAGCCCGATTTCGCGGGTTTTCTGGTAGACCGAGGTCACCAGCGTATTGGTGATGCTGAACGCCGCCACCAGCACGATGAAGATCAGCAGGAAGAACATCATCCGCTTCTCCACCGCCAGCACGCTCAACAGCTGTTTGTTCTCGTCCTCCCAGGTGGAGACCCGGTAGCTGCCGAGCTTTTCTCGCAGGGTTTTGATAAGCTCCTTCTGCTCGAACGGGTCCGGCCCCCAGCCGAAGACGCTGGTCGCACTGCCCCACGGCAGGTCGAGAAGTTCGGCCGCGTCGTCGATTCCGACGAAGAGCACGCTCCGGTCGAAGTCATATTTGCCGATCGAGTAGATGCCGGTCACGGTGAACTCCGAAGGCAGATAGGCGGAACTGTCCGGATTGATCTCCATGCCGCCATCCGGCTTGAACCGGACCAGACTGGTCAGCCGCTTCGGCGAGTGCAGCAGAATCTTGTCGCCCACCTTCACCCCCCAGCGCGCCGCCATGTGGGTGCTGATGATCGCCTCGTTCTTCTCCAGCGAAAGCATTCCCCGCCGGAGCGCGGTGTCGAATTCAAGGTGTTTGCGCAGTTCCTCCGCCCCGGTGCCGAAGAGGAGCAGCTGCATGTCGAGCTCGCGCCCCCGCTGCACCAGCACCGGCGACTGAATCACCGCCGCCGCGTCGCCGCCCGCCGCCCGGACCGTCTCGACGATCTCCGACGGGTCGCGGATCACCCGCCGCCACGGGTCGCGCACCTGAAAATGCGCCTGCGTCTCCACCAGCTTCTGCTTCATGAGGTCGGTGAATCCGGTCATCACCGCCAGCACCACCATCAGCACCGCCACGCCGAGCGTCACGCCGAGCACGCTCGAAAGCGTGATCAGCGACACCGCGTTCCGCTTGGGCTTCAAATAGCGCCCGGCCAGAAAAAGTTCCGTCAGCATATCCAATCCATTGTTTGTCAAGCTGGTAATATATCAACCGGCGAAACGAAACGCAAGGGCGCCGCCGAAGTTTTCCGGAAAAAACCGCAATGCGATTCCGCGCGAAGCCCCGCGGGATCAGAAATGGAATGCGAATGGTTCGCAGAAAGGGGTGCCGGGAGCCGGGCAGAAAACACGAGTTCCCCGCCGGGCGCGCTCCGACTCCGACGAGTTGGATGCCCCATTCTCGTCGAAGCGCGCCCGATGAATCACTCTACCTGGCAGAAATAAAAATGCAGATAACTATTTTTAGTAGAAGGAGTCAGATAGTCTCGAATCCTCCCGGAACCTCTTGCTGCAGCACCGCCTCGCCCGCCGCCAGCAAGACGCCGGACGCTTCGGCCTCCCCGTCGCCGAAGTTGGCCAGCAACCGGTACTGCACGCCGTCGACGCCGCGAATCCGCACCCCGCGCACTCCGTCCGCCGTGGAGAGAAACTCCCCGTCCGCGGCGAAGGTTTCCGGCGCATCGACCGCGAGCGCCGTCGCCGTGTCGGCAAGAACCGTTCCGGCTGGATACCGGCGGAACGGCGCCCCCGCGTCCCCGCCGACCGTCTCGATGTAGAGCGACTTCAGCGCCGGGGCGTGCAGGAGCGCCGCTTCCCGCTCCGCCGGGCGGAAGATCCACAGCGACTCCACGCCGCCCAGTGCCGCGACGGTGAGACGCCCCTCGACCGTCAGTTTCCGGCAGCCGGTGTCGATCGTCTCCGCCGCATCCGGGAGTGCCGCCGTCTCCCGGCACTCCCGTTCCGCCCAGTAGCTCCGCCGGGAACCGTTGTAGAGATCGTTCGGAATCTGCAGATTGACCGGAATCACCCGGTCAAAGGTGCTCTCTTTCAAAACCACGACCCGCTCCAGCACCAGCATGCTCCGCCCGTCGGGCAGCGCCGCGACCGCAAACCGGCTCTCCGCCACCGGATAGTGCCCCTCGCCCTCGCCGTATGGCTGGGATTCCACATACGTCACCGAGCCGCAGTGAACGAAACAATCCGCTCCCACCCTCCCGGAGGAACGCCCCTGGCGCACCTCACACCGGTGCAGTCCAATCCGGCAGAAGAGGTTGCCCTCCCACTCGGCCAGATCGCTCCGATCGGCCGGGAGACAGAGCGCCACCGGTCCGGCGGCGCCGCGCTGAACGAAACTGCGGACCGCCCGCCGGTTCTTCCGCAGATAAGCCCCGTGGAAGGGATCGCTCCACAGGCACTCCGGCAGCGGTTCCGCGGCCGGCTCCGGCAGAGCGGCGAACCGCCGCCAGCGGAGATCCTGCGACAGTACCAGCGCCGGATCGGACTCCAGCCGTGCGTAGTAGTAGGTCGACTGCTCCCGGATGCCCCGGAGCCGCTCCCCGTAGAAACTGCCGTCGCAGTTGCACGCCTGCTCCCGCAACAGCAGTTCGAGGTAACGAGCCCGGAGCCGCACCGCGTCGGCGTCGCGCAGGAATTCAGCCGCCAGCCACAGCGCGGGCAACGCATAGCACTGGCAGTAGGTGTAGCGCGCCCGGGTGTCGCCGCCGATCCGCAACAGCCGCCCGTCGTCGAAGAAGAAGTTCTTCACCGTCCGCCAGAGATCATCGACGTGGAGAGAGAGCGCTTCCGGCAACCTCTGCCCGCGCTCGCGGAAGTTGAAATACAGCATCGCCAGATTCGAAAGACAGATGATGCTGTAGCCGACATTCATGTAACCGTGGTGGTCGAGCGAATAGTTCGGGGTGAAGTTGAAGCCGACGTGCCACTCGCGCAGCGGCCGGCCGTCGAACCGCTGTTCCGACGCGGCGTCGAGCGCGTGCGAAATGCCGTTGAGCAGAAAACGGGTCCCCTTTTCGCGCCAGAGTGCGGCATCCGGCGCGTCCGGATAGTCGAGCGCCGCCCGCCACAGGAAGCCGCCGTTCCAGATGTTCGATTCGGGACGGTTTTCGCCGCTGGAGTTGAGCATGTTCGCCTTCACCGGGTACTCCCGCAGAAGAAAATCCGCCTCGGAGAAACGGAATGCCCGGTAACGCTCCCGATCCTCCGCCGTGAAGTACGGTTCGAGCGCGTTGACGCCGTGGGTCATCCGTTCGGCCCCGAGCACACTGATCCAGTGGCGTCCCCACTGCGCGCCGTCGGTGGCGGCAAGATCGCCGGTCACGTGGGTCCGCATCGCGTAGCGGAAGAGGGAGAGCGCCCGCTCCACCATCGCGGGGTCGGCTTCCTCCACCCCGGCAACCGCCAGCGCCGCGACGACATTCATATTGCTCTGCACCGCCCAGTGCGCGCTTTCGCCGGTTCCGTAGTACGCCAGCTCCGGATGGCCGGAGACATGGCGCAGCAGATTGTCCGACGCGAATTTCAGCCACCTCTTCAACGCGGCCCGACAGCGGTTCTGACGTTCATCTTCCATCGTATCCTCCCGGTTCTGAAATGTGCTCTCGCATAATAGATCACGATTTCTCCGGAAAAGAATGGCTTTTTTCAGGATTTTCATATATATTGATACGGTTTCACCACATCAACAGGAAAGAAAATCGATTCCATGGAGGAGCTGGAACATCTGGAAGCGGAACTGGCGGAGTTCGAACATCTCACCGGACAGCCGCTGACCATCCTCGGGCTGGACGGCATCTTCGATTTCCGCCAGGCGCGGCGGCTCTTCACTCCGCAACGCGCCTCCCACAAGAAGATCGGCGCCTGCGCGGCGATCTTCAGCGAACACTGCATCGAACACTGCCGCCACCGGCAGAGCCGGTTCTGCCGCGAGGCGGCAGGGCCGTTTGTTTCGGAGTGTCCGTTCGGAATCCGGCAGCTGGTCTTCCCGCTGCGGGAACAGCTGGTCCATTATGGAATGCTCTTTCTCGGCGCGTGGAGAAGCGAGGCGGGGTCGGGGGCGGAACTTCCGGAGCCGTTCCGGAGCGAGTACGCGAAACTGCCCCCTGCAAATCCGGCGGAGGAGGCGGCACTTCTGCTTCTGGGGGAACTCTGCGCCGACGGGGTGCTTCACCGCCTCCGCGCCCGCGGTCTGCTGGCGGACACCCCGGACTTCCGCAGTGCCCGGATCCGCGACTTTCTGCAGTCGCGCCTTGCCGGGCGGGTCGGGCTGCCGGATCTTGCGCAGGAGCTGAAACTTACCAGCTCCCACACCAGCGTGCTGGTGAAACAGCTCTTCGGCTGCTCCTTCACCACACTGCTGCAACGCATGCGGGTGGAGGCGGCGACTCACTACCTCGCCGGAACCGAACTTCGACTGCACCGGATCGCCGAACTCTGCGGCTTCTCCAGCGAGTTCCACCTGAGCCGGGTGTTCAAACAGCAGACCGGCCTCGCGCCGAGCGTCTGGCGCCTCAACAGCCGCACTCCGCCACAGATGAAATGTCGCAGAAAAACGGATTGAATTTTTCCGGCGGCGTGATATGGTATACTCCTGCTGTTTTCAGCGGAAACACAGGAGTATGAAATCATGAAACTTTCGCAAGGGAACCGTCTGCTCTTCATCGGAGATTCGGTCACGGATGTCGGACGGGAACGCCCGGTCGCACAGGGAACTCTCTTCAACCGCCTCGGCCGCGGCTACCCGCACATCGTCTCGGGCATGGTGAACGCCCTCCACCCCGAACTCGGCATCAACGTCATCAACACCGGCGTCAGCGGCGACACCGCCCGCCGCCTCGCGGCACGCTGGCAGACCGACGTGATCGACCTCCACCCCGACTGGCTCTCGGTGATGATCGGCATCAACGACGTCTGGCGGCAGTTCGACAGCCCCTGCGAACCGGAGCAACATGTCCTGCTCGATGAATATGAGTCCACGCTGGACGAACTCTTCACCCGCACCTGCCCCCTGCTCTCCGGCGGGCTGGTCATCATGGCCCCCTTCTACATCGAAACCAATCTGCAGGACCGCATGCGCGCCGAAATCGCCCGCTATCAGGCCGCCTGCCGCCGCCTCGCCGAAAAGCATCACGCCATCTTCGTCGACACGCAGGCCGCCTTCGACCGGATTCTGCAGAGCCGCCACAGCAGTTTCATTTCGTGGGACCGGGTGCACCCCAATGACGTCGGCCACACCGCGCTGGCGATGGCCTTCCTCCGGGCGATGGAGTTCGATTTCGAAGCCTGAACCGGCCGGAACCCTATTCTCCGCCGTTTTCGGCTTCGAGACGGCGGAGGATCATCTCCGCCGGAGTGAGGTACTTCTTCTCCTGATTGCAGGCGCGACAGCAGACCACCAGGTTTCCCCGGGTGCTGCGTCCGCCGCGGGCCACCGGCACGATGTGGTCCAGCGTCAGCTCCTCCGGCGGGAAATTCTTCCCGCAATAGTGGCAGATGCCCCGGCGGAACTGTTCCTGAAAGTAAGGGGTGTTGCGCAGTTCACGCGCCTTGGCGCGCTCCCGCTTGATATGCCGCTCGTCGCGGTTGATTTCGATCCAGTCATCCATGGGAAGCGGTTCAGCCGGCGATGCGGCCGTTGTCGAGCACTTCCCGGATGGCGCGGGCGACGGCGGGAAGGCGATGCGGTTTCGGCAGGAATCCGCACGCGCCCTGCTGGAGCAGATCGTGCACCTCCGCCTCGGAAACAAATCCGCTCGAAAGCAGAATCTTCGCCTCGGGATCGATCGCGCGGATCTTGTAGAAGGTCTGGTGACCGCCCGCCTTCGGCATGATCATGTCGAGCAGCACAAGATCGATCTGGTCGGGATTCTCCTCGTAGATTTCGACCGCGTCCAGCCCGTTCTCCGCCAGCAGCACGGAGTAGCCCAGCTTCTGCAGAGCCTCGATGAGGAAATCCCAGATCGTCTCGTGGTCGTCCACGATCAGAATCGTCTCACTTCCCCCCGGCAGATTGTTGATCGCGCCGCTCATGATGAAAAGAAAGCACTCCCGTTTGCGATAAAGTTAAACTACATCTATATTATACCATATTTTTCCTTTTATGGCAAGTCCACGACGGCATTTAGCGGGAAAAAACATGGAACAAACTCTGTATCAAATCCTGGGAGTCAGCGCCACGGTCAATTTCGCCGGACTCAAACGCGCCTACTACGCCCGGGCCAGAGAGTGCCACCCGGACCTCTTCGGGAACTCCCCGGCGAAGACCCGTGAATTCCAGATGCTGGTCCACGCCTTCGACATCCTCTCCGACCCCGAAAAGCGGAAACGGTACGACGCCTCGCTGATGGAGGAGCCGCTCCCGCTCCGCAAAGCCGGCCCCCTGATGGATTCCGAGGCGGACGACATCCTCGAGGAGCTGATCGTCGGCAACAACGTCCCGCCGGAAACCTCGCTGGCGACGCTGCTCGCCGACCTCGAGAAGACCGAAACCTTCCTCCGCTACCGCGAGGGGCGCGACCACCTGATGCACCGCCGCTACCGCGAGGCGGAGGCGTGTTTCCGCTTCATCGTCGCCCGCGCGCCGCAGAACATCATCTTCCGGATTCACCTCGCCCGGACCCTCGGCGCGACCGGCCGCTGTTTCGCCGCGCTCCACCACTATCAGACCGCCCGCAGAATCGGCCGGAGGCGCGTCCCGGAACAGCGGCTGCTCCGGGTGAAGGCGGAGATGGAGGCGCTCCGGAAAAAGCACCATCCGCTGCTCCACTGGACGCTGTCGCTCTTCGCGGAAAAGAAACCGGTCTTCGTCGAGGATCCCGCCGACGCGATGGTCCGCCAGCTGAGCCGCTCGATGACCACGGCGATGAAAAGCCTTCCCCACGACGAGTGAAGGGGGGCGATTCGCCGGAATTCCCGCCGGGGAGACGCTTGCATTTCTCCGCCGAAATGCTACATTAGACGGATGATATGTCCAAAAACACGAGAATATTTCATATGAATGCACAGAATCTGGAAATCCGCCGGGAACTGATCCGGCAGGCGCGGCAGGTGATCGTCAAGGCCGGAACCCGGCTGCTGACCAGCCAGGAGGCGATCGCGAAACTGGTCGACGGCATCGCCGCCATCCGCAGCCGCGGCAGCCGGGTGCTGCTGGTCACCTCCGGTGCCGTCGGCATGGGAATGCGCGCACTCGAACTTGCCCGGCGCCCGAAGGAGCTGGCGAAGATTCAGGCGCTCGCCGCCATCGGCCAGTCGCGGCTGATGGCGATCTACGAGGAGGAGTGCCGCAAGCGGGGATTCCGCACGGCACAGCTTCTGCTCACCGCCGCCGACCTGCGCAGCCGCGAGCGCTACCTCAACGTGATGAACTGCATCAACGCCCTCTGGGAGAAGGACGTCCTGCCGATCGTCAATGAGAACGACTCGGTTTCGATCGACGAGCTCAAGTTCGGCGACAACGACACCCTCGCCGGAATGCTCGCCTCGATCACCGATTCGCAGCTCACGATCATCCTCACCACCGAACAGGGGCTGCGCGAACGGGTCGACGGCGTCCTCGGCGAGCGCATCTCGGTGGTCGAAAAGCTCGACGACGCCATCCGCGGCATGGCCGGCGACACCGACAACTCCGAATTCTCCATCGGCGGCATGAGTTCGAAACTGCGCGCCGCCGACATCGTCACCGCCGCCGGAGAGTACCTCTGGATCGCCGACGGCCGGGTGCCGGGGATTCTCGAAGCGATCTTCCGCGGCGAAGATGTCGGCACGGTGTTTCTGCCGCGCCGCCGCCGGCTGACCGGGCGCAAGCGGTGGATCACCTTCTTCAGCAAAGTTTCCGGCGCGCTGCTGGTCGACGAAGGCGCGGCGAAGGCGGTCCGCGAGCACGGGCGCAGTCTGCTCCCCTCGGGCGTGCGGTTCGTCAGCGGCGACTTCAAGCGGGGCGACACGGTCGAAATTTCCGGGCCGGACGGCGTTCCTTTCGCGCGCGGGCTGGTCAACTTCGAAGCCTCCGACTGCCTCCGCATCTGCGGGCGCCATTCGGCGGAAATTCATGAAATCCTCGGCCCGAACGTCGACGAGGAGCTCATCCACCGCGACAACCTGACACTGCTGACGCCATGAAAGTATTCCTCAAAACCTACGGATGCCAGATGAACGAGCGCGACTCCGAAGCGCTCGCCGGAATGCTGGTCGAAGCCGGCCACTCGATCGTCGAAAACGAGGAGGAGGCGGATGTCCTCCTCTTCAACACCTGCAGTGTCCGCGAACAGGCCGAACGCAAGGCCAAAGGCAAGATCGGCTACATGAAGAAGCTCAAAGCGCGCCGCCCCGACCTGGTGATCGGCGCGCTCGGGTGCATGGCTCAGCGGCTCGGCGACCAGCTGCTCGAAGAGCTGCCCCACCTCGATTTCGTGCTCGGCACCGGCCAGCTTCACACGCTCGTCCCCCTGATCGAATCGATTCGCGCCGACCGCCATCGCGTCGCCAGCACCCGGGAGTCCGCCGACGTGCTCACCTCGATGGGGAGCCACTACCGCGCGGGCAGCGGTGCGGAACAGGTATTCGCCCAGATCGCCATCACCCGCGGCTGCAACCGCTTCTGCAGTTACTGCATTGTTCCGTACGTGCGCGGCCGCGAAGTGAGCCGCGAGCGGGAGGATGTCCTCGCCGAGGCGCGCGAACTGGCCGCTTCGGGCGCGAAGGAGATTCTGCTGCTCGGCCAGAACGTCGCCGCCTACGGGCTCGGCGGCAACATCAACCCGCCGCCGCCGGATTACTCCCCCTTCGCCGATCTTCTGGAGGAGCTGGACCGGATTCCGGAACTTCTGCGCATCCGCTTCACCTCGCCCTACGTGAGCTACTTCAACGACCGGTTGATCGGAGCGATTGCGGCGAGCCGGACGGTCTGCCACAACATCCACCTGCCGCTGCAGTCCGGTTCCGACCGGGTGCTGCGCGAAATGAACCGCCAGTACACTGCGGCGAGCTACTATGAGGTGGTCGAAAAGCTCCGCGCGGCGATGCCGGACGTCACCTTCTCGACCGACGTGATCGTCGGCTTCCCCGGCGAAACGGCGGAGGATTTCGACATGACCCGCGAACTCATGAACCGGGTCGGTTTCGACAACGCCTTCATCTTCAAATACTCCCCCCGGCCCGGCACGAAGTCGTCGCTCCGGGAGGATTCGGTGCCCCGCGAAGTGAAGGAGGAGCGCAACCAGATCCTGCTCGAAGATCTGAAAAAGCGGGTGGAGCGGTCGCTCGCCGCCCAGGTCGGCACCGTTCAGGAGGTGCTGGTCGAAGGGGTGAGTCCGCGCAACCCCGACCGCTGGTGCGGCCGCACCGGCACCAACCGGCTGATCCACTTCGAACCGTGCGACGGCCTCGAACCGGGCATGCTCCGCCGCGTCCAGGTCGAACGGGCGGGGAGCGTCTCCCTCTTCGGCCGGCTGCTGTGAAGCCGCACGATTTCGCCAAGTATCTGCGCCGCAATCCGGCCGAACCACTGCCGTGGCGGGAATTCCGCCGGGCGGTGGTGATTCCCGCCTGCGACGAAAACGATTCCATCGCGGAGACCTTCGCCTCGCTCGCTTCCGCGCGCGGGATCGAAGAGACCGCCGTGGTGGTCGTCGTCAACCATCCGCCTGACGCGCCGGAATCCTGCCGTCGCGCGAACGAAACCCTGCTCCACCGTCTAGAGACCGGCGAACTCCAACTGCCCCGGCTCGTCTGGCGCTTTGCGCCGGAGCTGGAGGGGGGAGTCGGCGCCGCCCGCAAGCTGGGCATGGATGCGGTGATCGCCTCCCTCTCCCCTGAAAACGTCGAAGAGGCGGCCATCTGGTCGCTCGACGCCGACACGACGGTCGAACCCGGCTATCTCGAAGAGAGTGAAGCCTTTCTCGCGCAGAGCAAAGCGGGCGCGGTCACCATCGGCTTCCGCCACCGGGAAGGGGATACGCCGGAGCTGGAACAGGCCATCCGCCGCTACGAAGAGTATCTCGACGCCTACGTCGAACGTCTGCGCCGGGCGGGCTCCCCCTACGCCTTCCACACGGTCGGGAGCGCCTTCGTCTGCCGCGCCGCGAGCTACATCCGCTGCGGCGGCATGAGAGTCCGCACCGGCGGCGAGGACTTCTACTTTCTGCAGGCGGTGGCAAAGACCGCGAAGGTGGCGGAACTGCAAAAGGTGCTGGTCCACCCCTCGCCCCGCCCGTCGGAACGGGTTCCGTTCGGTACCGGGCCGTCGGTCCGGAAACTGCTCCGGGGCGAACCGCTGCCGGAGATTTCAGACGGCGCCTTCGCCCGGCTCAAACAGCTGCTCGACGCGGCCGCCTCGCCCGGGGCGCTCGACCGTGCCGACGCCCTGCTCCGCCGCCTTCCCGCCGCCTCCGCCGCGTTCCTCGAAGCGGAACGGTTCCCGGCCGCCTGGAACGGGGTGCTCGCCAACCTGCCGAAAACGCCGGGGGCACAGCAGGAGGCCTTTCACTGCTGGTTCGACGGGTTGCGGACACTGCGCTTTCTCCACGCCGCCGAACGCGACGCTTCCGGCGACTGAATCGCCTCATTTTTGCTTGCAATCCCTCCATTCCGGAACTATGGTAAATCAACGCTTCGATTCCGGCGGGGGAGGCCCGTGAGAAAGCACCGAGTGACCAACCGCTCGCGCTTCGACTCCGACGAGCTGGACGGGCCCATTCTCGTCGAAGCGCGATCCATTGATCACTCTTTTCCTGTGGTGAAACGGGAAAATGGGAGAGAGCGGGCAAGAAACAACGGGAGAAGGTTGACACGATGCGATTCTACTATTTCAGCGCCACCCACTGGGACCGGGAGTGGTATCAGCCCCGGCAGGTTTACCGCAAACGGCTGCTCACCCTCACGCGCCGGGTTCTGGATCTGCTGGAACAGCAGCCGGAGTACCGCCACTTCATCTTCGACGGGCAGACCGTCGTGCTCGACGACATCGCCGAGGTCCATCCGGAGTGGAAGCCCCGGCTCACCGCCGCCATCTCGGGCGGACGGCTCAAAGTCGGCCCCTGGTACGTCATGCCCGATGAGTTTCTGGTCTCCGGCGAGGCGCTGATCCGCAACCTCCAGATCGGCCGCGCCGTGGCGGAGGAGTACGGCTCCGCCCCCTGGCCGGTCGGTTACGTCTGCGACATCTTCGGCCACATGGCACAGCTTCCGCAGCTCTTCGCCGGGTTCGGCCTCAAAGGGGCGGTGGTCTGGCGCGGCCTCGCCTCGACCGAGCCGGCGCGTTTTCTCTGGGAATCCCCCGACGGCACCCGCATCCGGACCATTCATCTCATGCCGCGCAACGGTTACGGGCAGTTCACGCTCGACGTCCGCGGCGGCACCGACCGCTCGCCGGAAGAAGGGGAGTTCCGGGAGCGGCTGCGCCAATGTGTCGAACAGGATACCGCCTACTGGGGCAAGGAGGCGATCCTCCTCTCCGACGGGCTGGATCACTCCTGCCCGCCGGAAGATCCGGTTCAAATGCTCCGCTGGATCGCCGAAGAGTATCCCGATGCCGAACTTGTTCAAACCGACTATCTCGACCTCTTCGAACGGGAGTTCGGTCCGGAGGTCTCCACCGTGCTTCGAGGCGAACTGATCCACCCCGCCGACATCAACGGCAACTGGCAGATCAGCGGCACCGTCAGCTCCAGAAGCGACGTCAAACGGGCGAACGACCTCTGTTCGAACCGGCTGGAACTGCTGGTCGAACCCCTCCTCGCCGAACGGGCCGCCGCCGGAGAGACCGGCGACCTCGGGTTGCTCCACTACCTCTGGAAAGAGCTGGTAAAGAATCACGCGCACGATTCGATCTGCGGCTGTTCGATCGATTCGGTTCACCGGCGGATGCTCGGGCGTTTCGGCGAAGTGTTCGACGGCGCGCGGGCGATTGTGGACGACCAGATTCAGCTCGACCGCGAACGGCTGACCGGCGTCCGGCTGGAGAAGCAGTCCGGCGACCCGGCCGACGAGGTCGCGCCGGACGGGCGCTACCTCCTGCGCCTCCGCAATCCACTCCCCTTCGACGTCGACCGGACCGCCGAATACGAGATCCGCTTCCCCGCGGCCGCCCCCTACGTGAAGCGGCAGGCGGAGCCGTTCGGCTACGAATTCGTCAACTCCTTTCAACTCCGGGACGAGGCGGGGGAACTGGTCCCGTACCAGATCGTCTCCATCCGCCGCAACCAGATGCGGCAGTTCCAGTGGAACGTGTTCCGCCGGTACGATGTCTATCGCGTAACGTTCCGGACGAAACTGCGCGCGGCGGGCTGGACCACCCTCCGGCTGGAGCCGTCGCCGGATTTCGTCCGCAGTTACCGGACGATGCGCACGTCGCAGCGGAGCGCGACCAACGGGATTCTGCAACTCGATTTCCATCCGGAAGGAACCTTCGACGTCACCGATCTCCGCTCCGGCCGGAGCTTCCGGAACTGGAACGAATTCCGTTTCGACCGCGAAATCGGCGACGGCTGGAACCACGTCGAACCGGTCGGCAGCACGGCGTTGCTCTGCAGTTCCGAAAGCTCTCTGCGGGTGACACTCGACGGGCCGGAGCGGACCATGTTCGAAATCACCCGGTGCTACCACCTGCCCGCGTCGCTCCGTTACGAGGGAGGGCTGGGGGAGAACTACGTCGGAATCCGGGAAGCGGAGGAGTCCGCCGAAGTGATCCTCCGCACGACGGTGACGCTGGATCGCGATTCGGACCAGCTCGGGCTCCGTTTCGCTGTCGAGAACCACGCGGAGGACTTCCGGCTCCAGCTGATTGCGCCGACCGGAATTCCGGGGAACTGTTTCGCCGGGCAGAACTTCGCGATTCTCAACCGGAAGGCGGGGCGCGAACTGGGTGACGCGACCGAAGGCGGATTTGAACGGGAGTTCATCGAGAAAAACGTCTCCGGGCTGATCGGCAAGCGCGATGCCTCGGGCAGTGTCGCGTTGCTCTTCGCCGCCGGAATCCATGAGGCGGGAGCCATCGACAACGCCGCGGGGGAACTGGTGGTCACACTGCTGCGGGCGTTCCGCCGCACGGTCAACACCGACGGCGAGATGGAAGGGCAGCAGAGCGGGCGCTCGGAGTTCCTCTGCGCCGCCCGCTTCTTCGGCGCCGGCACCGACGACGCCGAACTCTGGAAAGCAGTGCAGATTCTGCGGGCGGAAACGCCGGTCCACCTCTTGAAGGAGGCGGGAACACAGCCGTTCACCGACGAAAGTTTCTGCCGGATCGACGGCGGGTTGAACTTCTCCGCGCTGAAACCGGCGGCGGACCGGGAACCGGGCAGTGTCGTGCTGCGGCTGGTCAACCTCTCGCCGGAGCCGCGCCGGGGGAGCGTCACGGTGGCGAAGAAGCTCCGGGCGGCGGAGTTCTGCCGCCTCGACGAGACGCCGGTCAAGGGTGTGGAACCGACAGACGGCGGGCATACCGTTCCGGTGGAAGCGTCGCCGTGGGAGATCGTCACGCTCCGGCTCCGCTTCTGACAGGGAACTCCCGCGAGAAAGCAACCGGGTTACCAACCGCTCGCGCTTCGATTCTGCCGGGGGCGGCCCGTGAGAAAGCAACCGAGTTACCAACCGCTCGCGCTTCGACTCCGACGAGCTGGACGGGCCCATTCTCGTCGAAGCGCGATCCATTGATAACTCTGCCCGGGCGGTATTGCCCCGAGCCTGCCACAGCCTTTTCGCCCGCCGTTCCGCCTGCTCCACACAAAGAAAATTCCCCCGGATGCACGCATCCGGAGGAACCTTTTCACGAAGCAGAAAACTTACTTCTTCTTCGCCTGGGCGATGGCGGCCCGGATCTTCTCCCGGCAGCGCTCCAGGTAGGCCTTGCGACGACGGCGCTTTTCAATCTTGTTGCTCTGCTGTCCCATTTCAGCTCCTTTGGTATAGAAGGTTTTTTACAAGTGCATTTCGATAAATATAGCCACCGGAATGCGAAATTTCAAATAAATGTCGAAAAAATCATTTCATTTTCGCCGAAAAGCGGTTATTTTATGTGTACTGCAGATGCAAAAACGGATACCAGAAAGAGGAGGATTCCGATGAAACATATCCTGCAACTTGCCGTGTGGATGCTGATCCTCGCCCTGTCGGCCGGAGTTCCAGCCACAGCGATGACCGTCGCCGAAATCACCGCAAGCGCGAAAAACGCCACCGCGGAACGGTTCCCCGACGCCGACAGCGTCCTCGTCTACGACCTCGAGGAGATCACCTATCAACCCGACGGACTCGGCACCGGCACCGACGACTTCTACCAGAAGGTGCTCAACGAATCCGGCCGGAAACAGCTGCGTGAACTCTCCTTCCGCTACAACTCCACCTACGAGAAACTCGAAGTGCTCACCGTGGAGATCATCCGCCCGGACGGGAAAATCGTCAAGATCGACCCCGCCTCCGGCCGCGAAACCATCGACGCCTCCCAGATGGGGAGCAACATCTACGACCCGGCGAACAAAGTCTTCACCATCGCCGTCCCCGGCCTCGAAATCGGCGACATGCTCCACGTCAAGAGCAGGGAAACCACCCTCAAGGCGCGGATTCCGGGGCAGTGGTCCGGCTACAACGTGCTGCAGGCGGATGTCCCCTTCCTCTACTATGAGGTGCGGATCAACGCGCCCGAAAGCCGTCCGCTGGCCGCAAAGGCGATCAAGGATGAAGTGCCCGGCACGGTGAGTTTTCAGGAGAAACGCGAAAACGGCCGCATCCTCTACACCTGGATCGCCCGGAACGTGCCGCAGGTGATTCCCGAACCGGGGATGCCGCCGATGTATACCACCGTCCAGCGGCTGCTCACCAGCACAGCGAAGGACTGGAAGGAGATCTCCCGCTGGTACTATCAGGTGAGCCGTCCGCGGCTCGACGCGGTCACCCCCGCAATCCGGGCGAAAACCGCCGAACTGATCCGGAACTGCCGCACGCCGGAGGAGAAGATCATGGCGCTCTTCCAGTTCGTCTCCCAGCAGATCCGCTACATGGGCATCACCGCCGAATCGGAGGCCCCCGGCTACGAGCCGCACGACGTTTCGATGACCTTCGACCGCCGCTACGGCGTCTGCCGCGACAAGGCGGCGCTGCTGGTCTCGATGCTCGAACTGGCCGGATTCAAGGCGTTTCCGGTGCTCTTCCTCGCCGGAGATCCCAAGGACGACGAAGTGCCCAACATCTACTTCAACCACGCCATCACCGCCGTCGAACTCGCCCCGGGGAAATACCAGCTGATGGATCCGACCTACGAGACCACCACCGAACTCTTCCCGGCGGCGATGTCCAACATGAGCTATCTGGTTGCCAAGCCGGAGGGGGAGACGCTGCTGCGCTCCGCCACGGTTCCGGCGGAAGCCAATCTGCTGCGCGTCTCCACCACGGCGGTGATCACCCCCGCGGGGAAACTCTCCGGCGAGAGCGTCCTCCGTTTCGAAGGGATCAACGACCAGATCTACCGCGACGCCTTCTCCCGCTGGCAGCCCGACTACCGGCGGCAGTTCTTCGCGGCGCAGGTGAAGCGGGCGATTCCCGGCGCCGAACTCAAGACGCTGAAGATCTTCCCGGAAAACATCCGCGACATGAAAACGCCGCTGCGGGCCGAACTCACGTTTGAAGGGCAGGAGTTCCTGCCGGAAAATCCGGCCGAATTCCTGCTTCAGCTGCCGCTCTTCGGCTCCGAATTCGGCGCGGCGGGCTTCGTCCTCGGTCCGGTCGGGCTGGAGAAGCGCAAGTTCAAGCTCAAGGCCTACTCCACCTGCGGCATCGACGAGGAGTTCAAGCTGGCGATTCCCGCCTCCTGCCGCCTGCTCTCCGTGCCGGAAAGCGAAACGGTCGCCGCCCCCGGCATCCTGAACTGGCAGCGCAAACTCTCCGCCGGTCCGGCGATGATCTCCGGCCGCAGCCGCTTCACCATCGACACGGTGGAGATCGATCCGGCCGGATACCTCAAGCTCAAGGAGGCGCTGCGCAAAATCGAGAGCGCCGAACAGAAACTCCCGGTCGCCCGGCTCGACTACGCGGCGGTTCCGCCCGCGCTGGCCGGCCAGGCCTTCCCCGGCGCGGATTCGCTGCTGCTCGACCGCGAAATCTCGGTCACGCTCCACGACGCGCAGAACTACCGCACCGTGCGGCGCGAAAAGCGCCGGATCCTCAACTACGCCGGAGTGAAGGCGAATTCGGAGCTTTCGATCCCCTTCCAGCCGCTCCGCGAAACGGTCTCGATCGAGGCGACGGTCACTTCGCCGGACGGCAAGACGCGAAAGCTCGGCAAGGAGGAGCTCAATCTCATGGACGCCCCCGGCGCGGCCGCCGCCCCCCGCTATCCGGCGGGCAAGGTGCTGGTCGCCAGTCTGCCGGGCGTCGCCCCCGGTTCGGTGGTCGAGAGCGTCGTCACCACCGAGGTCAAGGGCGGGCCCTTCTTCAGCCTCTACTCCACCTTCGCCGCATCGGTTCCGGCGGAACAGCTCCGCCTCTCGCTCACCGCGCCAGAGAAACTGGATCTGCGGATTTCGTCCACACCCGCCGGAATCCGGTTCCAGACCGCCGCGAAAGGGGCGGAACGCACCCGCGACTGGAACACGTCAAGCGTGCCGGGTCTCCCGCGGGAGCCCTCCATGGCGCCCGCCTGGCTCTTCGCGCCGACGGTGATGATCTCCTCCGGCTCCTACCGGAATCTCGCCGATTCGCTCCGCGGCGCGCTCGAGAAGGTGCTGGCACAGCCCCGGCCGAAGACCGCCGCGCTGGCCGCCACGCTGAAGCCCGCCGGCGACAACCAGTCGGTGCTTCGCGACTTCGAAGGGACGGTTCTGCGCATCCGCGACTACGTTGCGCGGCACATCCGGCCGGCCGGTCCGGGGCTGAATGAACTGCCCTGGAGCAGCTTCTCCAATCCCGACGTGACGCTGGCGGCCGGGTACGGCAACTCCGCCGACCGCGCCATTCTGCTGGCCGCATTGCTCAAAGAGGCGGGGATCGAATCTCATTTCGTCGCCGCCTCCGGAATCGGTTACGCGCCGCAGACGGTCCGGATGCTCGAACGCTACCCCTCGGACTGCTTCGGCACGCTGCTGGTCTACCTGCCCGCGCTGGAGAGCTACCTCAACGACACCAGCCAGTACGCCCGGATCGGCACGACGGCGGAAGAGGAGAAAATCGGTCTGGAACTCTCCACCGGCCGCCTGATTCCCATCCGGCCCCGCCGCAAGACCGCCACCTCGGAGAAACTGGAGTACAACATCCGCATCCGTCCAGACGGCGCGGCGGAGATCCTCGCGACGCGCCGCACGTTCGGCGTCAATTTCGAGAACGAGCACCGCATGTTCCGGGAGATGACCCCGGAGGCGATGGCGCAGTATCTCCAGAACTTCGCCGCCGGCTTCTCGCAGTCGACGAAGATCGTCGGCAAGCCGAAGATCGACTTCGACAACTATCCGGGGCTCTTCTCCTGCCGGGTGGAGGTACCGGACTTCGCCTCGATCTCCGGGCCCTATCTGCAGTTCCGGCTGCCCGGATACAGCCGGTTCTCCGCGATGGTCAGCACCGCGGAGTCCGAACGGCGCACTCCGGCGTGGCGGAACAACCCCTCCCGGCTCTCGATCGAGTATCAGATCGAACTGCCGCCCGGCTACGAGGTGGTGCCCGACCGGCCGGAACGGTTCGAGCTGGGCCGCTTCGGCTCGGCCGCCTTCTACGAATACTTCGAACCCGCCCGCGGCACGCTGCGGATCGACTGCGGTCTCACCCTCCCGGTGGAGCTGACCATGCCGGACGACTACGGCAAACTGGTCCGGCTCCAGCGTGAACTGGGCAAACTTTCGGCGGAACGGGTCATTCTGGTGAACCGCGCCGCCGCCACGGAGAAACAGCAATGAACATCAAAACTCTTCCGGTCGGCCTCATCGACACCAACTGCTATTTCGTCCATCTGCCGGAAAAGCGGCAGCTCTACGTGATCGATCCGGGCGGCGACGCGGCCGAGATCGTCGCCGTCGCCCGCTCCTTCGACTTCGACCGGGTGGAAATCCTGCTCACCCACGCCCATGTGGACCACATCTCCGCCGCCGGAGAGGTCGCCAGGGCGCTGGGAATCGACTGCGTCCGGCTCGCGGCGGCGGATCACCCCCTCTACGCCAGTCCGGAGAACGCCCTCCTGCCGTGGCTCCCCGCCGCGAAAAACCTCCCGCCGGCGAAGGAGTTCGCCCCGAATGACGATTTCACCGTGATCCCGCTGCCCGGGCACACCCCCGGCGGAAGCGGCCTGCTCTTCGCGGCAGGGAACGCCCTCTTCGTCGGCGACACGCTCTTCGCCGGTTCGGTCGGGCGCACCGACCTGCCCGGCGGCGACTATCATTCGCTCATGGAGTCGATCCACAGCCGTCTCCTGACGCTGGCGGACGACTTGAACGTATATCCCGGTCACGGTCCGGCCACCACCATCGGCTGCGAACGTGCCACCAACCCCTATCTTCAGGATTAAATCATGCAGAACGGCCAGATCATCAGCAACGAACGGCTGCAGAACGACTACTTCCTCGTCCGCTTTTACGCCCCGGAAATCTGCCGGAAGGCGCGGGCGGGGCAGTTCGTCCACGTCCGGATCGACCGGCGCGGCGACCACATTCTGCGCCGCCCCTTCAGCATCCACAACACCGAACCCGACGGCGCGCTCAGCGTCGTCTACAAGGTCGTCGGCGCGGGAACGCGGGAGCTCTCCCAGCTCCCCCCCGGCGCGTTCTGCGACCTGATGGGTCCGCTCGGCACTGGATTCGCCGACGTGCCGGAACCGGTGACGCCGGTCCTGGTCGCGGGCGGATACGGCGCGGCGGCCACCTACCTTCTGACGCGCCAGATGAAACAGCGCGGCCTCTTCCTGCTCGGCGCGCGCAGCCGGGCGGACGTCCTTCTCACCGACGTCTACCGCGCCGCCGGATACGAGGTGCGGGTCGCCACCAACGACGGCTCCGAAGGGGAAAAGGGCTTCGTCACGAAGCTGGTCGAACAGCTGCTCGATGAACAGCCGGAACGGCGCTTCTTCTTCTACGGTTGCGGACCACATCCGATGCTGATGGCGCTGGCGAAGATTCTGCGCGCCCGGCAGCAGGACGGCGAACTCTCGATCGACCACCTGATGTGCTGCGGCGTCGGCGCCTGTTTCGCCTGCGTGGTCAAAGTCAAGGCGGATACCCAGGAGGGGTGGCAGTACGCCCGCGCCTGCACCGACGGGCCGGTGTTCAAACTCAAAGACGTTTACGTGGAGCAGTAAAAATGGCCGATCTTGTCTGCAATCTCGGAAAGTTCACGCTGAAAAACCCGGTGATGACCGCCTCCGGCACCTTCGGCTACGGCTTCGAATATCACAACTACTACGACATCTCGCGCCTCGGCGCGGTGGTGGTCAAGGGAATCCGCATGACCCCGTCGCACGGCAACCCGACCCCGCGCGTCGCCGAAGTCACCGGCGGCATGCTCAACGCCATCGGCCTGCAGGGTCCGGGGGTCGAAGCGTTCCTCCACAAGGAACACTACATGCCCTTCCTCCGCCGGGTCGGCGCGACGGTGATCGTCAACATCTGGGGCACCTCGATCGCCGAATACGGCGAAGTCGCCGCCCGCCTCGAAGCGGAAAAGGAGGGGATCACCGCGCTGGAAATCAACATCTCCTGCCCCAACGTCAAGGCCGGCGGCGTCGCCTTCGGCACCGATCCGATGCTGGCCGCGGAGGTGGTGAAAACGGTCCGGGCGGCGACCACCCTGCCGCTGATCACCAAGCTCAGCCCGAACGTCTCCAACATCGGCGAGTTCGCCCGCGCGGTCGAAGCCGCCGGAAGCGACGCGGTCTCCCTCATCAACACGATCACCGCCATGGCGATCGACATCGAAACGCGCAAGCCGAAGATCGCCAACCGCACCGGCGGCTTCTCCGGCCCGGCGCTCAAACCGATCGCGGTGCGCATGGTCTATGAAGCGGCCCGTGCGGTGAAGATTCCGGTGATCGGCATGGGCGGCATCATGACCGGCGAGGACGCGGTGGAGTTCCTGCTCGCCGGAGCGAGCGCGGTCGCAGTCGGCACCGCCAACTTCGTCGATCCCTTCGCCCCGCTCAAGGTGATCGACGGCATCAACGCCTACCTCGACCGCCACGGCATCGCGAAGGTCTCCGACCTGGTCGGCAAAGTCGAGTGCTGAATTGATGGAGATCTGGCCCGGTCCGATGGAGGGGGTGATGTCCGCCCCCTTCGTCCATGCCGCCAACCGCCTCGGGCTGGTCGAGCGGTGGATGACCCCCTTTCTCCGGCTGACCACCGCCTGTCCGCGCGGAAAACACCTGAAGACATTCCTCGAACCTTTCGCCGCCGGAGGTATTCCGGTCACCGTCCAGTTGATGGGAGTTGATCCTGACGTGATCGGCGAAGCGGCGGCGCGCTTTTGCGATCTCGGCGCGGCGGGAATCAACCTCAATTTCGGCTGTCCGAGCCGTCAGGTGACCAGTGGTGGAGCTGGAGGTGGCGCGCTCCGCCATCCCGACGCCCTCCTCCGGATGGTCGAACGGGTGAAGAGCTTTCTGCCCGACCTCCCGCTGAGCGTCAAACTCCGCACCGGCTGGAATTCGCCGGAGGAGGCACACCATCTCCTGCCCGCACTGGCGCGCACCGGAGCGCTCGACCGGCTCTTTCTTCACTTCCGCACCGTCTCCGAAGGGTACGCCCCGACCGAAGGCAGGGAAGCGCGGCTCGTTGCCGCCATCGCCGACCTCGGCGCCGTTCCCTGCATCGTCAACGGCGATCTCCGGAGTGCGGAGGAGGCCCGCACCCTCGCCGCCGCCACCGGCGCTTCCGGCGTGATGGCGGCCCGCGGCTGGCTCCGCGACCCCTGGCTGCTCCGCCGCATCGCGGGGGAGACGGAACTCCCCGACGTCGAAACCGGCCGTCAGCGCTTCTTTGCCGAAGTTCTTTCCGGCGGCTTCCGCTGCTGCCGCGCCATCGAACTGAGTCAGTTCCTCTGGGGGCGCGACAACCCGTGGTTCGACCGTCTCCGCCGACTTCCCCCGGGCGCAACGGTAGGCCCCGAACTCTTCCGCTGACGGCGAAGGGAGAAGAAAACGCGTGTTTCCACAGAATCACTCTATCCGAGGAAAATGACGGGGATCCGGCGGAAATGTGACGGAAAAATAACGGATCCGATGGCCGCAGGAATTTTATTTCCCGGTGAGCAGAAACCGGCGGAACACCCGGAAGGCGGAGGGCAGAGAAATGCGCGTCTCCAGCTCCTGCCGCGTCACCCATTCATACCCTTCGACCGATTGGGAGAGTTCGGCCAGATACCCCTGCATCTCCCACTCCAGATGGGAGAAAACATGCCGGGCTGAGACCACCCGTTCAACCGGCGTCTCAGGCGGGATCCCCAGCTCCGCCAGACGGGACACTTCGAACTCCCCCTCCAGCGCCGGGAACTCCCACAATCCAGCGAGCAGCCCCTCCGGGGGGCGTTTCCGGAGCGCGACGCGCTCCCCGCAGCACAGCAGAAACACACAGCGCCGCTCGACCCGGCGCGGCTTCTTCGGCGCCCGCACCGGAATCTCCGCCGCCGTTCCGGCCCGCCGCCCTTCACACAGCTCCGCCAGCGGGCAGCAAGAACACTTCGGCGCGCCGTTCGGCAGACAGACCACCGCCCCCAGCTCCATCAGGCTCTGGGTGAAGTCGCCACAGCGTCCGGCAGGGTAGACGGCACGGAGTTTCCCGGTGATCTCCTTGCGGAAACGCGGCTGCGTGACCTCCCCGAGATATCCGGTGAGGCGGGCGGCGACGCGGAGCACGTTGCCATCCACCGCCGGCTCCGGCAAACCGAATGAGATCGAGGCGATCGCCCCCGCCGTGTATTCCCCGATGCCGGGCAGGCGGCGAAGCTCCTCCGCCGAGCCGGGGAAATGCCCGCCGTACTCAGCCTGAATGATCCGGGCGCAACGGGCGAGGTTGCGGACCCGGCTGTAGTAGCCGAGCCCCTCCCAGAGCTTGAGCAGCAGCTCCTCCGGCGCGGAGGCAAGCGAGGCCAGATCGGGCAGTGCGGCGAGGAACCGTTCAAAGTAAGGCTTCGCCGCCTCGACCCGGGTCTGCTGAAGCATGATCTCGGAAATCCACACCCGGTAGGGGGAGGAGTCCTCCCGCCACGGCAGAATCCGGGCGTTCCGGTCGTACCAGTGCAGGAGCCCGGGGACGATCGCGGAGAAATCGAACTCCGAAGTTCCTTTCTCCGCCTTCTCTTCTGCGCCGGACGGCACCGGCGTCACGCCTCCGCCGCCGGAACCGGCTTCTTGACGAAATAGACCGGCAGCGGCGGGAAGCCGTTGAACTCCACCGAACAGTAGCTCGACGTGTACGCGCCGCAGCTCAGCCAGTAGATGCGATCCCCCGGCTTGATGTAGGCCGGAACCGGGTTGCGGAAATATTCGTACATGATGTCCTGGCTGTCGCAGGTCGGTCCGGCGATGATGAAGTCCTCGGAGGGTTCGCCGCGCGCCTCGCAGTAGAGCGGATACTTGATGCTTTCGTCCCAGGTCTCGATCAGCCCGTTGAACTTGCCGGTGTCGATGTAGAGCCACTTGTCGACCCCCATGCTCGACTTCTGGCTGATGAGCACCACTTCGCTCACCAGCACGCCGCACTCGCCGACGAGAGAACGGCCGGGCTCCAGAATAATCTCCGGGAAGTCGTCGCCGAAGTCCTCTTCCAGATACCGGGTGATCTCCTCGGAGTAGACCGTCATCTCGTTGGTCTTGGAGATGTAGTTCGCCGGGAAGCCGCCGCCCATGTTGATCAAACTCAGCTTGACCCCCTCGCCCTCCAGATAGTCGAAGATGTACCGCACCTTGGCGATGGCGGAGTCCCAGGCGCCGATGTCGCGCTGCTGCGAACCGACGTGGAAGCTGATGCCGCAGGGTTCGAGGTTGAGCTCCCGGGCCAGCAGCACCAGGTCGATCGCCATATCCGGGTGGCAGCCGAACTTGCGCGAAAGCGGCCAGTCCGCCGTTTCACTGCCCTCGGTGAGAATCCGGCAGAAAACCCGCGCGCCGGGAGCCTCCTTGGCGATGTTGCGCAGGTCCGCCTCGCTGTCGGTGGCGAAGAGGCGGACCCCCCTCTCGTAAAAGTAGCGGATATCCGCCGCCTTCTTGATGGTGTTGCCGAAGCTGATCCGGTCGGGGGTGATGCCCAGCGCCAGCACCCGGTCCAGCTCGTACCGGGAGGCGATGTCGAAGCAGGAGCCGAGGTCACGGAGCAGTTCCAGTACTTCTACGGCAGGATTCGCCTTGACGGCGTAGTAAATTTTGGCGAAGGGGAAATGGTGGAGCAGCTCTTCATATTTCCGGCGCACGATATCAAGGTTGACCACCAGAAAGGGTGTGGGATGCTGATTGGCCTCCTGTTTGATGGCCAGCCAGTCCTCTTTGGTGTAATAGTCCAGAACGTCAATCCGCATTGTAATTTGACCTTTCGTATCCGTTCAAACGTTCTTGTTACCCTCTGCCGGAGCTGTGCCGCCGGATGGCGTGCGGATTCCCCCCGGTTCTGCGGAAAATCCCGCTTCCCAGTCAGCGAAACACGGGATTTTTCAACAACGCATAAAAAGTATCCCTTTATCGGGGTATTGCAAATCGTGAAACGGAAAATTTACGGTTTTTTTATCCCCTCGCCACATTTCGCCGCTCCCGGGCTCTCCCCCCCTGAAAAATTTTTTCAAAAAAAAATGAGAAATATTCTTGAAACACCTTAAATGAATGTTATATTTATTTATAGTTAAGATTTAAAATACAGGATGCCCTTATCATGCAGGCCACCAGACAGCAGGAATTCTCAAAAATCTGCCGGGATGCGGGCTGGAAATGCACTTCGCAACGGCTGGCGGTTTACGACTTTCTGGCGGATAATCTCAGCCACCCGGATGTGGACACGGTCTGGGCGGCGGTGCGGAGCACACAGCCGGCGATCACCCGCGAGAGCGTATATCGAATCCTCAATGAGTTCGCGGCGAAGGGAATCATCCGGCGCATGGATCATATCGACAGCGCCCGTTACGACTCCCGGACCGGAGCGCACGGCCACTTCATCTGCGAAAAATGCGGCGAAATCTCCGACTTCAACTGGCCGGAAGGAGCCGCAGTCCCGCTGGATGAAATTCCGGGCAGCGTCGCCCACATGGAGATCCGGCTCGTCGGCGTCTGCCGCAGATGCGCAGCCCGCCGGAAAGACGAGTCGCAAAAACAATAGCTCCCCCAAACCAAAAAACAGGAGGAAACTATGAGAAGCATCACCCGCATCGAACTGCAGTACGCCCACCGGTTCTACAAGTTCCAGGGCGAAGCCCAGTACCTGCACGGCCACACCGGCGTCCTCACGATTGAGGTGGAGGACACCATCGAGCCGGGCGTCAACATGGTCTTCCCCTGCAACGAGATCCAGAAGGTCGCCTGGAACGTGCTCAAAAACTTCGACCATGCGCTGATCCTGCGCGAGGATGACCCGCTTCTCCCGGCCATTCTCGGCGTCTATGAGAAGCAGGGGATCAAAAACGGCGCACCGTCGAACAAGATGAAGGGGCCCGCCTTCCAGACCGAACTCGCCACCGCCTATCCCGATGCCCGGCTGGTCGTCACCAAGGAGACCATGACGGTCGAAGGGATGATCAAGATCGTCTATGAGCTCCTGAAGGACAAGCTCAACATCGCGAAGATCACCTTCACCAGCGGCGTCAACGCCGCCACGCAGGAGTATACCCCCGCCCGGACCGTCGACCGCTGTCCGCTGTGCGGCGTCGCTCTGGTCGACGGCGTCTGCCCGAAGTGCGGATACAAGAAGCACTGACGTGGAATGAAATCCCGGGATTTTCCGGGACGCGGAGAGGACAAAACATCCTCTCCGTTTTTTTATCCCTCCCCGGCGGAAAACTCCGGCATCAGTTGTGAATCGGCCCGTAAGGCGAATACTCCCAGGAGGCGGGGGAGTTCTGCGGAATCGGGCTGTAGCCCATCCGCTCCTGCGGCGTGCAACCGCCGGCAAAACAGCAAAACGCCGCCGCAATGAGAATTGCGGCGGCGAACTTCCAGTGCACGATACTCATTTCCCTCCGAAGAGAGTTTCGAAGAGCCCGTACTGGTTCATTTCGATCGACTGGAACGCGACCGTCGCAACCACGGCGAGGAAGGTCAGCACGATCATGACAGTGAAGAATTTGGAATTGAACACTTTTCCGTCTCCCGTCAAACCGTTATTTCTTCGCCTTTTCCGCCGGAGCGGGCTCGTAGTAGACGATGTCGCCGACCTGAATGTCGGTCACGCCTTCCGGAATGTTCGCGATCGAGCAGCCGGCATCGACCTTATCCAGTTTGATCCGGGTGATGAACTTGGAGTTGCCCTCCGCGAGACTGCCGCGGGCGACGACCAGCTCCATGCCGGGGACGATGTCAGGATTGACTTCGGAGGTCTTGTTGCCGATCTGCTGGATCACCACGGTGTCCTTGCCGAGGTCGGTGCTGAGGTAACCGTAATGGGGATCGACCATGATCACCTTGCCGAGGATCGCGCGGCGCGCCTCTTCCGACCCCTTCTTCCACGGAGCCGGCAGATCCTGCGAAATATCCAGCCCGAGGGCACGCTTGAGATCGTTGAGCTGAGCATCCTTGTGCGCAAGCGTCTTGCGCAGGTTGCTGATGACACCGTCGCGCTGCTTGATGGTGTTGTCACGGGCGCGGATGGTACGGTTCGCTTCATCCAGTTTCTTCGTCGTGCTGTTGTAGCGGTTCTTCAGATCGTTGACCGCGCCGATCACCGTGCGGGTCGGCGCCTTGTAGTCGCCGGTCGCCGGGAAGTTCACGCTCTTGCCGGCCTGACCGCCGACCTGACGGAGACCGCTCTCGTAGGTGTTGCGCCGGTCACCGACCCCGCGCAGCGCCGTCTCGAACTTGCTGAATTCACCGCGATCCCCGTTCCGGAGCTTGGCGGAATCGAGACGGATCTTCAGCGAACTGTTGGCCAGACGGGCAAAGTTGTCGATCACGCCGTTGCGACGTTTGATGGTGTCGCCGACCGCGTTGATGACATCATCCTTGCGGGTGGAGTAGGTGTTGAGGTTGCGGAACGCATCGGCAGTTCCGAGATTCTTCATATCGACCGAGGAACCGATGCGGCGGAGCGCATCCGCGAGAGCATCGCGCTGGATCACCAGCTGCTTGGCCTGCGCCGCAAGCTTCGGCAGCTTGGCGTCGAGAGCGTCGTAGTTCCGGTGACCGATCGCATCGGCGGTGAGCTCTCCGGCAAGTTTGGTCCCGCTGTTCCGATCCAGCTCCACGGCCGTTGCGTTGATGGCGGTCGCCATTTTGTCCCATCCGCCCGTCAGCTGACCGCGCTTCTCAAACAGGAAGTAGGAAAACACGGCGCTTGCGGCGGCAAGCAAAAGGATCAGAATGCTCAGAACTACGTTGACAACTTTCATCGGTCTCTCCAGCTGATTTTTAGATTTCCGTTATGTCAATGGAAAATAAATACCCAAAACATTTGCCGTCGTCAAATAGTAGCACCGGAAAAATATATTGTCAAATCCGCTGCAGCACCTATCCGGCAAATAAGTCGATTTTTTTTCAAAAAAAGGGTGTTTCCCCCTCCGTTTTGCGGTCAGAGAACGAATTTCACGCCCGGCACGGCGGCCAGTTCCGCCGCCAGCTGATCCATCATTTCGCGGCTGGAGAGCACCAGCGGCGCCTTGAACGACCGGTAACGGCCGTTCTTGGAATCCAGCCCCTCATGAAGAGCGGTGGCGATTTCATGTTTCTCAAAACAGGCGGCGAGAAGCGGTCTCGCCGCCGCGGCGAGGTCGGCGTCCACGATGATGCGGAACTCCCAGTCAACCGGGAACCGGATCTCGTGGCCGGCATTCCGGCTGAGTTCTTTTTCCATAACTGTATGCCTCTTCTGTTACCGGTTCCGGCGTCAGCGCCGCTCCTGCCAGTAGGGCGAAATCGCCCGGAGCTGCTCGATGATCGGCGGAAGCGATTCAATCACAAAGTCAATCTCTTCGCGGGTGTTGTACTTCGACAGACTGAAGCGGATCGTTCCATGCGCCGCAGTGTAGGGCAGCCCCATCGCACGCAACACATGCGACGGCTCCAGACTGCCGGTCGTGCAGGCCGAGCCGCTCGACGCACAGATGTTCAGCCGGTCGAGCAGCATCAGGATCGATTCCCCTTCGATATATTCGAAGCTGATCGACGCCGTGTTGGGCAGCCGATGCTCGATGTCGCCGTTGACGCGGACGTCGGGAATGCGCTCGATCACCCCCTTCTCCAGCCGGTCGCGCAGCTCCGCAAGCTGCACGCTCTCCAGCGGCAGATTGCGCCGCGCAATTTCACACGCCTTGCCGAGACCGATGATCGAGGTGACATTCTCCGTGCCGCCGCGGCGGGAGCGCTCCTGATGGCCGCCGAAAATCAGCGGGCGGAACCGGACTCCCCGGCGCACGTACAGCACCCCCACCCCCTTCGGAGCGTGAAGCTTGTGACCGGAAATGCTCAGAAAATCAACACCGTCGGCATCGACGTCGATCGGCACCTTGCCGGCCGCCTGCACCGCGTCGGTGTGGAACAGCGCCCCCTTCTCATGGGCGATCCGCGCCAGCTCCGGAATCGGGAAAAGCGTCCCGGTCTCATTGTTGGCCCACATCGTCGAGAGCAGCGCGGTATCGGAGTTGACCGCCCGGCGCACCTGTTCAAGATCGAGCCGCCCCCGGCTGTCCACCGGCAGATATTCCACAATGACGCCGCGGCGCTCCAGCTCCCGGCAGCAGGCGAGGATTCCGGGGTGTTCGACCGCGGTGGTCACGATCTTGTGCCGGTCCGGCCGGGCGCCGAGTGCGGCGAAGAGAGCGGCGTTGTCGCTCTCGGTACCGCAGCTGGTGAAGATGATTTCCGTGGCGATGCCGTCCCGGTCGCGGAATTCGGCGCCGAGCAGTTCGGCGACCTGGCACCGGGCCTTTTCGATATCGGCGGCAACGCTGCCGCCGAAGTGGTGAATGCTCGACGGATTGCCGTAGCGTTCACAGAAAAACGGTTTCATCGCTTCGAACACCTCGGGATCCACCCGGGTGGTTGCATTATTATCCAGATAAATGACAGGTTTCATGATATTCACAACTTTCTCCCAAAAAGGATACATCTTTATAAATAAACCATCTTTTTCTGAAAAGTCAACTGTTTTCCGATTGATAATTCGCCGGAAGTTGCTAGATTACCGGGAGAATAGGAAATTACAACCCGGAACCGATGATGAAACCACGCTCCACCTCCCCCGCCAAACTGCTGCACCGGCATTTCGCACTCTTTCTCTTCGCCGCGGCGCTGCTGCTGGAGTTTCACATCTTCCGCACCGCCCGCGCGGCCGGGCTTCTCGCCCCGCCGATGCCCGGCATGGATCAGCACACCATCCTCCAGGCGGCGCTGGCGCTCCCCTCCGGCGTTCTGCCGGAGCCGGGCAGCTATCTCTACTCGCCGCTCTACACCCTGTGGCTGGGGGGACTCGCCGCGCTGACCGGCGGCAGTCTGGAGGCGATGCGGCTCCTTCAGGGAGCCCTCGCGGCGCTCATTCCGGTGATGATCTACCGCACCGGACGACGGGCCGGAATCGGCCGGAGCGCCGCGGAAATCGGCGCCGTCCTCTATCTCTTCTGCGGCAGTGCGCTTCTGATCGCGCTCGACTTTCTGCGGGCCGCTCCGCTCGCGCTATTGTTTCTTCTCTTCTACTACTGTCTGCTCGGAGCGTGGCGCAGCGGCACCCTCCGGAGCTGGTTCCTCACCGGACTCTGCGCCGGCGGCTGTATGCTCGGCCGGGAAAATTTTATCGCGGTCGCCCTCCTGCCCGCCCTCTTCCTCTTCGCCCCCGCCGTCCGGAAAAGGCTGACGCCCGGCAACGCGGCGGCCGCCGTCGCGGGCTGTCTTATTCTGCTCGCTCCGGTTCTGCTCTATCACCTCGTCACCTGCGGCAGTCCGGCCATCCTCCCCGGCAACGGCGCGAACGTGTTCCGCTTCTTCCAGGGGGAGGAGGCGCTGGCGGATCCCCTGCTGGCCGCCCGCCGGATCCTCGCCGGAATTCCGGGCAAGATCTGCGACATGGCCTCCCCGTTTGAGATTCCGAACAGCCTCTCGATCTACGCTCATCGGGAATTCATTCCGCTTTTGAAGGTTCTGGCGCTCCCGATGCCGCTTCTGATGGGCGCGGCGCTGATCGGCACGGCGGGATTCCGGCGCAACGGCGCGGTTCTGCTCGCGGCGCTTCTGGTCGCCGGATACTTCGGCTCGATCGTCTTCTGCGACATCTACTACCGCTTCCGGATTCCGGCTGAACCATTGCTGGCGATGCTCGCCGGCGCCGGAGTGAGGAGTTTGTTCCGCTTCCGGGCGCGCAGAGAGACGGCGGCGCTGGCGGCGGCGGGAGTTCTCCTCGCGGCGGGGGCGGTCTGGAGCCTCGTCACGCCGCCGGAACCGCGCCTTCCGGCCAGTGAACGCGACGCGACCGTCCGACTGCTGGCGGAGCTCGGCCGGTTTTCGGCGGCGGAACACTATCTGGAACGCGCCCGCAAACACGGCGCACCGATGCCGGCAGGGGAACAATTCCTCATCCGCGCTCTGGCGCGGGAGGAGAGACACGCCGAAGCACAGGATCTTTTCCGGCGCTGGCACAAATACTGGGAGCAGAAACAACCATGACCGTCTATCTCGATCAGGCGGCGGCGGCCCGTCCGGCGCCGGAGGCAATCGAATTCTACTTCGCCCGGGTGCGCGAAAACTACGCCAATCAGGAGGCGGCGCACCGGCTCGGGCACGATGCGCGGCAGCAGCTCGACCGGGCGGCCGAAGAGCTCTCCCTCGCCCTGACCGGAGACCCCGGCTGGAAGGTGATCTGGGGAGGGTGCGGCACGGAACTTTTCAACCTCTTCGCCGACTCTCCGCTGGCGGCGGGGAAATGCGCCATCACCTCCCCGCTGGAACACCAGGCGCTTCTGGCCGTGCTCCGGCGCTCCGCGGCGGAACTGCGGCTCCTCCGCCCCGACCGCTGTGGACGCATTCTGCCGGAAGAGCTCCCCGCGGGCGACCTCCTCGCCCTCCATCAGGTGCAGAGCGAACTCGGCACCATCCAGCCGATCGGCCCGCTGGCGGAGGCGTTCCGCCGGAACTCCCCGGCGGGGATCCTCTTCGTCGACGCCATTCAGGGCGCGGCCAAACTGCCGTTTCCGCGCGAAGCGGACATCGTCGCGGTCTCCGGCCGCAAATTCGGCGCGCCCGGCGGCGGCGCGGCCCTGCTGATCCGCCCCGCCTTCCGCGGCGGGAAAACACTGCTGGAGTTCGCCCGGCGCTGGCGGCACGAACTCTACCGCGGCTGCCGCCCGGAGGTGCCGGCCCTGCTGGCGCTGGCGTTCGCCGCCGGTCTCCGCGCAGCAAAACAGGAGGAGGCCGCCCGGCGCATCGGGGAACTCAACGCCGCTGTGCGGCGGGAGCTGGAGAACCTGCCGCTGCCCGGCGGCGGGCGAATCCGCTGTACGGTTCCGCCGGAGCTGGCTTCCCCCTATCTGCTTCACCTGCTGCTGCCGGGGATCCAGAGCGGCGTGATGGTGCGGATGCTCTCCGCGGCGGGCGTGATGGCGGCGGCGGGCAGCGCCTGCGCCTCCGAGAGCCGGGAGCCCTCCGCCGCGCTCCGGGCGATCGGACTCAACCGGAACGACGCCTACTCCGGACTGCGGATCGGATTCGGATTCGATTCCACCGCCGAAGAGGCGAAAAAGTTGGTGGAAGCTTTGAAAGACGCATTGAAAAACTACTGATGCAGCGATATGTTACCATCCTGATTTTCAACGAGCCGATTCTGAAAGGATTCACAGCGATGTTCAAACCGATTTTCCTGGCCGGGCTGGCGCTCGTCTGCGCGGCGTTCTCCGCTCCGGCGGCCCCCGAACCGATCGTCGTGGTCAAGCAGACCACCTTCAATCCCACGCTGAGTTTCCGCGGCGTCACCGGCGACGCGGGGCTGAGCCGGGAGCTCACCTCCATCCTCGGCGCCTGCGGCTGGTTCGACCTGGTGCGCGGCGACAAGGCGGACTTCACCCTCTCCGGCACCCGCAACGGCAATGTGCTCCAGCTCACACTCGAACAGGGCGGCGCACCGGTCGGCGCCTGGAGCGTCACCATCGCCGGCGGCGACCGCGCCGTCGCCAAGCACGCCGTCGACGCCATCATCGAAAAGACCTTCAAGGAGCTCAAGGTGCGCGGCTTCTGCACCTCGCGCATCGCCTTCTGCGCCCAGACCGCCCCGGGAGTCCGGAACATCTACGTCTGCGACATCGACGGCAACAACGTCAAGCAGGTCACCCACTACAATTCGCTCTGCGTCGAACCGTGCTGGTTCCCCGACGGCAAATCGATCGGCTACTCCAAATACAACCGCACCAGCATCGACGTGATCCAGACGGTGCTGGCTTCGCGCCGGAGCCGGGTGCTCTCCAATTTCCGCGGCATCAACGCCGGTGCGGCGATCAGTCCGAACGGACGGCAGATGGCGGTGATCCTCAGCCCCGACCACAAGGTGGACCTCTACATCCTGCCGATCGGCGGCGGAAAGGTCCGGCGGCTCACCTCCAACATGGCGGTCGAAGCCTCCCCCTGCTGGAGCCCCGACGGCAGACAGCTCGCCTTCGTGAGCGATGAAACCGGCGCGCCGCGCATCTTCATCGCGTCGCTCGACGGCTCCGGCCGCAAACGGCTGCCCACCATCGGCAGCGACGCGGTCACCCCCGACTGGTCGAGCGACGGCAAGATCGTCTACGCCACCCGGGTCAACGGCAGCTACACGCTCGCAGTCTACGACCTGAAGAGCGGCAAAAATGAACGGATCACCGAAATGCCCGGCACCTGGGAGTCCCCGGCGTGGGCCGCCGACAACCGGCAGGTGGTCTGCAAACGTTCCGACGGCGCGAAATCCGCGCTTTACGTGGTCGACACCTGGACCGGAAGAGCCCGGCTGCTGCTGTCGACCCCCTACAATCTTTCGATGCCGGTCTGGTCGCCCTGCGCGCGCTAGCCGCCGGCAGGAGGTTTCATTGAGTACCATACCGGCAAAAGAGTATTTGAACTCACTCGGAATGTTCGGCATCAAACCCGGACTGGAAGCAACCCTGGAACTGATGCATCGCGCAGGTGATCCCTGCCGCGACCTCCGGTTCCTTCATCTGGCGGGAACCAACGGCAAAGGCTCCACCGGCGCGATGCTGGAGTGCGCGCTCCGCTCGGCCGGATTCACCACCGGATTCTACAGCTCCCCCCATCTGGTCGACATCCGGGAGCGGTTCCGGGTCAACGGACGGGCGGTCTCCTCCGCCGACTTCGACGCCTTCGCCGCCGAACTGGCGGAGGCGGCACGCCGCTCCACCGGGCGGGATTTCCGCTTCACCTACTTCGAATTCACCACCGTTCTGGCGGCGATGATCTTCGCCCGCGCCGGCGTCGACTTCGTCGTCTGGGAGACCGGCATGGGCGGGCGGCTCGACTCCACCAACGTCGTCACGCCGGTCGCTTCGATCATCACCAACATCGCCCTCGACCATCAGGCATGGCTCGGCGACTCCATCGAAAAGATCGCCCACGAGAAGGCGGGCATCATCAAACCGGCGGTGCCGCTCTTCTACGGCGAAATGCCGGAGGAGGCGCGCCGGGTCCTGCTCGACCGCGCCCGCTCTCTCGGCTCGGCGCCCGCCGGACCGGGGGAGGAGATCCCCGGTCCGGTCCGGTTCACCCGCGAGAACGGCCTGCTCCGGCAGGAGTTCGAATACGCCGGGCGGCAGATCCGTCTGCCTCTGCTCGGCGCCATGCAGAGAAAAAATTTCCGGCTGGTTTACCGGGTGCTGGAGTTCCTCGCCGGCCGGTACGGCCTCGACCTCGACCGGGCGCTCGACGGTCTGGCGAACGTCCGCTGGCCGGCGCGCTGTCAGCAGCTCAACGAACGGCTCTTCGTCGACGGCGGGCACAATCCGGACGGACTTTCCGCCCTCCGGCAGGCGATGGAGGAGCTCGCGCCCGGTGAGAAATTCACGGTCATCTTCGCCGGATTCCGCGACAAGGATGTGGAGACGAGCCTCAAACTGATCGCGCCGCTGGCGGCGGAGTTCCTCTTCGTGCCGCTGCACGAAGCGGACCGCCCCTGCCGCACCCCGGAAGAGCTGTGCGCGATGGCGCGGAAGCTGGGGGTGCCGGCGGAGGAACGGGCCAACGCATTGCTCGCGGTCAACGACGCGCTCGCCGACACCTCCCGCAAAGTGCTGGTGGCCGGTTCGCTCTATCTGGCGGGCGAAGTGCTGGCCGATCTCGCCGACCGGCGCAGTGTGCTCGACCTCGCGTGAACCGGCGGCGGAAACGCAAACGCAAACTGTTAAGCAGATCGGAATCTTGAATCATGTTTGATCCCAAAGTGATATCGGTCGACGGAATCGGCGGGCCGAAGCCGGATGCGGAGCTGATCTCCGCACCGCTGCTGGCGACGCGGGAACCGGTGATCTACCCCTTCAGCCTCACCCCGCTGCTGATCGAAGGGGAGAATGTCGCGGCGCTCCGCCGGGCGATGGAAAGCAACCGGCTCCTGGCGCTCTTCCCGGAACTGCCCTCCGACGAAGAGCTCGAACAGCTGCCGTTTCAGGTGACCTTCCGCCTCTTCAGTTACGAGGAGAAGCGCCGTTCCGCCGTCGGCGTGCTGGTGCGGGTGGTCAAGGAGCTGAATTTTCCGGATGGAAGCATCCGGATTGTGGTGCGCGGCATCCGCCGGGTCACCTGCGTGATGCTCAACCGCAACGAAGGCGAACCGCCGATGGCCCGCTGCCGGACACTGCCGGAACTCCCCGGCGGCGACGAGGTGGAAAATCAGGCCCGCCAGAAAAGCCTCACCGTGCTCTTCCAGGAGCTGGCCGGCATGCTGCCGGGTCTGCCGGAGGAGCTGCAGCTGGCGGTCTTCAACGCGGGCACGCCGGGCCGCTTCGCCGACCTGCTGGCCGACGCGCTGAACTTCAGCTATGCGGAAAAACTTCTGCTGCTCTTCCACGCCGACGTGCACGCGCGGCTCGAGGCGCTGGCGGTCTTCATGAACCGGGAGCTCGAAGTGCTGAAACTCGGCATGAAGATCCAGAACGAGGTCCATCAGGCGATGAGTCAGTCGCAGCGGGAGTTCTTCCTCCGCGAACAATTGCGCACCATCCAGCAGGAGCTGGGCGAGGACAGCCGCAACCCGGACATCATCGAAATCGAACGCCGCCTCGGCGAACTCACCCTGCCGGACCGGGTCACCGAAGTGGTCAAAAAGGAGCTCTCCCGCCTGGAACTCATTCCACAGGCCGCGCCGGAGTACCACATCAGCTACACCTACATCAACTGGCTGCTCGACGTGCCGTGGCTCACCTGCACCGACGACCGGCTCGACTGCAGTGAAGCGGCGCGGGTGCTGGATGCCGACCATTACGGCCTCAAGGACGTCAAGGAGCGCATTCTGGAGTTTCTCGCGGTGCTCCAGCTCCACGGCGGTCAGGAGCGCAAGTCGCCGATCCTCTGTCTGGTCGGACCGCCCGGCGTGGGCAAGACTTCGCTCGGCCAGTCGATCGCCCGGGCGATGAACCGCAACTTCGTCCGGGTCTCGCTCGGCGGCATCCGCGACGAGGCGGAGATCCGCGGCCACCGGCGCACCTACGTCGGCGCGATGCCGGGGCGGATCATTCAGAACCTCAAGAAGGCGGGCAGCGCGAACCCGGTCTTCATGCTCGACGAGATCGACAAGCTCGCCAGCGACGTCCGCGGCGATCCTGCTTCGGCACTGCTGGAGGTGCTCGACCCGGCGCAGAACAACGCCTTCAGCGACCACTATCTTGAAGTCGATTACGACCTGAGCAAGGTCTTCTTCATCGCGACGGCCAACCTGCTCGACACGATTCCGGGGCCGTTGCGCGACCGCATGGAGATCATCCGCCTGCCGGGCTACACCTCGTTCGAGAAGCGGGAGATCGCCCGGCGCTATCTGGTGCCGCGCCAGATCCGTGAAAACGGACTCACCCGGCAGCAGGTGCGATTCCACCTCTCCGGCATCGACGAGCTGATCGACTACTACACCCGCGAGGCGGGCGTGCGCGAACTGGAGCGGGTGATCGGTCAGGTGTGCCGCAAGATCGCCCGGCGCATCGTCGAAGGCGAACTCGCCGCCGACGCCGTGACCGCGGTCAATCCGAAGCTGGTGCACGAACTGCTCGGCGGGCGCAAATTCCTGCGCGACGAGGTCGAAGGCGCCACCGCGCCGGGGTGCGCCACCGGCATGGCGTGGACCAGTTGCGGCGGCGTCATTTTGCCGGTGGAGATCATCGCGATTCCGGGCGGCAAGGGCAACCTCAAGCTGACCGGTTCGCTCGGCAAGGTGATGCAGGAGTCGGCGGAGACGGCGTTCAGTCTGGTCCGCGCCCGCGCCGCCGCCTGGAAGATCGAGCCGGAGTGGTTCACCGGGCACGACTTCCACATCCACGTCCCGGACGGGGCGACGCCGAAGGACGGTCCTTCGGCGGGGGTGACGCTGTCGATGGCGCTGGTTTCGCTGCTCACCGGCCGCCCGCTGCGGCCGCGCCTGGCGATGACCGGCGAAATCACTCTCACCGGCCGGGTGACCGCCGTCGGCGGCATCCGCGAGAAGGTGATCGCGGCACTGCGGGCGGGAGTCACCACGGTGATGCTGCCTCTGGAGAACCGCAAGGATGCCGATGAACTGCCGGAAGAGGTCCGGTCGAAACTGGAAATTCACTTTGTCGGGACCTTCGAGGAGGCGGAGAAATTCGCCTTTTCCGGCCCCGCCGCACGGGAGAAGAGAGCATGAGATATCTGTTGCTGTGCCTCGCGCTTTCGGCGCTGATTCCGGCGGCATTCGCCGCGGAAGAAAAAACGATGCCGATTTCTGAATTCATGAAATTCGCGCGCAATCCCTACCCGGTCTCCAGCTATGCCGCGCTGGAGGGGGAGGTGCGCCACCTGCGCCGCGGCGGGAAACCGGAATCGGTGCCGATCTACTTCGGCATCATCCTCCAGCCGGAGCGGATGACCGGCCAGATCATTCTCGACGGCAACGAGGGGTACATGCTCGGCCAGACCCGGCGCAGCGGCTCCTCGGAAACCACGGTCGTGCCGATGAAGAGCAACACCGGCGACGCCGGGAGCGAAAACCGGCTCGGACACATGGGGATCCGCCCCTCCGACCTCACCATGAGTTTTCTCTACTACCCGGTGGTGCGCGAGCTGGAAAGCGAGAGCGTCCGCACCGTTCCCTGCCGGGTGGTGCTGCTGGAATCCCCGGACAAAAAGGAACAGGTCAAGGTGTACATTGCCCGCGACCACTACTTCCCGCTGAAGGCGGAGTTCTTCGAGGGCGCCGCGGGCGGCACCCCCTTCCGGACGCTGGAAGTGAACAGCTTCCGCAAGAGCGACGGCTTCTACTACACCGACCGCATCGGCCTCTTCGGCCCCGGCTGGCGGACCAGCATCGAATTCGACAAATCCGCCGACGTCGGCAAATTCGACCCGGCCAGACCGCCGAAGGTGATCCGCCCGCTGGCGAAGTGAAATCACGGGAAATGAATCCGTCATCCGGCCGCGAATGACGGATTTTTTTTTCTTTCCTCCGGGTCACGCCCGTTCCACCTTTGCTCAACGCCGCCGATTCTCCGGGGAAAGTGACGGATTTTTCCGTCATTTCACCACCGGGAAGCGTCATTTCCCCGCCACATCGCAATCGGCAACCGCCCCCTTTGCCTCCGTGCAAAAACCGGGAAAACGGCGAATTCCAGAAGGCCGTTCGAGCAATATTGTGCAATACAATCTCAATATCGCGCAATAAAATCCTGATATTTTCGTACCGTGGGGATTTTTTTATTGTATAATATATTCCAGGTACAGAAAGGAGCGTTGCGATGTCCTCGACCAGAAACCGGCACAACATTCAGCTTGCCGCATTTTACTTCCCCGATTACCACTGCGACGAACGCATGGAAAAAGAGCACGGTCCGGGCTGGACGGAATGGGATGTCGTTCAGGCGGCCCGCTCCCGCTTCCCCGGTCACCGGCAGCCGAAAGTGCCGCTCTGGGGCTACGGAGATGAGTCGGAACCGGAGGTCATGGCGAAAAAGATCGATGCCGCCGCCGATCACGGAATCGGCACATTTCTCTTCGACTGGTACTGGTACGGGGAAAAACCGTTTCTGGAAGGCGCGTTGAAACGGGGCTTTCTGAACGCCCCCAACCGGCACCGGATGACCTATGCGCTGATGTGGGCGAACCACCCGTGGCGCAACATGCATCCGCACGGCTGGAACGAACCGGTCCGCACCCTGCTGGAAAGCGACGTCACCCCGCGCTCCTTCGACCGCCTCTGCGGAATCCTGCTGGAGGAACATCTGCAGCGGCCGGAATACTGGACCATCTGCGGGAAACCGTTCTTCTCCATTTACGACATCACCCGTCTCTGCGAAAATTTCGGCGGGATTCCTCCGCTCCGCAAGGCGCTGGATCAGTTTCGAGCCCGGGCGGAACGCGCCGGCCTTGCCGGGCTGCATCTGAACCTGACCAGCCGGGGGGAGACCATTCTGCCGGGCGAGAGGAAATCCAACGCGCCGGAGCTGGTCGAAGAGCTCGGGTTCGACAGCGTCACCAGCTACATCTGGATCCACCACATGCCGCTTCGCGACTTCCCGCGGAGCGATTACCGCCAATTGCGGACCCGATATCTCGCCTACTGGGACCGGGCGGAGCGGGAGTATTCCGTACCGTACTACCCGAACATCATGACCGCCTGGGACGCCTCGCCGCGCACCGTGCAGAGCGACCGCTTTCTTCACGGCTCCTATCCGTATGACCCGGTCGTGGAGAACACCCCGGAACAGTTCGCAGAGACGTTGCGGCTCTTCCGGGACCGGATCGCTCTCCGGCCGGAGGAACAGCGGATCATCACCCTCAACGCATGGAACGAGTGGACCGAAGGCAGCTATCTGGAGCCGGACACCGAATCCGAATACCGCTATCTGGAGGCGGTGAAAGAGATCTTCACGGAGTGACAACCCCATAATTTTCAGGAAAGGAGTACAGGATGGCACGGTTGAAACCTCAATTTTTCCGTCCGCCGGATCATCGAACCGGCAGAGAGCAGGGGCGATCTTTTACCCTCATCGAACTCCTGATCGTGATCGCGATCATCGCAATCCTGGCGGCAATGCTGCTGCCCGCACTCAACAAGGCGCGGGAAAAGGCGAAGACCATCGGCTGTCTGAACACCCAGAAAACACTGGCGCAGACAACCGCCAGCTACGCGGGGGATTTCGATGACGACACGATGCCGGTCCTCTCCAGCCTGATCGCCGGGGAAGCTGGCAGCAACGAGCGGCGCTCCATCCAGTACTACGCCGCCCCCTATTGTGACATCGGCCTGGGGATTCTCACCCGACGCGGCTATCTGCCCAATACCGTCACCTGGCCGACAGGGAGCTACTACGGCGACCAGTCCTCCGAAAACCGGCCGGAGATCTTTCACTGCAAAGTCGGGGAGCCCAACGGCTGGAATCACATGAACTTCAACGTCGATTACATGCTGCTTTTCGACACCGGAAACAACACGGCCCCGTCGATGTTCCCCTCCTGGGGGAAGAAATTCGGCGCCGTCTCCCGCCGGGTGATGGGAGTCTGTGCCGCCGCCAACATCAACTTGAATAAAGCACTGCATTCGAACGCAACCACCTGCTTTCTGACCGATGGGAGTGCAAGAATCGTGCAGGCGGCGGTCTACGTGCCGGAGGGGTGGATCGGGAATTTCACCCCCGATGTATACCACAGCTCCTCCTCAATGGCGGAAGCATTGAAACGTATGGCGGAATGACAACCATGATGAACAAAACACTCCTCTTTCTCTCCCTCGGACTCACCCTCTCTCTGGCGGCGCAGGAGATGTTTCTGAAACCGGCAGCCACCTCGCCGACCGGCTGGTTTCCGGCGGACGATATCCGCTTCGAAGTGAAGGGCACGGTTCCGGCCGGAACCGCATACCGGGTCACCGACTGGCGGGGACAGGCCGTCTGCGACGGCACCCTCGCCGGAGCGGAGCTGAAACTCCCGAAGCTGGAGTCCGGCTACTACCGGATCTGCTGGAACGGCGATGAGGCCTCGGCTCTGGGATTCGCGGTGCAGCCGGGGCCGTCGTCGCCGCCGGGCTCCACCGCAACCTCGTTCGCGCTCAACACCAATCAGGCCTATCTCACCCACGCGGCAACCGGCAACCCGCACCTGCCGGCCTCCGGCCGGGAGGCGGTCAGCGGTCTGCTCGGGCAGTGCAGTTTCTCCGACGCGCGGGAGTTTTTCAACTGGAAGGGCATCGAACCGGTTCCGGGAAAGATGAACTGGCAGCTTTTCGACGACAACTTCTCGCTGCTCCATCAGGCCGGGGTGAAAATTACCGGCTGTTTCCGCGACTCCCCCCGCTGGGCGCGCTATCAGGATGGCTCCGATGACAACTCCGTGGCGCCGGCCCACATTCCGGACGATCTCCTCGCCGTCTACCGGTTCTGCCGGAGCGCGGCGGAACGGTATCGGGACAAGGTCAACGCCTGGGAGTTCTGGAATGAACCGGACGTCGGGTTTGCCCAGGAATCCGCCTGGAATTTCGCCTCGGCCATGAAGGCGGCCAGCCTGGGATTCAAGGCCGGGACCCCGGATGCGGCGGTCCTGACCGGGGCGATGTGTCTCTTCCCGGTCCGGAACTTCGTGAAGAGCGCGTTCGCCTCCGATCTCGACTTCTATTACGATATTTTCAACTACCACACCTACCTCATGCCGGCGGAATATCCGGCACTGCTGCAGGAGATTTACGCCCTCATTGACCGCGCCGGCCGGAAACCGCCGGTCTGGTTCACCGAAACCGGAACCAATGTGGAAGGACAGGCCGCGCTGCCCTCCTGCACCCCCGGGAAACTGGAACAGAGCTATGAGCAGGAGCTGATGGTCGCCGAATTCCATCCGAAATCGGTGATCCTGCTGAAACAGCTGGGCGTGGGCAAGGTCTTCCCCTTCGTCCTGCCCCCGTTCAACGAAATCGGCGGAGCGAAAATGTGGGGACTGCTCCGGCAAAATTACACGGTGAAGCCGGCCTTCGTCGCGCTCGCCGTGCAGAGCCGCCTGCTCAGCGGCACAACGCTGCTGGGAGAGTGCGAAGAGCGAAACGGTGTCCGTTCGTTCCTGTTTGAACGGGAGGACGGGTCGCAGATTCTCGCCTTCTGGAGCCGTTCCCCGCTCGAAACGCAGAAGACCGAAAACGCCGCCCGGGAGAATTCCTCGCCCCTGGAGCGGGAATTCGTTCTGGAGGCGCCCGCCGGCGTCTGTCATGTCACCGATCCCTTCGGCCGCCGCGAGACGGTCAAGGCCGCGCCGGGAAACACGCTCCATTTGAAGGCGGACCGCTATGTCCGCTATCTGGAGGGCCTCTCCGGCCTGAAACCGGCCCAGCCCGCGGTGAAGCGGGACGCCGCCGGCATGGCTCCCTTCGCCGGGGACCGCACCGTCGTCCTGAAGGCGGTGCTCACCCGGAATCTGCGTCTCTCCTCCGGCCGTGATTTCGTCGATTTCCGGAGCGAAAGCGAACCGGTCGGAATCCGGGTGGAGCTGTTCAACCTCTCTGCGGAAAGCAAACAGGGCGTTCTGCATTGCTCCGCCGTGGATTTTCCGCAGCCCGTGTCGCTCGCGCCCTGGGAGAAAAAGCAGCTTGACCTTCAATTCCCGGTACCGGAAGCGAAGACCGGAGAGTTCCGCTTCTCCGGCCGTTTCAACGGACAGGCGATCACTTCGCTAGTCATTCCCTACCGGAAGGTGGGCGAACTGCTCCAGGCCACACCGCTCCCGCGCGCCGGGCAGCCGGACGCATGGCGCACCAACAGCTCCGGTAAAATGTCCATCCGCGGGAACAGCAGTGAAAATTCCGTCGTGTTCGAAATCGACTTCCACAACGTGACCAACCGCTGGGCGGCCCCCTCTCTGCCCTTGCTGCTCCCCCAGGAGTCGCTCCGCGGCGCAGTCGGAATGGAGTTTGAACTCAAAGTGGACGGCAATCCGGCGGATGCAATGTATCCGCTGGTCTATTTCTTCGGCAACCACGTGCAGGCCCGGGAATCCTATCCGCAACCGACGGGAGAGTGGAAGAACTATCGGATCCTCTTTGAAAATCTGAAGACTCCGGAAGAGGTGGAACGATTCCAGATCGCCCTCTCCGGCAAACAGGAAAAACTGATCTATCAGGTGCGCAACATCCGTTTCCTGTTCAGAAGCGAGAAGTGACGGCCCCCTCCAGCCGACGCCGTCCGGTCGGGAGACCGGGCGGCCGGGTGGAATCCGGAAACTTTTGCCCGATCTGAATTGCAAATTCACACAGCCCATCTATAATAAAGAGGGATTGGTACCGGAAGCGGAGGCGCTGCACATGCCGTTCAAATTTTCAGAAATTCAGACCGAACAGGAGTTCCGGGCACTGCCGGAACACTATCAGTGGAACCATTGCTCCAGCGCAAACAACCTGAAATTCATCATCCTGTCCACCTATCACCCGCAGGCGGTCTCCCCGCATGACCACGATTTTTACGAACTTGTTTTCGTCATCCGCGGGCACGGCACCCACCATTGGCGCAACAGATGCGGCGATGAGAGCACGATGGAGTTCGGCCTCGGCGACTGTTTCGCCGTCCATCCAGGCGAAATCCACTGGTACACCGGATGCCACAGGTTGTGGCTGTTCAACATTCTGCTGCAGAAGACGCAGCTGGAGGAGGAGCTCGCGCCGATCCGCGATATGGCAAACCTCAAGCAGCTCTTCGACCGGCCGGAAAAAGAACCGCCATCCAAACTCCATATCCCGCCGGAATACTTCCCCGCCGCCGTCGAAAAAATCAACCATCTGGTCGGTGAACTCTCCCTGCGCGCCCAGGGCTATCAGACGGTCGTTTGCAACGGAGTCATCGATTTTCTGATTCTGCTCGGCCGCCTGCACTCCCGCCCGGCGGCGCGAAATTCCGTCCGCACCGAAATTCATGACGCCGTCAACGCCGCCTCGCTGTACCTCGAACAGCATCTGACCGACAACCTGACGCTGGAGGAGCTTGCCGGCCACGCCAACATGAGCCGCGCCCATTTCTGCCGCTGTTTTAAGCTGGTCTTCGGCTCTTCCGTATGGACCTGGCTGACGCAACGCCGCCTCGAACTGGCCAAGCAGATGCTGGCGACAACCGACCTCTCCCTCAAAGAGATCGCCGCCGAATGCGGATTCTGCAGCTCCAGCTACTTTTCCCGGCAGTTCAAACGCTACCTCAAGACCACCCCCCAGAACTACCGGATGGAACATTCGCTGCAATACATCCGCGCGTTCCGTTTTTCCGGCGCGCCCAGAAAAAGCGGACGCTCATGACCGGCGGAACGAGAAGAAGCGGGAAAGAAACGTTGTCGCGAAAGAGGGAATGCCGGAAGAAGAAGGTTTTCTGCGAGGGAAACGCGGGAAGGGGAACCCTTCTCAGGAAAGGTTCTTTCCTGCCCGCGCTCTTCCTTTTCCCAACCTTCCGGCCGACTACGGCAGCGGTTCGCCGCGGCTGAGCGCCTGCAATGCCGCAATCTCCTGCTTCCACAAACTTTCGTCGATCGTCTCGAGCACCAGCGGAATGTCGTCGAACCGGGGATCCTGCATCAGCCGCCGGAAAAACTCCCAGCCGAGTTCCCCGTGCCCGATGCTGTCGTGCCGGTCCAGCCGCCCGCCGAGCTTGCTCTTGGAGTCGTTGATGTGCATCCCCTGCAGAAAGGAAAATCCGATCAGCCGGTCGAATTCGGCAAAGGTCTTCTCGTACCCCTCCGGCGTGACCAGATCGTATCCGGCCGCGAAGGTGTGGCAGGTGTCGAGGCAGACCCCCACCCGTCCTGGGCGGTCGACCGCTTCGAGCATCGTCGCAAGCTGTTCGAACGCGTATCCGACGTTGGTTCCCTGCCCGGCGGTGTTTTCAAAGACCGCGATCACCTCGGGAACGGTATCGACCGCCTCACGCACTCCTTCGGCGATCAGCCGCAGATCCTCCTCCTCCGGAATTAGTTTGAGATGACTGCCGGGGTGGAAGTTCAGCTTGACCAGCCCGAGCTGATGGCAGCGCTCCATCTCGCCGATGAAGGCGGCGACCGCGTTGCGGCGCTTGCCCGGATCCGGCTGCCCGAGATTGATGAGGTAGCTGTCGTGCGGCAGAATGAGTTCCGGCCGGTAGCCGAACGCCCGGCAGTTCTCCCGGAACGCGGCGACCGCCTCCTCCTTGTACGGCGGCGCCGACCACTGCCGCTGATTCTTGGTGAACATGGCGAACGCGGTCGCGCCCAGTTCGTGCGCGTTGACCGGCGCATTCTCGACGCCGCCGGCGATGCTGACGTGTGCTCCGATATATTTCATGGGTTCTCTCCTCCTCTGAATTCGTGACCGGATTAAAAGATATCACGGCAATCCGGGTTTGTCAACAGCCGCCCGCCGCGCAACACAGCGCGCCTTGAGCCCGTTCAGGAGTTCCGGCGGCACGAGCAACCCGCCCGCGCCGGAGCCGAGCTGGATGTTGGGGGAGTTCGCCCCGTGAAAATCGCTCCCGCCTGAGACGGCCAGATGGTAGAGGCCGGCCAGTTCGAGCACCAGCGCGGTCTCCTGCGGGCCGAACATGCTGTAATACCCTTCGACCGCGTCGAGCCCGAGCGGAGAGAACCGCCTCATGATCCGCTTCGCCCAGGCGCGTTCGTTGCGCTCCCGGTAGACCGGGTGCGCCCAGACGGCGATGCCGCCGGCCGCGTGAATCACCTCGATGGCGCGGGCCGGATCGGGCAGTTCGCGCGGCACATAGGCCGCACAGCCCCGCTTGAGCAGCCGGTCGAAAACCGACTGCATGGTGGGGAATCCGTATTTATGCATCAGGGCGCGGGCGAAGTGAGGCCGCCCGATGCTGGCGCTGTCGGAGTCGGCGCCGGCAAACGCCGGATCATCCCAGGTCACCGGGAATCCGAGCGTATTGAGTTTGAGCCGGATCTGTTCATTGCGGCGGCGGCGCCCCTCCCGCATCTCCTCGAGAAACGCCGTCAATACCGGCGTCTCCGGGTCGATGAAGAGCCCGACCATATGCAGTTCCCGGTTGCTGAACATGGTCGAGAGTTCCACGCCGGGCACCGTCTCGACCTCCGGATGGCGCCGCCCCGCCTCCAGAAACTCCGGAATCCCGGCGACGGTGTCGTGGTCGGTGAGGGCGATGGCGCCGACTCCGGCCGCGGCGGCGAGCTCCACCAGTTCCGTCGGCGTGCAGCTCCCGTCGGAACAGCAGCTGTGAGTGTGCAGATCAATCCGGTTCACGGCCGCGGCTCCTTCCGGGGAATCTCCCGCAACAGCGCCTGCAGATGCACCAGCCGCAGTTCCGGCGGATTGCGATAATCGATCACCGGCTGCAACCCCTTTTTCCGGTAGATGGTGCCGCCGGGGTTGTTGAGCGTCACCCGACCGTCGACCACGGTGAAGTGTTCGTATCCGGCCTGTGCGGCCAGAATCCGCAGCCGGACCACCTCCAGCAGAGTTTCCGCACACTTCGGCAGTTTCCCGTAGCGGTCGCGCAGTTCGGCGGAAAAATCGGCGAGTTCCGTTTCGGAGTTGAGCGCGCTCAGCCGCCGGTAGGCGTCGAGGCGGAGACGGTCCCCGCCGATGTATTCCGGCGGAAACGCCGCGGCGAGCTTTCCTTCCGGCGCGGTCAGCGTGAAACTGATGAAATCGATCGCCATCTCCACCTCCGGCAGAAATTCGCTCTTCTCGCCGCGCAGTTTGCCGACCTCCTGCTTGAGCAGATGGCAGTAGAGGTCGAATCCGATGGTGTTGAGGTGGCCCGACTGTTCCGCGCCGAGCAGGTTGCCCGAGCCGCGGATCTCCAGGTCGCGCAGCGCCAGCTGAAATCCCGCGCCCAGATTGGAACAGCGGCGGATCGCCGAGAGCCGCTTGCGCGCGTCGGAGCTCACCAGCTGGCTCTTCGGCAGAAGCATGTAGGCGTAGGCCTGGTGCTTCCAGCGGCCCACCCGCCCGCGGAGCTGATAGAGTTCGGCCAGTCCGAACCGGTCGGCCCGTTCGATGATGATGGTGTTGGCGTTCGGCACGTCGAGTCCGGATTCGATGATGGTACTGCTGACCAGACAGTCGATCTTCCCTTCGAGGAAGCTGGTCATGACCGCCTCGAGCTCTTCTTCCGGCATCTGCCCGTGGGCGACGGCGAAGCGGACGTCCGGCAGCAGGGAGCGGAGTTTCTTCGCCACCTCCTCGATCGTGCGCACCCGGTTGTGCAGATAGTAGACCTGCCCGCCGCGGGCGAGTTCCGCCTCGATCGCCTGCACCACCAGCCGGTCCTCCTCGGGGGCGATCACCGTCTTGACCGGCAGCCGGAGCTTCGGCGCGGTCATCAGCGTGCTCAGGTCGCGCGCTCCGGCCATCGCCAGATAGAGCGTCCGCGGAATCGGCGTCGCCGACATGGTGAGCACATCCACTTCGGCGCGGAACCGGCGGAGCCGCTCCTTGTGCTTGACGCCGAACCGCTGCTCCTCGTCGATCACCACCAGCCCGAGATTGTGGAACTTCAGCTCCGGATTGCAGAGCCGGTGGGTGCCGATGATGATATCGATTCCGCCGTTGCCGAGCCGGCGGATGATTTCATTCTGCTCCGCGGCGGTCCGGAACCGGCTGAGCACGTCGATCGTGTAGGGGTAGGCGGCGAACCGCTCCCGGAAGCTGTAGTAATGCTGCTGCGCCAGCACCGTGGTCGGCGCCAGAATCGCCACCTGATATCCGGCGGAAACCGCCTTGAACGCCGCCCGCATGGCGATCTCCGTCTTGCCGTAGCCGACGTCGCCGCAGAGCAGCCGGTCCATCGGGCGCGGCGACTCCATGTCGGCCCGGATCTCCGCGGTCGAGCGGCGCTGGTCCGGGGTGTCGTTGAAGGGGAAGGCACGCAGAAAGGCGCGGGTCTCCGCCGTGTCCGGCGGGAAGACGATGCCCGGCGCCGCCTGCCGCATCGCCTGAAGCCGGAGCATATCCGCGGCGTAGGAGCGGACGCTCCGCCGGGCGCTCTCCTTGTCCCGGCTCCAGCGCACTCCGCCGAGCCGGTGCAGCGTCACTTTGCCGGGACTGCCGAGGTAGCGGCTCACCTTGTGCGCCTGAAGCAGCGGCACGTAGAGGATCTGATTGTCCGCATACTCGATCACCAGCACTTCGCGGGAGACGCCTCGGCTGGTCAGCGTGCGGAATCCCCGGAAAATGCCGATGCCGTGGTCGAGATGCACCGCGTAGTCCCCCTCGTCGAGGTCGGCGAGCGAAAACTCCGGCACCGGAACCGCCGCCGGGTCCGCACGGACCGGAGCCGGAACCTCCCCTTCCGCCGTCCGCCCTTCGCGGGAGAAACCGGCGGTGATCAGCTCCTTTTCGGTGATGAGCAGCAGCCGTTCGGCGGGCAGAGAAAATCCGGCGCCGATCCCGGCGACGTCGAACGAGGGGTGGCAGACGGCCAGTTCGTTCCGGGAACACCACGCTTCGAGCGCGGGGAGATTTTCCAGATGGGGGGCCAGCGCCACCACGTGCATGCCGGAATCGGCGGCGCGACGGAGGTTGCCGAGCAGCATCTGCCGCCGGAGCTCCTCTGCGCCCGCCTTCGCGCTTTCGCCGATTTCGCCGGCGATCTCGCCGGCCGCGGGGAAGACGTCGGCCGCCTCCGCTTCCGGGTGATACGCCTCGGAGGCGGCATCGTAGAAGGCGATGGCCTCCTGTGCGGCCTCCTTCTCCTCCCACAAACTCTCCCACCGGCGGCACACCTCCGTTGAGGAGTATTTTTCCAGCCGCTCCAGACAGTTTTCGGGATAGACCGTCAGCAGCCGCCAGTTGCGGTGGGCGAAATAGCAGAAGAGATCAGCATCGGCCGCACCGCCCGCGGTGATTCCCGCCCGGCCGATCACCCGGTATTCGGAGACGCTCCCGGTGGAGCGCTGGGTCTCCGGCGAAAAGGTGCGCATGGAATCGATTTCGTCGCCGAAAAATTCAATCCGGCAGGGGGCGTCGTGCGCGGGGCTGAAAATGTCAACGATTCCGCCGCGGCGGGCGAACTCCCCCGCGACGGAGACCTCGTACTCGTCGTCGTAGTCGAGCCGCACCAGCTTCTCGACCAGGTCGCCGATCGGGATCTCCATGCCGGGAACCAGCACCAGCTGAGCGTCGCGGGTCTCCTCCGGCGGCGGCGCCGGCGCCAGCAGGGCATGGATGCTGCCGATCACCAGATCGAACTGGCCGTTGAGCGCCGAATTGAGCGCCCGCGCCCGGCGGCTCTCTCCGCCGGGGAAGAGCAGTTTCCCCCGGCCGGACTCCGGAATCACCAGCATTCGCAGATCGATCTCCAGTTCGCGGGTGAGCGCCTCGATTTCGGCGACGACGCGATCGACCAGATTGAGTTCGGGCAGTGCGGCGATCAGCGGGGAATCTCCGGCGGAAGCCGCGCGCAACAGGGGCAGAGCGACCGAGCCGGGATCCACTCCCCCCCGGCTGACGGCCCCCGCGGCGGAATCGGCCAGATAATTTTTCAGGATTTTACGCCAATTCACCGCTCTTGCGGCTTGATTTTTGCCCATTTTACTATATGTTGTTCCATTTAAGAGGTTGCAAATAACAAACCCCGGTTGTTTGCACCGTTTTATTATAAGCCGCATTTGTGAATTTTGGTAGCGGCAAAGTCCGGGTTTATCAATAAAAGTTGAAATAATTTTAAAATTTCCGCGTCCGCCGGCGAATTCCGGTCTATTTTCGGTGCGCGGAAAAAGGATCCTCCATGACAGAACAGAACTTCGCGTCAAAGTCCGCCCCAACAGCGGACACCACCCGGAAAGTGAAATCGGATGAAGAGACGGAGTTCGGATCAAAGAGGTGCGCCGCCGGAATCGCGCCGGCGGTACCGCTTGCCCCTCTGCCCGACCTCCCGGAGGAAGAGGATGACTTCCCCTCCGTCGAACCGCTCGCGGAATCCCGCGCCGGCCGCAAACTCGTCATCAAGAAGGTGGAGGCTCCTCCGGTCAAATTTGCGCCGAAGACTCCCAAATCCGCTCCCGGGGCAAAACATGACGCGGAAGCGGAGGCCAGACGCCGCCGCAAGAGCGGCGAAGCCGCCGCCAGACCCCGCACCAAGCAGGAGAAGGATTCCGCGCGCAAAATCGCGCTCGACTCCAAGGTGATCGCCGGCACCAAGAACGATACCATGAAGGTCTACATGGGGGAAATCGCCCGGATTCCTCTGGTCAACAAAAAGGAAGAGGCGGAGCTGGCCGACGCCATTCACTGCGGCGACCTCGACCGTCACGAAGATGCCCGTTCCACGCTCATCAAGGCGAATCTCCGCCTGGTGGTCAAGATCGCCCACGACTTCAAGGGGCTGGGGCTGCCGTTGCTCGACCTGATCTCCGAAGGCAACATCGGCCTGATGCGGGCGGTGGAGAAGTTCGACCCGGCCAAGGGGGCGAAGTTCAGCAGCTATGCCGCCTGGTGGATCAAGCAGTCGATGCGCCGCGCCCTGGCCAACCAGAGCCGGACCATCCGCATTCCGGTCCAGTCGGCGGGCAAGATCAACAAGATCAAATCGGTCCGCATGAAACTGGCCGAAGAGCTCGGCCGTGAGCCGACGGATGCGGAGATCGCAGAACATCTCGACTTCAGCGAACGCACCGTCGCCGGCCTCCGTCTGGCCGATCTGCGCACCTTCTCGCTGCACGACCCGATCCAGCAGGGCGAGGAAGGGGAATTTCAGGACATCATTCCGGACCGCCACGCGATGACGCCGGACCAGATCCTGGGAGACGTCGAATCGGTCTTCCGGCTGATGGACCTGCTCGAAAAACTGGAAGACCGCGAGCGGCGCATTCTGGAAATGCGGTTCGGCCTGCACGGCAACCGCCCGCTGACCCTCGAAGAGGTCAGCCAGGAGATCGGCCGCACCCGGGAACGGGTCCGCCAGATCCAGAATCAGGCGCTCTCCAAACTCAAGCAGCTTCTGGTCGACGAAGCGGGTTTCTCCGCGGACTAAACCCCTCGCAACAGCCGGCGGAACAGACAGAAAATATACGCGCTGTTCGTATATGCCCAGTGAGCCCCATGGTGAGGGGGATATCGCGGTGGAGCTTTGGAAAAAATTAGAGCCAGGAGAAAAATGATGCCGTCTGGCGTTTGAGCGCCAGACGGCATTCCCCGCTTCATAATAATGAGCCTGAGCTTATTGACTATTTTGCTTCTCCCTTGGGGATCAGAGAATCAATCTGCTCTGCCGGAGTGGCATTCAAACGCGGCAGAACGTCTTCGAGCCACTTGCGAAAGCAGATGCCGTTCGCTTTGCATGTTGCGGCGAATGAATACAGAATTGCGAGCCGCTGCCCACCGGCTTCACTTCCGGCAAAGAGACAGTTCTTTCGTATGATCGCAATTCCTCGATTGAGGCGCTCAGCCGGATTGTTGTCGATATTCAGTCTGGAATCCTTCAGGAACTTTTTGAGTTCCGCTTCAATGTTCAACGCATAAGAAATGGCTTGCGCGACCGGTGAAGATGGACGCTCCGACTCCTTGAGAACCCGGCACTGCGCAAAAAATTCCTGGA